>JAZSQI010000013.1:0-22263 GCA_045537895.1 Clostridia bacterium
CTGCTGAGGAGGATGCTAAAAGAGAAAATGCTAATATAGATGGTAATAGTTCTATGGGAACTATGCTTCAATATGGTTCTACAGTTAGTAAAGAATTTGCAAAGGCATATTTAATGAAGAAAAAGTTTGCTGATGCTCATGATAATGGTGATATTCATATTCATGATATGGATTTTATGGCTATGGGTACTACAACGTGTACGCAAATAGATTTAAATAAATTATTTAAGAATGGTTTTTCTACTGGACATGGGTATTTGAGAGAGCCACAAGACATTATGAGTTATTCAGCTTTGGCTGCTATTGCAATTCAATCTAATCAGAATGATCAACATGGTGGACAATCTATACCTGCCTTTGATTATTATTTAGCACCTGGCGTTTTAAAAACATTTAAGAAGCAATATAAGATGGCTATTAGTGAGCTTTTAGAATATAGCGGATTTGATACTTTTGTTAATATGACTAAGATTGAAGATACTATTGATAAACTAGAAAGTATTGAATTTGATTTATCTATAATGGATAGTTGTGCTAAAAAGAGTGATGAAGTAAAAAAAATCTTTGAAGTTGCATATCATACTGCTCATAAGAAGACTGATCGCAGAACTTATCAAGCAATGGAAGCTTTTGTTCATAATTTAAATACTATGCATTCAAGAGCTGGTGCTCAGGTACCATTTTCTTCAATAAATTTTGGTACTGATACTAGTCCAGAAGGAAGAATGGTTATTAAGAATTATTTGGATAGTGTTGATGCTGGACTTGGTAAGAATGAGACTCCGATTTTCCCAATATCTATATTTAAGGTTAAAGAAGGAGTAAACTATAACAAAGAAGATAAGAACTATGATTTATTTAAACTTGCGTGTGAAGTATCTGCTAAGAGATTATTTCCTAATTTCTCATTTATAGATTCACCATACAATCTTCAGTATTATAATCCAGAAGACTATAATACAGAAGTTGCATATATGGGATGTAGAACTAGAGTTTTAGGAAACGTTGTAGATCCAAATAAAGCAGTAACTGGTGGAAGAGGTAACTTATCATTTACTTCAATAAACCTTCCAAGACTTGGAATAAAACATGGTATAGCTTTAAATGGAGAAACTGATTTAGATGGTTTCTTTGCAGAACTTGAAGAAAAAATGGAACTAGTAAAAGATCAATTATTAGAAAGATTTGAAGTTCAATGTAATAAAAGAGTATATAATTTCCCATTCTTACTTGGACAAGGTGTTTGGCTTGATAGTGAAAAATTAAAACCAGGAGATAGATTAAGAAAAATATATAAACATGGAACATTAACATTTGGATTTATTGGACTTGCTGAATGTCTTAAAGCTTTAACTGGTAAACATCATGGCGAAAGTGATGAAGCTCAAGAATTAGGTCTAAAAATAGTTGGATTTATGAGACAAAAAGCAGATGAATATGCAGAAAAATATAATTTAAACTTCTCTGTTATAGCAACACCAGCAGAAGGTTTATCAGGTAGATTTACAAATATAGATAAAGCTATATATGGAAAATTAAAAGGAGTAACTGATAGAGAATATTATACTAACTCATTCCACGTTCCAGTCCATTATAATATATCAGTTGCAAGAAAAATTAAAAAAGAGGCTCCATATCATGCACTTACAAATGCAGGACATATTTCATATATTGAACTTGATGGAGATACTACAAATAACGTTGATGCTTTTGAAAAAGTTGTAAGACTAATGAAAGAAGCTCATATAGGTTATGGAGCAATTAACCATCCAGTAGATAGAGATCCAGTTTGTGGATTTACAGGAGTTATAGGAGATCAATGTCCAGGATGTGGAAGAACAGAAGCAGATGGTGTTGGATTTGAAAGAATTAGAAGAATAACTGGGTACCTTGTTGGTACAGTAGACAGATTTAACAATGGTAAGAGAGCAGAAGAAAGAGACAGAGTAAAACATACTATTGAAATTGATAAAACTAAAGAGGACAAGTAATAAGAAAAATATGTGTTAAAAGGTGAGTTTTATGAAAATAAGGTTAGCATGTGATATACAAACAGATAGTATAGTAGATGGAGATGGTATAAGAACAGTAATATGGACACAAGGATGTTCTCATAATTGCAAGGGATGCCATAATCCTGAAACTCATGACCATACAAAAGGAATTGAAATTGATGTTGAAGATGTAAAAGCAAAATTAGCTAGTGTTAGCAATCAAGATGGAGTTACTTTATCTGGAGGAGATCCTTTCTTCCAGATAGAGGCATCATCTGAAATAGCTAAATATTGTAAGCAAAATGATTTAAATGTATGGGCATATACTGGTTTCACATTTGAAAGACTTTTAGAAGTATCAAATTACAAACCAGAATTAAAAGAATTTATGCAAAACATAGATGTTTTAGTAGATGGAAAATTTGAACTTGAGCAAAGAAGTTTAAATTTAAAGTTTAAAGGCTCTAGAAATCAACGAATTTTAGATATGCAAGAAAGTTTAAAACAAGGCAAGCCTGTAGTAATTGAAAAATACAATACAGAAAAAGTATTTATAGGCTACGATTGTTTGGCAAAAGAAAAACAATTTATGTATATATAGAAAACAAGCACGGTAATTAAACCGTGCTTGTTTAATTTAAGATATAAGATTACATATTGCTACCAAAAGTACATATACATCCACAAACATAAGTGAAAAGCTTAAGAATGAAGTGAGCCGTTCATTATTTTCTTTTGTTATACAACCTAAAAAGAATTCTGTAGGTATAAGAACAATAAGAAGAATAATCGCTAATAAAAAGTTTGACAGAAAAGCAGAAAGTGACAAAAGAGCATACAATAACGCTTTTAAGTAAAACAACGTATTTGATTTTTTTCTTAAAAACCTGTAAACTTTATCATAACCTTTCCATGTCCGTAAAAACAAATTTAGTTTGTAAAACACAAGCATTCTCCTTTACATTTATTATTATTAAAAAATACAAACTGTTTTTGTATGTAGACCTCCTTTTAAAATTATTTGAATAGTATTAATAGTGTTTGAAAATATTATATCATACGTGTCAATAGTTAACGTAAAAATTAAATGCAAATACCACCATAAGCTTCTGATATTAATAGTGCTGTTTCTAAATTTACTTTTGTATTTTTTAATATAATATTTTTAATAGGTGTATTATTAAGCGAAGACTCTCTTAAATCTGCATTTATAAAAGAACATTTATTTAATATACTATAACTTAAATTAACATTTACAAGTTTTGCATTTTCAAATGTTGATTCTGATAAATCAGCTCTTTCAAAGTTTATATTTTCTAGCTTGTGATTTTTAAAGTTTACATTTCTTAAATTTACATATGACCAATCTCCACCTAAAATATTAAGCCCTGTTGTACTGCTACCTGCAAAATTTGAACCTGTCATTTTGCATTCTTTAAATGTTGATAGAAATAAATTGGTATTTTCAAAATTACAGTTAGTAAAAGCAGAGTTATTGCATGATATATTTTTCATATCACAAATATAGAAATGGCAAGAAGAAAACCTAGAGTTTGATATATTTGCTTCAGAAAAATTTGCATTTTTGAATTTGCAAGATATAAATTCACAATTTTTAAAGTTAACTTCTTCATAATCTATATCTTCAAAAAATTCGTTTTCATATATTTCTTTTTCGACAATATTCATACTAGACTCCTTAAAAAATCATATTATACCTATCTTGACTATATATTATATATTGTATATAATACAAAAAGCAAGATGTTATATATGTAACTTAAGAGGATGAATAGGAAGTGATTAAATGAACTATTTAAAAGAAAATGATAAAGAAATATATGAAGCTATAGTAAAAGAAGAGGCAAGGCAAAATAATAATATTGAGCTTATAGCCTCTGAAAATTTTGTAAGTACTGGTGTACTTGAAGCAGTAGGAAGTATTTTAACAAATAAATATGCAGAGGGCTACCCAAATGAAAGATACTATGGTGGATGTGTAAATATAGATGAAATAGAAACATTAGCCATAAATAGAGCTAAAAAATTGTTTAATGCAGAGTACGCAAATGTTCAACCACATAGTGGAAGTCAGGCTAATATGGCAGTATATATGACAGTGTTAAATCCAGGAGATACTGTGCTTGGTATGGATTTATCAAATGGAGGACATTTAACTCACGGAAGTAGGGTTAATTTCTCAGGAAAATTATATAATTTTATATCTTATGGTGTGGATGAAAATGGATATATTGATTATAGTGATGTAAGAGAAAAAGCATTAGCACATAAACCCAAAATGATTTTAGCCGGTGCAAGTGCTTATCCAAGAAAAATAGATTTTAAAAAATTTAGAGAAATTGCAGACGAAATAGGTGCATATTTTATGGTAGATATGGCACATATTGCAGGACTTGTAGCAACAGGTGAGCATGAATCACCGGTGCCTTATGCTGACTTTGTTACAACAACAACACATAAAACATTAAGAGGTCCACGTTCAGGACTTATACTTTGCAGAGAAAAATATGGTAAAATGATAGATAAGACAGTATTTCCAGGAATACAAGGAGGACCTTTAGAGCATGTTATAGCAGGAAAAGCCGTTTGTTTTAAAGAAGCTATGACTGATGAGTTTAAGGAATATATAAAACAAGTGGTTGTAAATTGTAAATGCTTAGCAGATGAACTTGGTAAAAGAGGATTTAATCTTGTATCAAATGGAACAGATAATCATTTAATGCTTGTTGATTTAAGAAATAAAGGAATAACTGGAAAAGAAGCAGAAGAATTATTAGATAATGTAAATATAACTGTAAATAAAAATGCTGTACCAAACGACAATCAATCTCCAAAGATAACAAGTGGTATTAGAATTGGAACGGCTGCGTGTACTACTAAAGGGTTAAAAGAAAATGATATGGTTGATTTAGCCGAAGCTATAGACTTAGCATTATCTAAAGATGAAAGTAATATAATAAAGGCAAGAGAATTAGTAGGTAAAATAGTAGGGAGGTATGAAAACATTCATGGCTAAAAAATTAGTAATAGTGGAATCGCCATCAAAGGCTAAAACTATAGAAAAATATTTGGGCAAAGATTATGAAGTAATAGCATCTCAAGGACATATAATTGATCTGCCTGCAAGTAGAATGGGTGTAGATTTAGAAAATAATTTTCAGCCTGAATATATAAAAATGAAGGGTAAAGCTAAAATAATAAAAGAGATAAAAGAAGAGGCAAAAGATAAAGATGTTATTTATTTAGCAACTGACCCTGATCGTGAAGGTGAAGCAATTGCATGGCATTTAAGAAACGAGCTTAATATAAATGAAAAAGATAAATGTAGAATTGAATTTCATGAAATAACAAAAACAGCAGTTACAGACGCAGTAAAAAAAGCAAGAACTGTTGATATAGATTTAGTAAATGCACAACAAGCAAGAAGAATATTAGATAGGATAGTTGGGTATAAGATAAGTCCACTTTTATGGAAAAAAGTAAAAAGAGGACTTAGTGCAGGCCGTGTTCAATCTGTAGCTCTTAGGATTATAATGGACAGAGAAAATGAAATTAGAAATTTTGTTCCAGAAGAGTATTGGGATTTAAATGTATTATTAAATAAAATAAATAACAGTACAGATATATTAGCAAAATTTTATGGTGATAGAAAAGGCAAAATAAATTTAAATAATGAAAATCAAGTTAAAGATATAGTAAAAAGTATAGACAATAAAGAATATATAGTAGAGGATGTAAAAAAGAGTGAGAAAAAGAAAAATCCACCGGCTCCATTTACTACTTCTAGTTTGCAACAAGATGCGTCTAAGAAATTTGGCTTTTCTGTAAAGAAAACAATGATGCTTGCTCAAAGATTATATGAAGCAGGTTATATTACATATATGAGAACAGATTCTATTAGAATATCAGATGATGCTTTAGCTATGGCTAAAAGTTATATTCTTAAAAATTATGGCTCTAGCTATTATATGTCAAGAGTATTTAAAGGAAAATCAGGAGCACAGGATGCTCATGAAGCAATAAGACCAACTTCTCTTGGTAATTTATCTGAAATGAATTTAGAAAAGGATGAAATTAAACTTTATGCTCTTATATATAACAGGTTTTTGGCTAGTCAAATGAAACCAGCAATATATGATACTGTAAAAATTATTATATCTGTTTCAGATTATATCTTCCATGCTACTGGTTCAACAATTAAATTCGATGGTTACATGAAATTATATATGGAAACAAAAGAAGAGAAAAATGAAGAAGATGATGAAAATAAATTACCAGAATTAGAAGTTAATGAGAAATTGGTGCAGAAAAAAATAGATTTTAAACAAAAATTTACTGAGCCACCTTTAAGATACACAGAAGCAAGTTTAGTAAAAGCGCTAGAAGAAAAGGGAATAGGAAGACCAAGTACGTATGCACCTACAATTTCTACTATTATAGATAGAACTTATGTTGAAAAAGAAAAAAGATATTTAGTTCCTACTGAACTTGGTGAAGTAGTAAACGATATTATGGTAAAATATTTTAAAGATATTGTAGATATAACATTTACTGCTAGTATGGAAAACAAACTAGACGAAATATCCGAAGGAAATATAAATCATATTGAAATGCTTCATGAATTTTATAATCCATTTAAGAAAAATTTGGAAGAAGTTCAAGATAAAATAGAAAGAGTAAAATTAAAAGAAGAAGTAACAGATGTAATATGTGAATTATGTGGAAAAAATATGGTTATAAAACAAGGAAGATTTGGGAAATTTTTAGCTTGCCCTGGTTATCCTGAATGTAAAAATGCTAAGCCTATTGTAGAAGAAATTAACGAAACATGTCCTAGATGCTCAGGTAAAATTTTAGTTAGAAAAACTAAAACAAGAAGAAATTTCTATGTTTGTGAAAATAATACAAACGATGATAACAAAACTTGTGATTATATATCTTGGACTAAACCTAGTGAAGAGGGAAAAGTTAAGAAAAGAAAAGCTACAACAAAGAAAAAAACTACTAAAAAGAAAACATCAGCTAAGAAATCTAAATAAAAGGTGAAAATAATGGGTGAAAATAAAAAAGAAGTGAAGAAAGTTGGCATAGTTGGTATAATTGCCAACTTGTTTCTTCTAACATTAAAATTTATAGGTGGAATATTTTTTAAGTCACAAGGACTTATTGCAGATGCAGTAAATAGTTTTGGAGATGTTTTCTCATCTTTAGTTACTTTTATTGGTGGAAAAATATCTGAAAAGCCAGAAGATACTGAACATGAATTTGGTCATGGGAAGGCTGAATATGTGGCATCATTCCTTATAGGAATATTTATGATAATAGTGGGGGCAGATACGTTATACACTAGCGTAATTTCAGTTATAAAAAACAAAGTATTTGAAATATCATATATACTTATGATGATTCCTTTAATTACCATAGTTATAAAAACAGTATTGTACATATATACTAGACATATTGGCAAGAAAAAAAACAGTCAATTAATTAGTGATAATTCTTTAGACCATAGAAATGATATATTATTATCAATAGGAGTATTAGCCGGCATAATATTTGGTTACAAAGGTTATTATTTTGTAGATGGAATAATAGGTACAATTATCTCATTAATAATAATTGTAACAGGAGTAAAGATAGCAATAAGAGCATATGATATTTTGATTGATAAATGTATTGATACAAACATATCTAATGAGTTAAAAGAGCAAATAATGAATTTAGAAGGTGTAAACCATATAGATGAAGTAAAATCAAAACCAACTGGCGATAAACATATATTAATTGTTAAAATATCTGTAGATCCTGAAATGACAGTTTTAGAAAGTCATAAAATAGCAGGGAAAATAAGAGAGCAAATGAGAAAGAATGATAAAGTATATGACGCAATAGTTCATATAAATCCTGATGAATAGAAATAAATAATTAATAAATATTAGAGAGAATAAACTCTCTCTATTTTTTTATATGCAAAATAGTAAGTAAGATGTACGCAAGATATTGAACGTTAAGTAAATTTATGATATAATATTATTGTATGAGGAGGTATTTATGAACAAATATATTCCACCTTTTGAAATATCGAATAAAATGTTAAATTATATATCAGAAATAACTGAAAAAATAACTAGACTTGAAGATTATAACACATTAAATAGAATGCCTATTTTAAGGAAAAATAACAGAATTCGTTCAATACATTCATCACTGGCTATAGAAGCTAATTCATTATCTTTAGAGCAAGTAGAGGACGTAATTAATGAACGTTATGTTATAGGTGACCACAAAGAAATTCAAGAAGTAAAAAATGCATATATTGCATACGAAGAGATTGATAATATTAATCCTTATTCTATTGAAGAATTAAAAAAAGTTCATGGAATAATGGCTTATTTAATTATATCAAATGCAGGAGTATTCAGAAATAACGCAGAGGGTGTTTTTGATGGAGATGTATGTATATTTATGGCACCATCTGAAAGAATAGTTCCTGAACTAATGGATAACTTATTTAGTTGGCTTAATAATCAAAAGGATGAATTACATCCATTGATTTTATCTTCTATATTTCATTATGAATTTTTATTTATTCATCCTTTTACAGATGGAAATGGAAGAATGGCAAGATTGTGGCAAAATGCAATACTTACTAAATGGAATAACATATTTAAATATGTACCAATAGAAAACCAAATAAAGAAATATCAAGATGAATATTATTCTGTTATATCAAACTCACACATAAATGGGAATTCGAATGAATTTATAGAATTCATGCTTAAAATGATTAATGAAACATTAGAAGAATTAGTAAGAACAAGTGGGAATAATAATCAATATATCAGTGTATATGTTAAGAAGCTATTGGATGTAATGCAAATAGATGTACCACTAACTGCATTTGAAATTATGGAAAAGTTAAATCTAAAATCTAAAGAGAATTTAAGAAAGAATTATTTAGGTCCAGCAATAGAAGCAGGGTATATAAAACTAAGTTTACCAGATAAGCCAACAAGTAAAAATCAGAAATATTATAAAACAACTTTAAATAATAAATATTCACAAATAGATGAAAGCATTATAAAAGAAGATAAAGAAATATATATAACTAAAAATCAATATGGAACAATGGTAATGATGAGTTTAGAAAAATATGAAAAAATGATGAAAGAAATTAAAATAAAAAATAGTAGGTGAAAAGATGAAAGTATTAACAATAAAACAGCCTTGGGCTACTTTAATAATGCAAGGTGATAAAAGGTTTGAATTCAGAAGTTGGAAAACTAAATATAGAGGAGAGCTATTAATTCATGCTGGAAAAGGCGTAGATAAGAAATCTGTAGAGAGACTGAAAAAATATTTGCCTGACAAGTTACCATCAGGAAAGATTTTAGGAAAAGTAACTTTAGTTGATTGTATAAAATGTGATGAAAACTTTAAAGAAATGTGTCAAAAAGAAAATAAAGATGTATATGAAAAAAGTCCTTTTGATGAAACATATGCATGGGAATTGGAAGATGTAGAGGTTTTTGATAATCCTATAGAAGCAAAGGGAAAACTAAGTTTTTGGGAGTATGATATATAAAAAAATACTAGAAAGAAAAAGCTTTCTAGTATTTTTTGTTATAGTTTCAAAGTATAGCTAAGTATGCAAAAGAAATGACAAATAGAACCTGCTAAGACAAATATATGCCAAATAGGATGAAAGTATTTAACTTTTTTAATTGCATAAAATATAATTCCAACTGTATATAATATTCCTCCTGCTAAAAGCCAATAGATACTTGCCATACAATCTATTAAAGTTAGCTCTGATACAAGGGATGGAATCAAAAATAACGCGCTCCAACCAACTATAGCATAAGAAAGCACATTTAAAATTTTAAATCTTTTTGGGAACATAGCATACATTAATGTTCCTAAGAGCCCAATTACCCATACAAAACCGAATATTACCCAAGTAAGAGTTCCTGTATTCTTAAGAATAGTAAAAATAATTGGAGTAAAGGTTCCTGCTATTAAAAAATAAATAGAACAGTGATCAAATATTTTAAATACTTTTTTTGCTTTTTCATTTGCTAGAGCGTGATATAGAGTAGACATAGTATAAAGAAGTATTAATGTAAAACCATAAATACATACCCCAACAATGTCTAAGGCATTACCACCATGTTTTACTGTAAATACAATAAGTAACACAAGTGCAGTGATAGCAAGTAATGTGCCGATGCCATGAACAATGGCACTAAATATTTCTTCACCTAAAGAATAGATTTTAAATTTTTTCTTTTTTTCTTTCTTTTCCTCTATTTGTATATTTTTCTTTTGTGATTCAATTTTTTGTATTATTCTTTCACTCATATTAATTCCTTTCGCTATATTATTGTTCCACCACCAACTACTATATTTCCATTATAAAAAACAACAGCTTGACCTGGAGTAATTGCTCTTTGGTTGTCAGCAAACACTACCTTTACATCTCCGTTTTCTAAAGGGTAGATTGTTGCATCGGATTTTTTTGCAGAATAACGTATTTTAGCTGTTACGGTCATAGGAGATTCTAATTTTTCAAATGGCATAAAATTGGTATTAGTGCAAATTAAAGTATTTGAAAATAATTTATCGTTTGGTGCCAAAACAACTTGATTTTTATTTGTATCTAATTTAGTTACGTAAAGAGGCGCTTTTAAAGAAAGACCTAATCCTCTTCTTTGTCCTATAGTATAATGAATTATACCTTTATGTTTACCTAAAATATTACCATTTGTATCTACAAAATTGCCAGTCTTTATATCATAGTTATAGTTTTCTGATATATATTTTGCATAGTCATTATCTTCAACGAAACAAATTTCTTGACTATCAGATTTGTTTGCATTTATCAAACCATTTTCTTCAGCTATTTTACGTATTTCATCTTTAGTATAATCTCCAAGAGGCATAATAATATGCTTTAATTGTTCTTGAGTTAGATTATATAAAACATAAGTCTGATCTTTACCTATTGCTTCAGATTCTACTATATAGTATCTACCAGTTTTTTCGTTATATTCAACTTTTGCATAATGTCCTGTTGCAATATATTCTGTCCCGAAATTTTCTTTAGCTACCTTTATTAATTCTTCAAATTTAATGTATCTATTACAAGCTATGCATGGGTTAGGTGTATGTCCTTTAATATATTCACTAGCAAAGTAATCGATAACATGCTTTTTAAATAGTTTTTTAAAATCTAGTGAATAGAAAGGAATATCTAATTTTTCACACACTTTTTTTGCATCATTTATAGAATCAATATTTGAGCAAGGTTTGTTACAAGATTTATTAGGAAGTAAATCTAAATTAACTCCTATAACTTCATAACCTTGTTTTTTTAGTAATAAAGCAGTTACAGAGCTATCAACTCCACCACTCATTCCAACAATAACTTTCTTCATATAAAACATCCTTTAAATATATAAATTATGGTATATATTTTACAATAAAATGTGGCATAAATCAATGATAAAAATAACATTAATAAAATGTAATATTTTTCCAATATTTGTATAGAATAATAAAGGCATAGTATTGACGCTAATGATTAAATGTGTTATACTATGTGTGTAGATCAATACTCCGGAAACCTATGAGGCCCGGAGTTGTTTCTTATTAATATAGGAGGGGGCAAATGGAAAAAGACTTTAAAAGTATAAGTGAACAAATTTGTATTTTAAAAAGTCGTGGTTTATGTTTAGATGAAGATAAAGCCAAAGAAATTTTATCTGATAATAATTATTACTATTTAATAAATGGATATAAAGACATGTTTGTTGATAAAAAAGAAGATAAAGAGGTATACAAGAAAAATGTTACTCTAGAAGAAATATATTCTTTATATAATTTTGATAGCGAATTGAGGAGTAATGTACTTAAATATATTTTAAAGATAGAAAGAAAAATGGACACATATATAGCATATGAGTTTTCGAAACAATATGGACACAAGAATTATTTAAAGGAACAAAATTTTAATACAGACAAATTTACACTATTAAAAATTTCTGATTTTATATCAGAAATTTTATACAATATGAACTGTCAGATAAAAGCTGGCAATAAAATGTTAAACCATTATATTAAGAAATATAATTATATACCTTTATGGGTGTTAATTAGAATTATGACTTTTGGCCAAGTATCGCATTTTTATCATTTTATGAAGCAAAAAGAACAAAACAAAGTTGCAAGAAAATTTGGAATTAAAGAAAAAGAATTAAAAAATTACATATATAATTTATCAATAGCAAGAAATATTTGTGCACATGATGAAAAATTGTATGATGTAAATTTTAAAAGAAGTATTTCACTAAATTTTATTCATAAAAACTTGAATTTAAATAATACTAAATTAGGATCTAAAGATTTATTTTCAATTATAATTATTTTAAAAGTTTTATTATCTAGTAGTGATTTTAATAAATTTTATTCTATACTTATTAATGACATAGAAAAATTAAAAGTGGATGTAGTATCTATTGATTTTAATGTAATTTTAAATAAAATGGGATTTCCTCAAAATTATAAAGAAATATTAATAATCAAAAAATAAAATACAGCTACATAAAACTAAAAAACTATTGCACAAATTATATATTTTCTAGTATAATCACAATATATATATATGTTCACAAAAGAGGTGAAAAGTAATGAAACTAGAAGAATTAACTTTGGAAGAAAAAATAGGTCAGATGTTCATGGTTGGAATGCCAGGTACGGAAATAGATGATATAACTAGAGAGCTTATATCAAAACATAAGGTTGGTGGAGTTATATTATATAGAAAAAATATACTTAGTTTAGAGCATTTTATTCATTTATTAAATAGTTTGAGAGAGCTAAACAAAGATAATAAAATACCACTAATGATAGGAATAGACCAAGAAGGTGGAAGAGTAAATAGAATGCCTACAAAAATAAATAACTTAGCAAACGCAAAACAAATAGCAACTATAGGTGGACCAGATCTGTGCTACAAATCTGGTAAAGTAATAGGAGAAATGCTTAAAGACTTTAATATTAATATGAATTTTGCACCTGTTCTTGATATTGGTGGTTTTAGGGACAGTCACCCACTTGGTAACAGATGTGTTGGTGAAAATGCAGAAGAAGTATCAAAAAATGGGATTGCACTTATGAATGGAATAAAATATAACAATGTAATATCTACAATAAAACATTTTCCAGGCCATGGAGCAAGCAGAATAGATTCTCACATATTTATGCCTACAGTATATAAAAGTATAAAAAGATTAAAAAAAGAAGATATGTTACCATTTATGAATGCTATAAAATCAGGAGCTGATAGTATAATGGTAGGACATCTATTAGTAGCAGATCTTAATTCTATATATCCTGCTTCTTTATCTGATAGAGTAATCAGTAACTTGCTTAGAAAGGATTTGGGGTATAAAGGGTTAATAATAACTGATGATTTGTCTATGAGAGCAATCACTCTACTATTTGGTATAACTCATGCTACTATTAAAGCTATATCTTCAGGAGCAGATATGGTTATAATAAATAAAGAACATAAGAGTAAAATAAGAATAATAACTAATTTAAATAAACTTGCTAGAAAAAATAAAAACGCTATGAGAAGAATAGATGAAAGTGTTCAGAGAATATTAGACATAAAAGAAAAATATGATATAAAAGATAATATTATACAAGAGTATGATGTAGAAAAAATAAATGAGAAAGTAGAGGAAATAAATACTTTAGCAAAACAAAATTAATAATAAAAACTAAATAATAGGCTCACTACTTATAATAGTAGTAAGCCTATTTCTTTTTTAGTTAAATGTGGGTCCTGTCCCAAGCTTCTTCTAAAGATTCTACATCTTTATTCTCTTTATAATATTTTGTAGCATAAAAAGAATGCACAGATATGTAAATAATAGCATAGCCAAGAACGACCAGTATAACTCCTACTGTTACTGCAACTCCACCGGATGTTATATTAGTTAGTAATCTTGCCAGTGATATTCCAATAACCCATGGCATAAGTATAATTATAACTCCCATAATTATGACAAAAAGTTTTCTTAGTCCAATAAAAAAGAATTTAAAAAAAATTCCCATATAAAACTTGCCTCCTTAAAAATTATTTTAAAAATTTATTATTAATGTGTAAGTATTATATCACACATTTATTATTATGTAAATAAAAATGGTTAAAATAATCACGGCTTAAAAACTTGTACATATAATATATAATGCATATAACTATTAAATTATAAATATAATTAAGTATATGTAAAAAAGGAGTTGAAGGTTAATGAATCCATTTGAACAAAAAGTAAAACCACTAGAAAAAACATTGGAAGATTTTGAGTGCTTATACCCAAAATCATATAACAAGTATGATACAAATCCTTATACAAAAACAAGAGTAATTTTAATGAATGGTACTGAGGTAGAAAATGTATTTTTTTCACATCAGTTTTCAAGAAATTGCACAGATAATGATTTAAGAAGAGAAATTGCTTTGTTAAGAAGAATAGAACAGCAACAACAAAAGAAGATTATTAATTTAAAACCAATAAATGAAAATATATTAGAAAGTACAATTGCGTATGAACAGTTAGCAGTAGATTTAACTGCAAGACTTGCTAAAAATGAACCAAATAATAATGTTAAGGCTGCACTTGATTTTGCTCTTTTAGAAGACTTTGACCATTTGTATAGATATTCAAATCTTTTAGAAATGGATTATGGTGTTCATGCAGAAAATTTAGTAGGTAGATATACCGAAATAATGCCAGCAAGACCAACTATTTCTCATCATAGACATCCGTTTGATACAATTAGACATCCAATAGGAAAAGATGATGCTTTAATAACAAAAATAAATGTTAATATAATAACAGCTGCAGAACAGCAAACTATGAACTATTATATGAATGTTGGTAGTTATTATACTTCAGATTTGGGTAGAAGATTATATCAAGAAATAGGTATGGTAGAAGAAGACCATGTTACTCATTATGGTAGCCTGCTAGATCCAAAAATGACATGGCTTGAGAATTTGTTAATGCATCAATATGTAGAATGCTATTTATACTATTCTTGTTATAAAGATGAAACAGACCCATATATTAAAAAAGTTTGGGAATGTTTCTTTGAAAAAGAAGTAGCACAGCTTCATAAAGCAGCACAGCTTTTAGAAAAATATGAATGTAAAAATTATAGAGATGTAATTGGATGTGACGGAGAGTTCCCAGAATTATTATGTTTAGGACCAAATATAGAATATGTAAGAAAAGTATTAGAATGTACAGTTAATAATACTGCGTGCAGAGAGGGCTATGAAAATGTAATGAAACTACCACATGATGCTGACTTCTTTAAATATCAAAATGAAGTAATTTGTGATGTAAGTGAAGTACCAAGTCATAAAACTATAAATAGATATATTAATAGATACGGTATAGATTATAGATTTGAAGTAGCACCAAATCCAATTGAAGAATTACAAAATAGAAGATGTGATAATCCATGTGTAGGAAGACAACCACTTTGCAAACATAAACATGAGCATGAAAAAATAGATAATTATAAATGGTAAAATAATTAAATAGCAGATACTAGTATATAAGTATCTGCTATTTATATAAGTAAAATATATATTGAAAAGAGTGTTTATGAAAATGGGTGTTTTGTATTGTAAATACAAATATATTATAGTAAAATAGTTAGAAGAAAAATGTAGAAGTTTGACAGGAAACTGTAAAAATAACATAAAGATTTGTCGAAAGGAAAAAAGTGAAATAAAATGGTTGTAAATGTGATAGGAGCAGGACTTGCAGGCTGTGAATGTGCATATATTTTGGCTAAAAATAATATAAAAGTAAAACTATATGAAATGAAACCAAACAAAAAAAGTCCGGCACATGTAAGTGATGATTTTGCAGAGCTTGTATGTAGTAATTCTTTGAAGTCAAATGCTGTTACAAATGCATGTGGTCTTTTAAAAGAAGAAATGAGAAAGTTAGGAAGTTTAATAATAAAAGCTGCAGATAAAACAAGTGTAGAAGCAGGGCAGGCGCTTGCTGTAAATAGAGAACTATTTTCTAAATATATAACAGATAAAATAAAGGAAAATAAAAATATTGAAATAATATATGAAGAAGTAAATGATATAAATGATTTTTCAAAAGACGAAATTATAGTAATTGCAACAGGACCTCTTACTAGTGATAGTTTGTCTAAAAATATTATGAATTTTTTAGGTCAAGATGCTTTGTATTTTTATGATGCTGCAGCGCCAATTGTAACAAAAGAAAGTTTAGATTTAAACAAAGTATATAAAATGGATAGGTATGGTGAGGTAGGTATCGGCGATTATTTAAATGCAGCTATGTCAGAAGATGAATATACTACTTTTTATAATCTCCTTTTAAATGCAGAGTCTGCAAACAGACATGAGTTTGATAAATTAGAATTTTTTGAAGGATGTATGCCTATTGAAGAAATGGCAAGAAGAGGAGAAAAAACACTTCTTTTTGGCCCTTTAAAACCAGTAGGTCTAAGCAAAGATAAAGACCATAAGCCACATGCTGTACTTCAGCTTAGAGCAGAAGATAAAGAGGAAACCATGTACAATTTGGTAGGATTTCAAACTAGTCTTAAGTTTAAAGAACAAGAAAAAGTATTTAGAAGTATACCAGGTTTAGAAAATGCTGAATTTGTGCGCTATGGTGTAATGCATAGAAATACATATATAGATGCACCAAAAGTATTAACAGATAAATTTAATATGAAAAAGTATAATAATATATATTTTGCAGGTCAAATATCTGGTGTTGAAGGTTACGTAGAATCTGCAGCTTCTGGACTTATGGTGGGGTATAATATATTAAATAGATTAAATGATATTGTGGTAGAGTGGAAAGATACTACAATGTTAGGAAGCTTAGCTAAACATGTATCAACTGAGAATAAAGATTATCAACCTATGAATGCTAATTTTGGAATAATACGTGGGTTAGAAAAGAAGATTAAAGATAAGAAATTAAAATATGAACTATATGCAAGACGTTCATTAGAAGATATAGAGGTGCTAAAAAATGAGCTTAAAGGTTCTTGATGAGAAGATAAAAAATGAAGATATATCAGGAGTGTATTTGTTTTATGGAGAGGAAAACTATGATATATCAAGATATATAGAAAAAATAAAAAAGTGTTTTGATAATTTGGAAGTAGGAGTTAATTTATATATACTTGATAAAACTAATATAGATATGCTTTCTGATTTGTGTGATTTAGTATCTTTTTTTGGTTCTAAAAAATTAATAATAGTAAAAGATACAGGACTAAAATTTAACGTAAATACTTTAGAAAATGTAAATGAAGATACTACTGTTATAATTGAAGAAAAAAACATCGATAAGAGAACTAGTGAATGGAAATATTTAAATAAAAATGCATTATGTGTTGAATTTGCAAAGCTAAATGAAAAAGATGCAGCCTCTTATGTTATAAAAACACTAGGTGCATATGAAATAAAAGTATCTCAAGAGGTTGCAGATTATATGATAGCTAGTTGTACTTCAGATAAACTTCTCCTTATAAATGAGTTTAAAAAGATAACAGCATATTTAGATAAAGGAAAAGAGCTTACCAAAGAAGATATTGACTATATTTGTGTTAAAACTTTAAATGCAAAAGTTTTTGATATGCTTGATCTTGCTGTTGGTAAAAAGAAAGATGAAGCAATTTCTAAACTAAAAGAGCTTTTACAACAAAAAGAATCAGCTATAGGAATAAGTATAATGCTGTTTAAACAAATTAAACAAATGTATATGATAAAACTTTTAGAAAAAGACGGAGTTTTAAATAACATAGCAGAGACTTTAGGTATACATCCATTTGTATATAGAAAATTAAGTTATAATGTAAAAAAATATACAATAGAAGAATTAAGAAACTTAATTTTAGAGTTTGGTGAATATGATGAAAAATCTAAAATAGGTGAGATGGACATGGAAAATGGTCTAATTAGAATAATTGCTTCTATGTAAAAGAATAATATAAATAGCTTTTACTCATACTACACATGAGGTGTATGTATATGAATAAAAGCTATTTAAATTTTAGAACTGATATGGCAGATGAAAGAGTAGATACATATAAAAAAGTTCACAATTTAAGTGAGATAGATGGAATAAAGGTAGAAAGTAAAAAAATAGATAAAATTAATACAACTATTGTTGATGTATTAAACGATAACGGAAAAAAAGCAGTAGGCAAAGATATTGGAAAATACATAACTATAGAAGTTCAAAGTATGGAGTACATAGAAGAAATTGATAAAGAAAAAATAATATCAGAAATTAGTAATAATATACAAACTTTATTAAAATCAGTTGTAGAAAAGGCACAAGAAAATACATCCATTCTTATTGTAGGTCTTGGAAATGAATATGTAACGCCTGATGCACTAGGACCTAAAGTTGTATCTTATGTGGATGTAACCAGGCATTTAATGAAATACGCTAAGGAATATATGGACCCTAAAACTAAAGAAATTAGCGCAATATCTCCAGGTGTGCTAGGAACGACAGGGATAGAAACTCTTGAAATAATTGCATCTATAGTTAGTAAAATAAAGCCAGATTTAATTATTGTTATTGATAGTTTAGCATCAATGAGTGTATCAAGAGTTGGAAAAACAATACAGCTTTCAAATACGGGGATAACTCCTGGAGCAGGAGTAGGAAATAAAAGAAAAACTCTGGATGAGCAAAGTTTAGGAGTACCTGTAATTGCTATAGGAGTTCCAACAACTGTTGATATGGCAACAATAACAAATGAAGCTATAGATAAATTAACAAAAAAGTTAAAAACAGAAGCAAATACATATATGAATCACGGAATAGATATAAATAAAGTTAATGAAATATTTGAACTTTTTGAAAAAGATAATAGATATTCTATGATTGCGAATGTATTAGATACAGAAAATTATATTGTTACTCCAAAAGAAATAGATGATTTAATAAATGATATTTCTGAAATAATAGCAAGCTCAATAAATATAGCATTAAGACCATGAAAAAAGCGCTCTAATTAAGGGCGCCTTTATGTTATAAAATAAATTTTTGATGGTAAATTTTGAGTATGAAATGTCTTTTTTACTTCTTCAAAATATATATGCGATATAATACTAAGAGTACAGTTAATATTTTGAAGAGTAATATCACCACCATAGTAGTTTTCATCAGAACACCAAATTAAACGTTCAACGTTTAAGTAGCAGGACAGTGAGTTAGTATTTTTTCTAAGCCTGTTATATGCATTTTCTGTTAAAAATGCAATACAATTATCAAAAAGATTAGGGGAATTAATTATACAGTCGATAGGACTTTCTGATAAATCTGATTCTATAGCTATAGCCATAGGTTTGCTTTCATAGTCAAATTTTTCTTCTTCAGTTATAATAATTAATATTTTTTTGGGAATACAGCTTGAGCATTTGTATCTTAAACAGCTGGAAGAAATAGAGTTAACTAAACAACAATTTGATGAAACTAAATTACTAATTTCAATATAGTCACATGAATTAGGAATGTTAGTTGTTTGAACAAATGCTTTGTAATATTTTGAATTTACATAGGTAGAATTTTCTTTTAATTTTGAATAACATTTTTCACTAAGTAAAATCATATAGCTGTTTTTTAACTTAAGTGTTTGCAGAAAGCTACTAAAATTGATACTGGTTTCTGGTAGAAAACACATTTCTATTGGAATTGAATAACTCATGAAAATACCTCCTTAATTAATTAATTTTGGATTTGTTTTAATTTGCAAATGCATTATATCATAGTAATAAATACAATTGCAACTATAATATATTTATATTGTCATCTATTATATTGAAAATTTAGTTAAAATATTATACAATATATGAAAAATAGAGAGGAGTATATTATGAGCATTATTATAGAGATAATAAAAGGAATGATAATTGGTGTTGCCAATGTTGTTCCAGGATTAAGTGGTGGAACAATAGCTGTTTCAATGGGAATATATGAAAAACTTATTCATACTATTAACAATATTTTTAAAACACCACTAAAATGTATCAAAGAAATATGGACGTATATAGTTGGAATAGGATTAGGAATAATAGTAGCTGTATTTGGTATTACATATTTGTTTGAAGTATCACCAATACCAACAGCAATGTTATTTGTTGGATTAGTGCTAGGAGCGATTCCAACCATTGGTGGAAAAGTAGATGAAAAAAACATATCTAAAAGAGATATAATAACCTTTGTTATATTTTTAGCAATAATAATATCAGTTCCATTTTTAAAAAGTTCAGTAGCTACAATAAATGAAAGTTCAGCATCAATATATTTTATAATTTTTGCACTTGGAATTATAGCTGCTGCTACAATGGTAATACCAGGGGTTAGTGGTTCAATGATTTTGATGGCTTTTGGTTATTATGAATATATAATGTCAACGATATCTAACTTTATAAAAAGCGTTGTGGAATTAGATTTTGCTTTAGCTTTTGATGAATTATTAATATTAGCACCTTTTGGAATAGGAGTTCTTATAGGAATAATAGTAATAGCAAAATTAATAGAATGGCTATTAAAACACCATGAAAAAACTGTTTATTGGGGAATATTAGGACTTTTAGTAGCATCTCCATTTCCAATAATAATCAATCTAGACATGTCTGGTATAAATATTATAGTAACAATAATTTCAGTGTTAGCATGCGTTGTCGGTGCATATTCAACTATGATGCTTACTAGAATGGGAAATAAAGATTAGGAGTGAGTTTTATGACTAAAAAAATATTATCAATACTTATTGTGTTATTATGTTTTTTTGCAGTTACTAGTGTTGAAGCAAACAGTGAATCTAACTTTTTAGATATGCAAACGTATAACAATATATATAAATTAAGTGAGGAAAGTGATGTTAAATTACCTTTTGTTAAATTCTTTGCAGAGAATGCCTTTTTTGATAAAAGATTAGAAAAATCGGGCTTATCAATTGGCGCAAAAGAAGTTAAGATAACAGAAGATGTTAATGGTCTTCAAGCTATAATATCAGGAGATACCGTAGCTATTGAAGGTAATATGGAATATGCAGTTATAGTTGCATCAAATGTTAATATATCAGGAAATATTGAAAAAGATGTATTTATTCTTGCTGAAAGCATATTTGTTACAGAAACAGCAAATATTAGTGGTGATATAATTGCTATGGCAGGCAAGATTGAACATAGAGGAAACGTTGATGGTAATTTTATTGCAAATTCAACTGACTTTTTAATGGAAGGAAAAGTTGGAAAGGATTTTAGAGTATGCAGTCAAAGTATTACTTTTAATGAAACTGATATTAAAGGAGATATTTATATAGAAACAGAATCGGATTTTAATATTTCCGATAAATATGAAAATGCAGTTGTAAAAAAAATACAGACTAATGTAGTTACAGAAGCAGAAAGAAAAAATCAAATTATAAATACAATAATAGGTATAATAACAGCAGTTATATTATTTACATTATTTAATTTATTAGTTAAAAAGATAAAACCACAAGTATTTGTGAATTTAGCTAATAAAATAAAAGCACATTCATCTTATGCTGTTATTGCAGGAGTAATTGGTTTAACATCTATACCTCTTGTAGCTATGCTGGCATTTATTTGTTCATTATTTGGTTTTGGAGTAGTTACAACACCGTTATTTGTAGTGTATGTAGCAATATTAGTTGTTGCAATAGCTTTAGCTAAGTTTATTACAGGTTCAGTAATTTTTGAAATAATAAAAGAAAAAATAAAAATTGAAAATAAATTTAAGGAAATGGCAATATTAGCAGGCATATTTACTTTAATTTATGTGCTTTGCTATATACCATATATAGCTTGGTTTATGACGGTGGCAACTGTATTAGTTTCTACAGGAATCATAGTTACAGGGCTAACAAAAAAATAATAAATAAAAAAATTGCAAAAATTTTAAAAAAATAGAAAAAACATGTTGACAAAGCATGTTTTTTCTATTATAATATAACTCGTCGATAGGAAAATGGGCGCATAGCTCAGTTGGGAGAGCACCTGCCTTACAAGCAGGTGGTCACAGGTTCGAGCCCTGTTGTTCCCACCAGTGTGCACGGCACACATTGATAAAACACATATGGCCCGGTAGTTCAGTTGGTTAGAACGCTAGCCTGTCAC
>JAZSQI010000042.1:0-78300 GCA_045537895.1 Clostridia bacterium
GTAATTGTACCTTGACAATAAAAAAACATATTATATAATTTAATTAAGTTAAAAACAGACACTATATTATTTAAAATATAGCATCTGTTTAAATATCATAGAAAGTTTATTTTAGTTTACACAAACTATCCGATATACTCATAAGTGGTAATTTATTCATTACCACTTTTTATTTTATTTAAATACTTTTTCTATAAATTCCTTACTTACATACATATACTCACCTTTCTTAAGCTTTCTAAGGTACAGGCCTCCTATTTTTATTCTATTTAATTTTACAACTTTATTACCGACTGCTTCTATCATCTTTCTAACTTGTCTATTCTTACCTTCACATATTGATATCTCAAGTTTTCTATTTGAAATTCTTTTTACTTTTGCTGGAGCTGTAACATAGCCATCAATCTCCACACCTTTTTTTAATTTTATTATATCTTCGTTTGTTATATCATTTATTGTTTCCACTTCATATGTTTTATATATACGGTTTTTAGGATGAGTTATTTTATTAGTAAAATCTCCATCATTTGTTAAAATTAAAAGTCCTGATGTATCCATATCAAGTCTTCCAACTGGATAAACTCTAATATTTTCTTTTATCAAATCTGTAACACATGGTCTATTAAATTGTTCTTTTACAGTAGTCACATAGCCTACTGGTTTATTTAACAATATATATACCTTTCTGCTTTCTGGCTTTACAGTATTTCCATTTACTTCTACAACATCTTTATCTTTATCAATTGTTATACCTTTTTCCGTAACTAATACTCCGTTCACTTTTACCTTTTTATAATCTATTAAACTATCTGCCATTCTTCTAGAACAAATTCCAGCCTCAGCAATATATTTATTAAGTCTAATATTATTCAAATTTTGTTCACCACCTTAAATACTTGTTCATATACTATATTATCATGAGCCTCATGTTCATATAGATTTAGTTTGGCATATATATTGTGCCAAACCTTTTTATATTTCTCTTTCTTTTAATAATTTTATTATATCTTCAAACTGTTTTGAAGGAGCCACTTCCCACTGCATATATTTATTTGAAATAGGATGAACAAAACCTAATACTTTCGCATGTAGCATTTGACCTTCTACCCCAAATTCATTCTTTCCAGAACCATATACACCATCTCCTACTATTGGAAAGCCTATATGTGACAGGTGCACTCTAATTTGGTGCGTTCTACCAGTTTCAAGCTCTACACTTAAAAGAGTATAACCTGATTTTCTAAATCTTTCCATAACATGCAAATGTGTTATTGCTTCTCTAGCATTTTTATTTGTAACAGCCATCTTTTTTCTGTCTTTTTGAGAGCGTCCTATAGGAAGCCTTATTGTAATATTATCTTTTCCTATAATCCCCTTAACCAAACATATATATTCTCTTGTTATATCATGTTCCTTAAACTTGTCCGATAGTATTTTATGAGCTTTATCATTTTTTGCTACAACAAGAAGTCCACTAGTATCTTTATCAATCCTATGAACTATTCCCGGTCTTATTACACCATTAATGCTTGATAATTTATCTTTATGAGAATACATTAGTGCATTAACCATTGTTGAGCTATAATTCCCATTTCCGGGATGAACAACCATACCTTTAGGCTTATTTATAATTGCTATATCATCATCCTCATACACTATATCTAAAGGAATTTCTTCTGGTAATATATCAGTAACTTCATCTTCCACATCATCTATTTCTATTTCGTCACCTAATTTAACCCTATATGAGCATTTGATATTGCTTTTTCCATTTACCTTAATAACGTTTTCATTTATGTATTTCTGTATAAGAGTTCTTGTAAGATCAGGCTCTTTATGGCTTAAATATTGATCTAATCTTAAATCCTCTTCCTCATTAACTATTATCTTTTTCATTTCTTTCACCTAACATATATATGATATCATTTATTATGTTAATTTGCAAGAAAAAATGATGCTTCTAGTTTGCATCATTAATAAATATTATCTATAATTACATCTTCTAATGTTATTGGAGTAACCTCAAGTCTTTTTAATATATTAATACCTTTAATCATTTTCTCTTTATTTCCAAATATGTCATATACTGTTTTAGCATCAACTAAATTATTGTTTACATCATAGCTTTCAACTTTCATACCATATCTTTTTATACTACCTAATGTATCTATATTACATTCCGATTCTATTAAATAGTATTTATAATTATACTTTTTTACTACATTCTCACATACAAATTTTTCATTCATTAATTATTCTCCTTTTATACTGTTCGTTTTTTTTACATTTAATTTCTTCGTCATTGCTATTTTTGTTCCTATATCTACCTCTGAATCTATTATTATTTCATCCATAAATGTTTCCATTATAGTAAAACCCATACCAGCATGTTCCAATTCTGGTTTTGTCGTATAACCCGGTGTAGTAGCAAGCTCTATATCTTCAATCCCCTTTCCTTTATCTTCTACAGTTATCGATAAATATTTCATATCATCCATTTCAAATATTTTTGATGTAACAATAATGGTTTCTCCCTCTTTAGAATATGCATGTTCTATACTATTGGTAACAGCTTCTGATACTGCTGTTTTTATTTCCATTATTTCGTCTAAAGATATATTCTCATTTGATATAAAGGAAGTAATGGCGACTCTAACTACAGATACATTTGAAAGCAAGTTTTCTATTTCTATCTTTATTTTATTATTCATATTTCTCTCCTATACTATTTTTATATCTTTAGACAGTTCTGTCATTGATAATATTTTCTTAATTGGTTCACCCGGATTTATAATTGTCATTTTAGAATTTAACATTTTTATTAAATTATATCTTCCCATAATTAACCCTAATCCTGAACTATCCATAAAGTTAACATCTCTTAAATCTAAAACGCACTCTTTTGGACTATACTTTATTATATACCCATCCATTATATTTCTGAGTGTTTTACATGTGCTCATATCTATCTCTTCGGTTAGCTTTAACTCTAAACGTTCTCCTTCTTTATTATATTCACACTTCATTTTTATCACCTCGCTTGCCTATTATATATTAATGTGTAGGTAATTATTTGTCGAAAGTTGAAAGAAACCAAAAAAAATCTTGTCTAAACATGTTAGACAAGATTTTAAATATTAGGAATGAACTTCTACATCTATTACTATAGAATCATAGCCAATAGAATAAATTCCAGACCAACCATCTTCAAAATATAACGTTACTTTATTTCCTTTTACACTTTCAATAGTAACATTGTCAGGTATTTTAATTTTACTTTTTGTAACACTGGTTAATCCTAAAAATGTATATGTGTAAGATTCTCCAGCATTTACATATTCTTCACCTTTAATACCTGTACATTTTGAATAGCTATTGTTGGTGTTAGGATAATATCCGTTATATCCATAATTTGGAACTGTTGGATCTGAACTACCCCAATATGTTGGTGTTGTAGGTGTTGTAATTTCCTTTGGGACTTCAACAATTACTTCTTTTTCTACTATCTTTTCAACCTCTACAATCTTTTCAACGGGTACTTCTTTCTCAACTATTTTTTCAACTACCTTTTCAACAGGTACTTCTTTCTCAACTATTTTTTCAACTTCAACTACCTTTTCAACGGGTACTTCTTTTTCGACAACTTCTACCCTTGTTGAGCTATCAGATTCTGATGCATCTTCTATTGAATCAGATTCATCTGTTTCATCAGCTTGTGTAGTATCTTCATCAAAGATATCATAAGTTATCTCTGGAGCCGTTTGTGCTATATCTTTTTGATTTTTCGCCTTTATCACGCCAATTCCACATGATAAAAGGTATATTGAAAGAACAAGTAGAACAATTACAAGCCACCACCGAGCATTATTTTTTAATGACACATAGGTAACAAATAACAATCCACCAATTATTACGGTCATTAATAAACCTAACCAGAATGATGCACTAGCAAACCAGAATAGTAAAAGTGCAATAATTAAACATATGCCTGAAACTCCTAATAATTTTTTTCTCATTTTGAAAATTCTCCTTCTTATAATTTATTTATATATATATTAAATGTACACTGTACATGTGAAACAGATTTTATAATTATATTCATCTCTTAATAAAAACTCACATATATATTATATCACACTTTACATAAAAAATCAACACTATCATTAGTGTTGACTCTTTGTATTACTACTTTATTTCTAATATTTGTTGCTGTAATTCATCAGTGTAATTATATGTATATGTTTTAGAAGCACCTATAACATCATAAAAATATTTACTTCCTTCTTCGACATCTACAAATTTAACTGTATCTACTGACAAGCTATTTACATATGGTCCTCTAAACATTAATGTATTAATTATTTTTATAGCATCTTTTCTTAAAATATATTCATCTGGATTAGCATCTTGTTTATCTATTATATTTTGTCTTATTAATTCCATTATATAATTTGTGTTATCACTTAATGTTTTATCATCATCATCTACAATATCTGTATATATAAATGTTGATTCTTTAGTTTTTAATTTTCCATTTGACATATATTCAGAAGCTTTTGCAATTATTTTAAAGAATTCATCTCTTACTATAGGGTTATTTGGTTTAAATTCAGAATCTGAAAAAGCTTCTATTATACCTGTATCATATAATGATGAAATAGCTGTTTGTGCATAAGTTGGAATCTCGTTTGCATCTTTATATTTTGTATAATCAGTATTGTTTTGTTTTACTTTAACTACATTACTATCTACTAATAATTTAGCAAGTTCTGCTCTTGTTAACTTATCATCTGGTCTTATATTTTCACTATTATCTATAGAATATAGATATTTGTTAACTGATGCTTTTTTAGCTGTT
This sequence comes from Clostridia bacterium, assembly GCA_045537895.1. GTDB lineage: Bacteria > Bacillota > Clostridia > TANB77 > CAG-465 > CALXJE01. The sequence goes on from JAZSQI010000042.1 coordinate 4,859, forward strand.
GTTTTATCAATAAATAATTGTCTTAAATATGAAGTTTCACTTGCTACATCTACTTCTGTTTTTAAAGTTATATAAAATTGTTCTGATATGTTACTTGATTTTTCAAGATTCTTGTTTTCTAGATACTTAACTTCAACATGTAATCTACATTTTGCTTCACTCTGCATTGTATCTTTTTTCCATTCAATTACAGTTTCATTTTCTGTTTGTGATTTTATATAACCATCTGAATTTATTTCTAATACATCTACATTATATGGTATTGTTAATGTTATTTTTGCATTTTTTACTTCTTCTTTATTACCGTTATAATAATCTACATAGTATGAAACTTTTTCATTTTTTGCTACGTAGTTGTTTTGAACAGAAGATGTTGCATTATCTTTTTGTGAACTTAACCATGTAGAAAAGCTTTTTACTTTATTATTAATATCACCTAATACACTTAAATTATCATTACAATCACCTGTAATTTTAGGCATACTTTTATCTAAAACTGTTGATGCTTGTGTTGTTGTTATGCTTGTATTATTTAAGTTTGTACTTGTATTTGATGAATTATTTGTTTTGTTACTTGTTGTATTATTTGGTTTATTTTGCGTAGTCGTTGTCTTTTTATTAGCAAGTGTAAAAGCAATTGAATTTCTTGTTACTGTACTACTATTTCCTGATGTATCTATAACAGCACCAGCTTTTATAGATATGCTTTTATTTCCTACTGCTCCTTGTATATTACTTAATGTTATTGTTCTTGTATTTCCACTTCCTGATATAGAAACATTAGCAGTAAAACCATTAAGTGTTACATATGAAGATGATAGATTTACTTTTTGTACTCCTCTGTTATCTGAAAAATTTACTATATATGTTACACTTCCACCTTTGTATACAGTAGTATTATTTGGTCTTCCTATAGATACTGACGGTTTTGTAGTATCTTTATTTACTACTTGCTGATTGTTAGTAGAACTTGCTACTAAATTAAATGATGCTGTAGAAGGTATTTGCAAAGTACTATTTCCAGCATTATCACTTGCTGTTCCTGCTTTTACAGATATACTTTTATTTCCAGCTGTTCCTTGTATATTACTTAATGTTATCACGGAACTGTTAGATGAATTAGAAACAGATATATTTGCAGTAAATCCATTAAGCACTATATATGATGCTGATGTATTAATTCTTGTTACTCCTACATTATCTGTAAAGTACAACGTATATGAAACACTATCTCCTACTTTTACTGATGTTTTACTTGGAGAAGACACAGATATTGATGGTCTTATTCTATCACTACTAATACTTACATTACTATTTAAATTAAAGGTAGCTGAATTTGGTGTTGCTAGTGCAGATGCGTCCTCATTTTCGGCAGAACCTGCTTTTATAGCTATACTTTTACTTCCAGCTGTTCCTTGTATATTACTTAGTGTTATTGTTCTTGTGTTTCCACTTCCTGATACAGAAACATTTGCACTAAATCCGTTAAGCGTTACATATGAAGATGATAGATTTATACTATCAGCATTAGAATACATAACTGTATATGAAACGCTGTCTCCTACATTTACTGATGTTTTACTAGGAGAGCTTACAGCAACAGATGGTTTTACATATGCATTTATAACTCCTAATGGTAGATTTGATATAACTATACTTATTAAGATAAAGATCGATATAATTTTATTTATACTTTTTCTCATTTATTTTTTACCTCCAATTAACGCAATAGATAAATATATTATACCATACTTTACATAAAAAATCAATTTTTGTTTATATTTATTATGCAATTTATTAAAAAAAATAATCAATTTTATCTTTACATTTATTTCCAGTATCGTTCGCATTAATTTTTCACACATTAATATTGTAAAACTTATTTGTTTTATAATTAACTAAAACAGGAGGTGAATTGTAATGGCATCTAGAAATTCATATGTTAACCCAAACGCTAAAGCTGCTTTAGAAAAAATGAAATATGAAGTAGCTTCTGAAGTGGCTGTAAAAAATTTATTTCTTTTTAATTTTAATAAGAAATATTTTTTTTACACACACCAGCTTGCAACAAATTATTTATTTAAAAAAATAAATTCAATTTTTTTGAATTCACTATTTCATTACAGTGCCTCTACCAAAGACTGTTTTATATTGTATTATTTCTTCTTCGTTTGCAATACTATTTAAATCTTTAAATCTATAATGTATTGTTATTATATTATCTTCTGTTATTGTTATTTTTTCTACTAGTTGCGATAATAATTCCTTTGTTATTTTTTTCATACTTACAAATTCTTTTGCAATTTTTTTAATTTCTTCATTATTATTTTTTATTACTTTTTCTTTTGATAGTAGAATTATATATTCTTCTCGTTTAGTAACAAGTTTTTCTTTTTCAGCTGAAATATTTTTAGATATAGTTTTGAATTGATCTTCACTTATTAAATTAGTTGCTTTATCCATATATGAATCACTTAAACATTTATCTAAATTTCCAATCTTATTATCTAGTTCTTTTATTATTTCTTTATACTCTTTTGTTAGCTCCATTGATTCTTTTTCTTTTAAAGCTAAATTTGTTAATTCATTAGATAAATCTTTTCTTAAATATTTTTTACATACTCCTTTAATATTATTTAGTATTACTTCCTCTATTGCTGAAATACTATTTGCATGTCTTGTACAAGCCTTATTATATAACTTAGTATAAGTATAGCATACCGTTGTATATTTATATTCACCATGCTTTTGATAATACTTATGAGAATACGATAACATTAATCTAGCTCCACACTCTTCACAGAAAAGTAATCCTTTTAATAAATAATCATGTTTTGTACCTTTAAAAGAACTATTGCCACTTATTCTTTTTTGAACTTCATCAAAAATTTCTTGTGATACTATTGCTTCGTGTGTACCTTTAACCAATATTCTATTTTCTTTTGGAACATCTACTCTTATTTTAGATTTATAGTTAAGCTTTGTTCTTTTTAATTGTTCTAAATCACCAACATATACTATATTTTTTAACATACGACTAATAGTAGTCTGTTTCCAACAATTATATAATGCTGTTTTATTTGAAGGTTTTATATTTCTAGATACACCAGGTACTTCATAACCTTTTTCTGTAAATATTTGAGCTATTTTAGTTAATCCTTTTCCCTGCAAATATAACTCAAAAGCTTCTCTAACAATCTTTGCTTCGCTTTCATTTATTATTAAATGATGTCTATTTTCAGGATCTTTCATATATCCATAAGGTGTTGATGCTCCTAAAAACTTACCTGATTTTTTCTTTTCATGCAATGCACTCTTAATTTTTTTAGAAAAGTCTTTTACATACATATCATTTATAATAGATTTAAAAGGTGCAATATCATTCATACCTGCATCTTTTAAAGTATCTATACCATCTAGCAAAGCCATATACCTAACATTATGCTCTGGAAAATATCTCTGTACATAATTACCAGTATCAATATAATCTCTACCAAGTCTTGATAAGTCTTTTGTTATTACTGTATCAATAATGCCTTTCTCAATATCCCTTTTCATTTGCTTAAAAGCAGGTCTTTCAAAATTAGTACCAGAATAGCCATCGTCTACATACTCATTTACAAATAATAAATCATTGTTTTCTTTAATAAATCTTTTTAATATTTCTCTTTGACTTGTTACACTAGAACTTTCTTCTTTATCACCATCCTCACGAGATAATCTTATATATATTCCTACTTTATAATATTGTTTTTGATTACTTAATATATTAACCATAATAGCCTCCTATTAAGTAATCGATACCTTATGGCTTGATTATAACATAAGGTCCGACTACTTACAACTAGTATTAACAAATTACAATTACCAATTTTCACCTTTCATTTTTAATAAAAAACTTTGCTTAAAAATCTCGTTTATATCAACATCCGATTCATCGTCAAAAACACTTTTTACTATATACTCTTTTTTATCTATTTTACTACAATTTCTTCTACTGGTATTTTTATTCATTCTAGACACCTCTTGTAAATTAATATTTCCAATAATGTTTAAACATATACTATTAATCGTTCGACTAAATCTGCTATACTCTTCAAAAGTATTTAACTATATCATTTGTTTCTTCTAATTATTTCTTTTTTCGTTTATTTTCTTCTATGGTACTAATATCTATACTTAATACTTTAGTTCTTTTTTTGACATTATTTTCACATGATTTTATGCAAATAAACTATTTCCAACTAATTTTTTTAGGCACATCTGCACCACCTACAATCCCACTTTTTAATATGAAACTATGACTCTTTTCGTTATATCTATATATAGATGGATTCCAATTACGAAAGACTCTATTATTCATGGGCTTTCTTCCATCTGATAATTCTGAACTTGCTTGTTGATGCATTCTCTTTAATATGTGATTATCTGTATTAACTTGTTCTTTTCTCTTCTTTTCAACTCTTCTTTGAATTTCTTTATTATGTTTAATTTTATTTAATTCTTTTCTTGTTTCTTTTTCTTTTTTATATCTTGCATCATTTTTTACAATTTTTGAAACTGCATTTGTTGATATATTTAACATATTAGCAATATCAACTTGTTTCAGTTTTTCATCAAAATATAATTGTAGAACTTTTTCTTTATTTGATTTCATAATATCTTTCCTCTCAAGTTGATTTTTTGTTAAACAAATTTTGAATATGAAGAAACTAATAAAGCTATTTACTTTATTTCTAAATCTTTCATTCTTTCCTTAAATTCTTTCTTATTTAACTTACTTAATGGCTTAACAATATTTGCTTTTTTATTCTTTTGTTTCTTTCTTATATTAGCTTGTGCTATATACATCCAAGAACATAAATTTAAAACAACTAAACTTATAATTAAAACTTGCACATTCATTTCCTCCTCTTTGATATACAATTTTTAATAGCCTTTACTTCATCTAGCTCAAACTTTTTAATTAACATTTTGACTTCCTGTACAACTTCTTTTGGTGTTATCTCATTAGCAGTTTTCTTTAACATATGAACAGCAACTTCTGTATAAATCAAATATGTTTCAATATCCATTTTTGTATCCATATTTATCGCACCTCCCTTTTTCACCTATAAAAATCCAAAAAAGCGAAAAAATGTTGCCAATTTTAAAATTTTTTTTTATTTTTTTCTATTTCTTGATAATTTAATAAAAATTTCTATTTTTATTTCTTGATATAAATCCTCATCAAATTGATTATTTATTATTGATTTGCTAACAATTAAAGGATCATAATCCTTTATTATCTTTTCTATTTCTTCATCGGTTAACGAATAATTATTAAACATCGTTATTCCCTCCTTCTAATTTTCTTTTTATTTTATTTATTGCTTTTGTTTTTATTTTCCATACTGTCTCTCTAAAAATCCCCAAACTAGATGCAACTTCATTTACATTCTTATTCTCACAATATAAAGAAAAAAGCACCGTCTTTTCTTTTAAAGACAATGCTTCTACACATTTATATAATTTTTTATTTGACATCACATCTTGAAGGTTATTTGCAGATAATAATGCCTGTTCTAATCTTTCTGTTATTTCATATTTTTCATCTATTATATAATCTTCGTACAATCCATCGATTTCGTTTATACTATAAATTTCATCTCTTATGTATTTGTTCATTCTATTAATAACTAACTTTTTTAAATATGCTTTTTCTTCATTTGATAATTCTTCTATTAAATAATTCTTTCTTTCCATTTTATCATTCTCCAATCCTAATTAATTGGACAATGCCATAAAACAAAGAAAGAATTAATCTTTATTTGTTATTTAATATACACCATAATACATCCCTCCTTAACAATTCTCTAAAACTGAAAAAACCTTATTACATATATCAACCTCTTATGATTCTTTCCTTATTTTAGATATTGCCCTTATAGGAATATTACCATTTTTTATGTTGAATTTGTTAAAAAGTGTATAAAAGGGTATAAAAGGGTACAAAAGGGTATTTTTTTAAGATAAAAATATCAATTTTTGACACTTTCAGTTACCATAAATATTGTTATTTTGATATTCCTATGATATAATAAGTACAATTATTTATAGAAATTATAAGGTTGGGATGTATAGATGTTTACAAAAGTCTTGATAGCTGAAGATAATATGGCAATATATTCAACTTATAAAGATATATTGTCGGCAGATAAATCAATAGAGATAATAGGTCATGCACAGGATGGATTGTCTGCTATAGAAATGTATAATAAAACTAATCCTGATGTTTTTCTTCTAGATTTAGGATTACCTGAAAAAAATGGTATAGAAATCGTTAACGAACTTTCCAACTCTGAAGAAAGTAAATGTGACATCATTGTAGTATCAGGAGATACCGAATTAAGACAACAATTATTTAATACTAAAAAGGTATACAGAATTATACCTAAACCTTTCGACTCCGAAATACTTACTCAAACAATTCACAAGCTAAAGAAAGAACAAGTACTGGCATCATTCCCAAAAGAAAAATATTACGAGCTACTACTTAAACTTAAATTAAAACCTTATTCTCGTAGCTGCAAAGTTTTAACAAGTATGGTTAAACTAGCCTATCAAGATATATCACTATTAGAAAACATGAATAACTTATATACTACATTAGCATATAAGCAACACTGTCCACCTCAAAAAATAAAAGAGAGTTTACGAAGCTCTATTAGAATTGCAAATCGCTATTCTAGTAGATCAGTTTTAAACTCTCTTTTTCACATTTCTGATGATGATTATAATAATACTATAACACCTAAACAATTCTTAAATGGTATTTTGTTTCATTTAAAACAATAATAGTAGGCAAATAATTCATACATAAGTTAATTTTTCTTGACTTTTATCGACAAGTTTGATACATTTATGGTAGCTAATAGATTATTAGCAAAAGGGGGAGAATTTTATGAATAAAGCAGATCTAATTAATGCTATTGCAGAAAAAGCTGACTTAACAAAAAAAGCATCAGAAGTTGCTTTAACTTCTATCATTGATTCTATTACTGAATCATTAAAAAAAGGTGATAAAGTTCAATTAGTTGGATTTGGTAGTTTTGAAGTAAGACAAAAAGCAGCTAGAAAAGGACACAATCCTTTAACTGGTGAAGAAATCAAAATACCTGCTTGTAAAGCACCTGCATTTAAGGCTGGTAAAGCACTAAAAGAAAAAGTTAATAAATAGTAAAATATATGGTATAGAAAAAAATTCTATACCATACTCTTTTTTTATTCTACTGTATCAGATGCTGTTCCAAATATCTCATCAAATTTCTTTTCTAATTCTTTTTGAAGATCTATCATTTCATCTTGTGTGTCTTTTATAGGAGAAATATTTTGGATTGTTGGTTCTTTTAATTTTTCTTCACCTAAATCTATATCAAGCGAATTATTTAGAGATACATCTACTTCTGTAATTTCTTCATCTTTTTTTTGATTTAATATTTCTTTTGCTTTTCTTACTCTGTCATTTATGTGTTTTTGTACATCCATTACACATACCTCGACATCATCAGTTTTAGGCATTTCTGATATATTTCTTATTTCAGTTTTTCTAGCAATATCTCTCATTGGATGATACTTAAAATACCAAGCCTTTCTTGCTTTAATTGGTTTTAATCCTCTAACTAATAGTATTTCTTCATCAGAAGGAAGTCGCTTTAATTCATCTATTGTCATAAGTTCTCTTCCCTGTCTTTGTTCACCTATCTGTAATCCTTGTGTTGTCATATTGTCTTTATCTCTATTTTTTGTTTTGCTTTCAAATTTAATTGTTTTTTGTCCCAAACTCTTTGAAAAATATTCACAGGTTTTAATTGATTGACTTCCTAAAAACAAGTGTGTATCACAGTTACCCAAAATGTTTTCATAGTTTTCTTTGTATAGTGCTTCTAATTGATCTAAACTCTGCACAACTATTGATATGCTGATTCCTAAACTTCTTGTTGTACTTAATTTTTTGTTAAAGTCAGGTATTTGTCCAATGTTTGCAAATTCATCTAACAAGAAGTACACTTGGTTATTTAATGTTCCACCATTTCTATCTGCTTGTACATATAGTTTTTGTAACATTTGACTAAAAAATATTGTTGATATAAAGTCATATGTACTATCAGATGCAGATGTAATAACAAATAATGCTACTTTCTTTTGACCTAAATCATCAAAATTTATATTGTTACTAGTTGTTATTCTTTGCATAGCAGGAGTATCAAATGCTGTTATCTTTGAAATTGTAGAAACAACTATACTTTGCATTGTTTTATCTGCTGCTGTACTGAAATTTTCATATTCTTTTCTACCAGGATGCTCTGGTTTTAATTCATTTACAAATAATTTCTTAAATATATCAGGATCAGCTCCTCCCTGTCTTATAATATTAAGACAGCTTGATATATTTTGCTCTTCTTTTGGAAGTACTGATATAACATAATAGATACATGCTTTCAAAAGCATTTTTGCTGTTTCATCCCAAAATGGATCATTGCTTCCCTGTCCTTTTGTTGCACCTTGAACTATTGTATGTGCAATAATATCAACACTAGTATGGTCAACTATATGAGATAAAGGATTATATCTATCACTATATTCAGGATTAACTAAATTAAATGCTCTTACTTCATATCCATTTTCTTTTAAGAAACCTGATGTTTCTCTATATAACTCACCTTTCGGATCTGTTATTACATAAGAGCCTAACATTTGAAGTATGTTTGGCTTAATATAACAAGCAGATTTACCTGCACCAGATCCACCGACAACAAGTATATTTTTATTTATTTTAACTTTTCTTAAATCTGTCCCAAGATAGTGATTTTTACTTAATATGAAACCATTTTTTCTATTTAATACCTCACTACCATCAGGAAGTTTTTTATATTCTTCCCCACCTTTACTCCAATCACTAGAACCACTTTCAATTCCATCATACTCATGTTTACTTTTATTCTTTATTAGGAAATAAATTGTTAATCCTATAAATAATGCAAGTAACCACCCGCATCCTGAAAAGAAACTATCCAATGCTTTTTCTTTAAATAAATCACCTATTATTTTGAATGGATTTTTCATATATTCTCCCATTGTTGTAAAGAAAGTATTAAAATCATCAAATATAGTTTGTCCATCCTCAAGAACAACTGCTTTTGTAACACAAAAAGATCCTACTATTTCTATACAAAGAATCAAATAAAAAACGCCTATTGCTATAAGTTGTCCTTTGAATTTTCTTATCGTTTCCATAAAACCTCCTAATTAACTTTATTCTACTGGTTTATATTATCTTAAAAATTCATTCAATTTTTTATCTATTACTTTAATTGTTTTATTACAATTACTTATATGCTTTTTATCAATGAAATCATACCACTCTGATATAAAATACTCAATGTTATCTTTATTTACCTTATCATTAAAAATCTGCATTGCAGTATTATAATAATCTCTTACTGCAACAGCCCCCAATGCTTTTGGAAATGCTTTTTCTGGAATTTTATTCTTTTTATAAAATTCCATTGCCATTTCATCAGTAACTTTTCTAGGATTTCTTATAATTATCTTATTTGCTCTAAAAACACCATTTGGAGTAGCACATTCTTTAACACAAATTACTTCTGCATCATCAGGTACCTCTACATCATAAATAGTATCACCATTATGTAACCATCTTAAAATATTTTCTTCATTACTGAAATTTAATCCTCCCATTTCTTTCGGAGTATTTGCTTTTGGATTCCAATGTAAAGCAACAGTTACATCCTCTACTTTATATTTAAATTCACTATATCTTGATTTGTCTAAAAACATTACTTTTAAGTATTTCATTATTTCACCTTTAATATTAAATACTACTTTTTATCTTCTAAATATTCTTTTTATTTTATTAATTATTTTTTCAAATATATTTTCTTTTACAGGAACAATTATTTGTTCTTCTAGTTTTTGAGTAAAATATTCATCTTTTGTTCCAAACACCTCATCTGCATTAAAATCCACTTGAAATATATCTTGATATTTTTTCTCATTATTTGCATATACTTCTCTTAATCTTGCTTTTTCTTCTTCATCTTCACAAATATAGTTTAAGTTAAGCATTGCAATTATTGCAAGTGTTTCTTCTAACAAATTTTGGTCTTTTATTTCTATACTTGGATTTATTCCTTTAATATAATCTTTATCCTTTTCTTGCCTAAAAATCTCTCTTAAATTTTCAGGGATTTTATTTCTTTCTTGTTCTGATAACAAACTTAAAAATTCATCTACTTCTGAATATGCTTGTCTTATGTTTTTTGAAATCATATCTTCACCACCTATAAATTCTTTATTTTTCTTATATGTTTATCTAACAATTCGTTTGCAAATCTATTTACTATAATATAATTATCTTCTATATTATCTTTATTTAATTCTGATGTAAATATATTACTAGTTGTTTTTTCAAGTAAAGTATATCTATTAATAATAAGTAAAGATAATATATATGATATTTCATCTTGTATAATAAACATATTATTAACATTATTATTGTTTAGTTTATTTAATGTTGCTATTTTTATATTTGTATTCAAACAATATGCTCTTGCATTAAGTTCCATCAGTTCTCTTTTTTCCTTATCAGTAATATTATAATAATTATCACCTAATATAAAACTGATGAGTTCTTCAATACTACTAAACTGATTATATCTATCATTTTCTATTAATATTAAATCTTTCAATTTTTTTCTCCTTTATTTAAGTTATTTCTTCTAATTCTTGTGTTTCTCTCTCAATATTACTTATATGCCTTACTTGTTCATTTATATTTGAATTAGTAACTATCTCTTCTGTAGCTTCTATTGCACTACTTAACACTTTTGATTCTTTATCTTTTAAAACAATCGGTTTTATAGACACTTGTTCATCTATTGCTTTTTCTGTTTCTATATTATCCTTCATTATCTTACTATTAGCATTATATCTATCTATGTATATATCTCTATCTTTTTCATCAATTGTCAAATCTAATAACATTCCTAATTTTTCTCTATCATCTTGTGTGTATTTTAATTTTTCAAAGTTCTCTATAAAACTTTTCTCTTCTTCTGTTCTTTCAGTTTGCTCTTTCTGCTGAATTTGATAAAGTTTTTCAGATGCTACTATTATACCACCAAATAAATTTATATTCTCTACCCATGTATTAGGATCTATTGTTCCATTAGCCAATCTAAATTCTATCGTTGATTTTCTTGTGTCTGATAAATTCAAAAAATTAATTCCTGAATATCTGTTACCCTGCATATTTCTAAGTTGCATTGCAAATTTATCTAATTCGGTTTCATCATCTAAATTTACAGTTCCGTTTTCCATAGCTGTTTCAATTTTTTTAGAAATAGGCATAGCATAATGTGTTACTCCCCCATATCGAGTTAACTCTCCTTGTTTATTACTTATAGTATATAATATCTTTTCTGTATTCCCCCATATTTCTAATAGATTACTATATGATTGCTTTGAGCTTAAAAAACTAGCACCTATATGAACATGCCCTCCACACTTTTCATTAGCATCACAATTTAATTTGTTTAACATATTGCATATAGTATATATATTGTCAGTATCTTCTTTTGTTCCAGTAAGTATTGGAGACACTACTTCTAGTCCTTCAGGAATACTTCCATCTCTTTTTGATTTCCAATCATCAAAAAAATCTCTTTCCAGTTTAAATCCATCAGCTTCTATTTCAACACCTATTGTAATTCCTTCAGGTAGTTTAATCTCTCTATTCTTTTCATCTGATACTTTAAAATAATCCTTAATTTCTTCCTTTTCCTGTGTTTCTACCATTAATGCAGATTCCTCAAATTCAGACAAATTTAATTTCTTTTCTGTTATACATTTTTTTATATACTTGCTATCACCTATGAGTTTCACTATTTCTACTTTTTCTTTTCCATGTATATCAAGTCTATCCTCTGCTATTAATTTCTCTTTATACTCTCTATCTCCTAATGTCTTTAGTAACTTAACTATATTTTTGGAATTAAAAGTCATAGTTTCAATGCAAACTTTAATAAATTCGTCGTTTTTTGTTCCAACTATTAAACTCGTTTTCTCATCTTCCGACAAAGTTACCTTATCATCATTAAGCCATTCCTTTACGTTTTTTTCTATAAATTTTTCATCACATGTTGCAATAAGCAAATCTGCTTTTTCTTTAATATTAAAATTAAATGTTTCATCATTAAAACATTGTTTTATATATTCCTTATCAAAAGTTTGAATAATTAAATATGATATGTGATTATTGTCTAATTGTACATGATTACCTTTTACACACTCCTTTAAAAATTCTTTATCTCCTATAGTTTCTATTAAATCAATTTTTGCTTGTTGGTGAAGATTATCATCTCCATCTATTAAATATTGCTTTATATACTCTTTATCTCTTGTTGCTTTTACAAGCTCCAATTTTGTTTCATTAGAAAAACCCAATTCAGTATTAATACATTCTTTAATAAAGTCAACATTACCTACCTGTTTTATTAATTGACACTTTTCATGCTCTAACAAATTTGAATTTTTATTTTTTACTATTTCTTTAATTAAGTTTGCATCATTTAAGCTTTTTAATACTTCTAACCTTACACTCAAACTTAAATTTATACTTTCATCTTTAACACATTCAAGTATAAAATTAGAATCATTTATAGATGTTATTAGTTCTGTAGCAATATCATTTGGTATATCTTGTGCATGTTTAGATAAATATTGTTTTATATACTCTTTGTCTCCTGTTGCTTTTACTAATTCCCAAGCTCGATATTCAAACTCTGGTTTTGTTACTTGTTCTTTTATATATTCAATATCATTAGTAGCTATTATTAATTGTATTTTTTCATAGCTACTAATGTTTTCATCATCGATATATTGTTTTATTAACTCACTATCATTTGCTGCTTTTAATATATCAACTTTCTCACTTGGTCCTGCATAAGAAATATATTTTTCAGCTTGTTTTCTTGTTAGATTTTCTCTTGCTATTATAGTAAAAAACATATTCTTGTTATCATCTTTAAGTCCAATATTTTCAAAATCATCATATAATCCAGCTTCTCTTATCTGTTCTATTATATCATGAAATCCATCATATAAAAGTTCTATCATCTCGTCTGATTCTTGTTCTTTTTGCATTAATTCTTTTATTTCACTTGATAGTTTTTCATCACTGATAATACTTGTAACATATTCTATATCTTCATTACTAAAATGTTCAAATAAGTTTTTTATATCTTGTTTTGTCATATTTTACCTCTTAATTAATATATATCATTTTATATTGTTTTTGTTTGTTCAATTTGATTTTTTTCTATTTGCCTAACTACTCTGCTTTGCTCTTCAATTTGTGATTCTTTTGTTACATCTTCTGTTGCCTCTATTGCACTTGCCAATATAGTATTTTGTTTTTCTCGTTCTGCTTGTGTTTTACTATAATTTGGAATTTTACCTTTTCTTATATTTTCTTCTGCTTGTGCAAATAATTCTTTGACATTGTCAGTTTTCTTTATTTGTAATAATATTTTATTTATATTTGGTATATTAGAAAATTCTTCTAAATAATCTCTGCCACCATCTATTGTTAAACTATCTGCTACTTTTAACAATCTTGCTATTTTAGATATAGCAACATCAATATCCCACTTTGAAGTATTTTCATTTATATCTAATTTTGATATATCTTCTCTTGCAAAAGTACCATCTTGTATTGCCTTTAAAACATCTTCCATTTCTTGTGTTTCACTATATCTTCTCATATTATATTGGTCTTGTGTTTCAGTATATTCATAACTATTAATAAATTTATTTATCCATTCTTTTTTAGCATTGTTAGATTTTTGTTCTTTGTTTTCTTGTTGTTTTCGATTATTAGTTACTTGTCCTATATCTTTTAATTCTACTTCTTTTATTTCCCCACTTGTTGTATAAAACTTACCATTAGATTCAACTATTCCATAACTTGAATATTCACCACCAATACCCATTACCATAGACATAGTGTAATCATTTCCTAATTCTTGTCCTGTTTTTTCAAAACTTTGTTTTATATTTTCATCAGTATCTATACCTAATATATCATCATACTCTTTTGATTGCTTAAATTTACAATATGGCATAAATTGATAATTTTTATCTTCTGAATTATTTACAAAAGTCTGATATGACTTTTCACCTGCTTTTATTACTATACAATCTAATCCATTATGTGTATATTCATTTATTTTACCAAAAGAAATATTTTGTATATCTTCTTGACTTAATTCACCTATATTTTCTCTTAATACATTTAGCACACTAGATATTTTATTTATTTCTCTATTTCTTTCACTTTCATCTTGAATTTGCATAATATCAGGATTAATATATTCAGCAATAAATTTCTTATCTATATCTAAAACTGCATTGTAGAATTCTTCAGGAATTCCTGTTTTTTTATCCATTCTAAAACTTTTTGTATCACTAGTAGGTAAACTTTCTATAACAGAATTTGATTTTTTTAGATAATCATATAAATCAAATCCTTTTCTTTTATAACTCAATGTTTTATCTATTTCAAATACCTTTAATGCAGTTTCATAACACTTATATATAGATTGTCTAGAAGAAGAGTTAATACCTTCTTTTAATTCGTTTTGAATTATTTCTAATGGTTCTCTTCCTAATTCTTTATATCTTTCGTTAAATTGTTTTTCAAATTCAATATAATCATTCGTTTGTCCATCAAATATTCTCTTACCTAAAATTCTATCATATATTTGCCCTAAACCTGCTATTGGCTGATAACCTGCGCCTTGTGTAGTTATATACTCTTCTTCTCTTGAAAGTTTCAAATCATTTGATTTATATGAAATTATCTTTTCCTTTAAATCAATGTTATCAATTTTTAACAATTCAGCAGCATAATATTCTGTCATCACTTCATCTAAGTATGATGTTTCTTTTGCATCACAAATTCCTAATCCTCTTTGAATTTTTCTACCTTTAATCTCTTTGGTTGAAAAATGATGTATTAATTCGTGATACATTATTGCTTTTTTATCTTCAATTGTTGCATTTTGCCATTTTGCATCGTTTATTCCAAGTTCAATTTCAAATATTTTGGTAGCATTATCAGTCCAAGATACATAATGAGATGCCATTGCCTTACTTTTTTCATCATAGTAATGTTTTATAGTATCTATTTCTTGTATTTTTGTAATTATCATATCTTTATTTATGTATTTTCCAAATTTTTCGTGATAACATTTACAAAAATCTAGTACTATATCAAATTCATCATCTTTAAATTTACTAATAAATTCTTTGCTAAACTCTTCCCTTTTGAATTCCATTAACCTACCTCTTTTTTAGTTTTATAGTTTCATACTTGCATATACTATTTTTGCATATTTGAATTACTGCTATAACTTCTAGTCTTTTCGTGTGATTGTTCACCCATTTGTCTATCACGATGAACTTCATTTATTGTTTTTGTTTGATATTGAATCTCACCTGTTCTTGTTGATTGCTCTGTTGCCTCTATTGCACTATCTAATATACTTTTATTTTTTGTTTCTTTTTCTACTGGTTGTATTTTATCTTTACTAATATCTATTCCTGAATAAAGTCCTGATAATCTTGTTGTAATTACTTCTCTTTGCTCTGAAGAAATACTTTTTTCTAATTCATCTACTCTGCCATCTTTATACATTTTAGCAAAATCCTCTGCTTTTTGTCCTGACAAAAAAGGATGTTTCATCAACGAATCTAATGCCATTTCACCTTTTTCTAACTTTCTAAATTTATCATAAAAGTCTTTTGCTAAAAAAGTGTTTGTATTTGTTCTTTCTACATTATGGTCTAATGTATCAGTTGCAGACCAATATGTAAGTCCTTCTAATTCAACTCCACTTTTATTTATTATGTGTTGTAAATCTGCCATTGCTTTTTGTTTATCTTCTTTATTTATTTGCTTTATATTCCCATTTTCATCAAATATATCTTTCTCTGATAAACATATATCAAGTTCTGTTATTTGAATACCATAACCTTTTTCTTGAAGTGCTTTAAAATCTTTAAAACACTCTTCAACATCTTCTCTATCATAATCAGTTTGAATGTGCATTTGAGTACCTAATGTATCAATTAGACCAGGTGATATTTTTTCTATTTCATCTAACATTTCCATTACAGCTTTTCTTCTATCAGCATCTTCTAAAAATGGCTCATTATACACATAAGTAACTCCCTCAGGTTTATTATCTAATGCATATTGATATACTTGCATTAACTCTTGCATATTTATACCATATTTTTCTTCCCATATATTAACATATGGTGGATCAAATGATATTATTTCGTTAAATAAATCTACTGATACTATTCCACCTTTACCATTTATTTTATTATTCTCGTTATATTCATTTATTAAATCAATTGATTGTTTTACATATTCACTTAAATTAGATATTACTTCTTCTTTTGTATTTCCTGCAAAGTTTCCCTCTAATGTAGTTTGATCAAGCAAAGTATGATATCTTGCATACATATTATTTTCTTTGCAAAAATCAAGTTCCTTTTTAATATGATAAAAATCATATTTAGGTACACCTTTTTCTTCATCATGCATTGCATTTAATATAGCACAATATTTTCCACTTCCTAGCAAAACAGTATTGTGTTCATCTAATAACTTACTTAGTCCTTCAATTTCTTCATAAGTAACACTTTTTATTTGGTCTCTTTCTTTTGCTAAAAATCTATGTTGACCTTTACAAAAATCACTATAATTTTCAGGTTGTTCCTGATATATTGTTTCTTGAATTCCTGCTATACCTTTTGTTGCTATAATTCCAATATATCTTTGTATATCATTTTCATCTATTCCAACGTGTTCTAATTTTCTTTTTATTAAGCTTACAGGATCTGTTATACTTTGCTCAGTTGAAATAAAAGAATCTTTATATTTTTCAAAGAAATATTTTTTTAATTCTTCTACATTTGTTTCTTTTTCTAAAATTTGTTTGTCTTTTTTGTCTATCTGCTCACAATTAATAATAAAGTCTTTTAATTCATCAAGTTCATTACATTTAACTATTTGAATCAAGTCTATTGTTTCCGAACTTAAATATATTCCTCTAATTTTAGAATCAGTTTTAATATCGTATTTATCCATTTATCTACCAACCTATATTCTATTATTATACCTTATAAATTTCTATTATATATTTATTATTTTTGCATATTTGAATTACTGCTATAACTTCTTGTTTTCTCGTGTGATTGTTCACCCATTTGTCTATCTTTATGAACTTCATTTATTGTTTTTGTTTGATATTGAATCTCACCTGTTCTCGTTGAATGCTCTGTTGCTTCAATTCCACTTTTTAGTACATCTATACCTTTTTGCTCTTGAACTTTTTCGTGTCCTTTACCTTCTCTGCCTATTCCTTTTGGCTCAAAATCTTTCATATAATCAAGATTTATTCCTTTTCCTTTAAGCATATTTTTTGCTATCTTTTCACTAGTTTTTTCTTTTAAAGCCTCTGGACTATGAGCGTCCATTCCTATTAAGCACTTACAACCTTTTTCTTGTGCTACTTTCCAAAATTCTGGAACTGGATAAGCATACGAGCCATCTTTTGTTTTGCTTTTATCCCCAAATTCTACTGCTGATATATTCCCCAAATTTACTTCTAATGGAATATCATACTCTTTTGCAACCGAACATATCATTTCGGTTGCTTTTTTAGCATTAGCAAAAAACTCTTCTCTTTCTAATTCTGGCACATCATCTCTTTCTTCTAGAAATATATCAGGATGTGCTACATATGCAAATTTTCCACTTTTTATTGCCTCTACAACTGTCAATGCATAATCAATAGGATATTTAGCATATGCGTTGTTGCCTCTTGAAAATCCTGGTAGTATAATATTTCCATTATCATCTCTTTCTAAAGCAGTATGCTGACCTAAAATCATATAATCTAAACTAGGCTCTGTTTTTTCCCTAAATGATTTTACTCTTGGATCTTGTTCACCAAAATCCCCATAATATTCAGCCTCTAATCCTATTTTTATATCTATATCTTTTCTCTCTTTTTTAATTTTTTTCAATTCATCAATATAATCTTTGGTAAATTGTTCCATACTCATTTCATGCTTTGGATCAGAATTACCTATTACTCTTGGAGTATGGTCTGAAAAGCCTAATTGTTTTATTCCTCCCTCGATAGCCTTTTCTATATATTCTTCTATACTACCTTCTGCATGCCCACATAATGAAGTATGGGTATGATAATTGAAGTTTTGAGCATCTATACTAGTTTCTCTTTGCCTTATATACTCTAATAATTTTTCTCTTCCAATAGATGCTGCATTTTGCCTATTTGATGGTATATCACCCTGTGGGAAACTATAATTTAACTCTTCTTGAAATCTATTCGTGTTTGTTATATTTTCAAAACCTATTTTTTCTAATGCAGGATACACTAAATTAAAATACCCTGAATTTGTATCTAATCTTACTTCTTTTAAATGTGGAAACTCTTCCATTATTTTCCCACATTCCTTTATTGTTTCATACACAAGTGGCTTAATTCTCTCTTTATACACTAGTTCTTTAATTTGTTCTTTTTCTTTTGGTAAAGTCTTTTCATTTTCACCATAAAATTTTCTTGCATCTGCAAGTAGTTTTTTTAAGTATGATACACTTTTACCCTCTTCATTTAAAACTTCTTCTTGTGGTGTACCATCGTGTAAATGAATTGCATTTTTAGACAATGAACAAGCAGATATAGTTTCTTGTTTTCCTGTTATCTCTGAATCTATTGTAACTAATTTATGCATTTTTGTGTTATCTTCACAATTTTCACCATACTTTTCAATTGCTGTAAGTTGACTTGTTATTGTTGTTAATCTATCATCAATAACCTTAATTTTATCTTCATATGTCATATTAGTTTTTGATAAATATTCTTTTGCCTCTTCAAATTCTGCTTTTTCCTTACTATATCTATCACTATCTAGTTTTATTAAACCAGCCTTTACTAATTTTTCAAAACTCTCATCTATATACTGATTTATATCTTTTTGTTCCATATATATCTACTCCTAAATTGAAAAGAACATAAGTCTTTTCATTATTTTATCTTTTGGTGTAAAAAAACTTGTAATTATAACTAACTTCTGAATAGGATTAAAATATCTCTTTATTAAAAGTACATTTCTTGTTGTAAATTTATAGCCTTTTTTCTTTAATGTATCACACATATACATTTTACAAGTTAAACATTTTGCTGTACAACTTTTATCTTTTTGGTACTCACAAAGATGCATTTCCTTTTCATAAAGCAAACCGAAATATATATTATTAAAATGATGGCAACATCCCATTGTACAATTAGTATTTCTCTTTGCTATACATTTATCATTTTCAAATCCACACACATTATTTTTTACGACAATGTCATCTAAATATTCACAAATAGAATCATATAAAAAATCTATTCTTTCTCTCTTTTTATGTATGTTAAGTAGTAATGTACTTGTTATAATAAAAGGAATATAATTACTATTACAATTTTCAAAATAAACATATGCCTTTATATCTTTATTCTTTAATTTTCTTTCTATCTTCTTTACTTCACATATGATTTTATCTATAACCTTTAATCCAATATCTTTATTTATATTTCTAAAAACAAAAACAATATTCTTAAATTTATCATCAAACTTTTTGAATATAGTATCTTTACCATCTTGCTGATAATAAAAGCCATAAATAAAATCATAATATATTATTAAACTTTTTTTATTATTTGATAACTCATTGTATGCCTCTTTTTTTAATACATAATCTACCACATCAAACACTCCTAATATACCAGTTAAATTTTATTATAAAAACCGATATTATTCAAGTATTTTTGCCTATTTTTATGCTATATTTACGAGTTTTTTTGAGCATAAAAATAAGTGTTCAAGTTTTACCTTAAACACCTATAAATTTCTCAACCTATTATAAGTATATCTATTTATTTTTACAAGCAACTATGTGCAATTTTCCTTCATTTTCTTCTATTTCCAACATCCTAGATGAAAATTTAGATGCATTTTCTTTAACATATTTTTGTATTTCACTATACTCTGTTACTTCTGAAACTTTTTTTATTACTTTATCATTACTCTTTATTGCTAATGCTGCATTTTCAATATCTTTCAAAGTCTCTGAAATATCTAAAACATAATCAATAACTTCTACACTATATTTATTATCATTTTTTACTATATCGTATATAATATAATGCGGTTCATCTTCCACCATCAATCCATGATGCTTAACTGTATAATATTGTCCTTCTTCATCCCAATATGCACCTAATATATTAGTTCCTGGTTCTTTTTTTAAGTTTGTTCCGAATAAATCTTTAGCATTAGATATTATTTCCCATTTATATACCATTTCTAAATTTTGACATTGCATAAATGCTACTCTCCAAAGCCATTCTTCATCTGCTTCGTTAATGTCTGTAAAATTAGGTATTACTCCTCCAGTTCCATATAAATATATTTTTTCAATATATTCTTCTATCGAAACTCTTTCTATATTTGTAATTTTTTCTACCTTATTTTGACTTTCATTTTTATTAGAATTTGAATTACTTGTATTTTCTTGTTTTTTATTTTCACTAGTAACATCATCTTCTACTTTTTCAACATCTGAAATCTCATTTTTATTAGCAATGTTAGAGTTTTGCTTTTCTATTTCATTATTATTAGTTTTTTTACCAATTGAACTTAATCCCCATGCAAGTGATATTCCTACTACTAATATAAAGAAGAATATCATTAATCCTAATACTACATTATACTTTTTATCTTTTTCCATATATAACAACCTCCATCTTTCGTTTTATATTTAAAATAATATAACATTTTTTATAATTTTAGCAAGTGTTTCTATTCCAATATTATATTTTCTTTATTTTTATGTTTAACACTTACATCTTCATTATTTTGTTGTTCTGTCTTACTTATATCTGCAACATTTTCCTTTAAAGAATTTACAAATTTATTTTTTGTTTTTTCTAATATTTTTTCTAATTCGGAAATTTCTCTTTCTTGGAATAATATAATATTTTTTTCTTTATATTCAATAGTTTCTATACTATCTACTTTATCACTTTGTCTTGTATATGATTTTATTCTTTTATTTACTCGTTTTTCTAAATTTTGTGCATCTTTAATCTCACCATTTGAATATAATTCATTAATTTCAAAAAGCAAGTTTTCATCTTCTAACTCCATTTGAGCAGATACTTTTTCAAAAAACAATTCTGCATTAGGACACTCTCTGCCATACATTCCAATTGCTAATTCTTTCATTCCTACTACTTGCTCAATTTTTTGTATAAATTTTGTATGCTCTGAATGTGCAAATGGTAAATTCCTAATATCATATTTATTACAACATTTTCTAGTTAAAGTTTCTGCAACTCCCTCATTAGAAAATCCAAATATATGCATAGCCTCGTGTGGCATTGCATCCAAGAAAAATTCAATATCAGTAGATTTATTTAATGCTAGATAAGTAATATAATCAATTGGCATTAATTCATTTTCTATTTTTTCACTTTCAAGATACAAAAAATCATTGTTTCCATTTTTTATTTTATCAATTTTTCCATTATATTCACTTACTTTTTTGCCATTTCTATCAAATCTAATTCTTCCATTTTTGTCTTTTGAATATGTTAATTCAGAGTTTAATTTTTTTATAGCCTCTGCTGTTCCTGATGCAAGTTCCATACCACCACTATGTCCAAAAGCATCTATATCATTATGCTTTCTTATAGTAATATTTGTATTATATTTTTCTCTGCCTTCTAAATAATAAAATTCCTTATCATAAATTAATAGTATTTTATTAAGTTCATATTTCATTATTTGTGAAGCCATTTCGTTTAATTTAAATTCACCATTTTCTTCTTCTATTGCAGATATATTGTTTTGTTTCATATATTGTATAATACTTTCAATCATACCATTTATAATAGTATTATTCTTCTTTATTTTCTCTGCATACGACATTAAGTTACTCCTCTCATAACAAACCATACTCAAAAGTTCTACTGCATTTAATTAATTTTTCTTTAATTTATTTATTTTTTTATCTACTTCTTCTAGTTCTTTATCGTAATATTTATTAACATATTTTAATTGTTTCATTGATAATTTATTAAGAGTTTCAGGATTTTTTTCTACTGTATTTACAATATCTTTTATTGCATCTTCTTTTCCTGCATTCTCAACATTAGTTTGACTTTTTATTTCTTCTAAAAATGAATTATTGTTTTCTATTTTCATTTCATTTTCTACTACTTTTTCTTCATTTTTTTGTTCTTTATAAAATAAAGATTTTAGAAAACATTTTATTTTAGAAAAAATATTATTTTCTTTTACTGACAAAGAATTATTCCCCATACACATTTTCCCCTTGTTCATCTCTATTTTTTTCTTCCAAAGTTTCTAATTCTAATCTTTTCTCTTTTAATCTTTCTCTTTTACCATTTATTTCTTCAATAATTTCATCTCTTGTTCCAAAATCAAATTCATCATAATCATCAAAATCATCAAATCCACCAAAATCATCAAATTCATCTTTATAATATTCTTCTGCTTCTAATGCCATTCTGTGTTCGCCTTCTCTGTTATAACCCTGTTTATCAAAACCTTTTTTATCATAGCCATACATATCATAGCCATCTTCATCAAAACCATCTTTGTCATAGCCTTCTCTATCGTAGCCTTCTCTATTATAGCCTTCTTCATTAAAACCAAGAAAGTTATATCCTTCTTCATCATATATCGTTCCTGTACGCTTATGGATTCCTGAAACATGAAAATCATTTTCATCATAACCATCTTTGTCATAGCCATTTATATCAAAACCATTATCATCAAAGCCATCTTTTTTATAGCCATATGTATCATATACTGTTCCTGTATCTTTATGAATGCCTTCTCTATCAAATCCATCTTCATTGTAGCCATATTGATCATAACCATCTTCATCATATACTAATTTTTCTTCCATAACATCTTCCTCCATACATATTTTATAGTTTTATTTTTACACAAAACATAAAAATTGTCAATCTTTCTTAGTATTACATACTTAAACAATTCTATTTTTTAATAATATTTATAATATGTTCATTATTCTTATAATTAATTGTTTGCAATATAACCTTATCACCTACTGCATATTTTCTTTCTACTGGCTCTATTTCATAAAGAAGTCCAGTATCTTTAAAATTTAAATATGTTATAGTTCTGCTAGGTTTATATTCATCTACTTCTTGATTTATTTTCTCAAATCCAACAATTTCAGTTTCCAACACTTTATAATCTTTTGCTTTAATACATTTTACTTTTGCCCTTTCTAAACCAGTAGTTGATTTTATTATAAAATGAATTCCTATTAAAGTAGCAATTGTTAAAATTTTTACTGCTACTTCTTTTTGAATAAATACAACTATAAATAAAACTACTATAATTGCTATTATGTATATTTTTCTACGAGTATTATATCTATTGATTATTTGTTGATTGCTTTTTTCTATTTCATTCACTCTAAAATACCTCCTATAAAATTTAGAATTGATTTATATTTCTATCAATACTTCTACTTACCTACTATTCATCTTTTATCTAAAAATCAATTTCATATACACATTTATCATCCATTAAAGCAACGATGTATGAATTCATTAATGCTATCTTTTTAAGTTTATTATTTTTATTGTAGTCTGTTAATGTTGAATTATATTCTAATTTACTTATATCATCTTCACTTGCAGTATATATAGCCTTATCATCAAATTCAATTAACATATCTTCGTGAATAACTACATTTTTTATATCATCAGTTGTATATTCAGTAGGTAATGCTATTGTTATTTTATATTGGTCTTCTGGTGTTCCAAGTGTTGACATAGAAGCATCATCAGTATAAGTGTATAGATTTTTATTATCTCCTATTTTTTCAAATAATGGTCTTCTAAATTCCATACTACTACCATAACCATATACTTTTTCTACATTATCTAACATTGCTACTTTTGTATTAGAACTAAGTGTTACATAGTTATCTTTGAATAAGAATGTTATACTAAGTCCTGTATCAAATACTCTACCATCTGATAAAACAAATATTAATTTACTATCACTTTCAATAAATATTTGTTTAATGTTATTTACTTTATTTCCTTCACCACCAATATCAAGATATAAAGGAACATTTAATGTTTTATTTGTTACATTATTAGTTTGGTCTAACTCATATTTATCAACCACAAATGTATTACCTACATTTCTTATTACATTAAAAGAATTATTGTTTACACTTTCAGATGCATATATGGCATTATCTAAATTTACACCTTCTATTTCTTTAAATTTTGGCTCTGCACCTATTGATTCAAAATATTCACCATATACCGCTTTTTTATTATTTGAATCTTCTAAAATCATTGTACTATTTTTTACAAAAAACATAGATTTTATATCTTTTGAAGTACTTAATATTTCTTCAAAATTATAACCACCATATACTTTGTCTTTTGAACTCAAATATAAATCTTTTCCTGAACTCTTTATATCAAGTATTTTTCCATTTAATTCTTCTAATTTATATGACTCTTTTAAAACATCTGATGCATATTTATTAGATTTGCTTGTATTTACACTTCCAGAATTGCTACTACTTCCATTACTGCTTGAATCTATATTCATATCATCACTATTTGAGCCTCCTAATGATACTCCTACTATTATGCCACCTATAATTATAACTGCAAATATTATAATTCCTATTAACATACTTTTTTTCATTATATATCAACCTCTCTTGCTTATTTTCTTTCTTTTACACACATATTTAATGCCTTTATTAAATTAGGTGTATTTTTAAAACTCTTTGTTATTTTTATTTTATCTAATCTTTTTGTTTTACCTGTTCTAAAATCAGCTGGTGTAAATCTAGTAACTGATTTTTCAATATACCCATATATTGTTATAGAGTTAAATGTTTCTTCTAACTTTGTTATAGAATGAATATCGTAATATACCCAAGTTCTAAACATATCATTACGATGATCATCAGGTGCATAAGTACTATAATTTCCAAATAAATCTACAATTTGATGACTATATTGAATTTTGCCATATTCTACTCTGAATCTTTCAGTTGATTTTTTAAGTAACTGAACAACAAATACTATACCTGCTATAATAACAATTCCATAATATATTAATCCTATCTTTTCACTTTCAATATTGATTTTTGTTGGTAGCCATAATGCTACTAATATAAACAATATTTTATATATTAGATTATGAATAAAATATTTTGTAAGTGAAAATGGAAATATATGCTCACTTGTTGGTGTATTAAAATAATTTAAAATTACACATACAAATGCAAATGTCCCTCCAAAAAATGCTACTATTATACCTTTCTTTGATTCTTCATTTCCTACTTGTGTTGCAAGTAATAATATTAATATACAATAACCTATTATTGCTATTATTTTAACAATAGGATTTCTCTTTTTTAGCCCATTTGTCGGCATTTCTTCATTTGAAATTTCTTCTTTCTCTTTGGATTCTTCAGCATAAACCTTATCTGCAATATAATCTACTATATCTTTTGACTCCCTTATACCAATATTAAATTTTTCCATTCCTACTTTTATTGTAGCTTGTTTGTCTCTATTGGATTTGTAAAGAGAATATAAGTAATCATACTTTTCTTTATCAAAATTATTTTCTACATCCATCTATTCAACCCCCATAAATTCATAATACCATATAATTTTCTTGCAGTAAATAGTTCATGTGAATATTTTGCAGTAAATAATATCATAATTATTAAAGAAAGTGTGGTATTTATGAAAATTAACTTTGAAAATTTAAGAGATTTGCTTATTTTTAATATAAAATATTATAGATATGTTAATGAACTATCACAAGAAAAACTTGCAGAACTATGCCAATTAAGTCCAAGATATATAACTGATGTTGAAAGAAGTTTACATTGTCCAACAATTCCTAAACTTGAAATAATTGCTAAAGCCTTAAATATCGAGCCATATCAGTTATTTATGAATACAGATAGAGATAAGAAAATAGTTGATAAAATGAAATCATCTAGACAATATAATCAAAAAGCATAGATGCTGTATTATAACATCTATGCAAGCTGGTTATTTAATAATTTATTTTTTTATAAAATCTTTTGCACTAACTCTTTTGTCAGCACCTTCATCTGCTTTATATAATTCATAGGTATTTCTAAATCCTAATATCCCTGCAAAAATAACATTAGGAAAACTTTGTATTCCATTTCTATAACTTTGTACATTATTGTTATAATTTCTTCTTGCTGCATTTATTTGATTTTCTACTTCTACATTCGCATTCATTGCTATAGCAACTGCTTCTATGGATCTTAATTCAGGATAATTCTCACAAACCATTAAATATTCTTTATTCAATTTTGAAATTTCTTTATCCATATTAACTATATCTTTGCTTTCCTTATTATATTGTTCTTTTATACCTTCTTGTTTAGTTCTTAATTCAACAATTTCTTTATACAATTTACTTTCATGGTCAAAAGCTATATCTACTTGTTCGAATAAATTACTCATCAAATCTAATCTTGTTTGCAAACAAGTATCTATTGTAGATAAAGCATTATCAACCGAATTTCTCTTATTAATCAAACTATTGTAACTTACAATAGCAAGTAAAACTATTATACCTACTACTATTATTATCCACATAATTATATTCCCCCTACAATTTCTCTATATGTGCCTTGAACAGACTTGTCCATTTCATAATCACTTAATTTATTACTTTCTATAGCTTCTTTTAAACCGTTAACATCATCTTCTGTTATTAAGTATTTTTCAGGATAACAATTTAAATATTTTAGTATTAGTTTTTGTATTTCAATAAGTTCATAAAACCTATATAAGTAACTTATCTTTAAATCATTATTACTAAATAATGTAGGTTTAATTATTATATCT
Source organism: Clostridia bacterium (assembly GCA_045537895.1). GTDB lineage: Bacteria > Bacillota > Clostridia > TANB77 > CAG-465 > CALXJE01. Next base: position 32,011 of record JAZSQI010000042.1, read on the forward strand.
TTATAATGTTTTTTATTTCCACCTACCATACTTGTATTTAAAAGTTCTATATCTATTTTATTATTTGTAATAGCCATATTAAATCTACCATATTTTTTTCTAATATATGATATTAAATCTTCAACAACTGGTGTAACTATTTGCAGTGCTTCTACTTTTACATCTTTATTTTTATCATCACTAAATGCATAAAAATCAAAGCTTTTATTTAAATCTATTCTATTAAATTTTATCTCGTTTTTGTTTTCTTTTAAATTATCAATAGTATTTTCAGTTAAACGAGAAAGTAATGTGTCATCATCTTTTATTAGTATTCTAAAATCTTTTAAATTTATATTATGCAGATTTTCAAATGTAAATACTACACCTGACGTTAGAATTTTTTCTTTTCTCTCGGTATATGTCACATACTTATCATCACCACTATAATTTTCAGCATTTGCTCTTTTTCTTCTTCGTTTTACTTTCTCGACTTTCATAGCAGTAGCATAATAAAAATCAATAGTAGTATCTGTATTATTATGCTTAAATCTTGCTATATTAGAAGTATAATATTCATCTGCATCAACAATTTTAGAAGTTTCAAACTGCTTTGTATTTATAATACTCATTTTGTGTATATTATCATCTAATTCATCTAAGTATTTTTTTGTTTTTTCACCTTTTGCACCTTCTTTAAATTGTTCCCACATAGTCATTTTATTATATTCTTCTTCATTAAAATATTTCTTCTCTGCCACATCAACAGTAGACAACTCTATATCACTTAATTTAGCTATCATAAAAGGTATCTCAGTTCTATAAAAGTTAGGATAACCTATTATAAATTTCTTACCAAACACTATGATTTCAAATATTATTCCTACAGCCATTATTCCAAGTCCTAAAAGTGGAGCTAAGAGCATGAAAAATATCGCAGGTATTCCCCATATAAGTGTTATTATAACAAGTTTTTTATATTGTTTTTTTATTTTATTTGCTTTCTTTAATAATTCCTTAAATTCAGCTGAATTATATATTCCTTTAAATTCTTCAAATGTTTTTATATTTTGATTCATCATCTTACTCCTCTATTCTTCGGTATATATTAATTTGCCGTCATAGTTATATATATTATTATTATCAGTTCTAATATAATTTTCATATAAAACAGGAATTTCACCATCAAGTGATAGAATTATTTTCTCTTTAGATAAATCATAAATATCTGTAACTTTATCTTTCTTTAAACAAATAACTGGTACATTTTCAACTCCACTTGCATCATCATATTTAAATTCTACTATGTTTTTTCCAGTTTCATCTATAATTCCTACTTTACCATTTGTATCAGCCACTACAAGATATTTCTTTCCTGTTAGTCTATATGTAAATTTTGATGTGTTTGCTTCCATTACACTAGAAAAATTATCTGCTATTTTATTTAAGTTTGAATCTACAATATATATATATTCCTCTTTATATTGATTTAAGTTTTTATCAAATTCGTGCTCTCTTATAGAATGAATTCCTTTAAAAATTTCACCATAAAGACTTTCTAATGATCTTCCTACTTCTATATGATATCCTACTTCTCTTATTTTTTCTTTTGTTTCAACATTTATAAAAGCATGATTATCGTTACTATCTCCAACAGTGCTATCACCAACAAGTACTATATTATTACCTATTCCTGATTCCAAATCCATTCCTTTTATATTACAAATATTTGTTTTATTTCCTTTTTTATCTACACTATAAAGTTCATCATTTTCTTCATATATTACTAAATTACTTAATAATACAACATTATTTTCATTTGATATGTCTAAAATCTTTTTATTAGTTTCCAAGCTATAAAAGATCGTATTATTTGCATTTTCATCTGAATCATACCTTACAATATTCTGTAAGTGAACTATTCCTTCTTCATTTATATCTATTATGCTATGATCATTATCACTAACATATATAACTTCATTATCTTTTACAACTGCTGAATTCTGAACTTCATAATAATTACCATATTTATTTATTTCAGAATATGACTCTGCACCTATTTCTTTTAATACCTTACCAGTTATGTTATTAATTATTTTGTTACAATTATCAAAGCTTAATACAGAGATTGAGTCGCAAGTATCTTCAACATCAAATTCTTCATTACTAGTAAGTATCTCTTTACCATTTACATCTAATAATCCATATTTACCATTGTTTTCAAAATATATTATGCCATTTTTTTCATCAATGTCTTCATAAGCATTTGATGTTACAACTTTTCCATCTTTATTTATTAACTTCTTTTGTCCATCATCAGTAGTAGCTATAAATATATTTGAATATTCACTGATTACATTTTGAGATTCATTATATCTATAAATATTACTAAACTCACCAAATTTAACTACTTCGTTACCTTTTGTGTCAATAATACCTTCTTCATAATCTTCATTATGTACTATAGCTAGACCATTTATATAATCTCCTGCAAATTCATATTTAAAATCAATTTTTTGATTTCCATTAGTATCTATAAAACCATATTTTTCATCTTTATTTTTAACTGCTATATAATTTTCTTTATTATTAAAAGAATAATTTATTTCTGATTTAGAACTACTTCCTACATTAAATATATTTGTAGTACCTGATTTAGAAGCTCCTTTTAATAAGAAAATTGCTCCAACTGCAATACCTAATATGATTATACATATTAGTATTATAGATATTTTAGAAATACCTTTTTTATCTTTATTCATATACAATCCCTCCAACTTCGCATCTAGAATACACTAAAAAAAAAAAAATGTCAAGAATACATAAATATATTTTATAAAAAACAATTTGACAAAATACTACAATATTTTTATACAAAGTATGCTATAATTATACAAAGGAGTTGATAATTATGAGTTTAACAAATCTATTATTGATTCATATAAATAGAAATAAACTTAATACATTAATATTGAATAAAGCTCCATATGATAAAATACTTAAACAAAGTCAAAAATTAGACAAATACATTTATAGACAAATGCTCATTATAAATCAATAATAAAAAAACAAATAGTACGAGATCAAACATCTTGTACTATTTGTTAATTTTTACATAAATCCTAATATTAAAGCAATAAATACTATAAGTAACACTACTAACCAACCAATCAAAATCAAAGATAATGTTTTCTTAGCTTGATTTTTTACCATACTTTTTACTTTTTCTACATCTCTTTCAACGTTTTCAAAATAATCATCTGCTCCAAAATTATTTCTTACCCAATTAGAATCATAATATTTATTTGCTTTTGAATAAGTTTTTGTAAATTTTACTTCTGCACCTTTATTTGATATATAACTTGAATTAAATCTTACTCTATCTAAATATATTACTAACATCGAAAGTGAGTCTGCAAGTTCCTTGTATTCATCAAATAAATAAATTCTATATTCGTCTTTACCACCATATATAGCTTGTGATTTTAGCAATTCACCTATTTGTTTGTCCCCATCATATATTGGCATATGCAAGATATATCCATCATTTATTGAATAACAATTTATTATTTTATCTTTATATTTTATAATATATGAATCTTCAAACAAATCTCTCATTTCAAAATATATAGAAAATTGATCTTCATCATTATTATTAGTTACTATATATTGATCAAACTTTTGAGAATTAGTAACTAAATATTTTAAAGGAATAAATTCTTCTATTTTATTACCTATATAATTATATTTTGTTTTATATACTTCATTTCCCTCTAAATCAAATATTTTTAATTCTCTTAATTTATCTAATCCCATCGCACCTGATATTTTTATAAAAGGTGTTTTTGCTTTATATACTACATTATCATCATATATAATTTCAAATTCATTTTTATTCTCTGCTAATGTTTGTTTAATATCTATAACCATATATACTCCTTATACAAGTGTGTTTTTTTTTATTTCATTTTTATATATTATCATTTAACACGACTATACATTAATTCACACGTTGTTTCACTTTTATTTGAAATAATGTCATATTCATACCAACTACCAAAAGAATTTAACAAATAATTAGTATTAATAAAAACATATTTATTTATAAACTCTTTATATTCTTTATTACTCCCACTATCTACTTGATATATTGTAAATTTAACTTTATCTTTATTTAAACTTTTTCTTACTTCTTCTGCTAATGATTTCATTGAATCCAAAGTAACTTTCTTGTTTATTAAAATATCACAAAAAATTTCATTATCTTCATCTGAAAATCCCCAGCAAACATCTGAGCCAATCAAATTTGTATCTATTCCTAATTTCTCTGCTGTATCATAAATATAATTTCTACCTTTCCAACCATTTATATCCTGTATATAACCCCCATCATTATCAGGATTTACCCTTAAACAAGTATAAACTTCTGGGTATTCATCAGAAAAAGCATATACAGTTGAAACTTCATATACATTCTTTTCAACTTCACTATAAGAACATCCAATATAATTAAAATTAACATTATATTTTTCTTCATATTTTGAAATTATATCATTAACTCTTTCTTTATCTTTCATTGTTTTAGGTTCATTTTTCATCCACTTTGGAATTTCATAATATTTTACATTATTTTCTTCTAATACTATTTCACTATTATTTATAGAGTCATCAATACCATTCCCTATATCCATTTCAATACAAACAAACATAAATGAAATTACTGCTCCTATAATTCCTAAAACCATACCTGCTGTCGCCAAAGAGCCTTTCTTCGATATTACCGAAAATATTATTGATACTATCGCACATATTAAACAAAATTTTGGCATCAATATCGCTAAAACTAACGAAAATAATCCTAAAACAAATGATGCTATTCCTAATCTTTTATTTCCCTCTTGTACATTATTTTCCATAAATTATCCCTCTTAATAACCTAATTCTTTTAAAATGTCTTTTACATTATCTTTATATTGTTCATCAACATTAACATATACAACTGTATTATTTATTCTTGAAACAACCATATACTTATTAGCAGATGTTAATGTATATTTAGCATGATTACTAAATTCACTACTTGTAGATGTTGAAACACTTGTTTTATTTTGTTCAAATAATGTTTTATTGGTATTAAAGAAATATGTGGCACTAGAATCATCAGATAAAGTATAAAACTCTATTTGATATAACTTATCACTTGTAGTAGCTAGATATACTTTGCTCACATAGTCATACTCTGAAAATTGACTTGTTGCATCAGCTATTAAGTACCCCTTATCTTGCATTATAATTTTAAATTCTTCTGCTGTTATTGATTCTTTCTCTCTATTCATTAGCGAAAATGCAGTAAAACCTGCAACTATTGTTACTAAAACTAACAATACTATTGATATTATTACTATTGTTTTTTTCATATAAAATTCCCCCTAAAATTAATTATTAAAATCATTATAATATGTTCCTCTAGTATACTCCCAAATATAAGCATTGTTGATATGCATAGCTTCATTTTCTAAACTACGATCTGAAATATATTCTATTGAAGATGCATTACAATCTTCAATAGATTTGTAATTTATCAACATTACTTCATTTCTTTTATTAAATATGGATAATTGTTGGTTTTCAATATTATTTATACTTGCATTATTAGTATAATCTAATTTTATGTCCATAGATATTTCACTTATATTATTTTTATCATAATATTCTTCTATTAAACCTCTGCACATTTCTTTATGATTTTTATACCAACTTTCACCATATTTAATATCATACCTATATGGCTCTACACCTACTATATTTTTAACTTCATTTATTATATCTGATACTATTTCGTCATATTGATAGTTATCACTACCTGATTCGGATGCTTGGCTACCTAATATATATACATAGAACTCTTTGGTGTTATATTCCATTTTTACATATACCCATCCCGATGGCTGTCTTTTTGATTTTATATCTGGAATCGGTCCATTTTCAACATAATCATCTTCTACTGATATTACATTTGGAATAAATCCATATTTATTATATATATAATTGATAGCATTTTGTTTTCCAAATTCTGCATATTCACTTACTTTTTCTGCACTAGAAAATATTTTATTTCCTACACACATAACTATGATAACCAATAATACTATTCCTAATATAATAAATACTTTCAACCCTTTTTTATTTCCCATTTTCATATTCAACTCATTTCATATAATATAGTGTATTAAATTGCATTTTTATTTTACCTTTTCTAAAAAATACATAGAACCTGTTATTTCACTTAGTATTACACCTGATATATTATCATTTACTACACCCATTTCATATGTATTTCCATAAGGCTCATCTTGTAAAACACCATTGTTATAGTACTCATCCCCTGTTATAGCTACTCTATAATAAGAACAATTTTTTCCATAATTAGTCTTGTGTAAATCTTCAAAAGTATAAGTTCCTTTAATATAATTTTTATCTAAATTACCATATTGTCCCCAAGTAAAATTATAATCTTCATCAAGTATAAAAACAATTGAGTAATCACCATTTTCTAATGATGTTAAATCACCTGCTCCATACCAAGTTCCTATAATTTTGTTTCTTGGATCTTCCTCTTCTAATACTATTTCACTATTATTTACAGAGTCGTCAAAAACAGTCCCTGTATCCATTTCAATACAAACAAACATAAACGAAATTACTGCTCCTATAATTCCTAAAACCATACCTGCTGTCGCCAAAGAGCCTTTCTTCGATATTACCGAAAATATTATTGATACTATCGCACATATTAAACAAAATTTTGGCATCAATATCGCTAAAACTAACGAAAGTAATCCTAAAACAAATGATGCTATTCCTAATCTTTTATTTCCCTCTTGTACATTATTTTTTTCATTTACTATATTTTCTTCCATATATAACCTCCACCTTAATTATTTACTATCTTATTTTTTATTCAATACTCATTCCCTGTTCTTCTATTTGCTTTTGTATATTTTTTTCTTCTAGTTTTTCATTAGCCTCCATATATTCTTTGTCTGATGTGGTTTGTTCTTGTAATTCACTTGAAAAATCTTTTGGAGTATATGCTTCATTTCTACTTGCAACTGACTTTGTTGTATATTGTCTTAATTCATCAGTATGCTTTGATTTCTCTGCTTGACTTTGTTCTAATTTAGTCTTTGCTTCTTGTAATTGTTCTTTTGCTTCTTGTATTTCTTTTTCTAATTTATCTATTTTTTCTTGTATGTTTTTACCCTCTGCAAATTTTTCTAAATCACTTTTATCTTGTCCAATTTCACTTCTAACAGATAGAAGAACTGATAATTCATCTTCTTTTGAGCTTATTTGCATTTCTAAATCACCAATTCTACTTTTATCACCTTCAACCACTTTCCTATCTTCTACTAGACCACAAAGTTTTTGAACATTATTTTTTGCCATTGGCTTTCTTACTTTATTTTCTAATTTTTTAATTGTTTTTTCTTCTTTTTGTTTTAATTTATGAAGTGCTTTACAAAGTTTTGCATATTCTTTTGATCTATCTTTTTTATTTTCATCTATTTGATTCTTATCTTTATCATCAACTTCAAATCTGCTTAAAACATCTTCTATTTTTTTAACTATTAATTTGTGTTTAGAAATATCACCATAAAGTTCAGAGCATTTATCTAAATCTTTTTTCATACTATCTGAAATATTAAATTCATTTTCAGGATTCATAACTTCCTGTATTTGATTATATCCATCAATAGAACTTAAAATATCGTTTTTTTCTTGTTCTAATTGTTCTAGGTTTTGCTCTTTAGGATAGTTTTGTTCAATTTCATTATGTTTTTTTATAGTCATATCCTTAAAAGTTTGGTCTGAAAAATCACTTTTTCTAAATACTTGCTTACCATCATTATTTATAACATAAGCTGCTTCTCTAGTTAATGTTTTCTCAAATACTGCAAAAGCATCATTTACTTCTTTTTCTATCTTTCCAAACTCTTTTTTAAATGTTGCAGTTATTTTATCTTTACTAGCATCTCTCGGATCAATACCTCTTGCAAGTGATAAATTAGATATTAAATTAGTATCACCAAAATACTGTGCTCCTCTTTTTTCTGCACTTCTTTCATAACTATGATATGTACCTTTAATAGCATTTTGTTTCTCTACAAGTTCCCCTTGTTTCTTTTGAAAGTGTGCAACTTGTCCTTCTAAATATTCTTTTTTATCTGCTATTTGTTTTGCTGAAAGTCCTCTTGTAGCATCACTATCTCTTCTTCCTAATTCTCTTATTTCTTTTTTTGTTTTCTGAATTTGCTCTGCATAAAACACACTTCCATGTTCTATTGCCCATAGTGCCTCTTCATATGCTTTTTCTTGTTTTTCTATTTGTTCCATATATATCACCAAACCCTCATATTTACTTTATCATTTCCAAAAAATATTACTTTCCTATTAATTTCTTCATCAATGCCAATTCCTTTATATTCATTATTTATACTATTATATGTATCTTTACTAACTTGAATAAAAACTATGGCACTATTTCCTTTAAGTTCCCTTAACTCTTCTGCTATTGCTTTAATATCATTATCATTTAGTTCTTCTTTTGTTATAATAGTTGTACTTGTATATATTAAATTCTTATTCATTGCATCTTTTAATAAAGTATCTTTGTTTACATTATCGTCAAAATAATATAAAGAATCATATTCTATTTTAAATATATATTCTTTAAAATATTTGTCTATACTGTCTTTTATATTTTTTTCATATTCATCTTTTATTAGCAAATTATAATATCCCTCACCTACATCCAATTTTCGATTAACTATAACCTCAAATGATGCCTCTTTTCCTAGTCTTCTAGGATATACTGTTAATATACAATCACCTGCATATACATTCCCTGATATTTCCTGTGGATTCTGCTCTATATAGCAATCATCTATTATAAATTTTTCATTGTATCTTCTAGATAATTCTTTTATTGCCACATTTTTTGACTGTTTTGTTGTTAAATCAAAATTACAACCATATCCTAGAATTAATAGAAATTGTTTCCATTGATCTTTTACTTCTTCATATTTTAATTTGTTTTCATCACCACAAATTTTATTTTTCCCATCATCAAAACAAGCATAGTATTTATCATCTATATATGATATATATGAGCTTGATCTATATTCCCTATCATATGGCGTTTTAGGAATCTCTATATTTAATTTTTCTAAATCTTCTATCTCATATACTCTATCTATATTTTTATTTTCATATTCTTTTAATTTACCAATAATATCTTTTACTTGTTTCTTCATCTGTCCTTTTTCAGTAGAGAAAATATTCTCTAAAAAATTTCTTGTAATGTTATTCTTCTCATCTATTCTAACTACTGCTATAGAAAGAAATACCACTACAAATATAATCAAAATAGCACTTAACATTTTTGTTATATGACTTCTTCTTTTTTCTGAGTTATTCTTATTATCTTGTTTATTTATATCATCCATAATTTCAACCTCTAAAACTCTCTCATATATGAATATATCATTTATAATAAACTTTTACAACATTTTTTGACGATTTTTCGTCAATTCATTAACGATTTTTCGTCGTCGTTTTTTCGTCTGTTTTGTTATACTCTTTTATATGATAAGGAGTTGATATTATGACCCTTTCACAAGCTGTAAAAGAAAGAATATTACAACTTGCTTCTGAAAGAAAAATAACTTTACACAAACTTTCTTTAGAATCAGGCATTACATATTCTACTTTAAGTAGTTTTATTAATGGAAAATGTAAAAATCCAAATCTTGCAACAATATTACATTTATGCGAAGGACTACAAATAGAACTTAGTGAATTTTTTAAAGATGAAATTTTTAAAGATGTTGAAGAATAAAATAGTGGTAATTATTTTTTTATTTACCACTATTTTCATTATTAATTATATATATTATTTTTATTATACTATTTCATGCATTCTATTATCAAAGTTACTCCTGCTTTTAACCCCACCTTATAATACCTTTCGTTAAGAAAACTTGTTTCCTTTCTTAATTCTTCTTTGTAATTAGTAATCAGATCAATTATTTCTTTTACCTTTTCTTTATCTGGTATAACATTTTCTAACTTGTTCTTAATATTATTTAATTCTTTTTCTTGCGAATTATATAATATTTTTAGAGAATTTTTTGTCTTTTCATCAACTATACAATTTTGCTCCTGAAAATCATATATAAGATTTAATATAGTATCATTATTATCATATCCTAGCATTTTTTCTAACATAATATCACTCCTCCACACCTACTGTGTGTGATATTAACTCTAATTGTAGTCATTGTCAACACTTTGCCCAAAACTTCTCAAATCTTCTGAAACCCTGAAATTTTTGAGTGAGCAAGTGGTGTATTATCCCCATATGTTCAAAAAAGATAATACACCATATCGAAACCCCTCATTCCGTCGTTTCGCTCATGGTAGTCTAGTATATAGTAAAACTATTGCAGATGCTGTTAATTTAATAACTTGTCCATACTTGCCCAAACTTTTTACATCTACATATCCACTTACAAGCTTTGCCTCCTGAAACTCTTTTTTTATTGTGAGTTTTCGTTACGAGATCTCACCGACACATATAGTTTTAATAGACCTTTAAAACTACTGCAGGTCACTTATTGCAACAGCTGACCAAACTTATCCCTTTGTTGTTTTAAAACGAGTTTAAGGCATCTCTCGTTTATATATAAAAGGCTCTAGCCTTTTTATCAGCTAGAGCCGTATTGTTAACTTACAAATTGTAATATTCCTTTATTTATGACCTTAACATTATTTTCAGTTTCAAATTGCTTTATAGCATCTTTTATAATTTGTTCCTTTTCATCAAGTGTGAAATACTCTTGATTAGCAGAATCATATAATTGCTCCATGTCTCTCTTCTTATCAAAAAAATAACTCTCTGTTATCTCTTTACTAAGTGCTTGAACTAAACAATCGTATCTTCCTTTATGCACCTTATCCTGCATAATATCATATTTTTTATTAGAATCCATAGTTAACACCTCCCTCTTATGTTGTGTGTGATGTTAACTCTGCTTTAATCCTTTGTCAACTTATTTTACTTAATTTATATTCTTTTCTCACTCATATTCTTCAGCTGAATAACTAGGACAAAAATCAGTATAAAAAACTATATCAAAATTACCATTTTCATCTAGCTCTATATATGATATTCTTTCATCTTCTGCAATTTCTTCTACTATCTCTTGTTTAAATTCACTTATATTTTTATATTTATTTGATTCTACTATAATATTAAATCCCCATATACCATTTATTGCATCTTCTATAATCTTACCTGCATAGAATTTAATCATTTCTTCTTTTGTCATCTCAACATTATATTTTTTCAAATTTACCCCCATAATATTTATAGAGAGAGTTCACATGAACTCCCTCTACTTCCACTCTTCTAGCATCCTGTTTTTGGTAGTTTTTTCACAGTTACTTCTTTCTCATAAACTTTTGTTGTATGCTCATCTTCATCCCAAACCATATATGTTTTGTTGTAGCCCTCTATTCTTGTTTTATTTGTAAATTTATCTTCATTTTTAACGTTGCTGTTTACTCTTACAAATATATATGGATCAATTACTGATTCAAAGCCTACATCTACTACTCCAAAATCTGCTTTAAAATATGTTACATACTCATCTTTATCTAATTCTAGATTAGAGAAGTCTATATAATTATTCACCTGTGTATTTAAATTATCTTTTAGTAATCTATAATCATTTTTATTAGTTTTATAGTAAATACTATAATTTAAATCTTGATTATATGTTCCAGTTATTAGTTTAGTTATTCTTACATAATCAATAGGTAATGAATCTATCCAAGTAAATTTACTTAATGGAACATTTCCTGTATTTTTTATTTTAAAATCATATCTTATCTCTTGATTTGCTGTTGTTTGAATTATTCCTGTCTTTGTTATATCTACATCAGGTTTCTCTGATTCATTAGTTATATTTACTTCTATTACTTCGCCATGAGTTTTTATCTCGGCATCAAACACATCAGTATTAAGTAAGTACCACTCTCCTGAAGTTACTTCTTTTATTTTGTATTTACCTTTATCTAACAATCTAGTAATACAAGTTCCATCTTCCATTGTTACTATCTTATCTACTAAGGTATTATTAGCATCATATACTTCAAATTCAACATTTGGTATTGGACTTCCTGCCTCTTTATCATTTATAAAGTTATCATCTTCACTTGTCTTTATAACTTTAATTTGTCCCTTTATTCTTTCGTTCGTTATATCAAGTGTAGATACTATATCAGTCTCAACATTAACTTTAAATATTTGAGTATTTAATATATGCATTTCATCAGTCTTTGTTTCTCTTAATGTATAACTACCAATAGGAATTCTAGAAGTCTTGGCATAACCATCTTTATCAGTTACAATAGTTTCAACAACTTTGCCATCAGAATTGATTACCTCAAATTCTACCCCCTCTAGTTTATATTCGTTATCTTCTGCATCTACTTTATTTACTTCAATTTGTCCTTTCAGTTTCTCGTTCTTAATTGTTATCTCTGAAGTCTCATCGTATTTTATTTCTACATCATATGTTTCAGTTGATGGTTTGTATATAGCATTAGTTTTTAATTCTTTTATACTAGCAATTCCAGTTCTTATATTCTCTATATAAGCTATTCCATTCTCATCAGATTTAGCATAATATTTATATCCATCTTGATCAGTAATTTCAAATTCAACATCAGATACTGGAAGTTTCTCATCATCTAAATCAACCTTATATATTTTTAAGTTACCCTTTTTGTGTTCGTTTTCAAATGTCATATTATTTATCTTGTCTTCTTCTACCACAATTGTCTTTACTTCATCATTTAAAATATATTCTTCATTAGTTCCTAAACTTACTTCCTTTATCTTATAATTACCGATAGGGATACGAGAAGTTGCAGCTTCGCCATTATGGTCAGTTTTTATAGTTTCTATAACATGATTATTTTTATCAATTACTTGGAACTCGACTCCCTCTAATTTTACTTCGTTATAATCTTTATCTATTTTTATTACTTTAATCTGCCCTTTTTTCTTCTCGTTTTCTACTTTAACATTTGTTATCTCATTCCATTTAACCTCAACATTTTGATCTACTGCCAAATTATATTCATTCTTTGTTAAAGTTTCTCTTAAAGTGTAATTTCCAATATTTATATTAGTTATTTTTGCTTTGCCATTTACATCAGTAACAATATGCTTTACAACATTATTGTTAGAATCTATCAAATCAAATTCTACTGCTCCTAATGTAATATCGTTATCGTCTTTATCTACCTTTACTATTTCAATATTACCTTTCTTGTGTTCATTTGTTACTTCAACAGTTGATGTTTTATTAAATAAAGTCTCTACTTCTATAACATCAGTATTTAAAATATAGTTTGATAAAGTAGATTTTTCAGTTAATATTACTTTCCCCTGTCTTAATCCATTTATTGTTATAACACCATTGCTATCAGTAGTAAAATCACCTATATTTGTGCCATCTTCATATTTAGCATTAAAAACTATTCCTGCAAGTTTTTCACCTGTATCCTTATCACTTTTAATAAGTTTTATACTTGCTGTATTTGTTTTATAATTAAATCTTAATATTGTATTATCATCACCATATGGATCAAAAGTTACAGCATAATCCTGCCAACCTGAAACAGTAGTCACACCATAAAAGACTGGATAGGTTTTACATTTGCCCTGTACCCCAATAGCTACATTACTTATATCTTCTCTTAAGCTACTTTTAGGAATCATTAGCTTAAAATGTTCTGCTCCTGAAAATGTATTTGTTGCTATTCCATTCATATTTGCTATAAATGAATCCTTTGGCATATTAGTAGTACTTGATATTTTATACTCACTTATATTTACTGCTGATGTAACACTAAATTCTTGGTAGTAATAGTTTCCATCTTCTATCAAAGTACCAATTTTTTGTGCTGACAAATTACTCTGTTGTGGTGTTTGTGTTCCATTTCTACCAATGTCTACTAATCTTACCATAGCATTCAGTATTTTATTGCCTCTTGCATCTTTGCCTCTATACACAGCTGTAACATTACGATCAAACATTACCGAATATATAGCTTGTTTTGTAGCCATATATGCATCCTCGTCAGTTTCTACTCCCATCTGAGCAGGTGTTTGATATGGATAGCCATTAATAATTACCCTCCAAATTCTCACATCATCAAGTAATTCAGTTATATTAACATTATAGTTACCAACATCATCAACTCCAGGTGTTTGTGGATGTGATATACAATATGCAGGATATCTAACTCCATTTAAATTATAGTGTATTAAATTCCCTCTAATATCACCCCATGTACCACTAAAATTATATTGTAAATGTCCTGCACAACTTGGTCCATTTTCTAAATATGCATTGCTTATTTCAACAGCAGTTACACTCGGTACTAAATTAGAAAATAGGACTAAAAAAAGTAGCACTACTGCTACACACTTATTTCTTCTTTTCATTTTTTACCTCCTTAAAAAGCAGAGCTTATAAAAGCTCTGCCTATCCTTATATTAAATAACATTCAGTATACATGAACTGACCATTATAATAATAGTCTCGTGCATATATCCTTATTGTTCCAAATTTATTTATTATTTTATTTTTAACTCGATACTCTGTAAAAGTAAATTGATTAGTATCTTGTATTATAGAACTATCTACAACTACTTCATATCCGAACTCTTTCATTGTATCAGATTCATTATTTATAATTACATTTCTCATATTATTTATCATTGTATTATTTACTTTATATTCATGAGTCGGAACACTAGGTTTAACAACTTCTACACTTGGCTGTGGTTGTTCTTGTTTCGGCTCTGTTGTTGTAGTATTTTCTTGTGTTGGTTTCTTCTCTTCTTCCTTATTAGTTTCTACTGGTGTATTTGTGTTACTTGTATTATTTACATTGCTACTTTGAATAGTCGTTGTTTGAGTAGTAGAATTATTTTTTGTAGTACTTGTTGTTTTATTTGTTTCAGTTTTACTTACTGTCTTATTTGTTTTAGTATTAGTTATAGTTTTTGATGAAGTTTGAATATTTTCTTCTGACTTTTCTTCCTCTTTAACAACATTTTCTACTGGCTTTTCTAAATTAGAATCACTTTCTTCTAATTCTTCTACATCATCTTGAATCGTTTCTTGCTCTTCTTCATAGATATTTATCTCTTTATTATTGTTATTTTTCGCACTAAAAATAACTATTGTAGCACCTATTATTAAAATAACTGCTAATATGATTATTAATACAATATTTTTCTTGCACATATACATCACTTCCTTTGTTTTCATTGTAACTCTGTTTAAAATATATTGCAAGTTATTTCTCACTAGCTTGTACA
Source organism: Clostridia bacterium (assembly GCA_045537895.1). Lineage (GTDB taxonomy): Bacteria > Bacillota > Clostridia > TANB77 > CAG-465 > CALXJE01. The sequence goes on from JAZSQI010000042.1 coordinate 47,456, forward strand.
CACAATCTCTGATTTGGTCGTCCTGTTATACAAGTTATCATAGTTATTTTATTATTTTCTGAACTTTCTAATAAACTCCAATCAGTTTCATATATTACTTGAATGTTATCTACAACATAAGTTCTCTCAAAAAATTTAGTTTTATAATTTACAATATCACCTATTTCAAGCTCATTTATTCTTGCAAAATAACTCTTTTCATAACCTCTATTATGTGCTGCTAAACCTATATTGCCATCATAAGTTGCTGTTTCTTCTATATGTCCTATATATTCTTGCAATATTTTATCTGATGTACCATCTTTCACAGTTGCATTAAGTCCTATTTCACCAATTGTTAAAATACCCAGTACTGAATCATCCCATACATCCTCTACATTATCATAAACAACATTCTCGTATTTTCTATCAGTTTGTATTTCTTCTACATTTATTAGTTCTCTATTTCTATAATTTACAATTGTCATTACTATTGCAATAATTGATAGAATAATAGCAATTACATATAATATTTTTCTCAAAATCTGCACCTCCTACACAATAACATCAAATTCTCTATTTGTAACATGATAGATATGTTGTTTATCAAAGTATTTTATTTTTAATCTTTTGTTTCGTATTGCTCTATATAATGATTTTGACAATACAATCTTATATGATCTTGTTTTTGATTTTGTTGGTGTAAGATTTAATAGTAATTTACTTTTATCTATCTTTACTCTTTTTACTAACTTATATTCACCATCAATTAAGTTATATACTTTTGCATTTTTAGTTTTATATATTAAAATACCACTTAAAAATACTATTCCAGTTATTCCTAGTATTGCAGGTACAATATATTTATACTCTTTAACTTCTTTATATGTAATAGTAAATGTTGTTGTATCATGTACTTGTTTTTCTAACTTTCCAGTATATTTTATAGTTGCCAAGTAACTTGTAACTATTGTCTTTGTTTTTACTCCCTCATAATACATTGTTCCATTATATTTTACTGGTACTTCATTATTTGAAACCATCTCGGTTTCTGCTATATCCCATACTGGATTTACTAGGTAATAAGTTGTCCCATTAGCTTTTATTTCTTTTGGAATATCATTTAACTCATTACTAGGCACATTATTATATGCCTTTTGCAAATACACTTTATATTCTTCTTGATACGAATCTTTAATTGAAACTTTTAGAGAACTATTGTCTCTTGTAAGTGTTCCAACATATCCATTCTCTTCACAATCTTTTGTTTGATTAAACATATCTATTACTGAATCTAGATTATTTGTGTTACTTGTCTTTTCTTCTACAATTTCTTTATCAATTGTTAATGTCTTTAAGTTATCTTCCCTTTCTACTTTATCTAATTTATATCCTACCTTATCTTCAATTAGCATTTCATCTATTGTATTATAGAATTCATCTGCTACTTTATAATCTACGGTATGCTGTTTTTCTATTACTTCTAATTTATCACTTGCATATATAATACCACCAAAAACTGCTAGTATTACCATCATAATTATTAATACTTTCTTACTCAAATTCTTCTTCCTCCTCTTCTTTTAGAGCTTCAGTTAAATTGTCTTTTAACTCTTTTATAAAATCAAATTCTTTCATCAATTCAGGTAACTTTGTATTTTTCCTAAACTCTATATCAGGCGATTCTTCACCTAGTCTGCAAAACACATATCCATCTTTTAATTTCTTCAACCTTTTCTCTAATAATTGAACTTCTTCATATTCCTTATAATATTTAATATATCCGAAATGTGCAAATACACATTCTTTATCATTTTCTATATAATTATTTACTTCAAGATCATCTAATAAATAGTTATTAGGTATTGTTCTTAAATCATTTTCTATTTTATTAAAATCTTTTTTTGTTACTGCTATCATTACATTACTATAATATCCCATAAATTTACTCCTTTCTTATTTCAAGCCAAATACTTGAAATACTAATTCTCTAAGTTCAGGATTAACTAATACCGTCAATCCTACTGAAGTTAAACAAAATATAGTTATATAGCAAACTAGTTTTACTAATCTTGTTATAGCCTCTATTAGCAATGAAAAAAGATATACCCTATTACTTGGCATATCTACTGAATTCTCTTTTTCCTTTTTAGTTGTTTCCTTTTTATTTCCTTTAATCTTTATCTTACTAATAAACTCTTTTACTTTACTTTCTTTTTGTTTAACTTCTTCCCTTTTCTTAAATTTCTTTGCATCGTTCTTTTGTATCCCATCACCTAATGCTATATTTAACTTTTCTTTAATTTGCTCTTTATCTACTTCATTTATTATATTATAGAATTCCAAATCATACATATTGGTAAGAAGTATATCTTGATCATCATAACCACTTGCTATAAATACTATTCTTGCCTTTGTATATAATTTAGAAAATTCATATATACATTCTATTATTTCCTCCTTAGAATTTTTCAGCATACTTAAATCAATAACTAAATATTTTATTAAGTTAAAATTTATCTTTGTTTCTTTTACATATTGCTTTATATCAATTTCACTTTCCTGTGTATTTAAAATCAATATGTTTTTTCTTTTGCATATTTCTTGTATAACTTCTGATGTATCTACATTTGCAATATAACTAAGCATTTTATTCCCTCCTCTCTAATCTAACCATTTCTCATCAAATGGTACATTGTAAGTTATATTGTCTATCTCTAATTGCTGTATTTCTTGTTTGTCTTGTATTTCTTCTCTTTCTTTTCCTATCTTCCAAAATACATTGTTTAAAACAACTATAACAATAAGTAATACAAGGATTAGAGAATAAAAAACAATTTCTTTCTTACTTCCTTTCACTATTATTCAGCCTCCATTTCCTCTTCTTCTTTTACTTTTATAAGTGAACTATATAGATGCTTACTACATCCCTCTGGATCATATTCAAATAATCTATCTAGATTTAAAAATGCTATATCATATATTCCATAGTTATATGGTACTTTAAATAAAATTGAATCTATTATATTCTCTTCTATTAATTTCTCTTCAAATCCTGACATTTTACAATCACCATCAATAGCTATAAGTGTATCTATATCTAAATCATATTTAGACAAATTAACACTAACATCACAATATGACTCATCTTTTGTATAGGCTTGTATTGCTAATCTATTGTTTTCTTTATATCTTCCTACTTTTAGATATATTTCTTCGCCATTAAACTTTATTGTTCTTCTTTCCATTTACTCACTCCCATTCTTCCTCTATACATTCTTGGTTTTCTTTTAACTTACTTATCTCATTTTTTAGTTTCTCATTTTCTAAAACTAATAATGTTTTATCAAGTATATCAATTTTGCTGTTACTCCATACCTCAGCATATTCTTTTATACTTGAATATCCTTTATCAGAAACAATTACATGATCAACTAGTTCAATATTAAAAACTTCTAATAATTTATCAATAGTAGCTGTAAAATCCTTATCATGTACACTTGGTTTTAAATCACCTGATGGATGATTATGTACTATTATTGCACCTGCACAAGCATTTAAAAGAGCTGTTCTTAAAATATATTTAACATCCATTTGAACTTTATTATCACTCCCTATACCTAGTATATTTACATTTGTTACATGTTTCTTATTATCTAATCCTACAAATAATAAATGTTCTTGCACAGCATTTTTAATCTCTTGAACTTCCTTTAAATTATATATATCTTTTGGACTTGTAATCCTTTTCTCTTCTAGGCTTTGTCTTGGTAATTTTTGTTCTATTTTAAATTCCACTAAAAACTCCTTTCTATATTGCAGTAAATAAATATGGTGCAGGATCTATTTTTGTTTTATCCTCTAATCTTATTTCAAAATGCAGATGGTCTCCTGTAGAGTTACCTGTTGTTCCCTGAACACCTATAACTTGTCCCTCTACTATATTTTGATTCTTCTCAACACAAATTGAATTGTCTCTCATATGTGCATAAAAGGTATAATATATTTCATTATTCTCATCTATATGCATTACTTCTACACAATTCCCATAGCCATTTTGCCATCCTGCATGTGTCACAATCCCATCTTTAACATTTAAAATTCTACTTCCTGTTGTGCCTACTAAATCAATACCAGTATGAAAATCACCTTTTGCTCCGTGTTATTGGATTCATTCTATATCCAAATTTACTTGTAACTACATTTAGGTTTTCTACTGGTGTTAGGAACTTTCCTTTATATTCAATCTTTCCTATCTCTTGCCCATTATTCAAATCAACACTCGGCACAACTATTGTTTTGGAATATCCTGCACACAATATAAGTACTGCTAATATAATACCTATTATTATTTTAAATTTAAGTGTTAATAATCTCATTTTCATCACCACCTGCAAAATGTTCATCTATTAATTTTAGCTCCTTATATGGAACTTTAATTGTCATGAATATTTTTCTAGTTCCTGCACTAAGTAATGTCTCACCTCGTTTTGCATTATATATTAGATTTTCTTCCTTTTTAGTTAGATTAAAAGTTTTTACAACATCTCTTAAATCTTGTCCATCCATTTTAAAGAACAACTTATATGTACTATTTGCAAGTAAGCTCTGACCATATAGTTTTATCTTTTCATTTAGGAAATCTTCTATCGACTGAGTTATTACTATAATACTCGAATTATATTTTCTTGCCCTTTTACTTATATTTCTTACATACTCAAGAGTCTGTGGTATGTTTGGATCTACTAGGATATGACACTCATCTGCTATAAGGACATTCTTCTCTTCTTTATTTTTACTTAATATTTCCCATGCATAACTCATTATGTTATAGTATTGTGCTCTTTTGTATTGTGCTTGGAACTCCTGCATATTTTTAGTATTAAATACTGCAAGTCTCGTATCTATTTGTATATCAGTATAACCATTCCATATTGTTGATGCTTGACCTATTGATATTGGTCTTAAAAGTGATAATAACTTCTCATACTCTGCTTTATACTCTCTATCATTTTTTTCTTGTAAAAAGTAATACAAATCTTCCAGTAATGGAAAATCTGTATTACTTAATTTTGTTATATCAGTTTCTCTTGTTATATTGAATTTAGCATACAATTCTTCTAACACTAAATCCAACATTGAAAACTCAATATCAGTTAAACTTGGAAATAGTATCTCAAAGAATGTATGTAGAAATTGAAAATGCAGAGCAAATACATTTGACTCTTCCAAATCATCTTTATTTATTCTTACCTGCAAAGGATTAAGTGTTTGTGATTTTTGACTTCCACCACAATTTATTATCTTGCCTTTTAAATTTTTAGCTAGATATGTGTACTCATCTTCTGCATCTATTATTAGTATCTTTGAATTTGGTATCTCGTTATATATTAAATGCTTTATTGCTAAACTCTTACCACTTCCTGAACTTCCTACTACTACCATATTGCTATTTGTTCTATCGTGATCTTTATGCCATATATTAAATATAATGATTCCTCCATTTTGATTTATTCCAAAGTAATATCCATTCTTATCTATAAATGTGTTAGTATTAAATAAAAAGCCTCCTGTAAATGAACTTGTTAATATATTTCTTTTGAAATACTGACTTAAATCTTCTTGTATAGTGAAAAATGGTGCTACTGCTTTAAAGCCACTTTTTAGTAAGAAATTAGTTACAGGTCGTATCTTTAATCTTAATTTTTGAACTTCCCTTTCTATTTCTTTACTCCTATTAGTTAGTTCTGATTCTTCTTGTGCTGATACACAAATATATATTGTTAGATACGAAACTACTTCATTATTATTTATCATTCTACTTATTATGCTTGATGCTTCCTTTACTTCTGCATCTCTTAATTGCTTTATAGATTCGTTCTTTGCTATTTTAGATAAGCTACTTGCATCTCTTATTCTTGCATCTAAACTTTCTATTAATTCAGTATTATCAGTTTGCTCTATATTAATTGAAAATATTGCTCCTGTATTTTCTACTAATTTTGCTAACCATCCCATATCTATATTTGATGGATAATGAACTATTGTATATATCTTCGCAAATCTATCACCTAAATATAACTTATTATTATAAAACTTTAATCCACCGAATTGGTGTTATTAAGTTTATTAAATTATAGTTATTCTCTATCTTCTCTTTCATTTGAATTTACCTCACTTTTCGCTTCTTCTATTCTTTGTTTTGCTATTTCATAATACTCTTTATCAATCTCAAAACCTATAAATTTCCTATTAGTTCTTATTGCAGCTACAAGTGTTGTTCCACTTCCACAAAAACAATCTACTACTAAATCACCCTCATTGCTTGAATTGATTATATGATTCTCTATAAATGGTAATGGCTTTATTGTTGGATGTTTATATCTTTTCTTATCTGACTGATTTGTTCCTGATATATAATACTTTCTCTTTGTATGATATGTACCATATAACTTTACTCCCTTTTCTCTTGCAAATACTACATATTCAGTATCAGGTAGATAATTATTATTTATAAGTGGACTTGGATTTTGTTTATGCCATGTTAATATTTCATAATTACAATCCTTACTCATAAAATATTCTATTAGATCCTTTACCTGTCTTTTAGAACAATATATATACATATTGATTCTCTTCATCTTTGGTATTAATAAATCAAGTACCCTTAAATCAAAACCATCCTTTAATCCTAATAAATCATTAGAATATTTATTTAATTTATTTGTGTTTCTTGTCTTTGTTAAGTTTAATACATATGGTGGATCCATGACTACTAGATCAATACTTTTATCATCTAATAGTTTTATTCCCTCCATACAATCCATGTTATATACTTCATTTTCTTTTAACATTTAACTCCTTTCTTTTTATTTGAACAATATTATCTGAATAATCTGTTCCCTCTTTTCTTGAAAACTCTGGTATAGTAAAACTTTTTACCAAGAGTATTATCCTTTGTTCTTCTAATATTTCTGCTCTTAAATCACAATTCTTTAATCTATTTACCCAATTAATTCCTCGCTTATATAACTCTGATTCTATATTCTCTTTATTTGAATCAAATATCATTATATAGAATTCATTTTCTATTATGTTTTTATTTTCTACCATTTCTATCGTTGAAATTATTCTATTATTTATTATCTCTATACAAACATCATCGTTAATACTTCTTTTTAATTCTTCCTGTTCCCTTATATGCTCTGATATATCAACAGCTCTTGGTATTACCATGATTTTGTATGCCTTTTGTTCTTGGCTAAACTCTATACTTTCTAAATCCATCTTTTGCTCTTTCTCATCATCTGATAATAGCTCTATATTTATTGGATTTACTTTAATAAAAAGAATTACTTGCTCATCTAATGTGTACAAGTAATTCCCTTTTATATCTTTTATATTTAGAAACTCATTTAATGTCTGCTTTTTACTTCTTTGTAATATTCCTATTAAAACCACACCTCTCATATTTATACTCTTTCTGCATGAGTTCAAACTTTATTATATTTTTTATTATATCTACCATAGAAAAGTTATTATTACTTTTTATAAGTGCTATCACTGATATTGCTATCGCTCCTATTACTATTAGAGTAGATACTAATGTTTGTCCTGTTATTTTATATACTATATATGCTACTATTACAGCAAATACTCCAACTAACACAGTCTTTATTAGTTCTTCTACTCCATATCCTACAAAGAATTCAGTTTTAAGTCTCACTTGTCTTGGTATTTTTACTTGTTTATTATTCTCTGCCATTACCTAACCTCCATTTGCCTTTTTTAATTCTATATATTCTTTGTAAGTATAGTCTGCAGGAAATATTAAGCCATCTGAATCTCTATAATAGAAAATCTCTGCAAAGTAGCCTTTAAATGTTCCCTGACATTCTGAAAACAATCTTATAAACTCGATATTCTCAAGTAACCTTTCTTCATCTACAAATAATGTTGGTGTTACATCATAAAACTCATCGTTATCAGAATTTGCAGTTATTCTTCTATTACTATCCGTTACAACATACCATTTACCATCAAGTTTTATTGTTTCTCTATTTTGACAATCCTTATCCTTTATCTCTGCAATTGTTGTTTCACTTACTTCGTTATCCACAATTTCAACAACACTTCCATAATAATGCTTTGGTATATCTACTATCGATAATGATATTGTTATTAGCACGGTTGCTACTAATAAATGCTTTGTATATTTTATATATCTTCCTTTTTCTTCAGGACTTATTGCTATCTTTATCATAAATATTACAAATGTTATTCCTGCAATCGATATACCTACTACTCTCAATATACTTATTATTTCTCTTAATGTTCCCATAGTCTTATCTTCCTTTCGGCAATAATGCTCTCATTGATCTAGCTGTATTTCCTATTGCATTTATTGGACTTGCTGATGGTCTAATCATATATTTACCCATAATTGCTGGTGTATTAACTGATACTACTGCTATCGCTATACCATATATCAATTTATTCATCATTAATGTTGCTATTGATAAATTAAGTAATGCTAATTGTATGACCACAGTAAATGCTGTCATCAAAAATGTTCTTATATAATCAGGAAATACTCCTCCATCTGAATTTAATAATCCTATACTTGCTATCGGTATACCTATTCTCATAACGAGTAGCTCTATTCCTTTCATTATGAACTGACATATTAACAAAAGCCAACATATAAGAAGAACTAGACAAGCTACAGCTGTAAATATTCCTCCCTGTATGTTATTTGACAATGCCTCTGCCAAGTTAGTACCCTGTATACTCATCGCATTTAATATAGAATTTAGCAACTCTTCTACTACTCCTACACCTATCGTATATATCTCTTTAAAACATATCATTATAATTACTGCTTTCAGCATTCCAACTATCAATTGTATTGGATTTTGTTCGTTGTCACCTTCTCGCATCATAAAATATATCTTTATCGCTTTTGCTATAAAGACTATTACTAGCAGATAGGTTGCAAAATCAAATATTATTTTGTATATCTCATTAAAATCTACTTTATTTATCCCTACTATGTTTTCGGTTTCAGGTATATATAACAATTCTCGCTCAATAAAAAACACTAGATTCATCATACTATTAAATAATGAATTTAGTGTTGATTCCGAGCCTGATATAAAGTTCTGAATAAGCTCTACTAACATATCGGTCATTTATATTTACCTCCTCACTTTTATTGGTAAAACGATAATATAGTATCTATTACTGCTAATCCACAAGTTATTAATACAATTGCTATAAGTGTTGCCTTTATATTCTCTATATTTCTTTTTCTTTCACCACCATCGTCAGTTTTTAAACAATATACATAGTAAATAAAGTAGCCTCCACATATTGTTATTCCAATACCAGTTAGCCAACTTATAACTGCATCTACTAGATTTTGTGTTCCTATTACTAACTTACTTTGTTCTAATGCTGTTGCAAATATTTGACCTCCAACAACTAATACAATTATTGTTAATACTATTATTATTTTATAAATCTTCTTCATTTCGCTCCTTTATTCTCTGAAACCTATCTTTAATAAGTTCAGCATTATACATATCTCTTACATCGTTTTTCTTCCATATATCCCAAATCTTAATTTCTTTTAGTTCTCTTGTTTCTCTCTTGTTCTCTCTTTCAATTCTTAATAATTGATTTTCTTCCTTTGTTCCCATACCATTTAATTTATTAAAATGCATCTTTGATATATCTGGTATATTAGCAAGAGCAGGTGGTTTACCTGCCATCATTACAATAGCATATGGATTCTCAATCTTTAACACTTCATCTGGTGTAAGTAATTTTCTTGAAATCAAACTCATGCTACTGCTTGACCTATCATTCTTTATATTAGTGTTACTACTTTCACTATAACTTTGTATTGTATATGTTCCAAGCCTTTCTGATATTTTATTTGCTGTGTCTATATTTCCTGTCTTTAAATATATCCAAGCACAGTTATCCATTATATTCTGAGCTCCCTCTTTACCATATCTTTCTTCTATTTGTGCAAAGCTCTGCAGACATATAACAAATCGAATATTTCTTCCTCTTGAAACAGTTAACATACTTTGAAATGTGTCTATCTTTGTGAAGTTAGCAAATTCATCTAATATAAAATTCATTCTTACCCTTAACTCACCTCCATCCTTTCTGCTTTGCTCAACTAATGCTGTGTAAATTTGTTGAACAAGCAAACTTCCAAGTTTATGATATGTTTCTCTATCATCAGGTAATAAAACATATATTGCAGTCTTTTTCTCTGCAAAGTCTCTTAAATCAAACTCTGATTTTTGAATGTTATTTGCAATATACTCATCTATAAATAATTGTAATGTAGATAATGCAGCTGCAACAAAGCTCCCTCTTGTTTTAGAAGGAGCTGTACCTGCTACTGCGAAAAATTTCTTTATAGGATCATTTGCCTCTTTTTTATCCATATATTCATCTATTGGCATCTTTCCTGTTTTATCTGCCTTAAACATTTCTGCTACAAAGTAATATGCATTTGTTATTGTTTGATATTCTCTCTTACCTTTATTTTCTAATACAACAGCCATAAGAGCTGTCTTAATTACTGACATCTCACCATTCTTCCATATTGGCTCTGTCTTATCATTTTTCTCTACTAGTATATTTACCATATCACTAACTAAACTTTCTGCAAGTGGTATTTTGTCTTCTTCTACTGCATTTATTATTATATCTAGATAATTATACCAATTACTCTTTAAAAAGTTTATATAATCAAGAGCAATCACATTATATCCTAGCTCTTTTAGTTTCTCTGCTGTATATAAATATAGCTCACCTTTTACATCAGATATAAACATATTCTCACCTGCAAGTCCTAACATTGTTATTGTCGGTATTATTATTGATCTACTCTTACCACTTCCTGAACTTCCTACTAAAAGTGTATGAATATTATCATCTATATAATATACTTTATCTTGCTTACCATCAGTCTCAAAATTAGTAACTATACCTCCTGATTTAAATGATATTTCATTATATCGTTTATTTCTATCTATTACATTACAACTAAATACTTTATTATAATCTTTTTTACCTAGCCACCAACCAGTTCCATATTGTCCTTGACCTACTGGTTTTGGTACTTTTATTTTTGGTGTTAACTCTATTTGCTCACTATAATATATATTCTTCTGATTTTTAGTAGAAAAAAGCAGTAGAAGTATAACTAAAAGTTCTACTCCTACATACATTATTGCTACATTTTTATTATTCATTATAGTTTCTATTATTAACTTAACATTTATATTTAATACACTATTAAAATCATTACTTAATATATAATGCAATGTAACTATACAATAGGCTGTTATGCCTACACTCACTATCATTGCTATTATTAATAATATGTTTCTATTTATATTTGACTCCTATTCTTTTCAATTCAATAATTGAAATTCCCCTTTCACATTAAAATAAGAGTAGCAATATGCCACTCTTAACTTATATAAATTGTAATTTGTTTACTAATTTACAAATCTAACAGCTGTACCGTATACAATTACTTCAGCAGCACCCTGCATAATCGCTGATGATGCATAACGTATATTAACAATTGCATCTGCTTTAAGAGTCTCTGCTTCCTCAACCATTCTTTTTGTTGCAAGAGCTCTAGCATCATTCATCATTTCATTGTATGCATTAAGTTCTCCACCAACAAGTGTTTTGAAACTTTGTGCAATATCTTTTCCAAGATGCTTTGATTGAATAGTACTACCTTTTACAAGCCCTAACATTTCAAATTCTTTACCATTAATATAATCAGTATTTACTAATATCATCTTCTTCTCCTTTCTTTATTTCATTTATTCTTTCTATACAAACCTTGACCATTACTGCTGAAAATATTATTGGAATAATGCCTAATGCATATTTCCATATACCATCGAGCAGTGTTATTAAAAAGCCAAAGTAAATAGCATAGTATAACACTATAATAACTGTTACAACAATTGGTGCTGTCATTCTCTTTCTTTTGTTATCCATTTCTACACCTCCAAAAATTGTAATTTATTTTTCTGAATTTTCATTAATCTTTTTTTGACTATTTTGCATAAATCCACCAAAGATTAATGACCATAACATAGGAATAACAGCATAACCTGCATTATCAAGTTTTTTCATTATGACTAAAATTGCTCCTATTAATGTTAATATTAAAAATATAATTTGTAATGTTAAAAAGATATTTCTTTTTATTTTTTCTTTTTTTAAATCCATAATATCAACTCACTTTCAAATTACTATTTACTTAAATTAAATATTGAATATACCATTAAACCAACACCAATACCAAATAATATACATCCATATATTTCACTTAAACAATTTGCAAAAAATCCTACCATTCCACTTCCTAAAGCACAAATAATTGCAAAAAACAATTTTTTCTTATTCATATAATCATCTCACTTTCAAATTACTATTTGATAGTCAGATTATATCATATATTTTTTTCCTTATCTACTAATTAACAATATTATATTTCATCTTCCCAGTTCCATGATGAACTATTTCGCTTTTGCAATGCTAATTCTTTTTTTGCTTGTCTTGATAATTGTTTCTTGTATTTATACTCATAATTATTTACTCTTTTTTGATTTGCACCATGATAATATAATGCTGTTAATATATTATCTAATAAATTCCTAGTATCATTATTGTATCTTATATACTGATATTCTTCTTTATAATTTAGCCATTTTCTCTCTAAATCCAATATCTGATTTCCGATTAACTTTATAACTTCTTGCTCTGTATCTATCTTAACTTTTTCTTTGGCTTTTAAAAGTTTATCTTGATTAGAGTATTGAAACTCTACTAGCTCTTGTTTTGCTTTTATATATTTGTCTATTTCTTTTTGACATTGCAGAGATGAATCAATAATTAAATTTGATATTCTATCTACTTTTTCTATTACTTCAGGATACCTTAATAAATATTGATACTTTATACTTCCTGTTGTTTCTTTTAATTCTTCTTTTAGATCAAATAATAAATCAACTATTTCTTTTATATCATCATCTTTTAGTATGTTTCTTATTTTCTTTGTTTGATAAAAATCTCTTTCATATTGCATTAATTCTTCTAGTAACTCTTTATCATCAGTTATCTTTTTTAGCTCACCTAATATGTAGTTTTCTGATGTAATATTCTTTTTTGCAATATCCTTTTCTTGATATATCGGAAGTAAGTCTTCTCTAAAAATTTGATTAGTAAATTCTTTTCTTAATTTATTTTTTATTCTATAATCTATAAAATAATTTTTCTTATACTTACTCCAAATCATGAATTGTAAATGTGGATGTCCATCTTCTATATGAACTGCTCCAACATATTCTAGATCTTCATATTTCTGATTTAATTTTTCTGCTATACTAGGTAATCTATCTTCTAATACATTCTTCCATTTCTCTTGTTCATAATATCCTAGTCTACAAGCATCTATTTCTTTTAAAGATATAATTCCTCTAAAAATTGGTATCTTATCTTGTGCTAAACTTGTTATATATTTCTCTATTTTATCAACACATTCAACTTTTTGAATATCTTCAAATCCTTTTATTTTTCCAAATAATCCATGCTCTGTATCTTCATTCCTAATAACATATTTACTATTTGCAATATAATTTGTAAAATTCCTTATTTGAAAATATGTTGTTCTAAAATTAGGATTTAATGTTTCCAATTCAAAAAACACACTACTCATTTCTAAATGCCTTTCCTATATTATAAAAACTCATTAATTCTTCTTTAGATATTTCACTCGTTTTTCTACTAACAAAATAATTTGCTTTCTGTCTTGCACTTTCTAATATATCCATATAAACTTTATCAAAATCACTTCCCATAATCTGTCTTAACATCTCTCCCATAACATATGTGTTTATTGCACTTATTCTTACATTATTTGCATTTAGTTTTCTCTGTGATCTAATAAAATTATCTAATTTTATATCTAATAAATTACTTAATTCTTTAACAATAACATCCATATTGTCTTTATATATCTGCAAATCCAACTCCTTATTTATTCCTGCACGAATCAATTCTGATGCATTATTATATGAACTTTTTGCTACTACATTGTATATCATTTTTTTCATACTTTTTGGAACTTTTACAAACATTCTAACTAATTCTTCCTTATTTTTCTCTTTCATAAACAACTCCTATTCTTTTCTAATTATTAATTCAAAATTGTTCTTTTACAATTTTGCAGGAAGAGGGAGTCTCCCTGACTCCCCCAAACTGCCTAAAAGCGTGGCTTTTAGCGAGATACTATCTGTTTTAATAGGCGACTTTTAGTCTCTCGCTTATTTCTTATTTTTATTCGAATTCATCTTCATTTTCCTGCTCTATAAATATTTCTACATACTCTTCCATTATTTTAAAAGCTTCATCATAATCAAATGATAGTGCCACTCTTTCTATCATTTCTCTTGACTCATCATGCATATTATTTGCTTTTAATGCTTTAGATGCTGATCCTATTACTTCAATCATTTGTGAAAATTCTTCTAAATCTTCACATACTGGTTTTTTACATTTAGTATTAGTCTTTTTAACAGTATCTTTTTTCATTTCTTTTGCTATTTCAAGATATTTATTTACAATAGGTTTAAGCATTCCAACATAAAAGTCATTTCTTTTTTCATATAATAGTAAATACATAAGCTCACTTATTTGATTAGAATCTAATGGTGTTGATTCTATTCTTTCTAGTTCTTCATACTCTTCTTTTGTACCCAAACGTAATTTCATAGGATCTTCATCTACGTATCCTAAATAAAACATTATCTCTTCCAATGGCTCCGTATAAAGAACATCTATCTCTGCATCATAAAGACTATCTATAATATCATTTATTGTTACTTCTTTCTTCATTAATTTAACCTCCTACTCAAACTCTTCTTCATTATCAAATACTAAATCACTTGTAAGAAATATTAATCCATAATCAGTAAATTTTCCATCTTTATTTTCACAATAAGTATTTCCTAATGCTTCTTTATCAACAAAATCCATAACATCATGTATATCAACTTCTGAATCATCTACCAGCACATCAGCATATTGTTCTGCATTAGTAATATCTCTATGAAATTCAAATTCATCCATAAGTTGCAAATAATTTATAAAATCTTCTATGGTAGATAATCTATCATTTGTTAATTCATAAATTGCTAATGTCTTATCTCTGACTTCATCATCTGAATACTGAAGAATATCATATATAGCTTTTATATCATGATACGATGTTTTATAATTGATCTCATTTCCTCTATTTATTAATGATTCTATTACCGTACCCATTACTGCAGAAAAGTGTGGATCATTTTCATCAATTACTTCACAACTTAAAACTTGAGCATCACTCTTGTCACCTATTTTTAAATACCAAAATATATCTTCTAGATACTCTGGTTTAATTGGTAATCTTAATACTACTTCTTTATAATTATCATTATTTTTATATTCATTTTTATTTACTACATTAAATTTCATTTTTAATCCCATTTACTACTCCTATTCTTCGTACTCTTCCTCGTCTTCCATTCCACCTGTAATATCAACATACTCATCTATAATCATCAATGCTTCATCATAACTTCTAGCTGATGTTGTTATTCTATTAACCATTTCATCTGCCTCTTGTTTCATATTATTTCTTTTTAATGTCCTAGATGCAATTCCCATTAAATTGAATATGTTTCCATCTTGTCCAATCAATTGACATTTTGGTTTCTTTTTTTCTACTATATAATTATCTATATAATATCCCATTCTATCTCCAAAAACAGCATCTATTCTTTTCTCATCTGCCAGACTAGATCCCTCGTATAAATCATACTCTATATCATTTAGTTTTACTTTTTTATCACTTTTAACAAGTGTACTTGGCATCTCATCTTTTGAAAATATTTCAAAATAATAACCTGATTTTACTGCAATTTTTTCACTCATCTATTTCTTCCTCCTCTTCCATTCCTGCTATTACAAGCTCATATTCTAACACTCTGTCATCACCTAATGTTGCTGGTATAATCCCAAACTCTTCTGATGCTTCATAACTCCTCACTTTTATAGGATCTCTTCCTATTAAATTATTATAAACATCTATTAAATCATAATATCCTAATTCAACTGTAAATAACAATTCCTTATCTTTAAACAATGTTCCCTGACCAAAGACTGCTATTCCTAATGCTGTTATAATGTCTGTTTTAAAAATTGTAACATTCCCATCCCAATCTCTAAATTTATATTCGTTTATTTCTTTTCTTTTTTCTATTTGTTCTCTTTTACAACAACCTACATAACCACTTTCGCCATTATATTCATCAAACATACCATTCCATCTCTTGTTAAAAATTTCTAGTATATCTATTGCATCATTTAAAGTTAGCTTCTTTATCTCTTTATTATTTACCAATAATTTAGATGCTAATTCATTAATATTTGATATTCCATCTACATACATATAACAATCTTTTTCAAATAATATATTTACTAATTCTTTTACATCTTTGATATTACCTCGCTCATACTCATACTTGACTATTGCATTATATAGCTTTATTTCATCTTCACTTAAATTCTTTGAATATTTATATAAATAATCTAAATGAACTATACTTATTCTTTTTAGCTTATCAACTATCTTATCTACATACTCTATACCTGTATTACATTCTTCTACACTTATTTTTTTATTAAATATTTCATCATCAGAAAATCCTATTTCTCTCAAATTTCTCATAAATATGTGTGCATCTGCTGCTAACTCAACTTCTTCTTTTCTCTCATTGTTTATCACAACAATACTTGCCATATATTTCACCACCTTATTCAAATTCTTCTTCATCTATTAAATTTTTATCTACACTTATATTTTCTATAAGCAATCCGTGTTCTGTAAAAACATGTTCAACATTATTTAATAATGCTTCACCAACTTCTTTTACATCAATATATTTTGCTATTTCTTTTGCTGTAATTGAATCATTTTCTATAAGATTTGATAAATATTCTTCAGCTGTTTCAACACTTACACAATAATCAAAATCCTCTATTTTTTCTAATTCATCAAAAATATCTTTTATACATTTTATTTCTTCACTTTTTAATTTAATCAACGAAATAGCTTTATCTCTCTCATATAATCTCATATTTGCAAAATTTATATATAATTGTTTTACATCCTGATATGGTGCTGTATATCCAAATTTAAATCCTTTATTTATAATACTTTGAATTTCTACATTCGCTATTCTACAAAAACTATCATGTTCTTTTTCTTTATCTATAAATTTGCAACTTTTAATATGAGTATCTTGAATAGACAAGTTATCATAATCTAAACCTAAATACTCAAAATCTTTTCTTAATTCTGAATCAGTTTTAGGAAGTTTTATAACTACTTCTCTATAATTATGTTTTTCTTCATAATCTCTTTTATTTACTACATTTAATTTTACTTCTAACATATTTTTAATTCCTTTCAAAAAATCTCTCGCCACAGAATCGATTTTGTGCCCTTTTTATTTTTTAGTAGGGTAGTTATACCCCTTAAAATTTATTCAAATTCCTCTGTTTGTTCTTCATATCCTCGAGCTATATACACTTCTTCGGTTTCGCCCTCTTTCTCTATCCATATCTTTGATCTATCATATTGTCTCATATACTGTCTTTTCTTTTCCTCTGCAATAGCAACTGCTTCATTTAATGTATAACATCTACCTAAAACATTAAAATTATCATCTCTGATTAAATACCAAATCTCTTTTCTATTCAATTTGCTCTTCCTCGCTTTCATTGTTTTCAAGTTCTACATCATATACTATATCCACATAATCACTTATTATTTTTGATATTTTCTCATAACTAGTAACTTTATTTACTCTATCTTTCATTTCTTTCATTTCATCATAAAGTCCTTTTTCTTCTAACGCTTTGACTGCTTTACAAAACACATTCATTTGATCCGCTTCTATATCCTCTATTACAC
The DNA here is from genome assembly GCA_045537895.1 of Clostridia bacterium. Classification (GTDB taxonomy): domain Bacteria; phylum Bacillota; class Clostridia; order TANB77; family CAG-465; genus CALXJE01. Next base: position 65,508 of record JAZSQI010000042.1, read on the forward strand.
ATTTCGGCATTTCCACATCAGTTTCATATTGTTTTATTCTTTCCATAGAATAATCATAAAACTCTTTATCCTTATCATAATAGAAAGCTAATACTCTTTTTAAATTCTTAATCTCATTATTCAAACACATTATTGATAATAAAGTATTATATTTAACTCTATTGATTTTACTTCGTGTACAAATTCCCATTAACAATTTACTTGTATTCTTATCTACATTATCCCATGTTCCTAGATATCTATTTTCTTCTAATTCTTTTTTAGTAGGTTCATTCATTATTCTAATTCCTCCTCATCTTCATAAAACTCTTTAAAACATCTGCAAGTTTTTTTGTCAATTTCAATATATTTACTAAATTCATCTAATCTTCTTTGCATTTCTTCCTGCAATGTTTTTCTACTATTAAATGTATTTAAGTCTAACTTTCCAATAAGGACATTTTCATATTCACTATCAAAATTGCTTTTCTTATGGACACTAAATGTTAATTCATATTCCATTTTTCTTTCATCAAATTTTTCTGCATTATCAACTAAGGTTAAATAACAACTGACTCCTTTTTCTCTATCTTCTAGATATGCTAACTCTGTCAGCTCCCTCTTCTCTAAATTATTTTTTATATAATACACAGTAGTATATAACTGAAAATTACTTTCTTTTTGCTCTTCAATTAAGTCTTCTATAATTTCAATTTTTGCCTTTTCCTTATGCCATTCTTTTTGATAGTTTGTCTTTGCATTTTCTATATTATTATTTTCTGAATAACATCTTAAATTATGGTATGCCATTTCTTTTATTTCGGCTAAAAGACTATTTTTATCCAAACTCTTCTTCCTCCTCTTGTTCCTTATTTAGAACATCTTTCACTAATCTATTTACTACTCGTATAGAATTTTCATTAAATAATCTTTGCCATGCTCCCTCTCTTCTTGACCAATGAAATCCTTTACTCTTTAAGTTACTTCTTATCTCTTCACTTGGTATAGAATTAAATATAAGCTGAATTCTATTTATTTCTTTATTGTGTATTGCTTTTCCACCTTTAAACTCAATATCCTTAAATTCTATATTCTCTAGTCTTTGTAATCTCTCTATTCTTTTCTTTGTTTCTCTTATTGCAGCATTTATATTTTGCAATTGCCAACTTGTATGATTTTCATCTGCCTTAATATTTTTCTTATCTACTTCTAATCCCTCTAATTTCTTATACAATTTTTCTATTGCTCTTGGATCATCATTATATATAACTTTACTCTCATCAATAGTTTTTACTTTGTCTTTATAATATCTACTCTTTTTATCTTGTTCTATTGATTTACCTATATCTTGCCAAGCTCTCTCATGTAATTTTCTAGCTTTTCTTTCCGAATGATGTCCAATTATTATAGGCTGTCCAGGTGTACTTTCTAGAATTCTATTTGCTTTAGAATTCATATACTCACTTGACTTTACCTCTGCTTTTTTTGCAAGTTCCTCATATCTTTCTTTTCTTGCTTCTCTTCTTTCCTCAAAATCTGCTCTACCTGCCATTATTTATCACTTCCTTTTCCTACTATAAAACAACAATGTACTCCTAATGTAATTGTTGCTCCTAACATTGCTCCTACTATAAATCCTACTATAAACATAACTGCTCCTTTCTATATAAAAAGACTTATAATAGCTGTTGTATGTTAACTCTCATACATCACTATTACAAGTTTTTTTAATCTATTTCTTCTACTTCTATTTCAGTTAAATAATCATCCAAACATGCATCAAGTATTTTTGTTATTTCATAATTTCTTTTAAACTCATTTATGCTACAAATATGATCATCTTTACCATCAGGATCGCCCTCATATATTGCGATTCTATTATCATATGTAAAACTGGCTACTCCTATTTGATTATTCTTTTTGTTTTTTATTTCCATACTCATATCTACATCATTAGATTCTTTCAAAGCTTTTATATAATCTTCTAATGTTATCATATTTGTATCACTTCTTCCCAAGTGAACTCCTCTCTTCCAAAATGTCCATAATTTGTTGTCTTTGAAAATATAGGCTCTTTTAATTTAAGATAATTAATAATTCCATTTGGTGTTAAATTAAAACTATCTTTTATTATTTGAATTATTTCTCTTTCAGGTATCTCGTTAGTTCCAAAGCAATCAATGTAAATAGATAATGGCTCTTTAATTCCTATTCCATAACTTATTTGTATTTCACATTTTCTTGCAAGTCCATTTATAACAACATTTTTAGCAATATGTCTTAACATATATGATGCTGACCTATCAACCTTTGTTCCATCCTTACCTGAAAATGCTCCTCCACCATGTCTTGCATATCCTCCATATGTGTCTACAATTATTTTTCTTCCAGTTAATCCTGTATCTGCTACTGCACCACCTACAACAAATCTTCCTGTTGGATTAATTAAAAACTTTGTTTCATTATCCATCATATTATCATCTACTACTGGTCTTATTACTTCATCTATAATGTCATTCTCTAAAATATCCATGTCAGTATCTTCAGTATGCTGTGTTGATATAAGAATTGTATCAATTCTAAATGGTTGATCATTTATATATTCTACTGTTACTTGCACCTTACCATCAGATTTTAAATATGGTATTATGCCCTCTTTTCTTACATCAGTTAATCTTTTTGCTAGTTTATGTGCAACATCTATTGCATATGGCATATAATTCTTTGTCTCATTACAAGCATATCCAAACATTATCCCCTGATCTCCTGCACCTCCTGTATCGACTCCAAGTGCAATATCACCACTTTGCTTTGTTATATTGATATCTATATTACAAGTTCTATAATCCATATTGTATTTTTTATCATCATAACCTACTTCTTTTAATTTTTCTCTTACTAAGTTTTCCACATTATAAACAGCATTTGATGTTATTTGTCCTGCTATTGTTACCATTCCATTTGATATGAATGTCTCAATAGCTACTCTTGAATTTTTATCTTGCTCTAAACAAGCATCTAAAATAGAGTCTGAAATGAAATCACATACCTTATCAGGATGTCCTTCAGTTACAGACTCACTCGTTAAATAATATTTTTTATATCCCATCTAATTCCTCCTTTATTTCGCTCTAAAATCGATTCTGTGGCTTTTTATTTGCTACTCTGGGATGCTGTCCCAACTAAATCCTTTTTTTCTATATTTTTTTATTTCCTTTGTATAAAGCATAAATACTTTTTCTTTTGAATATTTAGTTAGATACTTAAAAAATGATAATAGCTCCTGCAATATATCTTGCTTATAGTTAGTTCCTATATCTGAATATTCTAAATATTCATTATCTACATATATGGATGCAATTCCATCAATTATAATACTAAATAAGGTATTTCTTTCATATGCAGTGAAATCATCAAATTCTATAATTTGATCTGCTGATTTATGTTCAATAAATAATAACAATAATGATGACATATGTCTTATTGCATCTTTATCTATTGTTTCAAAATCATGTAAATATACAAAATTATCTGCCATCATTTCAATAAACACTCTTTTTGACTTTTCTGTCATTTTATCAAATCTTTTTTTTATTTTTTTATTCTCCACATTAACACTCCTCTCTTGGCATTAAAAAAAGATAAGTTTTTTATTAACTTATCTTAAAATTCGTATTTTTAACGAAAAAATGATTATTTTTTAATTTTTTATTTTTATCACAAAAACTTTGTAAGCACTGGTATTAGTGAATTTGAAAGGTATCGATTACTGGGTATAAATTTTTGACAGCAACAGAAGTTGGTGTAAACTTAAAACAAGGATACAATGGTGATTTAACATCTAGACAAGCAGGTTCTATAGGTGGTCAAATGGTTAAAAAACTTATAGAAAAGGCTGAAAGCAATATGTAATTTGAGTTAAATTCGTATTAATTTATTAGTATATTAAATACTAAAAGAGGCGATTTAAATTCGCCTCTTTATATTATATATTTTATTCTTCTTCAGAAACTATAACTTCTTCTTTTTCTACTCCATCTCTTCTAGATTTTTCAATTTTTGTTTTTTCTTTTCTTATTTGACTTATAAGTTTTTCTGCTAAAACATCCATACCTTTATATATGTCTTCTGTTTGTATTTCAGCTATATATGTTTTTGATTTATGTTCGATACGAATGTCCATATTTTGTTTTTCTTTTTTTGCAGAAATAGTAACATGAGCTATTGTATCTTCATCAAAAAATTTATCAAACTTTTTAATTTTTCTTTCTACAAATTCTTGAATTCCCTCAGTAATTTCTATTTGTCTACCTGTTAAATCTAATTTCATAATATCATCTCCTTACTATGATACTATTATATATTATTTTTATGCACTTTTCAAGTGTTTTAAAGACTATCTTGACTTATCGCCATTTATCTCATCTAATCTTTTTTTATCTGGATTTTTTTCCATCTCACTCCATGCTCTTCCTGTGTCACTATCTCCATATTTTTCTATAGCTTCCCTATTCCATTCTTGCACTCCACCTTGAAGTTCAGTTTTAAATTTATCCATAGTATAAGCTCTATCCATTCCTTGCCTAAAATCTTCTCTGCTTTTTCTTTCATTTTCTTCTATCATTTTATCATATCTGCTTTTATCAACATCACCGTATATTTTCTCTTTTATTTCTCTTTCTTTTTCTGCCTTTTCCTCTTGTTTTCTTTGATTTAATTCTTCTTTTGCATTATTTTTTGCATGAGAAAACATTGAACTTAATTTAGATACATTTCCTTTTTGAATTGTATCTCTAACTTTATATTTCATTTCGTTATTTTCAACAAGTCTTTGAATTTCCATATTTGGACTTAACTTAGAAATTCTTTCTACCACTTTAGAATATTTACTTAATACTTTTTCTACAGCCTCTAAATCACCACTAGACATAGCTTTATCATATTCATCTTGAATATCTGCAACATCTTTACCATATTTTGATTTTATTTTACTTTTATCAAATAGTTTGCGAGTGCTTTTATCCTGTCTTACTATTTCATCGCATATAATTCTTATATCTCCCATAGTTATTTCTTCTTGTTTAAATTCTTCTTTTATTTCCATATATATCACCTCTGTACCTACATTATATATAAAATGCTTAATTTGTCAAATTAATCAAACAAATTCATTTGCATTGAATTTGGCATATCTGTTAAACAGTTATTGTTTTCTAATATTTCCATAGCAGCTTTACCAAGTTTTGCTCTAAGCATAAGTTCTTCTTTTGATGCAAAAGGTCCTTTTTCTCTTTCTTTTACTAAATTTACAGCATTGACTGTACCAAATCCAGTAAGTGCTGAAAGTGGTGGTCTAACTGCATTTCCAACTACAGTAAATTTAGTTGCATCTGACTCATAAATATCTACTGGAAGGAAATTTATTCCTCTTTCTAACATTTCGTTTACAACTTCTAAAATTGTAAGTACATCTTTTTCTGTCTGAGTTGGCTTTGGAAGATTTTCATATTCTTTTATTGTCTCTTTTACTCTTTCTTTAGATACACACATTACGTCTGTACTAAAGTTATCAGCTCTTACTGTGTAATATACAGCATAAAAAGCTTCAGGATAATATACTTTGAAATATGCAATCCTATATGCCATCATAACATATGCTGCTGCGTGAGCTTTAGGAAACATGTACTTTATTTTAAAACATGAATCAACATACCAGTCTGGTACATCATTCTTCTTCATTTCTTCAACTAAATCTTCTGTAAGCATTTTACTTGCTTTACCTTTTCTAACTATCTCCATTATCTTAAATGCCATAGATGGATCTAGTCCCTTTTGAATTAAGTAAATCATAATGTCATCTCTTGTACAAATTGCTTCTTTAAGTGTTACTATTCCTTCTTCTATTAAAGTTTGAGCATTATTAAGCCACACATCTGTACCATGTGATAGTCCTGATATTCTAACAAGTTCTCCAAATGTTGTAGGTTTTGTATCTACTAGCATTTGCCTTACAAACTTTGTACCAAACTCTGGAACTGCATAAGTTCCTACTGGAGAATTAATCTGCTCTGGAGTTACTCCAAGAGCTTCCGTAGATTTAAAAAGCGACATTACTTTTTGTTCATCTAAAGGAATTGTCTTAGGATCTACTCCTGTAATATCTTCTAGCATACGTATTACTGTAGGGTCGTCATGGCCCAGAATATCAAGTTTTAATAGATTATCATGTATTGAGTGGAAATCAAAATGAGTTGTAATTGTTTTTGTTTTTACATCATCAGCTGGTCTTTGTACAGGTGTAAAATCATATATTTCCTTATCTCTTGGAACAACTATTATACCTCCTGGGTGTTGACCAGTAGTTCTCTTTATACCCGTACATCCTATTGCAAGTCTATTAATTTCACAAGCCGGAACTGCTTTTTCTCTTTCTTCATAATATTTTTTAACATAACCATATGCTGTTTTATCTGCAAGCGTACTTATTGTGCCTGCTCTAAATGTCTTAGATTTACCAAACATTTCTTCAGTAAATGCGTGAGCTACTGGTTGATAATCACCTGAGAAATTTAGGTCTATATCAGGAACTTTATCTCCTTTAAATCCCAAAAATGTTTCAAATGGTATGTCCATTCCATTCTTCTTCATAGGAATATTACAGTTAGGACAATTTTTATCTTCCATATCTATTCCTGTAGTTACAATAGTGCTCGGAAATTCACTATATTTGCATTTTGAACATACATAATGTGCAGGAAGAGGATTAACCTCTGTAATTCCTGTCATTGTAGCCACAAATGAAGAACCAACAGAACCCCTTGAACCAACTAAATAGCCATCTGAATTTGATTTCTTAACTAATTTATGTGCAATTAAATACATAACTGAAAAACCATTTGTTATTATCGAGTTAAGCTCTTTTTTTATTCTAGCTTCTACTATTTCAGGCAGATTTTCCCCATATATATTCCTTGCATTTTCATAAGTCATTCTTTCTATTTCTTCATCAGAGCCATCAATTACTGGGTTATATGTTCCACTAACTACAGGGGCTATTGTTTCAAACCAGTCTGCTATTTTGTTAGGATTTGTTATAACTACTTCTTTTCTTTTTTCTTCATCTAAATATTCAAATTCTTTTAGCATTTCATCAGTTGTTCTAAAGTATAAAGGGGCTTGCTGATCTGCATCATCAAAACCTTGACCTGCCATTATAATTCTTCTGTATATTTCATCTTCTTCATTTAAGAAGTGAGTATCACACGTTGCAACAGAAAGTTTTCCTAACTTATCCCCAACTTCCACAATTTTTTTGTTTATATTGATAAGTTCTTCTTTAGAACTTACCTCTCCATTTCTTAAATAGAATTCATTATTTCCTAAAGGTTGTATTTCTAAATAGTCATAATATCTTGCTATATTTTCTATTTCTTCTTCAGGAGCTTTATTTAATATTGCTTGGTATAATTCTCCTCTTTCACAGGCTGAACCAATTATTAGGCCTTTTCTATACCTATTAATCATAGAACGATTAACTCTAGGCTTTCTATAGAAATAGTGGAGGTTAGAATAAGATACTATCTTATATAGATTTTTAAGACCCACTAAATCTTTTGCAAATATTATTACGTGATTAGCTTGTCCCTGCCTATAATCTAATTTGTCTGCATCTTGAACAAATCCCATTATCTCCATATCTTTTTCTTTTAGTATTTCACACATTTTTACAAACACCTTTGCAGTTGCTCTAGTATCATTTATTGCTCTATGTGCTCCTTCAAGTTCAATACCCAAATTTTCAGCAATTGTTCCTAATTTATGATTCTGGTAACTTTCAAAAAGCTCTCTTGCTATAGCTAGAGTATCTATAGCAAACTTTGGTTTTTCAAGTTTTTCTTTTTCTGCAAAGTAATTTATAAATGACATATCAAATTTTGCATTATGGGCAACCATAACAGCACCTTCACAAAACCTTAAAAATTCTGGCAATACTTCTTCAATTGGTCTTTCATCTTTTACCATATCTGTTGTTATATGAGTAAGCTCTTGAACATTTTTTGGTATTGGTCTTTCAGGATTTACAAAAGTTGTATACTCTCCTATAAATTCACCATTTTTTACTTTAACTGCAGCTATTTCAGTTATTTTATCAAGTCCCGGTTCAAATCCAGTTGTCTCTATATCAAATACAACAAATGTATCTTGATTTTCCAGATTTGGAACTACGTCAGGAACTAAATAGCCTTCCATTCCATATAATACTTTTATCTTGTACTCTTTAGACTTAAAATCATAAGCAGCAAGATGTGCTTCTGGAAAAGCTTGTACAGCTCCATGGTCAGTTATTGCAACAGCTTTATGTCCCCATGCGATTGCTTGTTTTACTATATCTGTGGCACTTGTTACTCCATCCATTGAACTCATTTGAGTATGCATATGAAGTTCAACCCTTTTTTCTTCAGCTAAATCTTCTCTAGCTGGAGGTGCTTCTGACTTCATTATACTGTTTATCATTATTGTAAGTTCATTAGAAAAAGAATCTATCTGAGATTTTCCACAAACTCTAACATAATTACCTGCTTTTATATTAGACAATACTACTTCTTTTCTTTTTTCGTCTAAAAACGCTTTACAAGAAATGGTACTTGTTTTATCACTTATATCAACTATTAAAAGTGTTTTTCCAGACTTTAGTTCTCTTGTATCAGTTGTTATTATTTTCCCATCAATACAAATTCTTGGCATATCAGGTACTATATTTTCAACTTTGATAACTTCCTCACGTGATATATCTCTACCGTAAATTATATTTTCGTTTTTTACCGATACATCTTCAAACATGCTATCATCTAGTTCAGGTAGGGGTGGGAGCTCCGGTAGGACCTCAGGCTCCACCTTTTCTTCTTTCTTTGCATGCTCATCTACATTTTCCTCATTATTTTGAGGTTTTGTATATTCTATTTTAACTTCTCTTACTTTTTCTTTCATTTCTTTTTCTAGCTTTTCTTTAGCCTCTTTAGAATCTACAATATTCACATTTATATTTTTACCATATAAAGTAGTTATTACATTCTCAATCTTTTTATCTGTTTTTTTTAGCATTAAAAATTTTGATTGTGCACTTGTTAACTCTATTGTTAAATTATCATCATTTAAATTTAGTTTAGAACCTTTAAGCATAGGAATAATATATTCTTCTTTTTTTGATATAAATGAAATCACATTATGAATATCTTTTTCTTCTATATCAATATTCTTTTTTGTTAACTTAGGCATTACTTTAAAACTCTTTAATGTAAATATCTGAACAGCTCTATCTTCTAAATCAAATATATCAACAGGATTAATCTTTCTATCAACTACTAAAGATATAATTGCTGCATTTTGTTTTTTAGAAAACTTTACTTCTTCTACCATTAAATCTTCTATTGTGCTACATCTTTGCACTGCATGTCCAAAAAGTTCTCTAACACTTTTCAAGTATTCCACCTCCTATTTAGATATTATAAAACCAAAATGATATTATAATATTCATTTTGGTTTTATCATCTTTTGTTAAAATATATTATTCTCTAAAATATTCTTACTATATCATTATATGTTACAAATAAAGTAAGACCTATAAGCAGAGCTAATCCAATATAACTCAAAATTGCTTCTACTTTATATGAAACTTTTTTTCTTGTTATGGCTTCAAATAGTACAAGAACTACCTTTCCACCATCAAGTGGTGGGAATGGCATAATATTAGCAACTCCAACTGCCATTGAAATTATAGCAAGAAGATTTAAGAAATCAATAAATCCATCTGTTTTTGAAACTACTTCTCCCATTCCTACAATTCCAGATAATTGATTTACAGATACATTACCTTTAAATAAATCAACATATGAACCAATTATTTGTTTTATACTTGTTCCTGCTTTGCAAAATGCATAATAAATATTTGTATCTACTTTTTCTGCGGAAAAGTTTCCTATAGCAAATACCTTTTTAGAATTTGGAGTTATCTTAGCTGTATATTCTTCATTATTTCTTTCATATACTATTTCTAACTCATTATCTGCATTTACTTGTATTATAGAAATGACGTCTGATGATAATTTAGTTTCTTTGCCTTCTATACTTTTAATTATATCTCCAGCTCTTAGTCCTGCATCTTGCGCAGCACTACCACCTTCAACCATTTCAATCTGACTTGTTATCTCATCTTCTTCAGCATTAAAATATACGCCTATATACCCAATTTTTTGTATTAATTTATCAGTAGTTATTGTATATTCTTTATTATCTCTTTCATACTTGATTGTTATATTATCTTTTGACACATCAGAAAATGTAGATATATCTTGCATAATATTAATATTTCTATCATTTATTTTTGTTATCTTATCGCCATTTCTAAGTCCTAATTCATAAGCTATAGATGTTTCATCAATATCCGTAACTATATTTGTATATGTGCTTCCTGGCAAATTAATAGATACAAATATAATTGTTGCTAATATTGCATTAAATGTAACACCTGCAACCAGCACAATAATTCTTTTCCACCATGCTTTATTACAAAATGCATCTTTATTTTCTGACTCTCCATCTTCTCCATCAATTGCACAATAGCCACCAAGAGGAAGACATCTTAAAGAAAATTTTGTTCCCTTGTATTCTTTACTCCATATGGCTTTTCCAAAACCTATAGCAAATTCATCAACCTTCATTTTGAAAAGTTTAGCAAATATAAAATGACCAAACTCATGTATAGACGCAACCACGCCTAGTATTATTATTAGCTTTAAAACTGTAAGTATTATTCCCAATTTATTTCACCTTTTACTTCCCTTACATTATATAATTATACATATAATTTTATGAATATATATACAATAGGTGCAACAAACATTATACTGTCAAACCTATCTAATACACCACCATGTCCTGGCATCAATTTTCCAAAATCTTTTATTCCAATATATCTTTTTATTGCTGATTCAGTTAAATCTCCCATTTGGCCAACTATACTTGCAACAATAGCAATTAGTATCCAATACACTACATTCATATTGAAATTAAAATATGTATTTGCAATAACAGTTAATATACCATAGGATAATATTACTCCAAAAACACCACCAATTGCGCCTTCAACGGATTTATTAGGACTTACTGTAGGACATAGTTTATGTTTTCCAAATCTGCATCCTATAAAATATGCAAATGTATCACTAGCAAAAGCTCCAAGCACTACATACCATATTAGTATTCTACCATTTTCCATCATTAATACTCTTTTCATAAAAGAAAATAATGTTGGTATATATATTATTGACATTACAGTAACTGCAATATCTTTAACATTTCTATTTAATTTTGATATAACCATATATGCGAATATACTCACTGCACCTATAGATATAGCCATTTTGTATATAAAATATTTATACTCCTCTGGCACATGATTATCTACTAACATTATTCCTAAACAACTTGCGTAACCTATCCAACCAATACAGTTTACGCCTTTTTGTTTAAATCCCCTATAAAATTCAAAACACGCCATTAATGCTAAAATTGTCACAAACACACTATCAACAAGCGAATTATTTAATAGTATTATTGCTATTCCAATAGCTGCAAAAATAGTTCCAGATATAATTCTTGTTTTCATTTTTACCTACTTTCGTTATACTTCCATAACCTCTTTTTCTTTTATACTTACTAATTCATCTGCTTTGGCAACGAATTTATCTGTTATCTTTTGTATTTTATCTTCAACAACTCTTAAGTCATCCTCACTCATTTCCCCAGCTTTTTGAGTTTTTTTAGCTTCATCTATAGCATCTCTTCTTGCATTTCTAATACCTACTTTTGTATCTTCCCCTAATGATTTTACAGATTTAACTATTTCTCTTCTTCTTTCTTCATTTAATTCTGGGAATGTAAGTCTTATTCCATTTCCGTCATTCATAGGATTTATTCCTAGTTCTGCAACTTGTATTGCTTTCATTATTGGTCCTATTAAACTTTTGTCCCATGGTGCTATCATAATTTGCCTAGCTTCAGGAACAGATATAGCTGCTACTTGATTTAGTGGAGTCATCGCTCCGTAATATTCAACTTGTACTTTATTTAATATTTGTGGATTTGCACGTCCTGCTCTAATATTTCCAAGTTCTGATTCTAAGTAATCAATTCTTTCTTGCATTTTGTTTTCTACTTGATTATAATCCATAAAATTTACCCTCCAAATAACCTTAATTTCATGTATATAATTATACTATATATTACTATAAAATCAAGAGTTTTAGAAATTATTTAGAACAAAAAAATAACTAAAAACGCTGATTTTACAATAAATCAGCGCCATATATTATTTCTTTAATTTTTTAATAAGTTCTAAGTTCTTTTTTATACTTTCTTTATGATATTCAACTTTATTTTGATATACTTCTTTCATTTGTTTTAGAAGTGATATTTGCTCATTATACAAACTTTCTAAAGCAGCTATTTCTTCGTCAGTTAAATCTTCTTCCACAATATTCCCAGCCTCAAAATCTTGTTGTAATTTTAATACTTTATCTTTTTCTTCCATACTATTCTCCTATATCTTCATGCTTTTGTGATTTTTCATCTATAACCTTTTGCACTGCATCTTTTGTTTCATTATCTAACTTCTCAGCCTCTTTAGCTTGCTCTTTTAACTTTGTCACGCCTTCTAACAACTCACCTTTTTCTTTTTGAAGTTTCTTTAGTTTACTTCTACCATATTTAACATATAGTTCTTCATATTCTTCTAGCATTTCTTTATATTCTTCTT
>JAZSQI010000039.1:0-11891 GCA_045537895.1 Clostridia bacterium
GTAATTGTACCTTGACAATAAAAAAACATATTATATAATTTAATTAAGTTAAAAACAGACACTATATTATTTAAAATATAGCATCTGTTTAAATATCATAGAAAGTTTATTTTAGTTTACACAAACTATCCGATATACTCAGTCAATTGACTGGTCATTTAGCATATATAGTATTTGCTAACAAGAGCAATTATTTCTTTCAATTAATTTTTCAAGTATTTGAACTGCATTAGATGCAGCACCTTTTCTTACATTATCTGCAACAACCCACATATTTAATGAGTTTTTTAAAGAAAAATCTTTTCTAACTCTGCCAACAAAAACATCATCTTTGTTAGTAGCAAAAGTATTAAGAGGGTATATATTGTTTTTAATATCATCCATTAGAGCAATACCTGGACTAGTTGCTAGTAATTGTTTTAAATTATCTATATCAAATTCGTTTTTAAATTCAACATTTATACTTTCAGCATGAGAGTTAAATACAGGAACTCTAACACATGTAGCAGTAATATCAATTGAATAATCATTTAATATTTTTTTAGTTTCATTTATCATTTTTTCTTCTTCTTTTGTATAACCATTATCTAAAAATACATCAATATGTGGCAAGCAGTTGTTATATATTTTATATGGGAATTTAGAAGGCTCATGACCTAAACTAGTTTCAATTAAATCGTTAATTCCATTTACACCAGCACCTGATACAGCTTGAAAGGTGGTGTAAACTATTCTTCTAATAGAATATTGAGTATGTAAAGGTTTTAAAGCAGCAACAGCTTGAATAGTAGAGCAGTTAGGATTAGCAATCAATAATTTATCATATGCTTCTTTTATATTTACTTCAGGTACAACAAGAGGAACATCGTCATCCATTCTAAATCTACTACTATTATCAATAACTATTGTTCCGTATTTATTAAATTCTTTTGCATATTTATCACTTATTTTAGCCCCAGCAGAAAATAGGGCATAAGTAAAACATCTTTGAGGTACATCATCTGTTAATTCTTCAATAACATATTCTTTATTCATAAATGTTACTTTTTTACCTTTTGATTTACTTGATGCAAATAAATAGTATTCATCTATATTTAAATTTTTTTCTTCTAGTACTTTTAAAAAAGTAGAACCAACGAGTCCTGTTGCGCCAACTATTGCACAAGATATCATAAATAAAATCACCTCTATATATTATATTTTATATAACATAATGATATGACACACAAGGGTTGTATAAAATTGACATTTACATAAAATAAGAGTATAATTAATCATGTAATAATTATATAGTAAAATTTGCTAATGTAATTTTAAAAAGAAAAAATAATTAAACGGAGGAGTATAATGTTAATAACAAACAAAACAAAAGTAGAACTAGTAATTTCGAATAGCATTTTAAAACCAGGAGAATCACGTGAGTATATGGAAATGGGATTTAATACACTAAATATTCATTCAGAAATAGGTAGTGTAGTGATTGTAACTGAATATTGTAATCGTAGCATAAGTAACTTCGGAAAATTGATTGCAAAAGAAGGTCGTAAAAAAAACGAGCACGGAATGAAAAATATAATCGTTACAGCTAAAGATTAATAAAAACAAAAAAATACTTCATTTAAATATGAAGTATTTTTTTATTAAATGGTCTGTTTATTAAATTTTTCAATAATGTTATCAGAATTAATAGATATACAAATATCGTTTAAATAATTAAGGATAGAGTTTTCGTCAAATGAAAATGCATATTTATATGCGTAAAGCAATTGACTTTTATATCCAAATTTTTTATTTATTTCATTAGTAGAGTATTTAGGATCTCCAATTACAGGAGCATTTAAATATTTCATATGTGCACGTATCTGGTGGGTTTTACCAGTGTGTAGTGCAATATCTAAGATAGAAACATTTAAATTTTTAATATATTCTAAAACAGTATATTCTGTAATTACTTTACTAGAGCCTGGTATATTTTTATCTAAGATTTTTGAATAGCCATCAGTTTTATTCTTAGTAATATAGCCTTGGAGAATATCATGCTTTTTAGGTAATTTACCATATACAAAAGTGATATAGTTTTTATGAATATAGTTATTTTTAAATCCTTTTAGTATTTCATTATGACTATCAATATTTTTAGAAAATATAACTAAACCTTCAGTATTAGTATCTAATCTATGACATACATTTAAGCTAAAATCATTTTTATCTAGCTGAACAGCATATTCAAATGTGGATTTTGATTTTGGATTATGACATTCAATTCCTTTTGGTTTATATGCAACAAGAATATTTTCATCCTCGTAATAGTAATCGATATGAGTAGGAAGTCCAAATAAAATACTATCTATGCAATATATTTCTATAACATCGTTTTCAAATACCGTAATATCTTCTTTTTTTCTTAAACCATTAACTTTTATATCTTTTAATCTAAATAATTTATATATAGCATTTTTTGGCATATTTGGAAAATGATTATATATAATTTTTGAAATCTTTAATCCATTATTTTTTTTATCTACAATTATTTTTTTCATAACAATATTATATATTAAATACAAGCAATTTACAATATACACTTTTAGTATAAGAGTTTATATATAATTATCTAGACAAGTTACAAATCAGGTGATATAATATGCTTGTAATAAAAAAATATCTAAAAACTAATTAGTTTAGGAGGAATGTATATGTTAGGTCTTATATGTGCAGTATCATTAATTTTATGTGTAATCTGTATTATTTTCGTGATTTCGTCTATAGTTAACAAACTGTATGACGAATTGAAGCGTGAAATAGTATGGACAGTAATTTTTGCATTTATTGCCGTGGGAAGTTATATAGGTTGTGACTATTTGGTAAAGTCAACTTATATTGAAACAAAGGAAACAGGAAAATATCAATTGATAAATTTGCGTGATGATACTTTCTTGTATAAAGCAGAAAATAACTCAGTTAAAGAAAAATGGTTTAACAATGAAAGTATTGAAGTATACCAAAGTGAAAATGGCGATTTTTATGCAATAGAAAATACTACATATAGAAAAGGAAAAACAAACGAATGGTGGCATAGAATTTTAACATTTGATACAACAACTTATATCAAAAAGACAACGTATGAAATATACATGCCAAAAGAAGAATACGAGGAATATTTATCAAGGTGATAAGAAGAGCGCTAATTTAGTGCTCTTTTAAAATATATAAATAAATATCAATTTGTTAAAAACAGACGGTGATTTTATTAAAATTTGCTTAAAATATATGAACTTTGAGAGTTTTATGATATAATAAATAAGATTAGTAAGTAAAGGAGGAAAGCTAGTGTACAAGTTAAGACTTACATATATGAAATCAAAAACATCTATATATATACCTGCAATTGATGTTTGTGATGTAATATCAAAAGCATTAATTAGAATAGGCGCAAAATTAGTGTATAACAAAACTAGAAGTATAAAACCAGTAATAGTAAATGCTAGTATTCTTCCTATAGGTATAGAAAGTAATGGAGAGATTTGTGATGTTATTATAAAAGAACATGTTGATACAGCATATTTAACTAGAGAAATAAATAAAACACTACCAGTTGGAATGATAATTTTAAGTGCTCAATATGTAGATTTAAATGAAGAAGAAATTAATAAAAGAGTATATGCATCTACATACGAAATAGAGCTTGTATATGATGAAGTAATGTTTGAGTTTATGAATAAAAAACAAATAGCAGACATGAAACAATGGTACAGAGCTATGTTTGAGGAATATTTAAAAGAACCAGCTATACTTATTTTAAAGAAAATGCCACATAGACAGGAAAGAATAGATATAAAACCAGACATATTAGAATATGAATTCATGATAGATAATAGACTAAAAATAACAATATATACAGGAAAAGATAGAAATTTAAATCCTGAATATATAATGACAGGGTATATAGAATATATAAATAGAAATATAGATTACAATATAAAAAGAACAAAAATATTATATAGATAAAAGGAGTAAAAAATGAACGTACTTATAGAAGAGCCAATTAAGTTTAGTAAATTCAATAAATTAGTAAAAGATATTGAAGATGGAAATGAAAAATTAAGTATATTAGGACTTACTGATAGTCAAAATGCTCATATGATTTATAGCATATATAACTATTCTAAAAAAAGTCCAGTTATAGTGTGTCCGAACGTAACGTCTGCTAAAAAAATGATGCAGGACCTTAAGTTCTATAGTGAAACAGAAATTATATATTTTCCAGCTCGTGAAGTTATATATTATGATTCTGATATAGAAAGTAGAGAGATTGAAAATGCTAGAGTTTACGCTATAAATAAAATATTATCAAACCAGCCTTGTATAATTGTAACAGTTATAGAAGCTTTAATGCAAAGAATGTTGCCGAAAGAAACATATGAAAACAAGAGTAGGGGATTTAAAACTCAAAATGAAATTTCATTAGAAGACATATCAAGTAATCTTTTAGAATTAGGCTATTCTAGACATGAAATTGTAGATTCTAAGGGACAATTTGCTGTAAGAGGTGGAATAATTGATATATTCCCAATAAATTCAGAAGCTCCATATAGAATAGAACTTTTTGGAAATGAAATAGATAGTATAAGAGAATATAATGTTGAGACTCAAAAAAGTACAAATAATATATCTGAGTTTGAAATAACATTTTCAAATGAGTATATAATTTCTGAAGACAAAAAAGAGCAGGTATTAGATATATTAAGAGATGAATTAGAAAATGATAATATATCAAAAGAGTTAAAGAAAAAAATAAGTGAAGATATAGAAAAAATTGAGGAAAATGGAGTGCAGAAAAATATATATCAATACTTTGATTTATTTATAGATAAAGAAATTACTTTCCTAGATTATATTGAAGATAGAGTTATATATTTTTCAGAAGTATCAAGATGTTTTGAAAGAGCAAAAGCAATAATTGCAGAAAATAATGAAACTTTAAAAATAGTATTAAATAAAGAAATAGTACATCCTAAATACGCTTTTAAATATATTAATATTGAGAATTTAGAAACAAAATATAAACATCTATTAACTGTTTATTTAGATAGAATAAATAAAGATAGAAATCTGCATGCGAAAAGAAAAGAGTACAGCTTTAGCTGTAGGGAGGTTAACTTTTTTCGTAGCTCAATGGATGTACAAATTAACGAGATTAAAAAGTATCTAAATGGAGAAAATTTAGTTATACTAGTGTTTTCAACTTTAAAGAAAGTTGAAACTATAAAAAATGCATTAGTTGATAATGGTATAAAAACAAAACAAGTTTATTCGTTAGATGAAGTAAACTCAAATGATAGAGATAAAGCATACATATTAAACGGAATAGTTTCATCTGGATTTGTATATGAAGATATGAATATTGTTCTTCTTGCTGAAGACATATCAGGAACTAATCTTAAAAATAGTAAAAAGAAATCTAAGGATTTTCTAGGCGAGATGTTAAATTCATACAATGACTTAAATGTTGGCGATTATGTTGTACATGAGACACATGGTATAGGTAAATATTTAGGAGTAGAAACTGTTGAAACATATGGCGTTGTAAAAGACTATATCAAGATAGAATATAAAGATGGAGGCGTTTTGTACGTTCCTGTAACTTCGCTTGAATATGTTAAAAAGTATGTGTGTGAAGATGGATTTGTTCCTAAGGTAAATAAGCTTGGAACTAAAGAGTGGGAAAAAACTAAGTACAAAGTTGGAAAGCATATAAAAGATATTGCTAAAGATTTAATAAAATTATATGCAAAAAGAGAGCAAGCAGTTGGTTTTGCTTTTGATAAAGATACTCCATGGCAAAATGAATTTGAATCGGATTTTGAGTATGAACTTACAGATGATCAAAAAAGATGTATAGATGAAATGAAGAAAGATATGGAATCTTCAAAACCAATGGACAGACTTTTATGTGGAGATGTGGGTTATGGTAAAACTGAAGTTGCAATTAGAGGAGCATTTAAAGCTGTTATGGGTGGAAAACAAGTTGCATATCTTGTTCCTACTACTGTGCTTTGTCTTCAGCAATATAATGTGTTTAAACATCGTATGGAAGAGTACGGTATTAGAGTTGAAATGCTTAGCAGATTTAAAACTTTAAAAGAGCAAAAGGAAATACTACAAAAACTAGAATTGGGAGATATAGATGTGGTTGTTGGAACACACAGACTTCTTTCAAAAGATGTTAAGTTTAAAGATTTAGGATTTTTAATTATAGATGAAGAACAACGTTTTGGTGTAGAACATAAAGAAGCTATAAAAAAATATAGGACGGGTGTAGATGTATTATCGATGTCTGCTACTCCTATACCAAGAACACTTCATATGTCTATGATAGGAATAAGAGATGTTTCAGTAATTTTAGAGCCACCACTTGAAAGAATGCCAGTGCATACATATGTAATGGGTTATGATGATAAAATAATAAAGCAAGCAATTGAAAAAGAGTTAGATAGAGACGGGCAAGTTTTCTATCTTAATAATAGAGTGGAAAATATAGAAGAAATAGCTGAAAAAGTAAAAAGATTAGTCCCTTATGCAAATGTAGAATATGCGCATGGTCAAATGTCGCCAAAACAAGTTGAAGATATAATGCTCAAATTTATGGACAGAGATATTAATGTGCTGGTGTGCACTACGATATTAGAATCTGGAATAGATATACCAAATGCGAATACGATTGTCGTAGAGAATGCAGATAAGCTAGGACTTGCTCAGCTTTATCAAATTAGAGGTAGAGTCGGTAGATCAAATAGGCTTGCGTATGCTTATGTTACATACAATAAAGGAAGAACAATATCAGAGGATGCTGAAAAAAGGCTTGTTGCAATAAAAGACTATACTGAGTTTGGTAGTGGACTTAAAATAGCACTTAGAGATTTAGAAATAAGAGGCGCTGGTAATTTACTTGGAGCAGAGCAACATGGACATATAGCAGATATAGGTTATGAAATGTATTCTGCAATGCTTGAAAGAGCAATTAAAGAAGAACAAGCATTAATTAAAAATGAAAAAGTTGATAATTTAAATGAAACAAATTATTTAAATAATGATGTAAAAATATCAATTGATATATCAGCTAACATTCCAGATAGTTATATTTCAAGTTCAAGCGTGAAGATTGAGATGTATCAAAAACTTTCAAATGCAAATGACGAAGAGCAGATAAGAGATATAACTTTAGAATTAATAGATAGATTTGGTAATGTGCCTAAAGAGGTAGAAAATTTAATATCTATTATAGAGATTAGAAATTTATGTAGAGAACTTAACATAACTGAATTAAAGTGTAAATGTGAACATTTTGTGATATTGCCATTTAACATGAAATTCAGGTTGACAAAGGATGAAAAACGTGATATATTGCTAACTGTTAAAACGACTCTAAAAGATATGATAAAGAGTCGAAGCTTAGAAGATATGGAAAAGGGGAAGATTTAAAATGAAGAAAGAAAACGTAGAAGAAATGATTAAACCAGAAAAAGATGCAGTAAAAACAAAAAAAGCATCAAAGGAAAAAAAAGAAAAGAAAGCAAAAGAACCTAAAGTTGGAGGAATGAGCAGCGATACTAAAGTTATACTTGGTATTGTTGGTGGAATGATAGTAATATGCGCAGCTTTAATATTCTATTATTTCTTTGGTGTAAATAATCAAGTATTAGCAACATATGAAGGTGGAACAGTTACAAGAGGAGAATATACAATATATTATAAATTATTCCAGCCAATGCTAACATATTACGGCTATACTGAGGATGCAATAAAAGAAGAAGTTTTAAACAAAGTTGTAATAGATGAAATAGTTGTAGCAAAAGCTGAAAAAGAAGATATAAAAATATCTGATGAAAATAAAGATGAAATAGAAAAAATGTTTGAGGATGAAGAGGAAGTAGCAAGCTATATTGAGCAAGGTATTGATCCTGAAAAAATGAAACAAGTATATTATGATGATGCATTAATAACTGCATATATTAATAAAATTACTGAAGAAGCAACTGAAGAAACTATAAAGAAATTTATAGATGAAACTGAAGGAGAAAATGCAAACTATAATAAATATGTAACAAGTTATATATTATATTCAAAAGATGGAGAAGACGGAGATTTAGAAAAAGTTAAAGCAAATGCTGAAGCAACTTTAACTAGACTTAAAAATGGAGAAGCTTTTGCAACTGTGGGAGAAGAAGTATATAATGCAGATAGCACATATACTCAATATGGTTCTGAATTTGAATTATACTTAAATGGATCAACTGTTAAAGCATTTGAAGACGCTGTAAGAAATATGAAAACAGGTGAAATGACTCAAGTATTAGTTGAATCAAAAGAATATGGTTACTTTATAATCAAATTAGATTCTATAGTAGCAAACGATAGAATAAATGGTGAGGAAGCAGCAAATAATTATTCAAATGAATTACTAAAAAAATGGCAAGAAGATGCAGATGTAGAAATTAAAGAAAAAAGATTAGATAGAGTAGTTTCTTCACTTGCTACTGCTACTACATCAACTGCTCAATAATTGAGAGGTGTAAAATGATAATAACCAGTAAAACTAATAGCACTATTAAATATATTTCTAGTTTAAAAAACAAAAAATATAGAAATAAATATAATAAATATGTTATTGAGGGAATAAAATTGGTTGAAGAAATAATAAACTCAGAAGGCAATGCCCCTGAGTTTATTGTTTATTCAGAACAGCTTTTAAAAACAACAGGTCTAGGAATAGAGTTATTAAATAAAATAAATAAAGGCGATTTTAGTAAATATAATGTTGTAGCAGTAAATGAAGAAATATTTAACTATCTTACTGATTTTGAAACTCCTCAAGGCATACTTGTTGTTATTGATAAAGAAAATGAATACAATTTAGAAAAATTAGAACTTAACTTGAATAATAATGTAACAGATAAGTATGTTATATTAGATAAAGTTCAAGATCCAGGTAATTTAGGCACTATTATTAGAAGCGCTTTGGCATTTGGTATAAAAAACATTATATGTATTGAGGGAACAACAGATGTGTTTTCATCTAAGGTAATTAGGAGCACTATGGGCGCAATTAGAAAAGTTAATATATATAATGTGCAAAGTAATGAAATTGCTAAAATGACTCAAAAATTAAAGACAAGTAACTATAAAATAGTAGGAACATCGCTAGATGCAGAAAAGTATATTAATGAAGAAGATATAAATGATAAACATGTATTTGTAATGGGAAATGAAGCAAATGGTGTTTCAAGTGCTCTAATAGAAAAATGTGATAGCTTAGTTAAAATTCCAATGGATAGCATTATGGAATCACTTAATGTTGCCACTGCTACAACTATTGTGATGTATGAACAGTATATAAGGGGGAGAAAATAATGCCTGCAAGATTGGAAATAAATCTTTCAAATCTAAAAAACAATGTATTAAATATTCAAGAATATATAAAAAATAATAGAGGTAAAAAAGATACTAAAATTTTGGCTATGATTAAAGCAGATGCTTATGGTGCAGGAATTATTAAAGTGGCTAAAGCTTTAGAAGAAGTGGGAATTGATTTTTTTGGTGTTGCATATTTAAAAGAGGCTAAAATATTGAGAGAAAATGGAATAAAAGGAAATATTGTAGTATTTTCTGGACTTCTCCCTGAAAATATTGAAGAAGCTTTAAAAATTGATTGCTCATATGCTGTATCTAATTTAATAGTTGCAGAAATGTTAGATGAAAAGGCAAAAGAATGTAACAAGAAAGTAAAAATACATATTGCAATTGATACTGGAATGGGAAGAATAGGCGTACTTCCTAAGAATATTAGTGCATTTGCTCAGTCATTAAAATTATTAGATAATTTAGAAGTAGAAGGTATATTTAGTCATTTTTCTAGTTCTGATACAGATTTAAATTATACTAAAAAACAAAATAATATATTTAATGAGTGTATAGAGGAATTTGAAAAAGAGGATATAGTTCCAAAATATATTCATATTTGTAACAGTGTTGGAATGATTGAGCAGACTACATCATATAATGATATAGTAAGAGTTGGTATAGCTATGTATGGTTATATCGATGAAGATAGACTTTCAAATTACAGTTTGTCTTTAAAAGGTATATTTAAATTATCAGCACCTATTTGTGATATTAGAACTATCGATAAAGGAGAAGCTATTGGTTATTCCAAAACATATATTACAGAAAGACAGACTAAAGTTGCTACCTTGCAGATTGGTTATGCAGATGGATTAAATAGAGTGTTGTCTAATAAATTTAATTTAAATATAAATGGTAAAGATGCTAAAATAATAGGAAATATTTGCATGGATATGACAATGATTGATATTACAGATATTGATGATGTATCAGTTGGAGACTACGTAAATATATTTGATTATGATGATAACAAATTAAATGAAATGGCAGAAATTTGTGGTACTATAAATTATGAGATAATATCAACCATAGGAAAAAGAGTAGATAGAAAGTATATACATAGTTAAATTTGACTATTTTTTCTAAAAATGGTATAATATATATTGTATGGCGCAGTATTCTAGTCAGAACACTATTTGAAGATGGGCCTAAAAATCCATTAAAAGGCACATATTAGCGGCTTGTATATATGCTTTGATCGCCCAGATTGGGGTGTATGTATAAGTTAAATTTTTTGAAATTAAGGTGAATTTGTAATGGCATACAAACAACTTGCCTTCTTTTCAGCTCACGTTTAATTATATAACTAGTTTAAACGTACCCATATATATAGAGAGTACTATATATATCGTAGCCTGTCGTGAGTGAATATACGGGATAGAAAGTTCATATAAATAGTTTATGGCCATAAGCTGTTTATATCTGTTTCTTGAAATTATATTTGCAAAAGCGAATAAGAATAGTTTAAGTTCTGTCAGGGAAAACCTCTAGACTGTAACATATACATTGTTGATGTGTTAAGGATTGAAGTGTGGTCTCAGTGGTAATCGAGTAGCTAAATATGGTGACAGTTAGCCGGTCGCTTGAAAGGGAAACCGCTATGAGGTAACGAGTAGTAGTGACTTGGGGAAATCCAACTTGACCTTAAGCCGCAAAATTTACTTAGTGCATTGCCATAACATATATAGTATAAAAATAGAAATGAATGAGGTAAAATGAAAGAAAAAAATAAATGGATTGTTACAGTGTTTATAATGACATTTATACTTTCCATAATATTTAACGGTGTATCAAATGCACTGCTAAGTAAAATTAATATAGTTATAGCGTTCCTTATATTAATTGTAATGATTGGTATAGGAATATTTTTTGATATGATAGGAATGGCTGTTGCAACTTGTGAAGAGGCTCCATTTCATGCTAAAGCAGCTAAGAAACATAAAGGAGCAAGAGAAGCGATTAGACTTATACGTTCAAAAGAAAAAGTATCAAGTGTATGTAATGACGTTGTAGGTGATGTATCTGGTATAGTCAGTGGTTCTTTAGCAGCGCTAATATCCGTTTCTTTAAGTCAAACACTTGAAGTAAATAATTTTGTAACAACTCTTATAGTAGGTGGTGTTGTAGCATCTCTTACTGTAGGTGGTAAAGCAATAGGAAAGAAAAAGGCTATTGATAATTGTAATGAAATAATGCTTTTTGTGGGAAGTGTAGTTCATTTATTTGCCCCTATAAAGGCGAATAATACAGTCTCTCAAAAAGTGAAAAAAGAATAAAAAACCACGTATAACTGAAATGCATCCTAATTAGGAGACATTAAATAAAAAACTAGTTTATGATAAAATACACTTTCGAAAGGAGGTGTATTTTTCTATGGCTTCAAAAGGTCAAAAATTTTTGAAGTATACAGAAGATGAAAGAAATGAAATACT
>JAZSQI010000032.1:0-2558 GCA_045537895.1 Clostridia bacterium
ATAGTATAGATCTTTATTTTTTGCAATTTTTGCTTCTAGTGAAATATACTTACCAACATAAAAACCACATCTATATAATAATAATGTTGTAAGTAGTCTACTCATCCTACAATTTCCATCATTAAATGGATGAATACACAAAAAATCATGAATAAAAGTTGGAATAGCAATTAGTGGTTCCACTTCCATATTACCAATTACTCTATTATATTCAATACAAATATTCTCCAGTGAAATAGGTGTATCAGTAGGATTAAGTGGAGCGAACAATGTTTCTACATGTCCATCTGGATATGTTGCACTAATATAGTTTTGAACAGTTTTAGTTTTTCCTGCAATAGGGTTATTCATGTGACTATATAATATTTTATGTAGTTGTAAAATATAATTCTTTGTAATTGGAATTGCATCAAAACTGTCATGAATAATATTTAGTACATCTCTATATCCTGCTATTTCTTGTTCATTTCTGTTCTTTGGAGTTGTCTTTTCAGTAACTAGTTGTTTTATTCTTGTATTAGTAGTTACAATACCTTCAATTGCATTTGATGCTTCAGTACTTTGGATTTTAGCTATTTCAACAAGTTTTCCTAATTGTTCAGGTCTTTCTTTTAAATACATTTCTTGTTTTCCTGCTTCTTTATATATTGCAGCAATTAAAGAAAGGATTTCTGAATCCCATTTTTCTTCTTTAATTTTAGAGTAATTAAAAGTTCTCATAAGCTTATCCTCCAAACTATTCCCTTAAATTATATCGCAAAATAAGGGAATAGTCAATTAATTAAGGTTATTTTTATATCATCATTACTATTATTATATAACATTTCAAAAACAATTATGCAGATATTAAGAAAGACCTGATTAGAATCGGGCCTTGTTCGTTGTGTTATTGCACCTCGTGTATTAATTTTATTGCTCAATAAATAGGAATTTATCAGTCTAATTTTATCCAATATCTTTGTTGCATAACACCTTCAACTTCCACTTCATCTTCAAGAATACCTCCATTATTTTGTATACTTTTTGCAGAACCAATATTTTCTTTGTCACAAACCATTAAAACATTTTTTATTCCTAACGTTCTGCATTCTTCTAAAGCCAAAGAAATCATTTTTGTCGCTACACCTTTTCTTCTTTCTGAAGGAACTACACCATCTCCAATATGCCCACCATTTAAAAGTAAAGATTTATTTAGATAATGTCTGATATTAACTGCTCCTACCATAATATTTCTGTCCGTATCTAAACAAAAAAAAGTGGAGTCTGGTACTAAACCATTACTTTCATCAGTTACTTCAATATTTGCACAATATTGATCAAAATCATGATAATCTATTTTTCGAATAGCATAAGGTATTATCTTTTCTCCTGTACTATACCATTCGTCTAACATATCACATATTTGCTTTTTATATCTATCACTAGCTTTAACGAGTTTTAAATTCATTTGAAATCTCCATCTCTAATAAATTCTAATTTATCTTTCATTTATATTATACACCTAAGCTAATTTAATTTCCACCATTATCTCTTATAGATTCGAGTCCCATAAAAACCTAACATCCGAATCCCATAAGTTAATGATTCGAGTCCGTGGTCAGTCTCCAATAGTTGTATTTACAACTATTAGTCTTTAAATCTAAATGTTTCATATTTGAATAAAAAAAGAGGATATTCTAACCATATTTGGCAAAAATACCCTATATAATTAAAAAATAGATCCTCTTTTCAGAAGACCTACAGATTTCAAAAAATGTGTCATTACTACGAAATGTTTCATACAAGAATTTACTTCTTTAAAACTTTTTTATTAACGCCTTTAATATAATTTTTCTTTAAATGGTATACATCAACAAATTTTAATTCTGAATTTGATAATTCGTTTTTACTTAATTTTATTTCTAAAAGTTTTACTGTTGATACAAAATCTGCAACTTGAAATAATCTATATGATCTAGGAACAACTTCTTTTTTGAACTCATAATTTAAACCAGAAATTGCAAACGCACCATTTAATATCTTAGTTATCAAATTTTGACCATTATCATAATATATTACTATTTCATTAAATGAATTTAAATAATCAAAATTATCTAATAAGAAATTATAAACATCCTTTGTTATTTTAGCTTGCATTTTTAACAAGTCACGACTAAAGTCTTTCTTTTCATAACAAAAAGAAAAAATCTTTATTGGTAATGATAATGTAAACATAAAAATAGATTGAAATATTTTCTTTCTATCTCTCATTTCCATATTATCAAATGGATACTCTCTACTAATTATAGGACCAGCATGAAATATAGGATAATCTTTAATTTTTTCAATATTACTCTTTATATCATCATTTTGATTATGCATTACAAAAGTAATAATATAATATTTTGATGCATCTTTAATAAATCCAACATCACCTGATTCATCAATAAAAATGCTTAAGACTTTCCCCATAACTACTCCTTCCTATAAAAAATGGCAGGACTATTTCCTGCCGTTGGTGGACCAAGGCATACGCCAGCCCAAGTCATATGACAATAATATCATATGCATTTTTTACA
>JAZSQI010000047.1:0-30782 GCA_045537895.1 Clostridia bacterium
AGTATTTCATTTCTTTCATCTTCTGTATACTTCAAAAATTTTTGACCTTTTGAAGCCATAGAAAAATACACCTCCTTTCGAAAGTGTATTTTATCATAAACTAGTTTTTTATTTAATGTCTCCTAATTAGGATGCATTTCACATTACAGTGGACTTTTTTTAATTTTACCAAAGCTTCTTGGGTACTTACTTGATATATTTTTTACTTTATTAAATACAAGTATTGTTCTTGTTAAGTCTTCTTTATATTTAACTATTTTATTTATATGTTTTTCAAGTTCAACATTTAATATTTCAAAAGCTTTTTTAGAGCTATTTATTTCTTCATCTACAGATAAAGATTTCATACAAATGCACTTTCCATTTACTTTCGTATACCCTGATAAGTATTCAAGTAAAATATTTAATGGCGCTACTGCCCTTGCTATTGCTACATCATAAACTTCTCTATATTCTTCTTTATGAGCAAGTTCTTCAGCTCTTGAATGAACAGCGTTAATATTTGTTAATTTTAGATTTTCTATAACAGTATTTAAAAAGTTAATTCTTTTTTGAAGCGCATCAAGCAAAGTTATATTTACCTTGCCTTCAAAATATATTGCTATAATTATGCCTGGAAACCCAGCTCCTGTCCCAACATCTATTATACTTTCATCTTCTTTTATATATTCTACGCATAATAAAGAATCTATAAAATGTTTTACTATTATATCTTCATCGTCCGTGATTGCTGTAAGATTTATCTTTTCATTCCACTCTAGCAACAATTCTTTGTATTGATACATTTTATCTGCTTGTTTATCATTTATATTTATATTGTTTTCTTTTGCTTTATCTATAAGTAGCTTAATGAATTCTTCTTTTTCCATTTTCATGTGAAAACTACTCTCCTTTTTTATTGGTTTGATTTAAATATATTAATAATACTGATATATCAGATGGCGAAACCCCTGATATTCTAGAAGCCTGTCCAAGAGATAATGGTTTTTGTTTGTTTAATTTTTGTCTTGCCTCTAGTGATAATCCTTTTATTTGTTCGTAATCTATTTGATCACTTAATTTTCTATTTTCTAATTTTTTAAATCCTTCTATTTGTTCTAATTGCAATTTAATATATCCATCATATTTAATTTGTATGCCTACTTGTTCTTGTACACTTAGTGGTAATTTTGGTCTCTTATCATCAATCTCTATGATATTAAAGTAATTTAATTCTGGTCTTTTTAATAATTCTGATAATTTAACACCTACTTCTAGTCTACTGCTTTCTAAGCTTTCAAGAATATCGTTATTCTTCTCATTTGGAGATATTTTTTTGTTTTTTACTCTTTCTATTTCTTCTTCTATCATTTTTTTCTTTTCTATAAATTTGTTATATTTTTCTTCTGTTACAAGTCCTACCTCGTAACCTTTTTCAGTAAGTCTTAAATCAGCATTATCTTGTCTTAATAATAGTCTATATTCCGATCTAGATGTCATCATTCTATATGGTTCATTTGTCCCCTTAGTTACTAAATCATCTATTAAAACACCAATATATGCCTCTGACCTATCAAGTATTAATGGTTCTTTCTTTTCCAATTTTCTAACAGCATTAATACCTGCAATTATTCCTTGTGCTGCTGCTTCCTCATAGCCAGAACTTCCATTTATCTGCCCTGCAAAGAATAGATTTGGTATATTTTTATATTCTAACGATAAATCTAAATTAGTCGAATCAATACAATCATATTCAATAGCATACGCAGGTCTCATCATCTTAGAATTTTCTAAGCCTGGAACTGTTCTATACATTTTTATTTGAACATCTTCAGGAAGTGATGATGACATACCTTGAATGTACATTTCATTAGTATTTTCTCCCATCGGCTCTATAAATATTTGATGTCTTTCTTTATCTTTAAATCTCATAACTTTATCTTCTATAGATGGACAATATCTAGGCCCTACACCTTTTATTTCTCCACTATATAAAGGAGATCTATGAATATTATCTTTTATTACTTTATGTGTTTCTAAATTAGTATATGTTAAATAACATTTTATTTGTTCTTTATTTAATATTTCCACATTTTCTTCATTGTCAAAAGAAAAAGACTTCACTTCTTTATCACCAAACTGTTCTTCCATCTTGCTTAAATCTAAATCTTTAACATTCATTCTAGCAGGTGTTCCAGTTTTAAATCTTCTAAGTTCTATTCCTAATTTTTTTAAGCTATCAGATAATTTATTTGCTGGAAATACGCCATCTGGACCACTTTCATAAGACACATCTCCTATTATAACTTTCCCTTTTAAGTACGTACCAGTCGTTACTATAACAGCATCACAATTATATATTGCTCCCGTTTTTGTCTTTACACCTTTTATTCCATTATCGTATATAATATCAGTAACTTCAGCTTGATATATGTCTAGATTTTCTTGTGTTTCTAGAACATTTTTCATATACATATGATATTTTTTTCTATCTATCTGCGCTCTAAGCGAATGAACAGCAGGGCCTTTAGAGCTGTTTAACATTTTTGATTGAATGTAACACGCATCTGCTGATTTTCCCATTTGACCACCTAAAGCATCTATTTCCCTTACCAAATGCCCTTTTGATGTACCCCCTATACTAGGATTACATGGCATATTTGCTAAAGTGTCCATATTTATTATAAACATAGCTGTTTGTTTGCCAAGTCTAGCCGAAGCTAAAGCAGCTTCTATTCCTGCATGTCCACCACCTATAACAACTATATCGTATTTTCCTGCGTTATACTCCATTTCTTTTTCCTACTTTCCTAAACAAAATTTTTCAAATATTTTATTTATTATATCATTGGTAACTTCTTCTCCAATTATTTCTCCTAAATATTTGGCAGAATTTTTTATATCTATTTCTGCAATATCCACACCGACATCCGCACAAATTTCATTTTTTGCTTTAATCAGGCTTTCTAAAGCTCTTTCTAATAATTCTTTATGCCTTTGATTTACTATTATAATATCTTGATTGTTTGTTATTTGCTCTAAATTAAACATATAAGCAATTTTATTTTTAAGAGTATCTACACCTTCCTTAGTCAAAAAAGATGTCTCTATGACGTTTTTAGAGCTTCCGATTTGTTCTTTTACCTTATCAACATTTTCACATGAAATATCTTTCTTGTTTAAACATATAATATATTTTTTATTTTGTTCTTCTATTTTTTTAATTAATTCTATATCTTTTTGTGTAATCCCCTTAACTAAATCTATTACAAGTATAATAAAGTCTACTTTATCTATAATCTCTAAACTTCTTTTTATTCCTATTTTTTCTACAACATCATCCGTTTCCCTTATTCCAGCTGTATCAAATATATTAAGCACTACATCATTTATAATAACAGTTTCTTCAACTATATCTCTAGTTGTTCCTTCTATATCAGTAACTATGGCCTTTTCACTATTTGACAACGCATTAAGTAAAGACGATTTTCCTGCATTTGTTCCTCCAAGAATAGCTACGTTTATTCCATCTTTTATGTATTTTCCCTCATCATAAGAATCAATATATTTTTTAAGATTTCTAGAAATTTCATTTATCTTTTCTTCTATTTCATTATTTTCTAATTCTTCATAATCATATTCAGGGTAATCTATACTTACTTCTATCTGAGCTAAAAGTTCAATTAGTTTGTTTCTTTCACTTTTTACTACATTATATAATCCACCCTCTAATTGTTCTGACGCTATTTTTGTTTGAAGTTTTGTTTTTGCATTTATCATATCTATAATACTTTCTGCTTTTGATAAATCCATCTTTCCGTTTAAAAAAGCTCTTTTCGAAAACTCTCCTGGCTCTGCAACTACAGCACCTTCTTTTATTACAAGTTCTAATATATCGAGTGTTATTCTTCTTCCTCCATGACAATTTATTTCACAAACATCTTCGCCAGTAAATGAATTAGGAGCTTTAAAATATGATACTAAAACCTCATCTAATATCTTACCATTATTTTTTATTTTACCATATATAATCTTTTGGTGATCTAAATTACCTGCTTTTGTAAATATTTTATCAATTATTTCTTTGCTCTTTTCTCCACTTATTCTTATTATATTTATTCCAGTATTATTTCCACCTGTGCTTATAGCAGCTACCGTATCTGTTAACATAATTTTATTTTCTCCTCACAAAAAAGTCAGACTAAGTCTGATCTTTTTATTATCTTTTTAATTTAATTACAACTCTTCTTCTTGGTTCTACACCTATACTTTCTGTCATTACATCTTGTCTATTTGAAAGTTCAGTATGTATAATCATTCTCTCATAAGCCGACATTGGTTCTAATTTAATTATCTTTTTAAATCTTACTACATTATCAGCCATTTTATTTGCTAATCTTTTTAATGTTTCTTCTTTTTTCTTTTTATAGCCATTTACTTCAATAAAAACTTTTGCATTTTCTTCAGTATCTTTCTGTAATATTGAATTTATTGTTGATTGTAAAGCTTCTATTGTTCTTCCTTTATACCCTATTAAATGAGTATTTTCTTTGCTATCTATAATAACTTCTACTTTTCCATTATTATTTTTAATCTCATATGTTGAATCATCTTGCATTATTTCAAATATTCTACCAACTATAGCATTAACTTTTTGCATTGTTGCTGAAACTGTAGCTTCATCTAGCTTCTTATCTACAGTTAATCTTACTTTAGCAAGATTGCTAGATAAAATCCCTAACATTCCTTTAGAAGGTTCTTCTAAAACCTCTATTTTAACATAATCTCTTGGTACTTTTAATTCTTCTAACCCTTTTCTTATTGCTTCTTCTACTGTCTTTCCTACTTGTTCTGTAATCTTTTTCATTATACATCGCTCCTTCCGTTAAGCATTATTTTTTTATCTTTTACAATATTATCTATAAGTAGCTGTGAAATTAAGCTACAAACATTCCCAATAAGCCAATATATTCCTAAAGCTAAAGGCATTATATATGAAATATATGCTGATAAAAACGGTAACATTAAATTCATTGTTTTTTGTTGTTCTATTTGTTCTTCAGTTAAATTATTTTTCTTCATAGTTATCTTGTTTTGAACAAATGAAAACACCAAACTAAGTGCTGGTACTATAAGAGTAAAATAACTTGGTCTATCAGCTTTTTTAACGCTCTTATTTACTGAATTTGCTGGAATATCACCAAAATGAACTCCCATAAAATCCATATCTATTAACCCTTTATCATTTGCTATTTGAATTTCACTATTTCTAATTTGAGCCTTTGTAACTTCTTTATCTTCCCCTACTACTTCTTGTACATATTCTACTATTTGCTCATTTGGAACTTGCTTAATATATGTTAGTGGTTGTTTTACTATATAGAACATTGCTAATACTATGGGTATTTGTATTAACGCTGGCAGACAGCCAGCTAGAGGATTTATTCTATTCTCGCTATATAATTTTTGAAGTTCCATCCCCATTTTTTCATTATTTCCTTTATATTTTTTTCTTATTTCTTGTTCCATAGGAGATATTTTTTTCATATTTTCCATGGTTCTTGCTTGTTTTAAATTAAGTGGAAATAATACAACCTTAGTCAAAATAGCAAATATTACAATAGAAAGTCCATAATTTTGACCAACTAAATTATATATAAGTCTTACTACTGCCCCAAATAAACTCGCTAATGCATCTATCATTTATTTTCTCCTTATTTATTTAACTTCATCTATTCCACCGTTTTGAAAACGGGTTACATCTAAGTAATCGACAAATCGCCATTATACTACCTCTAATTATACCATATTTGTCAATAGCAATTATTGCATAATTGGAACATGTTGGATGGTATTTGCACCTATTCCCCATTCTTGGAGAAATGTATATTTGATATAGTTTTATTAAACATATTACAATTTTTTTAGGAACTGATATTAAATCACTCAATTTCTATATATTCCCGCCTCGTTTAAACAATAAATTATTTCTTTTTTTATAACATGAAAATCAATTTTGTCTACCTCTATTCCCTTTTTATAAAGTATAATAATTTTATACCCTTTACATATAGACTCCTCTATTTCTTTATATGCTTCTTTCGCCCATCTTTTAAGTCTATTTCTTACAACACTATTTCCATGTTTTTTACTCACGCATATCCCTAAAAAATTTGTTTCCTCATTATTTCTATCATTTAAAAAATATACTGTTATATTCTCGTTTGATATATATTTGCTTCTTTTGAGCATATATTTAAAACTATATCTTCCCTTTAACGATTTAGTAAATACCATACTACTTTCCTCCACTCATATAGTATATCACATTACATAAAAAAAATAAAGGTATATAAATACCTTTATCAAAAATATAACTATTTTGTTAATTCAGCTCTGCCTTTAGCTCTTCTATTTTTTAATATATTTCTTCCTGAAGCAGTGCTCATTCTTTTTCTAAAACCATGTTCTCTCTTTGCTTGTCTAGTTTTTGGTTGAAATGTCATTTTCATGTCTTACACCTCCAAAGTTTTAATGTAAATTTTCCTTTTAGGATTATACTACATAATTTTTAATTTGTCAATTATTTATTTCAATTATTTTATCAAAGATATATTTATCGATTATACTATTATTTAATATTAATATGTTGACATAACATTAAATAAATGATATAATTCCACTATGTATTATTATATAATACTGAAATAATTTTCAATATTTTTAGGAGGATCTAATTATGATGAACCTTGACAAATTAACAATTAAAGAACTTGAAAATCTTGTTTTTGAACTTTTTGATGAAGAAAGAGCAAGGGAAATATTAAAACTTTCAAGAGAGGAGATAATAGACCTAATAGAAACGGATGAACGATCTGTTATAGACATCGAAACTTCAGAAAAGCCAAAACATTCACCAAGTAGAAAGAAGAAATCAAAAAGAGTAAAAAAGGAGAGTATCAAATACAAAAAGAAAAAAGATAAAAAGTGGCAGAAAAAAACAAGAAGTACTATTGGCACTGAAGATACTAATAACAGAGCCTTTATTAACAAATCAACACAGAGTTATACCAAATTAATACCGCAAAAAAGCGTAAAAGAATAATAGTATAAAAATTTAAAACACCTAGACTTTAATAGTTTAGGTGTTTTTTGTAAAAATAGGGGAGAGTTTTTTGAAAACTACTTGTTTTTTCTGTAAATATTTGATATATTATAGCAAAAATATGTCTTGTTTTTTGTAGAAATATGAATTAACAACATTATGTAACATATAGTTTATATATGTGTTACTTTTCTGTTAAAGTTATCAACACCTGTGGATAACTTTGTGGATAACTTTTAAAAAAGGAGGTTAAAAATGGGAGAAAATTTTATGAAAACTTGGGAACAAGCTTTAGAAATATTACAAGAAGAAATATCACCAGTTGGCTACAAAACATACGTAGAAGTCATGGTGCCCAGGCTATCTGATGAGAATACAATATGTTTTTTAGCACCTTCTAATTATCACATAGAAGTTCTTTCTAAAAAATATTTAGATCTTATACAGAACACCTTAACTTTTTTGACTAAAAAGAACTATATAATAACTTTTGAATCAAAAGAGATTTCCACAAATGATGAAGAAAATTTCCAAAATACAAATGAAAAGGAAGTAGATAATAATAATAATAATACTAATCAACCTACAATAAATAGGGTAGTGGAGAGTACTACTCAAACTAATGTTGTTAATAATTCTAATGTTATATCACATGCTATAGGATTAAATCCAAAATATACTTTTGAAAACTATATTATAGGAAGTAACAATAGATTTGCTCACGCTTCTGCAATTGCTGTCTCAGAGGCTCCAGGAGCCAAATATAACCCTTTATTTATTTATGGAGGGGTAGGACTTGGTAAAACACATTTGATGCAAGCAATAGGGCATAATATTGCTGAATCGTGTCCTGGATTTAATGTTATATACACAACAGGTGAAAATTTTGCAAATGAACTAGTATCTGCAATAATGAATAATAACAGTGAGGCTTTTAGAAATAAATATAGAAATATTGATTTATTATTAATAGATGATATTCAATTTTTAGCTGGAAAAGAAAAATGTCAGGAAGAGTTTTTCCACACTTTCAATACATTGTTTGAAGGTGGAAAACAAATTGTTCTAACTAGTGAAAAGCCACCAAAAGAAATAAATTTATTAGAAGATAGGTTAAAAACTCGTTTTGAAATGGGACTAGCTGTTGATATTCAAGCTCCTGATTATGAAACAAGACTAGCAATATTAAGAAAAAAAGCAGAGAAGGAAAGATATGTAATAGGTGATGATGTTCTTATAAAAATAGCAACTAAAGTAACTTCAAATATTCGTGAATTAGAGGGAGTATTTAATAAGTTAATCGCTTATACATCTTTTACAAATAAAGAATTAACTGATGCAATAATAGATAATACAATTGAATCTATATTAGTAAAAAATACTAAAGTATTAACAAGTACTTTAATAATACAAGTTGTATGTAAGTTTTTTAATATAAAAGTAAACGATATATTAAGTGAAAAACGCTCAAATAATGTAGCATATCCAAGACAAATAGCCATGTACTTATGTAGGGAATTAATAAATATGACTTTCCCTAATATCGGAAAAAGTTTTGGTGGTAGAGATCACTCAACAGTCCTTCATGCATATTCAAAAATATCAGATGAATATGAACATAATGAAGAAACAAGATCATTAATAGATGATATTAAGAAATCCTTATCTATCAACATGTAGAGACTATTATTACAGGAATATTACAAGATTAATTAATGTTCGTTACATTGTTCTTTGTTTTCCACATTATCCAGTGGAAAACGTGTTGATAAAATTGTGGATAAGTTATTTTTTGAAAGTTATCCACCAAAAACATCTGTTTTGTGGAAAACTTAAACAGGTTATCCACAGGTTTATCAACAGTAATATTTGTTTGTATATCAGTGGTTTGGAGTAGTTTTCCACATTATCAACAGGTACTACTACTACTACTACTAAATATAATATATATATTAAGCACTTCGTGCAAAATTTTAGGAGGAGAAAAAATGAAATTTAAATGTAGTAAAAATGATTTATTGAATTGTTTAAGCAGCGTAACAAAATCTGCATCATCAAAAACAACAATGCCTATATTAGAAGGTATATTAATAGAAACAATAGGAAATAATGTAAAATTTACAACTAATGATTTAGAAATTGGTAGTGAATATATAATACGAGCAAATGTAGAAGCAGATGGTAAAACAGTTGTAGACAATAAAATGTTTAATGAAATAATTAGAAAATTAGAAGCAGAAGAAATAACTTTTGAATTAGATAACAATATCTTTATTATTAAATCAGCTAGTGGAATATTTAAGTTATCAACAATGAATCCAGATGAGTATCCAAAATTACCTGTGTTTAATGTGGATAACTCTATAACAATAAACCAAAGTATATTTAAAGATATGATTAAAAAGACAATATTTGCAACTAGTCAAGATGAAAATAGACCAGTATATACGGGAGCATTAGTTACTGTTGAAGATAATGTATTAAAAGTAGTAGCAATAGATGGATTCAGATTAGCACTTAGACAACATTTACTAGAAAATAGTAATAATAATTTTAAAGCAATCATACCTGGTAAAACATTATCAGAACTTATTAAAATACTAAGTGATGATGAAAAAGCTGTTGTAAAAATAGGTGTAAATAAAAACCAAGCGTTATTTGAAATGGGAGAATGTATAGTTGTAAGTAGAATTATTGAAGGTGAATTCTTAAACTATAATTCAGTTATTCCTAATGAATTTGAAACTAAAGTAAAAGTAAATACAAAAAATATATTAGAAACACTAGATAGAGTTTCTCTATTTGCAAGAGAAGTTTCTGAAAAAGAGAAAAAAGCACCTATTAAAGTAACAATATCAATGGAAGGTGTAGAAATTTCTTGTACAAGTTTAGCTGGAGATGCTAAAGAAAAAGTAACAGGAGTTGTAGAAGGTAAGAATTTAGAAATAGGATTTAATCCTAGATATTTAATTGAAGCATTAAAAGTAATAGAAAATGATGAAATAATAATGAATTATACAACAAGTGTATCTCCGATGATTATTAAACCAACAATTGGTAATGAATATATATATATGATATTACCAGTTAAATTAAGACAAGACTAAAAGAGGAAAAAAATATGTATATTACTAATTTAAAATTAGTTAATTTTAGAAACTATAATAATCTTGAATTAGATATATATAAAGGAGTAAATGTATTTTTTGGAAATAATGCTGCAGGAAAAACAAATATATTAGAAGCAATATATATGACAGCAATAACTAAATCATATAGAACCACAAAAGAAAATGAAGTAGTAAATTTTAATGAAAGTTATTCAAATATATTTGTGGATTACGTGGACAAATTAGACAGAAATTCAAAAGTGCAAATATATATTGATAAAGATTCTAAAAAAAAGATAAAAGAAGATGATATTGATATAAAAAGAGCATCTGATTTTATAGGAAAGTATAATGTAGTTATATTTTCGCCAGAAAGTTTAGATATAATAAAAGGCTCTCCTAAAAATAGAAGAAAATTTATAGATGTTCTTTTAAGTCAGCTTTCAAAAATGTATTTAGTAAAACTACAAGAATACAATAAAGTTTTAGCAATTAAAAATACATTACTAAAAAATGATAATATAGATAATGATTATTTAGATATATTAGATGAAAAACTTTCTCAGTATATAGAGTATATTGTTAAAGAAAGATTAAATCTAATAAATAAAATAAATGAATATGCTAAAAGAATACATAGCAATCTAACTAATAATTTAGAAAATATAGAAATAAAGTATATATCTGAATTTTTAGATTTAGATGTTCAAAGTATATATAATATTTTGAAAAAAAACAGATTTTATGATACACTAAAAAAATCATCAAGTAAGGGTATACAAAGAGATGATATAGAGGTATATGTAAATGATTTAGAAGTTAAAACATATGGTTCACAAGGGCAGAACAGAACATCTCTTTTAACACTTAAGCTTTCTGAACTAGAAATATTAAAGGATGAGAAAGAAGATACACCAATACTATTATTAGATGATGTTTTATCAGAATTAGATAATAACAGAATTGAGTATCTACTAGAATATATAAAGGGGTATCAAACCATCATAACTACGACAGAAATTGACACTTTGAAACATTTATGTAATATTTCTTTTTATAAAGTTTTAGGTGGCAAGGTTGAAAAAATAGAAAATTAGTGATAAAATCTAGAAAATGATAAAAAATTAGTGTAGAATGAATAATATAAATTTAGAAAAGAGGGTAAAATAATGGCAGAATATAATGAGAACCAAATTCAGGTATTGGAAGGATTAGAAGCAGTAAGAAAAAGACCAGGTATGTATATAGGTAGTACATCTGAAAGAGGTCTTCATCATTTGGTATATGAAATAGTAGATAATGCAGTTGATGAAGCTTTAGCAGGATACTGTTCAGAAATAAATGTAGAAATATTAGAAGATAACAGTATTATGGTTAAAGATAATGGTAGAGGAATTCCACTTGGAATACATCCTAAAATGGGAATACCAGCTGTAGAGGTTGTTTATACTATTCTTCATGCCGGAGGAAAATTTGGTGGAGAAGGATATAAAGTATCTGGAGGACTTCATGGTGTTGGTGCTTCTGTTGTTAATGCATTATCTGAACATGTAACAGTACAATCTTGTAATGGAGATGGAGTATATGAAATATCATTTGAAAGAGGTAAGGTTGTAGAAAAATTACATAAGGTAGCAGAAAGTAAAAAAAGAGGAACTAGAGTTGTATTTAAGCCAGATGCTGAAATATTTGAAACAACTATATATAATGCAGATACTTTAACTCAAAGATTAAGAGAAATGGCATTTTTAAATAAAGGTTTAAAAATAACTCTGCAAGACAAAAGAAATCCAGAGAGTGAAAAATTAACATTCCATTATGAAGGTGGAATAGTATCCTTTGTTGAATTCTTAAATAAAGGAAAAGAACCTGTAAGTAAGCCTATGTATTTTGAATCTTTAGGTGGAGAAGTTGAAGTTGAAGTAGCTTTCCAATATACTACTGCTTACAGTGAAAATATATATTCATTTGTAAATAATATAAATACTATTGAAGGTGGTACTCACTTAGAAGGATTTAAAAGAGGTCTTACAAAAGCATTTAATGACTATTCTAGAAAATTCAACTTACTTAAAGATAAGGATCCAAATCTTCAAGGGGATGATATAAGAGAAGGTATAACAGCTATTGTAAGTGTAAGAGTTAAAGAACCACAATTTGAAGGACAAACAAAAACTAAACTTGGAAATAGTGAAGTAACAGCTGTTGTAAATAATGTAATATTGGAAAAATTATCATATTATTTAGAAGAAAATCCTAAAGAAGCAAAAGCTATTGTTGATAAATCTTTATCAGCTTTAAGAGCTAGAGAAGCAGCAAGAAAAGCAAGAGAGTTAGTTAGAAGAAAAAATGTACTTGAATCAACAACTCTTCCTGGTAAACTTGCAGATTGTCAAGAAAAAGATGCTTCTAAATGTGAACTATACTTGGTAGAGGGAGACTCTGCAGGAGGTAGTGCTAAACAAGGAAGAGACAGAAAATTCCAAGCTATTTTACCTATGTGGGGTAAAATGATAAATGTTGAAAAGACAAGAGCAGATAAAATATATGGTAATGATAAATTAAGTCCAGTTATAACTGCAATTGGTGCAGGTATAGGAAATGACTTTAATGTTGAAAAAATAAGATATGGAAAAATAATACTAATGGCCGATGCCGATGTTGACGGAGCTCACATTAGAACATTACTTTTAACATTCTTCTTTAGATATATGAGACCACTTATAGATGAAGGACATATATTTATAGCTCAACCACCTTTGTTTAAATTATCTAAAAAAGGTATGGAAGATGAATATTGTTATAGTGATGAAGAATTAGAAAATAAATTAAACGAAATAGAAACTGTAAAAGGATATAAAAGAGATAGTATAAATATTCAAAGATATAAAGGTCTTGGAGAAATGAACTCTGAGCAATTATGGGATACAACTATGAATCCTGAGACAAGAATCCTTTTAAAAGTAACATTAGAAGATGCTATAAAAGCAGACCAAATCTTCTCTGTACTTATGGGTGAAGATGTTGCTCCAAGAAGAGAGTTTATTGAGCAAAACGCTAAGTATGTTCAAAACTTGGATGTGTAATAAAATTAGAAAAAATAGAAAATGCTTATTCATATAGGATAAGCATTTTTTATTGCATTTCAAAAAGTTATGTAGTATAATGTAAAAACAAATTAAATAAAATCTTAATAATAATTTAGAAGGAGGGATTAATATGATTGATGGAATTTTATTTTCAATAGCATTAACAATTTTACCTATAGTAGTTTTGATATTATTATTCTTTTTATTAGTTGATGTTTTTAAATTGAAAGAAAAAACAGGTATAGAAATATCTGGTTCAATTTCTCTTTTAACAGCAGTAATTTTAATGATAGTAGGTTTTTAACACAAAAAATATGTTTTATATAGGAGGAATTATTATGTTATGGATATTAGGAGGAATAGTATTTGCAATTGGACTTTTCTGGTTTGCATGAGAGTTTATAGATAATGAGGCTTTAGCACATATTTTTATAATACTAACTGTAGTTTCATTTTTCTTTGGAATATTTTGGGGACTTTTTGGAGAACCGATAGCATATAGAGATCCAGTTTTAGTAGATGAAATCGAATTAGTATCATTAAATAACAATGTATCTTCTGAAGGCGGAGGAAATATGTTTTATGTATCAGTATCGGCTAGTAATGTTTATACTTATAGATATGAAGTGAAGGATAAATATGATTTAGGTGGTAAATCTTATGAAACTGATACAAAAAGTGAGAATGTTACAGAAGTTGAATCAAAAGAATGCACTAAACCTGTCCTTAAGATATACAAAAGAAAACCAAAAAGAAGCTGGATAACTTTTGCAATTGGCCAGCCATCAAAATTAGAATATGTATTTTACATACCAGAAGGAACTATTCAAAAAGAAGTTATTTTGAAATAATAATAAAATATGTCTATTAATTTAGACATATTTTTTATACAATTGACATATGTAAAAAAATATATTAAACTATGAATGTAGGGTATATGTTAAAGGGAGTGATGGTAATGTATGTAGCAAGTTTAATTTTAGGGTTACTTAGTTTAATACTTTGTTGGGTGCCAGTTCTTGGAACATTACTAGCAATAGTTGCACTTATTATTTCAATTATTGCAGTATGTAAAAAAGAAGACGAAAAATCTGAAAGAGGGATGTCAATAGCAGGTCTTGTATTAAGCTCAATATCAATTATTGTTTCTATTTTTATAATAGTATTCGTAATGATATTATTCAATGTAGCTTTTGACATAGGTGAAGATGTAATAAATAATTTTCAAAATTCAGAGCTTGGAGAATTTATAGGTGCTGAAACAAAACTTTTAGAAAAATATTCTGAAGTAGAATTTAAAAATCAAGATAAGTTATATACAGGCTATATTGATAGAAATACCGCAGAGTACGTTGAAAAAGGACAAGGTATGGAAATAGATGAATACTATGAAGAGTATTTAGAAAATAACGGTTATGATGTAGATGTATATGTAAATAAAAGAGGGGAACCAATTATTGAAGAAAATTTTTAATATATAATAATAAATGAGATGTCAATAAAGCCATCTCATTTATTAATTTGTTTTTAGTTTATCTAAAAATATTTTATCTGTTTCATCTAAATTATTCAAACTGAATTCAAGTAAAAAACTACCTGTTTTGTTAAAAGATAAATTCTTCATATTAGCTAAATTTTGAACGTTATCAACTATGTTTTCAGGTAGTCTCAAAGTTCTACTGATACCACTATGATTTTGTGGAATTTTTAATTTGTTCATGTTAAACCCTCCTGCAAGCATTTTATAATAAATTTAATAATAAATATGCACCTAATAAAAGGTGCATATAATATTATATATGCTATGATATTAAAAATTCATATATCATTATAAATTTACATAAATAATATTGACAAAATAAAAAAATAGTATATAATAGTACATATAAAGTAGAAGTTTTCTTCTCACCTTGCAGGTTTTGTCTTAGACAAGGTAATACAAAAATTGTTTAAATATGATATATAATATTTTGTTTTTGTATGTGAGGAGATTGCTTTAAACTTTAAGCAATCTTTTTTTATGGGGGTGTATTAATATAAAACAAGATTTTTTAATAAACGAGCAAATTAGGGCTAACACTGTTCAAGTAATTGGAGAAAATGGTCAAAGATTAGGAGAAATGGCTCTTAATGATGCAATTCAAAAAGCATATGATGAAGATAAGGATTTGGTACTTGTAGGATCAAATGCTAATCCACCAGTATGTAAAATACTTGATTACAGTAAATTTAAATTTGAAATGGCTAAGAAAGAAAAAGAAGCTAGAAAAAAACAAAAAGTAGTAGAGTTAAAAGAAATTAGACTTTCTGCTAATATTGATACTCATGATTTAGAGGTTAAAGCAAAAAATGCTAATAAATTTTTAAAATCAGGAGACAAAGTAAAAGTTTCTTTAAGATTTAGAGGAAGAGAACTTAGTTTTGTAAATAAAGGAAGAGAAATTATAGAAAAATTCGTTTCTTTATTAGAAGATGGTCAAATTGAAAAAGACCCTAAGCTTGAAGGAAAATTCTTAAATGTAATAGTATCACCAAAACAAAGCAAATAAGGAGGAATAAGTTATGCCAAAAATGAAAAGCCATAGCGGTACAAAGAAAAGAATTAAAATTACAAAATCAGGAATTGCTAAGAAAACTGTAGCAAACAGAGCACACAAATTATCTGGAAAAAGTGCTAAAAGAAAAAGAAGCTTAAGAGAAGCAGCATATGTTGATTCAGCAAACAGCAATGCAATGAAAAAATTATTACCATATCAATAATGGAAACAGAATAAAGTAAGGAGGAATTATTGTGGCAAGAGTAAAAGGAGCAGTTACAACAAGAGCAAGACATAAAAAAGTATTAAAAAGAGCAAAAGGATATTATGGAGCAAAAAGCATAAGATTTAGAATGGCTAACCAAGCTGTTATGAAATCAGGTATGTATGCTTATGTTGGAAGAAAAAATAAAAAGAGAGATTTTAGAAGATTATGGATCGCTAGAATAAATGCAGCAGCTAGACAAAACGGAATGTCTTATAGCAAATTTATTAGTGGATTAAAGAAAGCTAATATAAACATAAATAGAAAAATGTTAGCTGAAATGGCTGTATCAGATAGCCAAGGATTTGCAGCATTAGTTGAAAAAATAAAATAATGGAGGTATTCTTATGGTACTAGCAGGAGATTTTAGAAATGGTACAACATTTGAAATGGATGGAAATGTTTATAGAATAGTTGAATTCCAACATGTTAAACCAGGTAAAGGAGCAGCATTTGTAAGAACTAAAATAAAGAATATTATAAACAATACAACAATGGAAAAAACATTTAACCCATCAGAAAAATTTGAGGAAGCTCAAATAACTATTACAGAAATGC
Organism: Clostridia bacterium; assembly: GCA_045537895.1. Lineage (GTDB taxonomy): Bacteria > Bacillota > Clostridia > TANB77 > CAG-465 > CALXJE01. Next base: position 16,644 of record JAZSQI010000047.1, read on the forward strand.
AATTCTTATACAATGATGGAGAATCATATACATTTATGGACAATAATACATATGAACAATTAGAATTATCTAAAGAAGATGTAGAAGATATTCTTCCATATCTTAAAGATAATATGAACGTTAAAGTATTATCATATAAAGGAAAAGTCTTTGGTGTAGAACCACCATTGTTTGTAGAACTTGAAGTTGTATATACAGAGCCAGGAATAAAAGGTGCAACATCTACAGGAACTACTAAGCCAGCTAAAGTTGAAACTGGTGTAGAATTTAATGTTCCAATATTTGTAGAAATAGGAGATAGAATCCGTGTTGATACAAGAACTGGTGAGTACATGGAAAGATGTTAATAATAAAAAGATAGCAACAGTAAAATCTGTTGTTATTTTTTGTTCATATGATATAATAAAAATACAAATTTATTTATGATTTTAACGAAAGGATAATTAATATGACAAAAATAGAACAAGCATTAGAATGTTGCGACAAAGTATTAGAAGGATTTGAATTAGGAAATATAACGGTTTCATCTTCATTATTACTTTGTATACGAATAGCCAGACTCTTAAATGATATTGAGTCGATAGAATGGTTGACATATGAGAATTCTGGTTATCCGCGAACTGCTGAAGGACACATAATTAATGAAGCGTGGGAGATAGCTTATAAAAATGGTAGAGGTAGTTATAATGAAAAAAAACAAAAGGTAATATTTACGGAAATAGCTTCGGAATTAGAGGCAAGAATAGAAACACAAAGAAAGGCTATAAATAATTTTACTACAGAAGGGGTTTCTACAGCTGGGGAATTTTCTCATGTTGCTATGAATAACTTGACAGGTGCAGTTACAAGTTCAACGGGTGCATTAATAAAAAATATTTCTGAAAATGAGAAAAAATTATCAATGCTTAAATCCAAATATTATGACTATGCATTAAGAAAACAAATTGAAATATCTTTTGGAAATGTTACTGCAGATATTTTTTATGCTTATAGGGAAGATGTTGATAATTATTTTTCAAAGTTATCATCTTCAACATTATTAAAATTACAGGCTATAGAAGATAAACTTAGTTCAGATAATCCAGAATTGTTTTCTCAAGCATTAGCAACTTGTAGAAGATTATTTGAAAATACATCAAAAGAGCTATTTGATAAACACTTCCCTAATTATAATGAAAAAACTTATAAGACGAAATCGGGCAAAAATATTGATGTCAGCGAAACTCATTATCTTAATAAACTTTCAGCTGTAATAGAAAAATTAACGGACAAATCTATGTCAAAGAGTTTGATAGGTAGTAACATTATTTATCTGATAGATAGATTAGAATATTTAAACAAGCTTCAATCAAAAGGTGTTCATTCAGAAATAACAAAGAAAGATGCTATGCAATGTATAATACATACGTATATTTGTATAGGTGATATTTTATCACTTCAAGGGAATTAATTAACAATAAGTTTATTATATAAATGTACAAAATTAATATATAGAGAAAAAAATAAAACAATAAATATCAATTATACCACAAATATTAGAAAAAATTTAATATTTAGTGGTGCATTTTTTTCATAAAAAGAGGAATAGTAATTAAACTTGCTGTTCCTCTTCTAAATTTTCTAAAGCAACTCTAACAGCTTCTACAACGAATGCTGTAAAAGTACAATCTTTTCCTTCAATACATTGTTCTATTTCATCTATTATATCATTAGGAAATCTAATACATTTATTTGTTGTTGGTGGAATAGATGGTATTTTAAATTTCTTCATAATTACCTCGCATTACAATCATTTATATAATTATATATACAATTAATATATAAATATGCATAACAAATGTATTGCAAATAAAATATTATTATGCTATAATTCGTCATATAAAGGAGAAAAAATGAAAAAGAGGTTTTTGAGTATAATAGCATATCTATATTTATTTTGTTCAATATTTTCTGTTTCATACTGTACATCTATAAAAAATGTAACTGTTGGTGAAGTTGAAACTATTGATAGTGGCAAAGAAGCGTCAATATATGATGTCGAAATATCTTGGAATAATATGAAATTTACATATAATGAAACTAAAGATGTTAAGTGGGATAGTAATGAAAATAAATATAATATTGTAATAGAAAACGAGTGGATTAATGAAGATAATATAATAACTGTTAAAAACTTTTCAAATAAATCAATAACAGCGAGTTTTAAATATAAACAAACTAATAAAAATATAGATATCACTGGAAAGTTTGATAAAAATAAAGTAGTTATAGAAAAAAACAAAGTAGAAAATGTTAAATTTAATATATCAGGTAAAATATCATCAGATATTGTAGATTATGTTAAAGTAGGAAGAATAACTATAAGTATGCAGTAATTAGAGGAGAAAATATGAAAAATAAATATATAGTAATTTTAACAATAATATCTGTAGTATTGATTATCACAACAATAATTATTGCACAAGTAACAGGGTCAAGAAAAGAATTTGTAAAACCAGAATTTGATAGTAATGCTATAAATATAACTAATGAGAAAATACCTGAAGAATTACAATATGCAGAAATTAATGTAGAAGAAGGATACAAAGTTGGAGTTTGCAATAATTTAGTTTTAGACGAGAGTAATAATATAAAAATATATTTTAGGTCCTTAAAAGAAAATAATGTATATGTAAAGTTAAGAATATATGACAAAGAAGAAAGGGTATTAGCAGAAACAGGTTTAATAAAATCGGGTGAGGAAATTGAAAAAATAAAAGTAGAGAATTTAAAAGATGATACAAATGTTATTGTAAAAATAATGAGTTATGAACCTGATACGTATTACAGTAGAGGGACAGTTACTCTAAATACAAAAATAAAAATAGGTGATATATAGATGAAAAAAATAGGTATAATTTTTTGCTTGTTATTTATATTAATTAGTAATGTAAATGCAGAAACAAGTAAAGATATAATGATAAAGTATCAATATACAGATAATACAAGCAAATATATAAAAGAAATAGTGGATAATAAAGTAGAGTATGAATTTAATGAGGATAAGGTTAAAATTTTATTAAATGATGACAAAGATATAAATGTTATATTTTTTGAAGCATCTACAGAATCGCTTGAATGGTTAAAAACAAAAATTGATATAATTAAAGATTCTAATGTTTATTATTTAAAAGTTATAAATAAAAAGAATGAAAAAATAATCCCTAGTATTACAATTACTGAGTATTCAGGAGAGGAAAAAGTAATTACTATATATGATGAAAATGGAAACAAAATAGAAAAAGTTCAAAATGATTGTTATATTGTAATAGAAAAAGTAAAGAAAATACAAGTAGAAAATAATGAAGATGTTAATATAAACGAAGATATGATAGAAATAATAAAAGGAGAAGAAACGAGTGGAGGAGCACTAATAATATTTGTAATTTCATTAATTACAATCTTTATTATATTACTTGTAATTGTAAAAACAAGAAAGGATAAAGAAAATGAGTAGAAAAGGAAGAGAAGCCAAAAAAGAAAGCAGAAAAGGAATTATAATATTTTTACTTTTAATAATATTAGCATGTATAGGAATGATAGTATATTTATTATTTTTCAAACAGTCTGAATTATCGGATTATGCACCAGGTAAAACAGACGAAAATGTTGTTCTACTTCCTAATTCTGGAGAAAAAATGGAAGCTAAAGAAGGTGGAGGAGCTGTATCTTTATCATATTCAAATAAAGTAGATATAGATTTAAAGAGTGGACAAGTTTCAGTTAATTTTAAAAATCCTTCTAGGTCTACTCAAAGTATGGTTTTGCAAATAATAATAAAACAAAATGATAATGAAGTAATAGTAGCAGAATCAAATAGAATTCCACCAAGCTATGCAATATATGAACTAAAACTAAAAGATAATATAACTCTTTCAAAAGGAGAATATGAAGGAATGTTTAATGTAATGTATTATGATGAAGAAACTGAGGAAAAAGCAATTGTAAATACTAACATTCCTATAAAAATAAATGTTAAATAATGATATTATCTTTATCTAGAAATAGAAAAAAGTTAATATATAGAGGTTTATGAAAAAGGAGGTGAAACAAATGAAAAGAAGTATAAAATTAGTAGTTTGTATGTTATTAGTTGCTACTATAGCTCTTCCATCTGTTTTTGCAACAGGACTTGGAACATCTAGTTCAATAGTTAAGGTTGGTATAGTTGACGATACTGATGTTAACTATGATATTGATATTGAGTGGGGAAGTTTAGTATATGATTTTGTCAAAGTTGAAGATGAACATGGTGATGAATATTATGATTGGGAACCAGAATCTGAGATGGCCGATTATATAACAATAACTAATAAATCTAATGTTATAGTAAAAGCAGATGTTAATTTTACTTCTGCAATACCAACCGTTATTGGATTTATGGATGATTCTAGAAGTGGTCTATGGGGAGGAGAATATAAATTATTATCCGAAGAACCAGAAGATTTTAGCACAGGAACATATTTTGAATTAAATGAAAACGGAATGCTTGTTGAGATTTCTGAAAATACTGTATTTGAAGCAGATAAATACTATGAATGGTATGCAGCAGGTGGAGCACCATATCCTTCATCGGGTGAGATACCAGCTATGTATGCATATGATGATATTCTTTCTATTACAGGAATTACATATGTATTAAAGCTTGAAGGTGGTTCTTTAAGCAATGTAAGACCAGGAGCTACAATAGGTACTGTAACTGTAACATTAAGTTAATAAGTTATTAAATGGCGATAGGAGACTATCGCTGTTTTTTTGTATTATTGACAGTCTACATAACGTATGCTAAAATATTCTCTGTAAAAAAGGGTGAATAAAGTGAAATATGTAATAAACTATGAGAATAAAATAAAGGAAATATTAGGTTCTAAAAAATATTTATACTATATAGATACAATGGGATGTGCATTAAATGAAAATGATTCTATGAAATATAGTGGAATAATGGCAAAAATGGGTATGGAAAGAACGGATGACGCTGAAAAAGCAAATGTTATTCTTTTTAATACATGTGCAATAAGAGAAAATGCAGAAGATAAGCTATATGGTAGACTTGGAATGCTTAAGAAGAGAAAACAAAAAGAAACAGATTTATACATATGTATAGTAGGTTGTATGTCTCAGCAAGAGCATGTTATATCTAAAATAAAAGAGTCATATAGATTTGTTGATGTTCTGCTTGGAACACATAGTATGCACGATTTTGCTAAATCGCTATATATGGCAATGAAAGAAAAGAAAAAGATAGCTGAATATGTAGAAGATAAAAAAGAGTTAGTTGAAGATATTCCAATTATATATGAAGATGGTGTTAGAGCATCGGTTAGTATAATATATGGGTGTAATAATTTTTGTTCGTATTGTATAGTGCCTTATGTTCGTGGCAGAGAAAAAAGTAGATTACCCGAAGATATAATTGGTGATATAAAATACTTGGCTGAAAATGGCTATAAAGAAATAACATTGCTTGGTCAAAATGTAAATTCATATGGTAATGATTTTAGAAAAAATAATATAGAACAGTTAAAAGAATATAGTTTTGTAAAACTACTTAAAGAGATAGATGAAATACCAGGTATTGAAGTTGTAAAATTCATGTCACCTCATCCAAAAGATTTTAGCGATGAATTAATAGAATATATAGCTGAAAACAAAAAGATATCTAGACAAATACATTTGCCTCTTCAATCAGGAAGCACAGAAATATTAAAGAGTATGAACAGAAAATATACTAAACAGTCATATTTAGAGTTAGTAGAAAAAATGAAAAAGAAGATATCAGATGTTAGTTTTTCTACCGATATTATAGTAGGCTTTCCAGGAGAAACAGAAGATGATTTCCTAGAAACGTTAGATGTTGTAAAACAAGTAAAGTTTAGTCAAATATATATGTTTATTTATTCTATAAGAAAAGGTACAGTAGGAGAAAAGATGACAAGTCAAATAGATGAAAAAGTTAAAGGGGAAAGATTAGAAAGACTTAAGAAAATGTTTGAGGAAAGTATAGATGAGGAAAATGAAACATATGTAGGTAAAACATTTAAGATTTTAGTAGAAGGAAAAAGTAAAAATAATGATAAAATGTATACAGGAAGAACGAGCTCAAATAAAGTAGTAGTGTTTGAGGCTACTCAGGAAGATATAGGGAAAGTAAAAGATATAAAGATAATAAAAAATAATTTATGGTATTTAACGGGACAAATTTTGTAATTAATATAATAATGAGTAATAAAAAATAACTTATCCAATATATTTAAAGTATAGGATAAGTTATTTTTTGAGGTGAACGTTATGGAAGGTGTAGTTGCAAAAAGATGTCTTAGGCAAAGTAGTATAAATAAAAACCAATATAATATGAAAAATGCATCTAGAAAAGACACATATAATAGTGTATATAATAAAAATATATTAGTAAGTAAAAAGCTTAATAAAGAAAATTCAGTTAATAAAAGTTTTATAGACAAAAAACTATATAAATTAAAAATAACACTATGGTTACAAACAATAACAGCTTTAAGCCTAATAATATTAATAATAGTATGTGATATTTTGAAGTTAAATTTTATTAATAATAGTAAGTCGATTAAAATGTTAAAAAAAGAATATAATAAGAATTATTCAATAAGCCAAATAAAGAATAATACTATAGATACTGTTAAATATTCGTATGGAGCTGTTGGGAAAATAGTTCCAAACAAGGTCAAGGAGAAAATAAAAAGTATTTATGATGATGTTAAAAATGTTTTCTCAAATGATGTAGATAAAAAAATAGAAATATATGAAGATAATTCAAACAAAGAACAAAATAGTACGGTAGAAACAATGTCAAGTGAAGGAATTGGAGCTAGCATAGTAGAAAATGAAGAAGTAAAAAAGGATGAAATAACAGAGGCTGTTAGTGCAATAAGTAGTGAGGACAGTCATCTGCAATATATAATAGAGAATAATATTAAATTTGTAATGCCAACAAAAGGAACAGTATCATCATCTTTTGGAGCAAGAGAGGTAATATTTACAGATATTGATTCTTTTCATACTGGAGTTGATATAGCAAATGTGAAGGGAACTGATATAGTAGCAAGCACAGATGGAACTGTTACTAAAGTATCAAATAATAAATACAATGGTAATTTTGTTGAAATAACAAATGGGAAAGTTATAACAAAGTATGCACATATGGATTCAGTGAGTATAAAAAGTGGATCAGTTGTAAAAGCAGGCGATATAATAGGAAAAATGGGAGAAACAGGTTATGCAACAGGACCACATCTTCATTTTGAAGTAGTTGTAGATAATGTGAAAATTGATCCAGCTAAGGTATTAGAATTATAGGGAGAGTATGGGATTTGAAATAAAAATAAAAGAAATAATTCTTGAAATAGAATATTTACTGGTTATACTACTTATAGTATCTGGATTATCTGATACTATAATGAGTTTTTTTGACAAATATTATATTTGCTTATTATTTATTTTGTTTCATGAATTATCACATGTATTTGTAGGTGCTCTACTAAATAAAAGATTATTTAAAATGTTTATAGGAATAAGTGGAGCGACAGCATTTTTTAAATATAACTATTTACAAAAAGACAGATTATATTATTTTAAAGAAATAGTTATTTTCCTTGCTGGTCCAATGTCAAATGTATTAGTAGCATATTTATTTAAAGACATAAATTTTATATTTGAGATAAATATATTTTTAGGCATTTTAAATTTACTGCCAATTTACCCGTTGGATGGATTTAATATACTGAAAAATCTATTAATAACACTGTTTATAAATAATAAAAACATAATAAATAGTATTATGAAAATTATTTCAATAACTTTTGTATTAGTTATATCTATTATTTGTATAATAATATTTTTTAATTATAATAATGTATTTAGTATCATATTTTTAGTATATATTCTATTTATAAATATACAGAAAACATGACAAAATACCAGTAAATGGAAGGTTCTACATATTGTGACAGAAAAATTACAAAAATATTACAAAAATTCCTTCAAAACTATTGCATTTTTGAAAGAAAAAATGTATTATATACGTAACGAAAAATGGAGGGAGATTAAATGGCAATCGGTGACATTATAGTTTCACTTGACATTGGTGCTTCCAAAACTGCTGCTGTAGTAGGACAAGTTAATAAATTTAGCGAAATAGAAGTAATTGGTTATGGTTTAGCAGATTCATCTGGCATAACAAAAGGTAGAATTATTGACAAAAATAAAGTAGCTGATTCTATTGTTAAGGCTATAACAGAAGCTGAAGAAACATCAGGACTGTACATTAATTCTTCATATGTAAATATAAAAGGAATGAATGTAAGAGTTGAGAAAGTAAAATGTAGGGGAAAAGTAGAAAAACCTGATGATGGATTATCAATAAACGACATTTATTCATTATTTGAGCAAATACATAGTGGGATTAGAATAAATGATAATGAGCAAATTATTGATTTAATACCATACAAGTATATTGTTAATGATAGAGAATATAAAGAAGAACCTATTGGAGCTTTTGCAAAAGAGTTTGGTGTTGATTTGGACGTAGTGATAGCCAACGGAGAATATTTAAGAGATATTGTAGAAGTTCTTAATATGGCAGAATTGAAGATAGATGGATTAATCATAGAAACATTAGCAGCTTCAAATGTAGTATTGATGCCTGAAGAAAAACAAATGGGAGTTCTTATGCTTGATATGGGAGCTTTCCACACAGATATATCAGTGTATAAAGATTCAAGATTAGAATTTTATGAAACACTTCCTATAGGAGGAAATCATATAACTAATGATATAGCTATGACGCTTGGTATATCGCAAGAAGAGGCAGAAAGATTAAAAAGACAATATAATTTGGCAATTGAAGCAATGATTTCTAATAATCACGAAATAAAATTAAACACGTTGAAAACTGGAAATACGGAAGATAGCAAAATAAAATGTAGCGATATAGTAAAAATAATAGAAGCAAGAATAAAAGAAGTGTATCAAATAATTAGAAAACTTCTTGCAGATAATAACATGACAGGAAAATATGAATGTTTAGTATTAACAGGTCAGGGAATAAGTAATATGGTAGGAGCTGAAGAACTTGCTGTACTTACCTTAAAAGTGGGACAAGTAAGAATATGTAGTCCAAAGTTAATTAATGTTATAAAACCACAACATACGGTTGCGTTTGGAATGGTTAAACATATATCTGGAATAGGATTAAGTAAACATGTAAACAGCGATGTTGAAATTATTACTGAACCAGGTTTAAAACAAAAAATATCAGACTTTTTTAAAGAAACAAAAGATAGGTTTAAAGATTTACTAAAAAAAGATAAAGAAGAAGAGATAGAATTTTAAGAGGAGGAAATAAAAATGGGAGAAATCATTAATCAATCAGGTATGGCTACTATTAAAGTAATAGGTGTAGGTGGTGCTGGTGGTAATGCTGTTAATAGAATGATTACAGCTGGTTTAAGAGGTGTTGAATTTATCGCTGTTAACACTGATAAACAAGCACTAGACGTATCTAAAGCAGAAGGAAAAATTCAAATTGGTGATAAATTAACAAGAGGTCTTGGTGCTGGAGGAGATCCTAGCGTAGGAGAATGTAGTGCTGAAGAATCAAAAGCAGAAATAGCTGAGGCGATTAAAGGAGCAGATATGGTATTTGTAACTTCAGGAATGGGAGGAGGAACTGGTACAGGAGCTGCACCTATAGTTGCTGAAGTGGCAAAAGAAATGGGAATATTAACAGTTGGTGTTGTAACAAAGCCTTTCCCATTTGAAGGAAAAAGAAGAATGACTCAAGCAGAGAAAGGTATAGAAAATTTAAAACAAAATGTTGATACATTAATTACTATACCAAATGAGAAGTTGCTTCAAGTTGTTGAAAAGCAAACATCAGTCGTTGAAGCTTTAAGAATGGCTGATGATGTTCTTCGTCAAGGTGTTCAAGGTATATCTGACTTGATAACTATACCAGGACTTGTAAATCTAGATTTTGCAGATGTAAAAGCAATAATGATGAATGCTGGAGTTGCACATATGGGTATAGGAAGAGCAACTGGAGAAAACAGAGCTCAAGAAGCAGCAAGACAAGCTATTCATAGTCCACTTTTAGAGACTTCTATTGAAGGTGCTGGAGGAGTATTAATAAATATAACTGGTGGAAAAGATTTAGGATTGCTTGAAATAAATGAGGCAGCTGAATTAGTTCAAAAATCAGTTGATCCAGATGCGAATATTATATTTGGTGCTGTAATAGATGAAAATATTGAAAATGAAATATTAATAACAGTTATAGCAACAGGTTTTAATAAATGGACATTAGATGATGTAACAGCAAACAAATTTGTTGAAGAAGCAAGAAACAATACTTTTGAAACAACAAGCTATGGAAAACCACAAACAAGAATGAATGATTATATGAATGATTGGGACATCCCACCTTTCTTAAGAAATAGAGAATAATATATAAACAAAAGCAAACTCATACACAATGTATGGGTTTGCTTTTTGCTTGTTTTATTGAAAAGAAGACGGTGATATGGTATAATGCATATGAATTTAATATAAACCAAAGTATTAATATATGAGGAGATGATAGTTATGTTTTCAACACCGGAAAAAAGAATGTCAAGAACTTTTTGGTTAATAAATGTACTTGATGATGCAGAAAACAAGAGTATTGAATATGCAAACAGATTATGGCTCAGAAAAAACGTTGCAGAGTATAAGATAAGTGTTTGCGTAGAAGATTCAATGGCAACTCTTGAAGATATTAAGAAATATTTATCTACAACAGGTTCTTTTATAATTCAGGGAGGCAAGAAATTTTGGGCAAAGCAAATGGATAAAAAGTTGGACAATAATAAAGAGGCAATAGTTTGTTGGAAAGTTACAGGTTGGGAAGACTTTAATTATTATGCCTTTTTATATAGACCTAAAAATGATTGAGTGGCAAATGCCACTCTTTTTATATGATTTTTCTCAATTTTTATTTTTTTGACATTTTAGTTATTTATTCCAGTTTTATTTTATATATTTAAGATTTAATTCTACATTTTTTATTATCTAAAAAAACTATAATATTTCTAGGTGACTAAATTGACAGTATATATAGAAAATATATTTATAGAAAATTTAATCATGAATTATTTATTACTATATCAAACTTCTTCATTTATAAAAGAAAGAGTAAAAAAGATAAAGCTTTTTTTATCTGCACTAGTTGGAGCAATATATGTATGCATAATGGTTTATATTAAGCTAGAGATATTAAATTACGCTTTTTCAAAAATATTACTATCTTTTGTAATGGTATATATTTGCTTTATTCCAAAAGAGATTAGAAAGTATATAAAGATGGTACTATACTTTTATCTTATCTCAGTTATAAATGTTGGCACATATCTATTTATAATAAATATCTTTAATATTACTATATCAAATAGCTTTGTAAAAATAATTGTATATACATTAGGTGCTGTTATTGTTTGGTGCATAGATAAACAAATGTGGAAAATGTTTAAACTAGAGTTAAAAAAACAAAATTTTGTCTATGATGTGTATATACCAAATGAAAAAAAGTATATTAAGTACAAAGGGTTTATAGACACGGGAAATACATCAAAACATATGGCAAGTAATAGAATGATATTTTATGCCAATAAGAAAAAGATAGAATTGTCTAATTTTGAAAAAGTACATATTAATATAAACACTGTTAATAATGTGGAAAACATGGAAGGTTATTTAGTAGACAATGTTATTATAAAAAACAAAGAAAAATTAAAGTTTGTAGATATAGTAATATGTTTTTCAAAAGAGGATATAAAAAATAACCTAGGGTGTGACATGATAATGAATTATGAAGTTTATGAAGAAATATTAGGAGGAATACATATATGAATATAAAAAATTATTTGAAGAAAAGATACCAGATTATAATTCAATATTTAGGAGTAGGAGAACAGGAGGTATATTATATAGGAGGTTCTGAAAAACTTCCACCACCACTTAGTAAAAAAGAAGAAATAGAGCTATTAAACAAACTAAAAGAAAATGATGACGAAGCAAGAAAAAAACTGGTTGAAAAAAATTTAAGATTGGTTGTATATATAGCAAAAAAATTTGAGAATTCAGGTGTAAATATAGAAGATTTAATTTCTATAGGAACAATAGGTCTTATGAAAGCAATAAATAGTTTTAATCTAGATAAAAACATAAAACTAGCAACATATGCATCAAGATGCATAGAAAATGAAATATTAATGTACTTAAGAAAAGTTCAAAGAACAAAAACGGAGATATCTATAGATGAACCAATAAACGTTGATGGAGAGGGAAATGATTTGTCTCTAGTAGATATTTTAGGAAGTGATAACGATACAGTATATAAGGAAGTAGAGGAAAGTGATAATAGAAAAGTATTAAGACAAGCAATAATGAATCTAAATGACAGAGAAAAAATGATAATGGAACTCAGATATGGATTTGAAGGGAAGGATGAACTAACGCAAAAAGAAGTTGCAGATAAATTAGGTATATCTCAATCGTACATATCTAGAATTGAGAAAAAAGTAATAAATCGTCTAAAAAAAGAGTTTTTTTGCTAACTGTAATAATTTTCCAAAATAAGAAAAAAATATAACTAAAGATAAATTAGGAGGAGACAAGTGAAGAATATTAAGGTTGAAATAAATGGTGTTAATACTGCAACACTTCCCGTGTTATCACAGAAAGACCAAATGGAAATGTTAAGACAGATTAAAGAGGGAAAAACTGAGTTAAAGGATGAATTCATAAAGTGTAATTTAAGATTGGTCTTAAGTATAACAAAAAAATTTAATTTTAGAGGAGAAAATGTTGATGATATATTTCAAGTAGGCGTAGTTGGATTAATAAAGGCAATTAATAATTTTGATATTACACAAAATGTACAATTTTCAACATATGCAGTTCCAATGATAATAGGAGAAATAAAAAGATTTTTAAGAGATAGCAGTACACTTCGAATAAGTAGGTCACTTAGAGATATATCGTATAAAGTATCAAAAGCAAGAGAAGCGTATATAAATGAAAAAAATGAAGAACCTACATTACAGTATTTAGCAAAAGCAGTTGGAGAAGAAGAGGAAGATGTAATACTTGCTATGGAGAGTATGGTTCAACCAATATCAATATATGATGCTGCATATAATGATGGGTCAGATGTGATATATGTATTAGATCAATTAAAAAATGAAAAAAATGAAATGGAACACCTAACAGATAAAATATGTGTAATCCAGGCAATAGAAAAATTATCAGAAAAAGAAAAAAACATAATAAAAAGAAGATACTTTGACAATAAAACACAAATGGAACTTGCAGAAGAAATTGGAATATCACAAGCGCAAGTATCTAGGATTGAAAAAGTAGCTATAGCAAGAATGAAAAAAAGACTAGAAAGTGGTATATAATTTAAAAATAGGCTATGCATTTGCATAGCGTATTTTTTTTTATTGTAATTCATATATTTATATATATGAATATTATGGAGGAAGTATGGGAAGAGGTATAGATTTAAAACAAAGAGAAGTTATTAATATAAATAATGGTCAGGTGCTAGGATTTGTTGTGGATTTAAATGCAGAATTTGGAAGAGGTACTATAAAAAGTATAGTTGTAGCACAAACTGGAAAGATAATTAAGAGTCTGGCTGGTAAAAATACTATGGAGATTCCATGGGATAGAGTAAAAGTTATAGGAGAAGATGTAATTTTGGTTGACATTTAGCAAAAATAATAGTATAATAACCCTACTAAAAACGCTGAAAACATGCATAAAATTAGGTTTTGAAAAAAATATGAAAAAAATCACAAAAAAATCAAAAAAAGTGTTGACAGAGTTTTGAGTCTGTGTTACAATATATTTACTGTGTTACGAAACACATTTACATAACACAGAAAGCACATTGAAAAATAAAGAGTAAGTAAAGCCAAGCGAGAGTTATGATTAACATAACGAAACGTACAAACAAAGTAAATGACGGTAACAAAAAAGTTACTGAACAAGAATTAAAACAAGAGTTTGATTCTGGCTCAGGAT
>JAZSQI010000037.1:0-33558 GCA_045537895.1 Clostridia bacterium
AGAAAGAGTAGTCTTAAATATATTAACAAATAGTATAAAATATACTCCAGACGGTGGAAATATTAAAATATATGTTGGATTTGTATATAATGATGCATACATAAAAGTTATTGATAATGGTATAGGAATACCAGAAGAAGATTTAGCTAGAATATTTGAAAGATTTTACAGAGTAGATAAGGCTCGTTCTAGAGAAATGGGTGGAACAGGTCTGGGATTATCTATTGTAAAAGAGATTATCGATAAAAATAATGGAACTATTGAGATGAAGAGTGAACAAGGTAAAGGAACAGAGGTAATTATAACACTACCAACTAAAATAGAAAGGTAATAGTAATGAAAATATTTGATACACACGCACATTATGATGATGAAAGATATAATAAAGATTTAGATAATGTTATTGAAGATAATTACATAAATGGAGTAGAGAAGATTGTTAATGCTTCATACGATTTAGAAAGCTCTATACATTCAAAAAAACTTGCAGACAAATTTGAAAACATATACTTCGCAATTGGAATACATCCTGAGGGAGTAAGAGATAATTTAGAGAAAGATATAGAGGAACTAAAAAAAATACTAGACGAAAATAAATGTAATAAAAAACTAGTTGCTATTGGAGAAATAGGATTGGATTATTATTATACGAAAGAGAATAAAGAACTCCAAAAAGAATATTTTATTCAGCAATTAAATCTGGCTAAAGAATATAATTTACCTGTAATAATACATTCTAGGGATGCTAGCCAGGATATGTATGATATACTAAAAAATGAAGAATATAAAGAAATGAAAATAGTTTTTCATTGCTTTCAACCTACAGATGAAATAGCAAAACTCATTATTCAAAGAAAGTATATGGTAGGTTTAGGTGGAAATATAACATTTAAAAGAAGTGAGCATAGTTTAGAAATAATAAAATCTATACCACTAAAGCAAATTATGGTAGAAACTGATGCGCCATATATGTCACCTGTTCCTGTTAGAGGTACTAGAAATGAATCTAAAAATATAAAATATGTTATAGAAAAATTGTCCGAAATAAAAGGGGTGGAAATTAAAGAGTTAGAAAATATTTTATATGAAAATAGTATAAAGTTTTTTAATATAAATAATAAGTCATAGCTAAACAAAGAGCTATGACTTATTTATTAATCTATAAACGTATCTTTTATTGTTTTAACAACACCTTTAAGAATATTAAGTTGCTTATCTGTTAAATAAATTTCTGAAGTTTCTGCTACATCAGTATGTTTTAAAGATTCAAATAGCAAGTAATCTAAACTGACATCCAAAACATTTGCTATACAGACAATTGTTTCTAAACTTGGAGATTTAACACCACGTTCAACATCACCAAGAAAATTTGGAGAAACACCTATTTCCTCTGCAAGGGCAAATTGAGTTAAATATTTATCTTTTCTAATTTTTCTTATTCTATTACCTAAATCTTTGTTATTTAAAACAGCTGACATAATAGCCCTCCTTTATCTTGCATAGATAAAATATATAATATTTATAAATAAAATAGAACAAACTGATAGAATGCGAATAAACACAACAAGAATGATATAAGTAGTATGTGCTAAAAATGAGAATATATTATATAAATTAATACTATAAAGAAATAAAATAACAAGGAATTTTATTCCTTGTTATTTTTGTGGTTAAAATCGTCCTCTAAACTCCATGTTATATCATAAGCAATTTCAAAAATATCACATGCTGCGAAGGCATCTTCGATAAATGCAATAAATGGGCTGAACAGAAGCCATACAGCTAAAATGATAAATTTCAATATTACTGCTAAATTAGGAAGTAATCCTAAAAAAACTAAAAAGCTTAAAAATGGTCCAAAAGTTATTAATATCATTGAAAGGAGAGAGAATGTTTTGTTTTTGAATAAATTAGATAAAAATGGAGTAGCTTTTGATTCATTTCCAATAAATGCAGTATTTTGTAGGGCGCGTATCTTAATGCATAAAAAAGTTATTGATAGTGGAATGACGGTTAAGGTTATACACATCCATGAATTGATGAAACAACCAACTATAAATAATATAGCAAAAGTCATAACATAAGCTAGAGCACAGACTCTTTCTGTAAAGGTTCCCTCATAGTTACCTTTAAGCCATGAAAAAATAAGCACAGTTATAATATACCCTATAAGTACAAAAGTAAAAATCATAGCTGTTTTAATTGATTGAAATCTCCAAAGATATGCGCACTCTGCAAGGATTATGTTGAAAAAAGTGTAAAAAGATATTGAGCCATCGCAAAGCATGTAAGATACACCGTTAAGCCATGCATCCAACAACTTTCTCATATTTTGTTCCTCCTTAAAATAATTATTTTGTTTTTAGTTAGAAAATGTGTAAAAAGGACATATACAATATATACTAATATTATACCAGAAATCGGCTATTTTTGCAACACAAAGGAAATCGTAGACATAATATCGATACGAATGAAAAATGATTTTGACATAAAAAATAACCCTTCAATTTTAATAATTGAAGGGTTATTATAAAATGGTCGGAGTGACCAAAATAAACACCTAACAAATACTGATATTTCAATACTTATTAGATGTTTTGAATGCTTTTGTAATGCAACCAAAGTTTTAATTATAATCCTAATACCTTCATAAGCCATAGAGCAGGCGTAGTAGCATAAAAGAAACCGTAAAATGAAAGTATTGGTAAAAGATATATAGTCGTTTTTGTAACAGAATCTAGTTTTTTATTAAATTTTACAATTATTGCTACAACAATCATTATAAGAGCAAATTTCCATGTAGAAACAATCGGAAAAAATGCTATCCCGAGACCACACACTTGACTACATTCATGTTCAATATCATTATCATGATTGTTTACCATAATTGTAAAGTCTATTGCGACAAATATTGTTATTGCTATAAAAAATATAGCTAGTATACCTAATACTTTTAATATTTTTTTCAAAATATCACATCCTTAATATTCCATTTTAAATTTTATTGTTACATTGTACACATTAATAACACCACAGCTTGTAGAAATCATTGCAATATTATTGGCTAAATTTCCAATAAAGTCCAAAAAACCATTTGCATTAATGAAGTGAAATACTTCTTTGTAGTCTGTAAAATCATATATGTCGGTTATAATTACTTCTAAAAACCACTTGTTATTGACTTTATCGCCTATAACATTAATATTTGTATTATTTAATGCCAACTTCAAGTCATTATCTATATAATTTAAAGATTTATATACTTTATCATCATCAGAAGTGTGTTTACTTGTATTAAAAGATTTTGTTGTTCCATATTTTTTTATTATGCTTTTTATATAATTTTTAAAATTTAAATCTTCTTGTATCTTATTTATAATTATATGATTATCTTGTATCACAATATTATTTGGTTTTGCTTGTAAAGAATGGTCTAAAAACTCGGCTGAACAATTACAATTTACCATATGTAGTATTTGTATTATTAGTTTCCAACATACTTTTTGTATTTGTTGTAACATATCAGATAAGTATGGTTTTTTATTATAATAATAGCTAAATCCAAATAAAATAGTATCGAATGAAATATTTTCTTTATAATAAGCTTCTTCTTCACTATTCCATACTTTATCAGATACTTTATATTTTAAATATAAAGTTAATATTTGATTTGCATATTTTAATGGCATCGTATCCATAGTAGTTAAATCTTTTTCAGTAGTAGTAGAATTGATTTTTTGTATATCTTTATTAATAGACTCTTTAATATCATCATAACAGCTCATATTTACTTGCTCTAATAATTTTAAAGTTAGATACCTATTTGTAAGTAAAGCTTGTTGCTTTGCTGGTAATTTGTTTTTATTAAGTGTATTCATAACTTTTTTATTAAGAGTTTTTTCACCTTTTAGATTTTTAACATTTTTGATATTTAATAATTCACAAGATTTTTTTAAACAATTTAGACCGAAATGATTGTTAGCTGAACTCATTTTTCTACCACATAGGCTACATTTATTCATTTTTGCCTCCTGATTAATAATATAAAAATAAATTTTGACACAAAATATTGTACTGATGATAAAATTATACATTTTATACCTGTATATGTCAATATTTTCCAAAATATTTTATAGAGTGAATTAGGTTCATCAAGTGAAAAAGTAAAAAACTAATTTTTTAAAAATATTATTTGGTTTAGTTGACTATCACACTGATAAAAGAGAAAAATTTCAGTTTGATGATAAAATCATGGAAAGTATTGAAAAAAATAAAAATTAGTCTAAAAATAGTTGATTTTCACCACATAATACTGTATAATGGTATTTAGGAGTGAAAATATGTTAATAACAAGTGAAGTTTTGAAAAAAAAATTAAGTGAATATTCAAATAAAAATAATAAAATTAGTAGAGAAATAAAAAATGGAAATTTAATAAGAATTGTTAATGGACTATATGAAACAGATAAACACATTAGTGGTTACTTATTAGCATCAAGTATATATGGACCATCATATTTATCATTTGATTACGCATTATATTATTATGGATTAATTCCAGAAAAGGTAACAACTTATACAAGTGCTACTTTTGAAAAAAAGAAGAAAAAACAATATAAGAATTTTTTTGGTATATATACATATAGAGATGTTCCTTCAGATATATATTTTTTAGGTGTAAAATTAATTGAAGAAAATGGATATACTTACCAAATAGCAACACCAGAGAAAGCATTGTGTGATAAATTATATATAATTTCACCTATGAGAAATATGAAAGAATTGGAAAATTTATTATTTAATGATTTAAGAATTGATATAGAAGTATTTAACAAGTTGAATGCTACACATATATGTGAATTGTCTGAGGTTTATCCATCAACAAATGTTAGATTACTATATAAATACATAAGGAGGAATATAGATGAATAGTGTTTTAAAAACGATGCTTGAAAAGCACAATATAAAAAATAAAGAAGATGAAACGAATGCTATAAAAGAAATAATTCAAGAAATAGTACTTTGCGGATTAAGTAGAGGTGGTTTTTTTGATGAGGCTGCATTTTATGGTGGAACAGCACTTAGAATATTTTATGGATTAAATAGATTTTCTGAAGATTTGGATTTTGCTTTGCTGGAGCCAAACAAAGATTTTGACATTACTAAATATTTTAAATATATAGAAAAGGAAGTTCAAGCTTATGGACTTAATTTGACTATTTCTACAAAAGAAAAAACTAAAGATTCAAATATAATGTCAGCATTTTTAAAAGGTGATACAAAAGAACATATTTTGATGTTTTTTCCTAATGAAAATATGCAAGGATTTAGTAATTCATTAAAAAGTATAAAAATAAAATTTGAGGTAGATGTTAATGCTCCAAAAGGAGCCACATATGAAATGAAGTATAAACTTTTACCATCTCCACATGAAGTGAGATTATATGATGAATCATCGCTTTTTGCTGGAAAAATTCATGCAATACTTTGCCGAAACTGGAATTATAGAACAAAAGGTAGGGATTTGTATGATTATATATTTTATTTGGCTAAGAGCATAAAAGTAAATTTAGAATTAGTCAAAGAAAAATTAATAGAGTCAGAAGTAATAAAACGAGATGATGAATTTAATATTGATACTTTAAAATCTATGTTAAATAATAAATTTAATGAAATAAACTATACTGATGCAAAAGAAGATGTAATTCCATTTATACAAGATATAGATTCACTTAATTTATGGAGTTCTGCTTTTTTTATAGAAACTACAAAAGAGTTAAAGCCTAGTAACAGCAAACAATGTATTTAAATTTGAAGATACAATTAGTTCAATAGAGAAGATTTATAAATCTATAATGTAAAAAATAGCTCTGTTAATTCTAGACCACGAATAATCGTAACCGTTAAAACGAATTAACAGAGCATATGTAATTGTTTAATTGTTATATCCAAATTCACTCATTCTTGCTAGTTCAATATTAGATAATTCTTTAAACCAATTTGACATACCAGTTATATCTTTATTTCTTAACAATTCAAAATATTTCACCCTATCATCTTTTGAAATAACTATTGGTGGCAAATTATTTTTTAATAATTCATAATTTATTAATAGTCTACCAGTTCTACCATTACCATCTACAAAAGGATGAATTGATTCAAATTGTATATGATATTGTGCTATTTTAGTATAAATATCATTTACATCATTGTTGTAGTTATATACAAAGTAATTCATAAGATTAGATAATTGTTCTGGCTTAGGTGGTATGTGTTCACTTCCTTGGATAAATACCTGTATTTTTCTATATCCTTGGGTTTCTTTTATGTTTTTATTTATTGTTTCATTTACTTCTTTTATAAATCTTTCATCAAAAACATCATTGTTTTTAATATTCTTAAAAACTAATTCTAATGCTGATTTATGATTTATAGCTTCGTATATTTCTCTTGGCTCTTTTCCTTCTATTTTAAAGCTATTATCATTATATAATATTGCATATGTTTCTGCATAAGTTAAAGTACTTCCTTCAATAGCATTTGAATGGTATGTACTTCTAGTTATTAAATCTTCTAAATATTCTTTGTTTTCCAATAAAAATTTAAATATTTTCATAATAAAATCCTTTCTATATATTTTTTGCTATGTTAAAGTATTTTTCTGGTGGTAGCAGTTTTTTTGTAGGTTTATCAATCCTTATGCATTCTTTTGTTCCTTGTTTATAATATCTTACGGTAGCTGTTTTAATTTTTTCTTTATCATCGTCTATTTGTACAACGATAGATACAACATTATAAAATTCACAAATTCTATTTGCATATATAATTGAACGTTCAAATGCTGAAAAATCACATTCAAATGAATCAGAGTCAATTTCAGCAATCAGAATAGTATTTTTAACTGTTTTTGAAACCATTTCAATTAGTGGATGAAATTCCAAATCTTGTTCTTCAAGTAGAAGTTTAACTAATTTATTTGGCTTTATCAAAGCATTTAGAGTTACATATCCAAAATCGTTTTCACCAACATAAACTTTCATACTATCTAATACCCAATGAGAAATTCTAGGACTTACAAATATATCTTCTTTTACTATCATATCTTTTAATGAATTAATAGCATTATTAAGATTAATAGTTTCATTGCTTTGTAATATATTATCTTGTTTAAGAATATTTGCATAATTTGTTCTTCCTAACAAGTAATCAATAGAAACATTATAGTAATCAGCTAACATACATAATTTATCTGGATCAGGTTTTCTCATAGCTGTTTCGTATGAAGCTAAAGAAGAAATAGATATTCCTAAATCTTTACTTACCTGTTCTAAAGTTTTATTTTGGTCTTTTCTTAACTTTAACAAACGCAGACCTAAGGTTTTTAATATATTAGTTCCTTTTGTATTAGCTATTTCTTTATTATTTATCATGATTTAATCCTTTCATATAAATCTAATAATATTATATATTTTAAATATTAATATGTCAATAAATTTTTACGAATTGTGAAAAAGGTGTTGACAGGCAGAGAAAGGGATGCTATAATATTTTTACAAACTGTGAAAAAGCGAAAGGAGGTTTTTATTTTTTTGTGTATAATTTTCACGATTTGTGAAAAAAGGAGGTTTTGTTATGTATGAAGAATTAAAAAAAGAGTTAATAAAAGAAGCGGTTAAAAATTTAGAAGAACCATGGAAAATGCTAACTGTAAAAGATATTGCCAAAGATTTATACATGGGAGAGAATAAGACAAATGAAATCTTTAATAGAGCAGATTTCCCATCAGTTAATATTGGGAAAACAAGAAAGATTCAAAAACTAGCATATATACTATGGAAAATGGAAAAGAGAGTTGATTGTAAAAATGAATGATGTAAAACAAAAAAGCACAAATATAAAAGCAGGTCTGCAAAACAAACTTTTATATAAGTGCCTATATAAGAACATATGTAAGTTCTATGAGCTCATTATATCATTTATACATATATACTGCAACAATTTAAAAAACAAAATTATAGAAAGCAGGTGGTGTAATGGCTAACAAAAAGTATTATTGGATTAAATTAAAGACAGACTTTTTTAATAGTGCAGAAATTGACTATTTACTTAGTCAAGAAAATGGTAGTCAATATATTCTTCTATATCAAATGCTTTGTTTATTAACAGCTAATAATGAGGGCTTATTAGCTACTGAAATTGATGGTAAGTTAATACCATATGATGTAGATAAAATAGTAAGAGATACAAAATATTTTAATAGAGATACTATTTTAGTTGGTATTGAGTGGCTTAAAAAATTAAAATTGATTTACATTGAAGATAGTGGTTGTTATAAAATAACTAGTTTTGATAGTATGGTAGGTAGTGAAACTGCAAAAGCAGAGCTAATGAGAAAGAAAAGGGCAAAAGAAAAGGAACTAAATAGTGGTAACATTGTTACTAAAATGTTACCAAGTGTATCGGAACATTGTTACATAGAGAAAGATAAAGAAATAGATAAAGAGTTAGACACAGAGAATAGAGAAAAATATAATATTAAATGCATAGACAATGTGTGTAAAAATATTTATCTAGTGCAAGAAGAAACAGAAAAGTATAACGAGATTTTTAAGAGCAAAAACATTTATATGCAAAATCCTAGTATATTGCCTAAAAATATGAAATCACAATTAAAAATATATCAATTAGCTATAAAAACATTAGTAGATATTGGTCATGTAGAGTTATTAGAAAAGATAAATTTAAGTATATTGCAGAAGATATATAAAAAAATAATCAAGGCAAACAAAGTGGATGATTGGATAGAGTATTATATAAATATCTTATCCAATGAGCTTGCAATATAAATTTACGATAAGGAAATTTATACATAAGTAAAATTGTGAAACTTTTTTACTTATGCACAAATAAAAATATATTTGCGTAGCTTATATATTTTTATGAAGTGGAAGAAATAAAATAATATTTTTGCAAGTGTAATTATATTGTTTTATTTCGTGAAAAGGGTACAGGGAAATTTCCCTGTCACACCACTTATCGTAGGATAAGTGTTAGTGTGTTAACACCTAATATAAAAAGAAACATATTTAAATGAGAAAAGAGGTGTATATATAATTTGAGCTATGCAATAATAAGGCATGAAATGTATAAAAACAACAAGAACATATTAATCAATTTATATAGACACAATTCTAGATTAAAAAATAGTTACTCTAATAAAAATATAAATATATCAAAATCGGATAATAATTATTTTATAAAAAAGGCAAATAAAACTTTTTATATGTCAGTAAAAAAAACAATAGAAGGTAAAGAAATAGAAAGTCATATTCAAAAAACAAGTAATGTATTATGTGAGTTCTTAATAACATCAGATAATAAATTCTTTTCAAAAATGAGTATAAATAAACAAAAACAATTTTTTGAAGATGCATATAAATTTATATGTAAAAAAATTGGTGAAGAAAATATTTTAAATGCAGCAGTTCATTTTGACTAAGAAACACCACATATGCATATAGATTATTTACCTATTGTAAATGTAAACGGAAAAAGAAAGTTATCTTGTAGAAGTATATGGAAAGGGAAAAACACATATCACGAACTACAAGAAAGTTATTATAAATATATAACTGATGAAAAAGGATATGATTTAGAACGTGGTGAAGTTGGAAGTGCAATGAAACACCTAACAGTAAGTGAGTTAAAAGATGTAACTAATTTTGAAGTTAAAAGACAAAAAGAAAATGATGTTAAACAAAAATATTATAATAACGAATTAAAAAGTAGTAATAGAATTGTGTCGTATAACAAAAAGCTGATTGAAAATACAGGTATTATGAAAAAAGGGACTTATGAAAAAGAAGAAGTAGATAGAGTTATAAATGAATATCAAAAGGAAGTTGCAGAACTAAGTAAGCAATCTGATAAAAAAGATGAAGTAATTGCTAACTTAACACAAGAATATAACTCTATATCTGAAAAAAGACTAATGCAGAAAGCGGAATTTTTAGAAAAAGAAAATATTAATTTGAGAGAAAAAAATAGGAAATTAGAAAAAGTATTAAATGTAATTAAAAGTGCTTATGACAACTTGTTAAATGTTATTAAAACACTAAATATATTTAAAAGTATATCACTTAAACATAATGAAGAGATAAATATTGTAAGTAAGTATGAAGATTGTAATAGTTTAGATGATATAGAGATAGTTAATAAAGAATATAACAAGTTTATAGGATATGAAGATGAAGAAGAAATGGAGATGTAGACATGAAAAGAAAAAAACGTGGTAATGGAGAAGGAACAATTTTTGAAGATAAAAAGAGAAATAGGTGGGTTGCTCAATATATTTGTGGAATAAATGAGCAAGGTAAGAATATTAGAAAATCTATATATGGAAAAACTCAAAAAGAAGTACTTAAAAAATTAA
The DNA here is from genome assembly GCA_045537895.1 of Clostridia bacterium. Classification (GTDB taxonomy): domain Bacteria; phylum Bacillota; class Clostridia; order TANB77; family CAG-465; genus CALXJE01. The sequence continues at coordinate 10,432 of JAZSQI010000037.1, forward strand.
ATGAAGCACAATATAAAATAAATAATAATATATATATTGAGAAAAATGGAATAGAACTTGTTAAAGTAATGGAAGATATTAGAGAAGAAAAATTTGAATCTAATGTAATATCAGAAGGTCAATATTTTAGAATAGGATGGACTATTAAGAAAATAAAAGATGGTAATTTAGGAAAAGAAAAATACAGAATATAACAGCTGATCAGATTCAAGCATTCTTAAATTCTATAAGCCATTTAAGTGAATCATATATTAAAAAGATATACGAGCAATTTGTACAAGCATATGAAAAAGCAGAAATTAAAAAATATATTTCATATAATCCTATGAAAGAAGTAACTAAACCTAAAAGTAAGGTACAGACAAAAGAAGTTGAAGCTTTAAGTTTAGAAACACAACAAAAATTTGTTAAATATCTTGTTTCTTCTAATATAGAAGATGAACCATATAAGAACATATTTTTAATACAAATGTATATGGGACTTAGAGTAGGTGAAGTATTAGCTTTAAAAAAAGAAGATATAGACTTAGATAATAAAATATTATATGTTAGTAAAACTTTAACATTAGATAAAGAAGGAAATATAATAATGGGTAAAAAAACAAAAACATATAGTGGAAAAAGAGAGTTACCTATACCTAAATTTCTAATTAGTATATTTAAAGAACAATTAAATTATGCTAATACTGAAAGAGATAATTTATTATTTACTTATGAAAACGAATATATAAAAACATCTGCTATAAATGAGGCGCTAAAAAGGATTTTCAGCCAAAAATTAAACGAGGGTAAGATAAGTATCACTTCACACTGTTTAAGGCGCACATATGGCACCAGATGCATTGAAGGAGGTATGACAGCAGTTGTTCTTCAAAGGTTAATGGGACATAAGGATATAAAAGTTACATTAAATACATATACATCTGTATTTAATCAGTTTAAAGAAAATGAAATAGATAAAGTAAATCAATATTTAGTTAATAATAATTTAAGTATATAAATTAAAAATGAATATTAAAAATAATAAATTAGAAGTATATTAAAAAGCACTGAAAATTTGCAAATATTATGTAAATATGGTATAATATTAGTATATTAAATAAGGTTGTTAGTTATTTAATTAAGTAGCAAGAGAAAACAATCGGGGTCTCCCGTTTATATATAATTATAAAATATTTTAGGCTCCTTAAATGAGAGCGGAGAGAGGTAAATTATGAAAAAAACATTAATTATTGTAGGCGTTATTGTAGCAGTTGTGTTGGCAAGTTTTATGGCATGCAATTCTTTTAGAATTGATGAACAGGATACTTCAATATATGATGCATATCTAGCATTAGACCTTGCAGCAAGAAATGATATGGATAAAGTTAATTATGCATATGCGGATAATTATCTTTACTTAGATTCCCAAATAGAAAATGCTAACAAAAATGTTACAGATTTGGAATTTGAGTATAAAAAAGACAATACAAACGTATATGTACTAAAAATCACAACATCTGATAATAATTACGATAACGTATATGTTACTGTGAATGGTTTTTGTACTGATAAGTTAACTATTGGAGTAATAACACAAGAAGGAAGGTACATATATATTCCAGTTGAAGCTGAAGGAGACTTTATATTAACTGCATCTTGTCCTGGTACAGATATCAATGAATTAATAAGCGCATATAATTAACCCGAAACCCCATTAGATACTTTCTAATGGGGTTTTAATATATATGCATTTCATACTTTTATATAATAATTGTTAAGTAATGCAACAGGTTGCATTACTTTTTGGTATATATTAACTATGTAATGTAATTGTAATGCAACCACAGAAAGTTTTAAAAAGTTTGATAAAGGCAAAATGCTTCAAAATCGGCATTTTGAAGGATAAAAAAATAAAGCAGATTTTGACAATCTGCTTTTAATTGGTCGAGGTGAGTACTCGACACTTTGTACTATTTTCTTTGATATTTTAAGCATTTCAGCGTTTGTATAATATTTTACGGAACACTTTTGCGGAACATTTAAAGTTCTAAATGCTTTAAAATTCCGCATAGTTCCAATGTTTTTTTATTAGTTTTGCATAATTTTAACTAGCCAGATTGTCTTTGTCTTGTATTACTCCAAAAATATTTTTATTTATCAAATAATTAACTACACTTTTATTTTCAGCCTTAATAAAATCAGTATCTATATCAATGTAGTATTTCATTGTAATAGATATATCAGAATGACCTAATATTTCTTTTAATACTACTGGAGCAATTTTTGCTTCTGCACATCTAGTTGCAAAAGTTCCTCTAAGCATATGAGTGTGTATATCTGTTCGAGTGGCGATTTTGCCTTTAGAATTAACTTCTTCATAAAGTCCAATTCCTAATTTTAATCCTGCTCGTTTTAATGCAGAATTAATACTAGCTTCTTCATATAATCCATATTGTTTATTTGTAGGATTATAGAATAATAAATGGAACTTATTTGGAATGATATGGTTCATGGCATCTTCAAGTGCTTTTCTACTAATATCATTTAAATCAATAGTTCTTTGACCAGAAAAAGTTTTTGTTGTTTCTCCTATTCTTGATTTTCCTTTTGTATCTTTAGTTTGTGTTCTTCTAATTATTACAATTCCTTTTTCTAAATCAATATCTTTAGTATAATCTAGCACTAAAGCTTCGCCTATTCTCATTCCTGTACTAAGCAATAACAAAAATAGATATTTGTGTTTGAAATTTGAATAATCTACATCATTTAAAAATTGAATTAGCTTTCTTTGTTCATCTATTGTAAGTGCTATTCTGTGATGTCCGTTGTATTCGCTTTTAGGCTTTTCAATTCTTTTATAACCATCTAAAAAGTTATCATTTATTATTTGTTGATGATAAGCTTCTCCAAATCCCATACATAGTAGTTCATAATTTTGCTTTATTGTTGTTTTTGAATAAGTTTTTAGTTTAGCAAGATAATTAACTACTTCATCTCTGGTTACTTTTGCAATTGGCTTTCTTGCAAATGATGCGTTTCCAATTTGTTTTAATGTGTCTAATTTTCTTTTATAAGTGGATTCTTTAATTCTATTTAGTTTAAATTGTTCTTCTATCATTGGTCTTACTAAATCTATTAAAGTTTTATTTGTTTTTGTTATAATTCTTGGACCACCGTTTTTATTTAGATTTATTCTGTAATCTAAAGCTTTATCTAATGCTTCTTGTTCGGTATCAGCAACAAATGACTTTCTTTGGGTTTGACCTGTTGTTTGATCTCGTCCAGTTGTTAATACAGCTTTACAAGTTTTTGATACATAAAACTTATCGCATCCTTTGCATAATTCATATTGTTTTTCTTTGTCAATGTTCTTATTTTTGTTGTTTACACAACTTGCACATATTGATTCATCAAATTTTCCTTTTGGTCTTTTTGAAATATATGTGCCAACAGTTATTCCTTTTAATTTCATAATTTGTTCTCTCCTTTTAGTAATATTTTTAAGGAAAACTATTGCTATAATTGGATTTTATGGTATAATTATATCAGTTAAGGAAATCTATAGCAATAGTTTTTCTTTCAGTTTTTTAAATACATAATATTTGTATTTGAAGGTTTAAATGTCGCATATTTAAATCTTCTTTTTTTATTTGTAAACTCGTCTTGTTTTAAAATATTCATTGAAATTTTCTTCTGCAATTCTATAACCTTTTCCAACTCTCTCGCAGGGAAAATCTTCTCTATGAAATAATTCTAAACAAGCTTTATTTCCTATTTTTAAAATTTTTCTAACATCTTCTGTTGAGAAAAATCTAGGAAGTTCTTTAACTGTATCTCTCATATAACTTACTCCTCCTTTCGTGAAAATTTTGAATGATATTATTCCTATCCCTCTATTCTGGGCAATGCTAAACGGTATTTTCATACTCCACTGGAATTTCACCACTCCGACTCCGTCCGAGTTGCACCCATTGCTTGCGACGGTTTTATCACGCTCGAGCTGTGGCTATGCAAGTGTATCATTACTTTGTATCTAGCTATTGGGTATTCAATTTTCAATGTGCTTCAAAAGAATTCTATTTAATTCTCTTGACAGTTTTTAGTAATCGTTGTATACTATTATTATAGATAATCACTTACTGGTTAGGTGTTAAAAAAGTAAGTTGTTATAACTTACAATCAATGGCTCTACATCAGTATAATTCAGTACTTGAAGCCTATCAATAGCCTACTAAAGATTACTACACAACGGTAAGCGATTTTGCAACACAACCGATTACTGTGACAATATTGTATCAGTAATTGATTGTATTTGTCAATAGCTTACAATAAATTTTTTGAAAAAATTTGGGAGTGAATAAAATGAGAACAAATTTAAGACTTGAATCATCACCATTTTGCTATGTTTATAGTAAATATAAAATTGAAGAAATCAATAGTAAAAGATATGTTATGCCAGAAGAAAAAGCAACTAAGAAATCTATTAGCATAACAGAACATATTGATGATTTATTAATTGAAACATTAAATATAGGAAAAAAACAATTTTTTAAAGAAGCAATAGAAGATTTTGAATTATTAAACTATTATGCTAAATATGGCTCTTTTGGATTTATGATTGACCTATCTATAAATAAGTACTTTGTATTAGATGAAAAAGTAGCTGTAAGAGATCCTTTTTATATAAATAGAAAAGAAAATGTAGATTTTATTAATACAGAAGAATATTTAAAGTTCTTTTTACCAAAATTAAATAAGAGAGAAATAAATAGTTTGATAAAAAAATGTAAAGATGTAGCTAGTGATAATAGAAAAGAAGATTATTTAACGTCATTTATAAATGAATATTTAATATATTCAGAATATTATGCAGAGCCACTTGAATTGATTTTAAATTATGCAAGGTCATTGTATAAGCATTTTTATTGGGCATTAGATAATAAGCCTTTAACAATGAAATTACCATTCTTAAGTGTAAATCATTTGGAACATAAGATAGAAGATTTATATTATAACAATAGCTTTGGATTTATAATTAATTATCTAAAACAAGCTATTGATATATCTTATTCTATGCAAATGGCTCAAGATGTTAGATTATTAAAAATATGTAATTTCTGTGAAAAAGCATTTATTGCAAACAATCCAAAAGCTGAATATGATACACCGCAATGTAAGAATAAAGCCAATGTATATAAGAGTAGAGGAAAAACTATATCTCGTAATGTAATATATACTGATGACGGAATTTCTGTAAAAATACAAAATATAGATTAAGAATATAATAAAAATTTAACTATGACACTGAATTTATGCAATTTATTCAGTGTCATAATTAAAACAAAAAAATAAACTAAATGCACACATTACTATTGACTAATGTGTGCATTTAGTTTAAAATAAGAATGGGTGATGAAAATGTTATATACACATAAAGAATTACTAAATATATATAAGTCAAATTATCAAATTGAAAAAGCAGTTAAAGAAAATAAAATTTTTAAAATTGAAAAAGGTATTTACGCAAATAAAAAAAATGTTCATTATTTAGAAGTGCTTGTTAAAAAATACCCAAAAGTAATAATTACTGGTGAATCAGCTTATTATTATCATAATCTAACAGATGTGATACCAGATAGATTATATTTAGCAACAAATAGAACTGCTGTACGAATAAATAATAATAAAATTAAACAAATTTCAGTTAGTGATAATCTATTTGAATTAGGAAAAGAAACCATAGTTTATGAAGGTGCAACCATTAATATTTATAATAAAGAAAGAATGCTAATTGATTTGGCTAGAAACAAAAATCAAATAGGTTATGATTTATATAAAGAAATTATATCTAATTACAGAAAACTAGCAAGCTCATTAGATACACAAAAGATAGAAGAATATTTACAATACTTTGTAAATGGAGATAAAATTTTTGAAATAATACAAGACGAGGTGTTTTAATGGATATATATGAATTAGTAAACAAATATATAAATGCAGGTTATTCTGAAAATGATGCGATTCCAAAAGTTGCACAAGATATTGTTTTACTTAAAATTGGAAATAGCAAATACAATAAGAATATAACTGTAAAAGGTGGAGTTGTAATGCACAATATTTCTAAAGATATGCGTCGTGCAACTCGAGATATGGATATTGACTTTATAAAATATTCTTTGGAAGATAAATCAATTCTTAATTTTATAAAAGAATTAAACAATACAGATGATGGAATTAAAATAAAAGTTACTGGAAAAATCGAACCACTACATCATCAAGATTACGATGGAAAAAGAGTTTATATTGAGCTGACTGATAAAAACAAATATTCAATAAGTTCAAAATTAGACATTGGAGTTCATAAATACTTTGATATGGAACAAGATGAGTATTATTTTGATTTTAATATAATAGATGAAAGTGTAAGTTTGTTAATTAATTCAAAAGAACAAATAATTGTAGAAAAATTAAAATCATTATTAAAATTTGGTATTACTTCTACAAGATTTAAAGATATTTTTGATTTTTATTATTTAATTAATAATGAAAATTTAGATAAGGACAAGCTAATAAAGTTCATAGATATTTTAATTTTTCAAGATGAATCAATGCGTGAAAATGAATTAAAAGATATACATATTAGATTGACAAATATTTTAAATAATAACAGATTTCAATCAAGAATTAATACAGCAAATAACAATTGGCTAGAAATACCTATAAAAGATGTTATTGATAATGTGTTAGAGTATTTTGGTGGATTAGTAAAAGTTACAAATTAGAAAGCGGAGGCAAAAATGTTAATAAGTAGTTTAAAAATAAAAAATTACAGAGGCTTAGATATAAATATAGATACAATAGAAAAAGTTTCTATTATTATAGGACAAAATGATAGTGGTAAAACTAATATTTGCTCTGCAATAATGAAAGTATTAGATTATAACAAAAGAAGAATACCCTTTATATTAACAGATTCTACCAATTCAAATAAAGAAGACATAGAAATTGAAATCACTTTAACAGCGGATGATTTAACAAAGGAACAATTAGCATTAATAGGTAATTATATTCATATAAAAGATGATAAAAAATATATTATTGTGAAATTAATATCCGAATTTAATGAAGAAACATTAGAATACGAAGATACTTTGTTTTATGGAAATACTGAAATGGATTTTGAAGAAGTTAGAATAAATACTCAAACACAGTTAGATAAGGTTTTAGCAATAGTTTATATTAATCCAGTATATGATGCAGAATATTCTAAAAAAGAATTTTTTAAATTTAAAGAAAGTGATAATAAAGAAAAAGGTGTATTTTTTAGTGAAAATATAATAACTGAAATTTCTAATTTAAATACAAGTATACAAAGTGAACAAATAATAAATGACATACAGAATGAAATAAATGAAAAAGGAGAATTTTCAGATTTATTTGAAGATTTAAAATTTAAAGTATTACCAAATATAAAAGAAGAAAACATTTATAAATCTCTTAATATTAATGCATATGACAATGAAGATAATGAATTTAATAATATCGGAGATGGTAAAAATAAAATATTTTCAATGATTTTAAAATCAAAAATATATAACGATAGTAAGCAAAAAATATTCATCATTGAAGAACCTGAAAACCATTTATATGTTTTACTACAAAAGGTATATATTAGTGCATTATTAAAAATGAATCCAAGTCAATTAATTATAACAACACATTCTCCATATACAATTGATTTTGAAAAAACAAATCAAATTATTAAGATTGGGTATAATCCATCAAATAAAAGTAGAGAAATTTATAGTTTTGATGGAATAAATAATGATGACTTTAAAAATTTTGGATACTTGATAAACGTTGAAGTGGCTGAGATGTTATATTATAACAATGTACTTTTAATTGAAGGAGATTCTGAAAAATATTTTTATAGTTTGTTAATGTCTAAAGATAATGAGTTTTGCAAAAAAATAAATGAGAAAAGATTTGGAATATATGCTGTTAACGGAATAGCTTTTAAAACTATAAAAGAACTTTTAGAAAAGTTAGGAATTACTGTATATATAAAAACTGATAATGATATATTTAAAGTACCAAAAGTAGAAGAATACAGATATGCAGGATTAGAAAGATGTATACAATTTTTAAATAATGATGTCAAAGAAGAATTGAAGAAATTATTAAATGTTGAAAAGCTAGAGTTTAGGTTTGCTAATAAAGAGTCTAAACTAGATATAATAGAAAATAATATTCCAGAGATTTGCAAATTATTAAAGAAAAATAATATAATCTTTTCACAGCATAATGATGGTTTTGAAATAGACTTTATTGAATACATAAAATTAAATAAAAACAATATTGTAACTGATGAAGCAATAGAGTTCTTAAAGCAAGCAAAATTGAAAAATTTACATTATTTTATTGATGAATATAACATAGATATAACTATAAATGATGATAATAAAAAATCTGTATTGGTAGGTTTCTTATATGATTAATTTAACAGATGAAATAAAAAGAATATTAGATGAAGAACAAGCCAATATTATCAACTCAACAGAAAGGTATATTTATGTTTCTGCTTGTCCACGGTTCTGGAAAAACGTATACTGTTGTAAAAAGAATAGAAAAAGAATTGCAAGAAATAGAAAATTATCAAGGAATTATAGCTTGTTCTTTTACAAAAGAAGCATCGGAAGAATTAAAGAAAAGAATAAATAAAAAGTTTAACTTAGATAATTGTTTTATTGGTACAATAGATTCTTGGGTAAAAAACATTATATGCACTTTTGTTAATAGAGCATTAAAAGAGTGCAATAAATTTAATAATCAAATCATCATAAATCATAATATATTTTTCCCAGAAGATAATGTAAAAATAAATGGAAATTATATAATAAAGGATAATCAACGCTATTTAACTATAAATGAATTAGTTAGATACTATGATAGATATCAGAATTATCAAAAGATAGGTAAGCAATATTATAATGAATGGATACAGAAGCTACAGAATAGTGAATATGAAATTTCATTTTCATCATATTTCTTTGCTAGTTATATTGTTAAAACGGATATATTCAAAGAATGGTTTAATAACAAATATACAACTATTTATATTGATGAAGCACAAGATTTAAATTATTTTCAACACTATTTTTTTGATACATTAAAAAGTGCAACTAATATAAAGATAGTTATGGTAGGCGATGCAAATCAATCAATATATCAATTTAGAGGGGCTAGACCAGAATTATTTAAGAGTTTATTAGATAAGGGATATAGTGAGTATAAAATAGATGTTAGTGTTCGATGTGATCCTAGTATAATATATTATGCTAATAAAATATTTGACTATTCTATAAAGAAAAAATTCGATACTGAATCTCATGTTCATATAATAAAACAAATAGATGCAGATTTTTTAAATAGCTTATCTAATAGCACATTTATAATAACTGAAAGTAATAAAACTGCTCAGGAATTATATGAACAGTATAAAGAAGATTTTGATATAATTTATACTAAGAAAATTGATTTAGATAATAAAATATATAATGATTATTATTTAAATAGTGATATTATTGATGAATTGTTAAAATACTATTTGAATTATGATAATATTTTAGATAAATACAAATATCCATTTGAAAAAATAGAATCAATATTACTTAATTGTAATTCTAAAATCAAACAAAAGGATTTTAGAATACACAATGATACAAGCTTAATTGATTTTCTTAAAAAGAGTTGTAGTATTCTAGGAATATCAGTAAGTGATAATACTATTGATGAAATAAACAATAAATTAGAGGATGAAAAGTATAAATATAATTATTATGTGGTTGAAAAGCAGAATAGAATTATGACTATTCATTCTTCCAAAGGTCTTGAAAATGGTAATGTTATTATAGTTTTAGACAATCCGTATAATACAATAAACAACGAATTTAAAAACAAATTGTTTGTAGCGATAACAAGGGCACGAAGTAATGTATACATTTTAACTAAAAATAACAAAGAAGTATTTGAATTTATTAATAATTTAATTGTGGAGGGAGATTAGTATGAAAATAGTAAAATATGAACAAGCGCAAGAATTAAAAAATAGTGATACCAGTAAATTGTTAGAATATTCTATTGAGTTAAATGATAAAGACATTGACTTTTGTATAAATACTATTAGTGGGAGATATCCAGAAAAAGGATATTGCACTAATAAAGAATGTAAAGAGATTTGCTATATATTAGAGGGTAATGGAACTATTAATAAGCAAAAAGAAACAATAGCTTTTAAGCAAGGAGATGTAATTTTAATAGAAAAAGAAGAAATATATTATTGGAATGGAAATTGCAAAATAATTATGATTTGTACTCCTGCTTGGTACAAGGAACAATGTAAATTATTAGATTTATAGGAGATATGATATGGATATAATTAAAACTATTGATTTATGGACTGAACAACACCAAAATCATTATGAATGTTTTAACGGTGCTTTTGTTGATGGGTTCGAAAATAACAAAATTGCTTTTGATAGGTACAAAATAGTGAAAAATTGTAATTGCATTATTACAATCGACAATGAACTTATAAATATAAGTAATAAGCACAATTGTATTGTGTTTTATAAAAATAATAAACCCATAAGGCTAATGGTAATAAATAGAGATACTGAAATTGAAAAGTGTATAAACATTGCACTAGGTCAATCTTTTGAAAATAAAGAATTAAAAGAATTATATAAACAATTAAATATAACATCCTATAGTATTGATATGAAAGAAGAACCAATTTATAATAATTCAAATACATCAAAAGAAATAGATGTGGGTTCTTGTGATAGATGGAAATTATTATATAATATGTTAAGGGGAAGCTATACAGAAGATAATACATCTTATGGAAATTATCAAACTGATAAATATGAGTTTGTTCCAAATATAATAATTAAATATGAATTGACGACTGATACAGAAAACTTTATTATAGAGCATAAGTGCGCATTTATTAACGAACTGAAGACAAGAATAATACCTATACAAGAAAATTCAAAATTAACAAGTATTTAGAAAGGAGTTTTTATATGAATAAAAATGTATTAGTAACAGGTGGTACAAGAGGAATAGGAGAAGCTATATCAAGAGAATTTGCTAAAAAAGGTTATGATATAATAATTAACTATGTTAAGAGTAAAGAAAAGGCTGAAAAACTAAAAGAAAAATTAGAGGCAACATATAATATAAACGTATTACCTATTAAAGCAGATTTATCTAATGAAACAGAAATTAATAATATGGTAGATGTGGCTATCAAAGAATTTGGAAAAATTGATGTTTTGGTAAATAATGCAGGAATTGTTATAGATAAGGAGTTTGAAGATAGAACAGTTGAAGACTGGAGACAAACCCTAGATATCAATCTAATTGTGCCATTCGTTTTAACAAAATTAGTTGGAAAAGAAATGCTTAAACAGAAAAGTGGAGCTATAATAAATATTTCTAGTACAAATGGATTAAATACATATTATCCAACTAGTGTAGATTATGATGCATCAAAATCTGGTTTAATTAGTTTAACTTATGATTCTGCTGTTCAATTTGCTCCTCATGTAAGAGTAAATTGTATCGCACCAGGATGGGTAAATACAGAAATGAATAAAGAACTTCCAGAAGATTTTGTGAAAGATGAAACAGAAAGAATTTTAGTAAAAAGATTTGGAGAACCAGAAGAAATCGCAAAAGTAGTGGCGTTTTTAGCAAGTGAAGATGCTAGCTTTGTGAATTCTACAGTAATAAAAGTAGATGGTGGTTGGTATTAATAGAGAAGAATTTATGAGGAAAATTCAGAGATTAGATGTAGATATATAAATATTAAAAACAATTAAAATTTTCGGACGAAAGTGTAATAATCGTCCGATTAAAACAGATATAAAATATGATTTTGAGAATTTTGCAAAATTCATATACAATATAATTTATAAAAATAAGAGTTTTCACTTTTTATAGTGAAAACTCTTATTGGTCAGATTTGTACTTAACGATCATCAAAAGTTCCTTCGAAGTCTTCATTAAACTTTTTGCAAGCTTCATCTATGAGGTCAAGATAAGTAGGTTCATAGTTTTTTACTTGTTTTATAAAGTCAGGATTTATGCGATGTCCTGTTAAATTATCGAACCAAATTTCATTTGCACAATTTGGACAAACTAGATGAAACTTTGTTATTCTATCTTCTTCCAACTTTGTTAAATCCTTTGGTTCTTCGACTACAATTATTTTTTTACACTGCCGACAAAAAACGTCGAATTCCCAATCATAGGGGAATTTCTTGATTCTCATTTTGATACCTCCTAAAAATTTTTAGATTACATATTGGTTGATGTTCAATACGCTTTAGGCTGTGTTAGTACTGACCTAGAAAATATTTTTCCCACTAACACGTAATACATAAATGGATTATTTACCATACGCACATATATACTACCATATTTTTGTATTAGAGTCAACATAAAACTTATATCCCAAGTAGAAGTGCAATTTGCAAAATTATGTAAAATATGTTATACTAATGTAGTAACAAATTTTTGTTGCCTTTGAAATATAAATTTCGGAGGCACAATCCTCCGAATAATTAAGAGGAGGAAACGTTATGAAAGAAAAATCATTAAAGGTACGGAATGCATGTGTAATTATAGGTGTTATACCAATAGTTTTATCCCTGTTTTTGCATATGTTGGAGTACGGAATTGATGTCTCTTTTGCTTTGTTAAGATTAATTTTAATTACAGTATCTTTAACAGCTTTTTCAATAAAATGCGGTATTGATGTTGAAAAAGGAACTAAGTTAGGAGATTCAATATTTTTTATAACATTATGTTGTATTAATATTGTATTAATTGCAATTCAGTTAATGAAATGATTTTTCAATAAAAAAGAATATTTTCTTTCCCTCGAAAGAGAGTTTTTTTATTTAATATTAAATGCATTTTCACATTATACTTTACATAAATTGACTTATTGCGGAATTTATAGTATAATCTATGACATAGCTATATGCTTATATAGAGTTCCTTTAGTTTTTCAGTCAATATTGACTGTTTTAACATAAAGACCAAAAAACAATATTAATAAAATTTAGGAGGAATGAAACATGATTAGAAATTACAATGGCAATGTGAATCGCTCGGTTCTACGGAAGTTAAAAGAACTTTCTTCTGTAATTGCCGAAAACGAGAAAAATCTTATGGAAACATTTGCTAAAAACGGTGAAGTGTCTTTTTATGAGAATTTAGGGTTCTTTGGTTTGCCTGACGAATTGTCAGAAATTAAAACTTTAAAAAGTGAGGAAGAAATCAAAGAATACTTAAAGAAGGATGTAGAAAGCAGAATTAAACGTTGTTTGAAGAAGTATAATGCAGACGATGATTATCTTCTTAAAAGTGTGGTTGAATTTATAAAAACCAACAGCAGATATCCGATAAAAGAAGAACTTAAAACTCTCGAATGTGAAGCAGAAGCAAAAAGAATTGCTGAATTACCGCCGGAAGAAAAAGAAACAAAAAAAATTACAACTCAAAATGTAATGGAAGAAATTTTGGAACTGGCGGAAGAGATTATGGAGTCAAGAAGAGAAACTAATCCTGATGATATATCTCAGCACGTTGAGCCATATCCCGATGAACTAGGTTTGCAAAATGACGACTTCAGGTTAAATATTCAGTTTGATAGATATTATGGTCATGACAATAGTTGCGATTATAGTTTAAAAGTGCTGACGAGGAAATGCAATGTTGCTGATTTAATTTCTTTTCAGCGCTGGGCTAATGGTAAAGTATTTTTCGATGTTGCAGCGGGGAGAGGAGAGAAAATTTCTTTACCGATGGGGTTATTGTTTAAAATCCATAAATGTATTGTCGAGTTGGCGGAAAAAGAAGGAATCGAATTTACGAGCGAGATTGATTACGAAAACGTTGTAAAAGAGTAATTTCAAAACGAAAAAGCACTTTTGTGACATTGTCACAAGAGTGTTTTTTGTTGGTAAAAAAAGGCGTAAAATAATAAATTATAAGTTATATAATTGATTTATTAAAATTAGATAGAACTACTGAAATGTACCTCTATCTAATTCTTTTTTTATTTTTATTAATTGAATTTTCTTGCTCATTAGTTTGTTGATTTTCTAATACTCTATTTTTTATTAAAACAGTTTCTTTTTCGCCTTTTTCAGAATTTGCGATAATTCTTTTACAAGTTTGAATTTTAGAATTTATTTTATTAATATCTTCAGTAAGAATATCAATCTTAGCTTGAATAATAGTTTTATCAGCCTCATTAGTAGACTTCTTATATAACTGCCTTAATTTTTCTCGCTTTGATTTTAAAGGTGTAACTTCTTCAATATACTTCATTCTTAAATTTTGAACATCTTGTTTTGATTCCAAATTATAAGTGCATATTAAATTCATTTCATTTGCTAATTTATTAAATTTATCTATTTCTTTATAATATTCTTTTGTTCTTTCTTCATAATGAATTTTAGGTGGTAATTTCCCAAGTAGATATAAATAATGAACATATAATCTATAAAAAGATGATGTTTTTAATTTTTCTTGATTAATTTTAACACCATCATAAATTCTTACTTTATATACTTTTTCATTGTTAGTTCTTTTTAAATATCTATCATATAAAGTAGGTTGATATATTCTAGTTTTAATATTATCAAAAGTATAATCTTCTCCAAATGCTCTTGCAAGTCTTATATTTCTATTATAGTACGGAGTAGAAACAGATATATAATAACTAGACTTTTTAATATAATAACCTATAAAAGCTAATATATCTACAAATTCTTGGTATTTTGTAGCTTCTTTAATTGCTTCATCAATATCAGCTTTTATTAGTTCCATTTTTCCAGAATTACGATTATAATTTGCAATTCTACTCTTTGATATATCACTTACTGTAGTAGCTTTTGTGCTTTTAATTATAGATAGTCCATGTTTTCTGCAAATATCATCATTTGTTTCTCGAAGTAAAGCAATTTCTACATTTGAGTTATGATATTTGCTACCATCAATAAATGAAACAGAATTTAAAACGATATGATTATGAACGTTTTTCTTATTAGTATGAGTACAAACTATAACTTGATACTTGTCTCCCCATAGTTGTTTAGCAAGTTCTATTCCAATTTTGTTGCATTTATCTGGAGAGATTTCATTACCATTAAAAGATTGTATTATATGATAACCTAATCTACCAGCTTCTTTATGAAATGCTTTTTTAGTTAGCATCATTTGAGAATATGCTGTTTGAGGCATACAATTTATTGCAGATACTAAAATACCATTTTCAGTTTTTTCTCCATTCATCGCATAATTTATTACTGCATCTAAATTTTTCTTAATAACTTTATATTTTGTAACTGCCACTAAAATACCTCCTTTTATTTTTGTCTTGAATAAATTTTTCTTTCAAACCTTAAAATAAAATCAGCTAAAGTATTTGAAATATATTTATAATCATCGTGTGAAACACTGTATCTAGAATTTGCAACTTTAGCAATTTGATTTATATTATTTGCTATACCATATAAATCTCTTTGAAAAGATTTTATTTCTTCAGTTGGTTGTGCTTTTATTCTATAACCTTTAATTAAATTTCTAATAAATTCAGATTCACTTAAACCTGCTTCTTTTGATTTTCTTTTTAATAATTCATCTTCTTTTATATCTAACCATATTTGTTTTTTTATATTTCTTTTTCTCATAAATTTCATTCTCCTTTACAAAAAAATTAACAGTCTTTTTTCTAAAAAACTGCCAGAAAATTGCTTATATTTTTAAGGGGCTTGGGGAAGTAATTCCCCATAATTCAGTAATTCAGTTTTACATCAAAACTGATAAGCGGTATTTATACGGGAGTATAAATGCGATGCTTGCTTTCAAAATAGTGCCAACTTTAAATGTGGCTAAAATTTGCTAAAAACAAGTGCTTTTTTTTCTATCAGCTCACAAATTTTTGCAACTCCTTTATCAGAAAATATATCTTCTTGATGGTGTAATTCATAATAAAATTTTTCTTTTTGTGTGTAATTCATATCAATATAAAAATGTCTTTTTCCTTTGTTTTTTATAATTGAAATTGGAATAATTTTATCCATATCACAATCTGAAACAAAATCTAAATCACAACTTTTATGACTAACATCTAGTGGTGGATTTGTAAAAATAAATGGAATAAAACCTATATAAGATTTCCATTTTACCTTATATTTATCTGTTACCATTCGACCTAAAATTGTTTTATTTTTAATTGCAAAAATGCCTTTTCTTGTTACAATAATATAATTATAAAAAGTTATTTTACTTCTTCCTTTTATTAAAATATTTTTATAAATTACTAATTCATAATCAAATAAATTAGTAAATTCTTCTGTTACTTTTAATTCTTTATTTCTCATTTTTATTTGCTCCTTTCAAATTTTTTACATCAAAAAAGAGAAGAAAATTTTAAATTTCTTCTCCTAAAAAAGTTAATTTATTCTTTAATAATTCCTAAATTTTTAAAATAGAAATAGAGGTTATACATAAATTAATTCTTTTAAAACAATTTCTTCAGCTTGGTTTTTAAAGTTATTCATCATTCCAACCCAATAAAGTTGGTCTGTACTTTTCATTTCTTCTGTCAAATTACTTTGTTCTTTTAATGATTTTATAATTTCTTCTACTCTTTTAGCTGCAATTTCTTGTATTTCTTCTAAGTGATCTGTTAATTTATTATCCATAAATAAAATAACATATTCAGCCTTTTTATGATTTTTTAAATACTCTAATCTTAAGCGACCATATTTGTTTAATTGTATTTTCTTTTGTTCTGCTAATACTAGATTTGGCAAATAATAATCACCATTTTTTATATATTCAATTCCTGTTTTCTCATCTATAAATCTATCTTTTAATTCTACATTTTCCATAATTTTAAATCTCCTTTTCTAAACATTACAATATAATTTTTCTAATTGTTCAGGCTCATAAATTCTTTGCTCATAATTTGAATATGAATTTTTCCTCTGGGGTATATTACTATAATTATTCTTATTATATTTATTATTACTACATCGTAAATTCTCCGACTCCTGAATCGTAGTTTCTCCGTTTCTTGAGTCGTAATTTTTACGATTCATAATTTCTGCAGTTGGTATATGATTTATTTTACCAACATAAATAATATTCTTTTTTCTAAAGCCTAATCTTTTCTCATATATTAACTTATGTTCAGCTAGTAGTTTAAAAGCTTTAGTAACTGTCTTATCTGATAAGTTTAATTTTTCTTGTGCTTCTTTTCTTGAAAATATTAAAAATATATTTCCATCTTCATCAAACCATTCATTTTTCATTGAAACAGATAGTCTATCAAGTAATAATGCATATAGCAATTTACTATCTGAATTTAGTTTTTTATAAAAAGGGTTTGTAAACAATTCTTTTGGAACTTGATAAAAAGTATTTTCAAGATATTCATTTACTTTATAGGGTATAAAATCCATAGCAATAGTTCTCCTTTCAGTTTTTGAATTTGACTGAAAACATTGAAATATCAACTAATTTTGTTTTGCGGAACATTGCGGAACAATTTTTTTGAGCTAAAAATTATTTGCGGAACATTTTGCGGAACAAAATATTCGAATTTTTGAGAATTTTTTGAAATTTTTTGGAATTAAACAAAAAAATACTATTCTCTAAAACTCTTAGAAAATAGTATCTTTTATACACTTTTGCCATTTTTGAATTCTTATGAATTCTATTAAAAATTGGCTTAAATATGGTCGGAGTGACAGGACCCGAACCTGCGACCTCATGGTCCCAAACCACGCGCTCTACCAACTGAGCTACACCCCGAAATATTTTTTGTACGCATGTTATTATAACATGTTTTTTTACATAAATCAAGTTTTTTTAATTAAAATGATGAAAAATACTTGTAAATATGATAAAATAAGGTGGTGGAGTGATGTGTATGGAATATCTTTGTGGTACAGATATCATAGAAGTAAAAAGAATTAAAAAAGCAATTTTAGAAACAAAAGGGTTTAAAGAAAAAGTATTTACTGAAAAAGAAATAAAAATAGCAGACACTAAGAATGAAAAAACTTCATATGAATTTTATGCTGGTAGATTTGCTGCTAAAGAGGCTATATACAAGGCAGTTAGTAAAATAAAAGATGATTTTAACTTTTGGGAAGTTGAAATATTAAATGATAAAGGAAATAAAAATAGGCCCTTTGTTACATTTAAAAATGATGAATTAAATAACATGCATAGAGCAGGAATTTTAGATATAGATATTAGCATATCACATATTACAGATTATGCAACAGCAATAGCAGTGGTAACGCTTAGAAAAATGGGTAATTTGACATAAATTTCAATTGACAAATACTGCTTGCTATGAGATAATTATATGTAGAATTCTTAGGAGGTATTTACATGTCAGGTAAAAAAGAAAAATATTATATAACAACAGCAATAGCCTATACATCTAAAAAGCCACATATTGGAAATACATATGAGGCTATTTTTGCAGATAGTATAGCAAGATATAAAAGAATGCAAGGATATGGTGTGTTTTTTATGACTGGAACTGATGAGCATGGTCAAAAAATACAACAACTTGCAGAACAGTCGAATATTTCTCCAAAGGAATATGTTGATAACATTGCAGGAGAAATAAAGGAAATATGGGATTTAGTTGGTACAAGTTATGATAAATTTATAAGAACAACAGATATATATCATGAAGAAACAGTAAAGAAGATATTTAAGAAATTATATGATCAAGGAGATATATATAAGGGTTATTATGAAGGATGGTATTGTACTCCTTGTGAGTCTTTCTTTACAGAAACTCAGCTTGTTGAAGGAAAATGCCCTGATTGCTGTAGAGATGTGTCTCATGCAAAGGAAGAAGCATACTTTTTAAAACTAAGTAATTATCAAGACAAATTAATAAAATACATTGAAGAACATCCTGATTTTATTCAGCCAAAGGCTAGAGAAAAAGAAATAATAAACAACTTTATAAAGCCAGGACTTCAAGATTTATGTGTATCTAGAACATCTTTTACTTGGGGAATACCAGTAGAGTTTGACCCTAAACATGTTACATATGTATGGATTGATGCGCTTTCAAATTATATAACAGGACTTGATTATACTTTAGACACAAAGGGAGAAAATTATTTAAAATATTGGCCTGCAGATTTGCATATTATAGGAAAAGATATTTTAAGATTTCATATGATTTATTGGCCAATAATGTTGATGGCGCTTGGAGAACCACTTCCTAAGCACATTTATGCTCATGGATGGATGCTATTTGGTCAAGATAAGATGAGTAAATCTAAAGGTAATGTTATATATGCTGATGATTTAGTAAAATTATTTGGAGTAGATGCTACAAGATTTTACTCATTAAGTGAGATGCCATTTGCACAAGATGGTTCAATAACTTATGAAGCATTTATATCAAGATATAATTCTGAGCTTGCTAATACTTTAGGAAATTTAGTAAATAGAACAATAGCAATGAGCAATAAATACTTTGGTGGTATTGTTGAAAACAAAAATATTGTGGAAAGCGTTGATAACGACTTAATAAATACTGCTAAAAATGTTGTAAATAATTACAATATAAAAATGAACGAATTAAAAGTGCAAGATGCAATAGGAGAAATCTGGACATTAGTTCATAGAAGCAATAAATACATTGATGAAACAATGCCTTGGAGCTTAGCAAAGGATGAAAGTAAACAAGATAGATTAAACACAGTATTGTATAACTTAATTGAAGCTATAAGAATAATAGCTGTAATGATAGCTCCAATTATGCCAGGTACTTCAGAAAAAATATTTGAATTAATAAATTCAAAGGAAAACACATTAGAAAGTATAAATGAATTCGGTAAATATGTATCAAATACAAAAGTAGAAGTTGCAAAACCATTATTTGAAAGAATTGATGAAGCTAAAAAATTAGAAGAAATAGAAAAAATGAAAGAAGGAAATCAAAAAATGGAAGAAAATGTTCAAGAAGAAAAAGTAAATTTAATAACTATAGATGAATTAGATAAAGTTAAATTAAATGTAGGTAAAATTTTAGAAGTAAAAAGAGTTGAAGGAGCTAATAAACTATATTGTTTATCTGTTGATATGGGAAAAGAAGTTAGAACAATAGTTTCAGGATTAGTACCATACTATACAGAAGAAGAACTACTTAATAAATTAGTAGTTGTTGTAACTAATTTAAAACCTGCAAAATTAAGAGGGATTCAGTCAAATGGTATGCTTTTAGCTGCAGGAGATTCAGATATTGTTAAATTAATAACAGTAGATGGAGAGGTAGACTTAGGTTCAAGTATACACTAATTTTAAAATTAGGAGAAGACAATGAAAAATAAAGTGATAAGAGAAATTTTAGATTGGGTAATTTGTATAATAATTGCATACGTATTGTATTTAATTATAAATTACTTTTTGGGGACAGTATCTGGTGTAAAACAATCTTCAATGTATCCAACTGCAAAAAATGGAGATAAATTAATAATTTCTAGACGTGTTATAAATCCTAAAGAAATAAAAAGAGGGCAGATAGTAACATTAGAAGCACCAATATTTGAAGTTGGTTTAGAGCTTAAAGATAATATAGCTTTATACCCAGAATATGATGGATTTACAGAATTTGCATATCATGTAATGGGTATAGGTAAGAAAAGCTATGTAAAAAGAATAATAGCTTTAGAGGGAGAGCATCTATTTATATCAGAAGATGGCAAAGTATATATAGATGATGAGCTACTAGAAGAAGAGTACATATCAGAAGATGTAAAAACAATAAGAAGTGGAGAGTTCTATGATTTGGTAGTTCCAGAAGGGACAGTATTTGTTATGGGAGACAATAGAGAAGAAAGCGCAGATAGTAGACTGTTTGGAGCAGTTCCAATAGAAAAAATTGAAGGCAATGTTTTATGCAGAATTTGGCCACTTAATAAAATTGGTAAATTAAAATAGGAGATGTATATGTTTGATAAAGTTATAGGTCATAGAGGTCCAAAGGAAATATTAACAAACGATATTGAAAATAATAAAATATCACACGCCTATGCTTTCGTTGGGCCAATAGGAACTGGTAAAGAAAAACTGGCTGATGAATTTGCAAAAAAACTTTTACAAACAGAAGATTTAAACTTAGCTATTGATTACAAAAAAATAAAAAAGATAGATGGCAAGAAAAATATATTAGTAGAGCAGATAAGAAAAGAAATTGTAGAAGACGTATATATTCATCCAGCATCAAGTGATTACAAAGTATATATAGTAGATGAAGCAGAATATCTAAACGAAGAGGCTCAAAATAGTTTGTTAAAAACTCTTGAAGAACCTCCTGAGTACGTTTGCATTATTCTTATTACTCAAAACATACAAAGTTTTTTGCCAACTATAATATCAAGAGTAAAACAAGTAAGATTTGGTAATTTATCAAATGATGATATAAAAGAGTATTGTGCATTAAATGATATTGAAAATAATTTAAATGACAATATGCTTAAATATATTGATGGTTCAATTGGTAAATTAGTTAAGTTAAAACAAGAGGAAGAATATAACCTATTTAAACAAACAGAAGAGATAGTAGAAAGTATTAAAAACAGAAACGAATTACAAGTATTAAAATTGTTAGACAAACTGTCACTAAAAAACAGTAGTATATTAGATTATTTACAATATGTACTGTATATTGAAAGTATGTATAATGAGTTGTTTTTAGTTGAAGAGATAAGAAATAAGGTGCAATATAATGCTAATGAAGATATATTAAAAACGGTATTTGCGATTAATGCTTGTAGAAAGGAGAAATAACATGAAAGATAATAATAAAGTTATTCTCGGTGTAAGATTTCAAAAAACAGGAACGCTTCACTATATGGATCCTTTAGAGTATGGCTTTAGGGTTGGCGATTTAGTTGTGGCTAATTCCAAAAGAGGAGTAGAAATAGGAAGAGTAGTTTGTATTAAAGATAGAGCTGAAATTGATAAGAATATTACAATTGATAAAATAATAAAACCAGCTACTAAGTATGATATAGAGAAGCAAAAAGAATATGAAAAACAAGCAAAAGAGGCTGTAGAAAAGTGTAAACAAATGGCAAATGATCTTGGACTTAACATGAAAATAATAAGTGCAGAATATACTTTTGATGGAACTAAATTGATTTTTCACTTTTCATCTGATGATAGAGTTGATTTTAGAGAACTTGTTAAACAGCTTGCAGCAGAATATAGGATTAGAATTGAATTAAGACAAGTAGGAGCAAGAGATGAGATAAAAATGTATCCTAATTTAGGAATGTGTGGTAGAGAAGTATGTTGTAGAACATTTTTACCAGACTTTGAGTCAGTTACTATTAAAATGGCAAAAGAACAAGGACTTCAAATTAACATGTCTAAGATATCAGGTGCTTGTTCAAGGCTTATGTGTTGTTTAAAATATGAACAAGATGTATACAAAGAGAATATGAAAGATTTACCTAAACAAAATGAATTGGTTAAACTTAATGGAGAAGATGCTAAAGTAATAGGACTCGACATTTTAAATAAAAAGATTAGACTTAAAATAGGAATAGGTGAAGATGAAAGATTTGAAACTGTAGATTATACTGAGATAAAAAGAATAAATAAAAATAAAGAGAAAGATAAAAAGGAAGATTTAGATAAAGAGGAAGGTGGTGAATAAGATGGCATATAGAATAAGTGAAGAATGTATATCATGTGGAGCATGTGCAAACGAATGCCCAACAGGTGCTATAAAAAGTGGTGATGACAGATACGTTATAGATGCAGAAAAATGTATATCATGTGGAGCATGTGCTGGTATTTGCCCTGTAGGTGCACCAGAAGAAGAATAATAAATATATAAGTAAAAATATTTTTAAAGAGTGCTTAATATGAGTAAAATTTAAGGTGGCAAAAAAATAAAATAAATTGAAAAAAGAGAGAATCTCTAATATAATTAATTCGTTGAAAAGCAATTAATTAGGAGGTTCTCTCTATGACTAATATAACAGAAAAAGAAATAAAATTCAA
>JAZSQI010000048.1:0-19409 GCA_045537895.1 Clostridia bacterium
AAATTCTCTATTCCTATATTTGTATCTCATATTTCCCCATTTGCTGTATATCATTATGCTGCTTTTTCCTTTTAGAAATCCCATTACATTTGCTACGCTATATTTTGGTGGTATTTCGATCAACATATGAATGTGGTCTGAGCACACTTCTGCCTCTATTATTGTTATTCCTTTCCATTCACATAATTGTCTTAATATTTGTCCTATCTCTAATCTTTTACTATCATAAAATACTTTTCTTCTGTACTTCGGCGCACACACAACATGATACTTGCAATTCCATGTTGTGTGTGCTAAACTTTTTATATCATTTATTTTGATATCTTTCATTTTAAATGACTCCCCTTTCATATATACATATTTTGCTTCCTGTCAGTCGCAAAACTATTATATATGACGGGGGATTATTTGTCTACTCATCGCTGAAAGCTATACTGAACCCCCAGACTATCTGGGGGTTTTCTTAAACAATAAAAATCCACGTGGTTTTTCTTTGAGCCCTATAAGGGACTATCGCGAGCAATCTCTTAAGAGATATCTTTGTCCGACAACCGCGGTTTTTATTTCTCGCTACCCTTTAAAAGGGTCTATATATTCTTTTATTGTCATTTGGTCTGAAATCATGTCTTCTTTTAATTGATTTTTTATATATTCTGCTATTGCTTTTTTATTCTTGCCCACTGTACTTACATAATATCCTTTTGCCCAGAAGACACGATTTCCATATTTATATTTTAAATTAGCATGTCTTTCAAATATCATCAAACTGCTCTTTCCCTTTAAGTAACCCATAAAACTTGACACACTCATTTTAGGTGGTATACTAACTAGCAAATGTATATGGTCTTTGCATGCCTCCGCTTCTATTATTTTTACATCTTTTCTCTCACTTAATTCTCGTATTATCATTCCTATTTCTTGTTTTAATTGTCCATATATCTCCTGTCTTCTAAATTTTGGCGCAAATACTATATGATATTTGCATTCCCACGTTGTATGTGATAAACTTTCTGTGTATGAATTTTTCATACGTACCATCTCCTTCTATAATTTAATTTGGTTGTCGGACCAATTAAATTATATCACAAGGAGATGATTTTTTTCTGTTACTTTGTGCAAAGCTAGAAGCTTATTGAACCCCATGCATAGCAAGGGGTTTTCTATATAGCCAAAGAAAAGAGGAAGATTTAAATCTTCCTCTCGTTAGATGCTAAACTACTATACTAAATCAACACCTGCAAATGCACAAACATAATTTATATATACAGTTGGTGCGTCATCTTTACTTAAACTTGTTTTTTTATTCTCTATTCCTCCAAAAATAGGCACTCCTGATGTTTTTACTTTTACATTATCAGGCAACATTAGATCAATTCCTCCAAACACAGTAGTACAATTTATAACAACATCCTCATCAATTATTGCATTTTTTAGATTTAACTCTACACCACCAAATATAGCAGTAATACTTGTTCCTGAAAATTTTTCATTTGCTATAACATCTTCTGTTCCAGAAAATATTGCTACATAACTACTTGTATTATCTTTTTTAGTTATTTTTCCACTTGTAAAATTCTTTTTAAATATAACAGAAAGACCTATCAATATTAAAAATGATGGTAAAAATATTCTTCCCACTGCTTTCCAAGATATTTCGTCTTGAGCTGCTAAAAGAAGTAGCATTCCAATAAGCAAACCTAGTGCAGATGATAACTTACTACCTTCTTGAAACAAGCCAAGCGCAGATGGTATTATAATAATCAAAGTCCACCATCCATCAAAAAACAAATCAATTTTCCAAAAATCTAATTCGTTTCCCAAAAAAATTATACCTATTACTACTAACACTACTCCTAAAATTATATCTGATATTTTCTTAGACATATTATTTTCCTCCCTTATTAATGATGGTGCGAATGCGCCACTTTAACATTTGTATCTACATGACATTCTGTATCAGTACAACTCTCATTTTCAAATTCTATTTCTATAATTGTATGAAAAATACTATGGTGCTCTGCCACATGTTTTATCTTTTTCTTTATATTTATTATATCTGATACATTAACAGTATTTGGTATAACAACATGTAGTGATATATATGTATTTACACCGTCTAATGACCATACATGAGTATGATGTATATCTTTTATTATATCATTTTCACTTAATAATTCTTGTTTAAATTCATCAAAGCTAGATGAATCTGGTGCCTTTTGTAAAAATATTTCAAATATCTTTTTGTAATTAATTATAACATGCCATAAAATATACATAGTAATAAATACTGATAAAATCGGGTCTAATATCGGTACATCAAATATCTTCATTATAATGCTTACAACAAACACTGCAATCCAGCCAAGTACATCTTCAAACAAATGCAAACTTACAGCCTTCTCATTTAATTTATTTCCGTGTGATGTAATAAGTGCCCCTACTCCATTTGCTAACAAACCTAATATTCCAATTATAATCATTCCATCATAATTTACAGGTGCAGGATTTATTATTCTAGGTATAGCATTAAATATCATAATTACTGACCCTAAAAGTAATACTGTTGATGTTATTAACGCTCCTAAGACAGAATATCTAGCATAACCAAATGTATATTTCGAATCTGGTTTTTTCTCTGACTTTTTTTCTAATAGCCAAGAAATTGCTATTGATATAGCATCTCCAAAATCATGAATTGAATCAGATATTATAGAAATACTATTTGTAAATATTCCTCCCACTAATTCTATTATTGAAAAAATAAAATTTAATATAAAAGCTAAAAATATATTTTTACTACTTTTTTTCGACATTATTCTTCACCAAAGACATTATACACTATTTTTATCAAATATTCTAGTATTATTAGAAATATGTTCTACTAATTAATATGATATAAATA
The DNA here is from genome assembly GCA_045537895.1 of Clostridia bacterium. Classification (GTDB taxonomy): domain Bacteria; phylum Bacillota; class Clostridia; order TANB77; family CAG-465; genus CALXJE01. The sequence continues at coordinate 2,903 of JAZSQI010000048.1, forward strand.
ATAAAAACACAAGCATAAACTTGTGTCTAATTTGGAGGCGCCACCCGGATTTGAACCGGGGATCAGAGTTTTGCAGACTCGTGCCTTACCACTTGGCTATAGCGCCTAATATAAAATTTGGAGCGGGAAACGGGGCTCAAACCCGCGACCTCTGCCTTGGCAAGGCAGCGCTCTATCAACTGAGCTATTCCCGCGTTTCTTAATACATTATATGATGATATTAAAAAAATATTACTACACTTATAAATCTTGTGCCTAATTATTATACATTATATTATCACTACTTGTCAACGATTTAGAGTAATTTTATAAAATTTTATAAAATTTTGTGGATTATAAAAAAATATGGCTGGGATACTAGGATTCGAACCTAGGAATGTCGGAATCAGAATCTTTTAAATCTATTTATATATGTTATCATTTGGTATTAAATATTAACTCTTGAAAGCATTGTATTTTAGCTGTTTTAGAGCATAAATTTATACAACCATTAAAAACTGAAAATATGTCATTAATGAAAGAAAATAAAGAATTACACGAAAAACTTATACAATCTACTATACATATAGATAGGTTACACAATTATGAAAAAAATAATCAGAAACTTAGAGATAAATTACATATATTAAATTGTAAAGTATTTAAGTTAGAGAATAAAGTAACTATATTAAATAAACTAGTTAAAACATTAGATAAAATTCTACACTCTTTTATCAATTGGGTATGTAATAAATTCTCTCTATCTGAAGAAAATACTATAAAAGAATTTGAACAGGATACTAATATTTCTTTTGATATAAACAAGCAAGTAATATATGAAGAACATAATATTAATTATGACCTTGAATTATTATATAATAATGATGAACTGAACACAAAGATTATTACTTACGTGTTCAGTTCACATTATTTAAATTATTACATTAAATACAATAAAATTAATTTAATTGTATTTTCTAAAGCACTATAGTGAGATCTTTCGTAGCCATGACTAGCAAAGACACCCGGACCTATAAGTGCTGTTCTTATATCATTTTTTGACCTTTGTGCAATAGAACAATCAGAATTATAATATGGATATATGTCTATTGCAAATTTTAAATCGTTTTCTTTAGCTAATTTAATTAACTCTGTAGTTATTTCATAATTATATGGACCACTTGTATCTTTTGGACATATAGCAACATCCATTTCTGTGCAATTTAAATCTTTACCAACGCAAGCCATATCTACTCCTATTAGTTCAGTTACATCATCAGGTATATATGATGCACCATGACCTACTTCTTCAAAAACGCTAAATATGAATTTAACATTGTATTTTGGAATTATATTATTTTCTTTTATATATTTAAGAGCTCCTATTAAAGCTATAACAGATAACTTATCATCTAAAAATCTAGATTTAATAAAGTCATTATTAGTTATAACTGTTTTAGGGTCTATAGCAATTATATCACCATTATTTATGCCTAAATCTAAAACATCTTGTTTGCAAGTTACAATTTCATCTAATATAACTTCTAATGTTTCTTCATTTCTAGCATTTGTATTTGCATTATCATAAACATGTGATGATGGTGTAACAGAAAAAATAGTCCCACTATACTTTTTATTATCTCTAGTATAAATTGTACATAATTCTGAATCAAGACTTGGGAATACAGGACTTCCAATCCTTGTTACTTTAAGATGTCCTGTGCTTGTTATAGATCTTACCATAAGTCCCAATGTATCAACATGTGATATAAAAGCAATTGTTTTTTCTTCACTTTTACCTTTTATTGAAACAATTCCTGTTCCTGAATTTAGTTGTTCTAGGGAATAACCTAATTTGTCAACTTCATTTTTTAAAACTTCAATAGCATTTTTGGTATATCCACTAGGGCTATCAGTTTTTAAAAGCTTTTCAAGTTTAGACAATAAAAAATTTTTTTCGAATTTCATTTCAACACTCTCCTTAAAATAATATTTTTTCAGCCTACATTAATTTTATATAATTTTACCATATATTATACATAAATTCAATCTTATTAACTTACAAATTCGTAACTATCAATTGGAAGTTTTGCTCCACTTCTTTTTAACAATTCAAATCCATCATATTCAGACATACCATATTCTTTTAAAATTTTATCTATTTCAGGTCTATTTTTAGTAGGTAATCTTGCACCAAATACTGCAAAAAGATGTGGACAATAATATGTTTTATGAATATCTGGAAAAGAAACCAATAAAGTAAATCCAGCTTTTTGAGCTTCTTTCACATTATCAAAAATATATTTAAAATAAAACATTTCATTTTCTTTATACAATTCTGCTACTTTGAATCTATTTCCTGTTTCCTTATTTGTCCAAGTCAAATATACTAAATCCTTATTCATAATATATTCCTATTCTCCCCCTATATTAATTTTTATAAAATCAATATTTTTTCTTGCTTGTTTTTCGACCAAAAAATTATTTATACAATTTCCCAATAACCTTTTTTAGTAGCTCCTAATCTCTTTATTTTATTATTTTGTTTTAATTTTTTAATATTATATGATATAACATCCCTAGTAACTCCTAATGTTTTTGCCATTTCTACTTGTGTAATGCTTGGATTATTTTGTATTAATTTAATAATTTTTTCTTGTGTAATTTCTTGTGTAACTTCTTGTGTAATTTCTTGGTTAGTTGTATTTATAATTTCTTCTCCTTTTCTTCTAAATATAACTCTAAAATCACCATCTGAAATAACTATTTCAGGCTCTGGTAATTTCATATTCTTCATTTCTTCTCTCATTGTAAATATACCAGTATGTCTATTTTCTACTATATCTGTTGTTTCTTCTAGTAATTTAACTATTGTTTTATTTCTAGATTCTAACATTTTATTAGTACCTAAATTTTCAATTTTACATTTACCATATAGTTCACCAGGACTTATTATTTCTATTCTATCATCATATATTTGAACATATATGTAAGAGCCTTCTCTATAAATACTATAATCTCTATGTATTAGAGCATTTACTATTGCTTCTCTCAATGCCTTCATTGGATAGTGCGGAATATCAGTTCTCTTTCCATTATCATCTATTATAACCATTGTTCCAATATTTCTTCTTATAAATGCAAGAGCTCCTTCTAGCATTTCTTCAATCGTACCTTCTACTCTTACATTATCATTAAATCTTTGTCCTAACTCTCCTACATTTCCTAGTTGTGTTCCAGGTACTACAACACATGCAACAAATAATTGTGGTAAATATGCTTGTGGCCATTCAGAAAACACTAATGTTCCTGCTAGTGTTGGAGCACCTGTGTCTTCATCTATTATTCCACTTAATTTTAAGATTTTATCATCACTAAATTTTGAAAAGTTAGGTTTTTGTGATTTTATTTTCGAAATATAATTATTTAACTTTTCTTGATTAAAATCTTCTAACTTTGCTCTTAATATTGGTCTTAAATCTTCTTGAACATTATTTCTATAACTATCTAAACTATAAATTTCATATTCAGTCATATGCTCATCGGAATCTCCTACTCTTATATATGAGCCTTTTTGAATACCTGCTTGTTTATAATAACAAGGTTTCTTATTTTGTGGAATTTCATTTATTTTTACAGCTAATATTTTTTTGCCATTATATATTACTGGCAGAAACTCTGGTCTTATTTTAGGCTCCATAGATGTAGTACATAATGATGTAATTTGTTTTTGTAAATCATTAACATCATATACATCTTGTTCTATAAAATTATTATGCTCGTTTATTCCAAATATTATTATTCCACCTGATTTATTTGCAAATGCAGAAATAGTATCATAACATTTTTTAGGATAATCTTTTTCTGCAGTTTTAGCTTCTAGCTTGTCTGTTTCTGTTTGATGTTTTTGCATATATTCTATTGCACTAATTATTTCTTGTTCATTCATAATATCAACTCCATTATTAATATAGATTACTCATAAAATTATATATTTTTTCGAATTTTTCAATAGTTTCCTTTGATATTTCTATTTTAGTTGAATTCATAAACAACTCTTGGATTGCTTTGTTATATGAATTCTTTGAATATTTTTTCATATTTGGAAAAACATATTGTTGTATTTTTAATTTTTCAGAATTTGATAATATACTTTCCATATTACTCTTTTTCCACTCACAATCTATATCACCAAAAGTATATATCCTTCCTTCAATTAATTGCCCAAAATGTTCTTCATATTTTTTCTTTCCTGCTTTTCCACCTTCATCTGAATCTAAGAAAACAAAAAATTCTTTTCCCCAACCAGAATACAAAGATATCAATGTATTTGAATTAGTTGAATTCATGCCTGGTATCAAGGGTAACTCTTTTTTTCCAAGAATTACTTTGAAAAAGTAGTTTAAAGTATAATAATCATTTTTACCTTCAAGAATTATACCAGGTTTACAAATTTCCAAATCACTAGGTACATATTCAAGTACATCCAATATCGGTTGAAAATAACTGACTTCTTGTGGATGGGAATTTACAAATGTTCTATATCTTTCTAATTTAATGTTAGTGCATTTTGGATCATAAAAATCATCTGTATTTAATAACGCATCGTTTGTTACTACATATGCATTTTCTAACCACTTAGGATTAATTAAATATTGACTATGAGTAGTGTATATTATAGTACATTTTTTACCTATATTTTCTAAACTTTTCAACAATTGTTTTTGTGCTTTTTGTGATAAATTTGAGGCTGGTTCATCAAATAAAAATAATACCTGTTTGTCTTCATCTTGTCTATACCCTCTAAATTGAGTTAATAACAAAAATACAAAAAACCATCTAAATCCTAAAGATCTTTCACTAAGCTTAAAATTACCATCATCATCTATTATTATAAATTGTAAATATACACCTTTTGAATCACTATCAATATCAACTTTTATTTCATAATTTTTCTTTGCTAAAACCTTAGTCCACTCTTTTAAAATCACTTGTGATATTTTTCTTCCCAATTTTAAACTTAATTGTTTTACATTTTCCTTATCTGCTTGGTCATCACTTAAAAATCTATCTACTATATGTGTTTTAATATTCATATTTTGTTCTAAAGAATCAAGTATGTCTTGTATAACTGCTTTATAAAAAGTTATTTTTTCGTCTTCATCATCAACGTTTAAATATATTCTATCAGGTAAATCAAAAAGAGCAGTTGGAAAAAACAATATATTTGGCATTCTAGTTTTTAAAAATTCCACACATTGCTGCCAATTTTCTTTATCAATTTTAACATCGTTTTTAGCTCTTGAACCAACTTTCTTACCAATAATCTCTAAAGCCCAATAGTTTGTCCTACTATCAAACTTAGAATCTTTATATAAATATTTTTGTGTTATAGCTATTTCATCTATATAATTGCTTATAACAAATCCACAATTACTTTTTACCCAATCTCTTAAAACTTCATTATCATTTTCATCCATTTCCAATGTAGTAATAAGCTCTATATTACCATTAAAATTTGCTTTATCTTTTATAGGTATTATTTGATTTAAATCTGGCTTAATAGCATTACTAACTGCTGATGTTCCTTTTTCTGAATTGTATTCAAATGAATTTATAGCTTCTAATATAGAAGTTTTTCCACTTTCATTAATACCAACAAGAGTATATACATTACTCTTAGGAGAATTAGATAATTCCAATGTGGCTTTTTCTATTCCTTTATAATTTTTAATTTGTATTTTTTTTACTTTCATTATACATACCACCCTTCACTTGTTTTAAACACATTTCCACTTATATTCTTTTCCTTTCTATTCCCTATTCTTTGCCCTACTTTTATACACATTAGCTTGATTCCTACATTTAGGACTACAATATTCAGCCTTTATATTTTGTGATGAAAAAGCTACTGTGCAATGCTTACACATTTTAACTGTTTTTCTATCTGATGTTTCATTTAAAGATAACATAGTATCTATTGCTTGTTTTAAAGAATTAAAATCCCATATTAAAGTTGCTTTACCATCCATACCTATTCTGCAAGTTATATTTCTTGCTTTAAATGACCTAATAAGTATGTCATATAACTGTCTCTCAGCTTCTATTTGAGCTTGGTTATATATTTCTACTGATGAAAATACAGAATTTAAATATTTAGCATACTCTACTATCCAAACTATCTTTTCTGAATAACCTTTTGAAAATACAACATTGTATTCTATACCTTTATCTAATACTATATTTGCTGTTATTTCATTAGAATTACTTATAACTATCGGATTATTTGGTGTTACAATTATTTGTACCCTATTATTCTTATCACATTCTAAAAAGATTTTTAAATAATCTTCAACATTCATAACTTCTTTTTTGCTAAATCTATTATTCTTTGGAAGATATACTTTCTTTTGATGTACTATATCACTATTTAAAGGTACATAAGTTAACTCTCCTAGTAATCCATATTTTTTTACAAAATCTAACATTAACTCATTTACTTCTTCATTAGTATCTAATATTTTATCTTCATATATTTCATGTGCTACTTTTCCTATGTTTAATATATCTACTAATATATCATCTGCATATTCAAATGGATCATATATATCATAATTTGCATCTTCTTTTGGTTTAATATATTTCTCATTATTTAACTCTACAATCTCATAATCTGAGTATTTTACCCACTTTGCACTAAAATTATTTTCTTGATTTTTCTTCATTTTTCAAGACTCCTTAAATTTTTCCAAAAAAATTAAAAGTAATAGTTGACAAACTCGACATATTACTATATAATGTTAATAGTTAAATCAAATTAACTATTACATATATTATACACATAAAATAATTCTAAGTCAACAATTTTTGTAAAATATATGTAATAGTACGAACATGTCCAAAATCTGTAGGCAGATTTTTTACTAGAAGGGAGGTTGTATGGTAGACATAGATAAAATAATTTTAAAATACTATGAGTTTCACGAAAAGCCAACAGATATTGCAAACGAGCTAAATATAAGTGCTGCATATGTAACTAAAGTTATTAAAAAGGATAGCAGATATCAACAAGAAAAAGAATATCGTTTGAATATCAACAAAGAGAAAAGGAAAATTTCTAAAAGGGACTGGATTAGAAATAAAAGAAAGGCTGATTATGAACGTGAGTTAAATGAAGTTGTTAAAACTCAGCATATTATAGATGTAAAAGAGCTATCTGATTCAAATGAGATTTCCAATTCTTCATTTATTAAGTGGAACAGAAGTATTTATACTTATGATAAAAAATCAAGTGATTTAGTTATTAGAAAGGAATTTAAAAATATGAACGATATTCCAAAAAGGGCTAGTAATATAGTTCATACTAAATCTATTAAATCAAATAAACTATATGTTTAATATATGACCTAAACAGGTCATTTTTTTGTTACTATGAGATATTTAAAAGGAGGAGTTGTATGGATAATATCAAAGAAAACTACACTTTAATGTTTACTTCATATCCAGATGTTGTAAATATTAAAGAACTAAAAGATATGCTAGATATAGGGATTACTCTTGCCTATCGATTAATAAGGGAAGGAAAAATAAAATCATTAAAGATTGGCAGAGAGTATAAAATACCTAAAGCTAATATAATTTCATATCTTATTCAAACACAAAGCGTAGAATAAATTTTAAGAAAGGAATAATTAATTATGAGAGCAACTGCAAGTTTGCAAATTAAAAATGGAATTTACCAAGTTGTATTAAATTACAAAGATATAAACGGTAAGAGAAAACAAAAATGGGCAACTACTGGTCTTTCGTGTGCAGGAAACAACAAAAGACTAGCTAATCAAAAAATGCAAGAAATATTAGAAGATTTTAAAGATAGTTTAAATGCTAAAAACGATACAAATGATAAGTTATTTACAACATATTTAAAAGAATGGCTACTTACTATTAAAAACACAATTGAAGAAAACACTTACGATTCATACAAAGTAATTGTAAATAAAATTTGTGAATATTTTGAAAGCAAAAACATTCTACTTAACAATTTAAAACCTATTGATATAAATCAGTATTACACTACTCTATATAAACGTGGTTTAACTGGAAATACAGTTCTTCACTATCACAATGTAATTAGAAGTTCACTTCAAACTGCATTAAAGTTAGATTTAATTTTAAGTAATCCAGCAGATAGAGTTGAAAGACCTAAAAAGGAAATGTATATAAGTAAATTTTATTCACATTCTGAATTAAACAAACTATTTGAAATAGTAAAAGATGATCCTTTAAAGCTAGTAATATATCTTGCTAGTTTTTATGGTTTAAGAAGAAGTGAAGTTGTTGGTTTAAGGTGGGATGCTTTTGATTTTGAAAACAAAACAATTACTATAAAGCATAAAGCTATTGAAACTAGAAAAGATAATAAACGAGTTATATTACTTAAAGATAAGACAAAAAATCAATCTAGCTATAGAACACTGCCATTAGTAGATGATGTTATTGTTCTTCTTAAAGAGCATAAAAAACAAATTGAACGCAACAAAAAATTATGTGGTAATAGTTATAACAAGATTTATTTAGATTATATTTGTGTTGATTCCATGGGTAAACTATTTAGACCTGAATATGTAACAGACCACTTTACTTTAATTATGGAAAAGAATAAAGATACTTTAAGAAGAATAACTTTTCATGGATTAAGACATTCTTGTGCTAGTCTTTTACTTGCAAAAGGAATTTCAATGAAAGAAATTCAAGACTGGCTAGGACATTCTACTTACACTACTACTGCAAATACTTATGCTCATTTAGAAAAAAATGCTAAAACAAAATCTGCAAATGTACTTGAAAACACTTTAACATTTACAGATAAACAACAATAGTTAGAATGAATACACATAATCTATAAGTGTATTATTTAATTATATTTATTAAATTTTCTAATACTATATACTATTATTTAAAATACATTATCTATTAGTACAGCTTTTAAAACATAAAATATTATAGCCACTATTAGAGTTATTATATAACTAACAAAAATATGAATACCTTTATCTTTTTCTTTTCTATATATAATAAAATTAAGTATAGGATTAAATATTAAAACAAGGAACATTAATATAGGTAATGCAACTATTCCACCCCAGTCGGACCAATCAATTGTTAATATAATAAGTACTATTAATATATTAAAAACACCTATAATTGCATGCTTTTTATTAATTTTTTTCATTGTATATCTCCTTTACTAAATTAACATTAGTAGTATATTACTACTTAGAAATTATATAAGAATTTTATTTTGGCTGGGGTGGTAGGATTCGAACCTACGAATGATCGGGTCAGAGCCGATTGCCTTACCACTTGGCGACACCCCAATATATGAATTGGTTAGATATTTGGTTAGATGCTTTAAAAATTTAAGATTAAAATAAAGCATCTTTTCCTTATCTACCAAGTATTTCATAGATTACTGTTTCTTGAAAAACGACAAGAATCAGAATCCGATGCCTTACCACTTGGCGATATCCCAATTCACATATATTATACTATCATAAACTAAAAATTTCAATATAAAATTTATATCATATATTATTTTGTATAAAACTTGCTAAATTCTCGCCCATTATTTTCTCTATTTCATTTTTATTAAAACCTCTATGGAGCAAACAATCCTTTACTTTATATATATCTTTTACACCCTTTAAATTTTCTGGCAAATATTTTTTATCTATACCATCAAAATCACTACCCAAACAAACATGTTGAGTTCCTATTAAATTTGCTACATATTCTATATGATTTACCACATCATTTATACATGTTTGTTTACTATTTGATAAAAATTTATTACAATATGTTATACCTATTATACCATTTGTTTTAGCTATTTCCTTTATTTGCATATCAGTTAAATTTCTACTATGCTTGCATAATTTATATACATTAGAATGACTTGCAATAACTGGTTTGGATGTCACATCTATTATATTCCAAAATGTTTTTGGACTTGCATGTGACACATCTACTATCATATTTATACCATTCATAGCTTTTATACATTTTTTACCTATACTAGTCAGTCCCAAATCATTATTAGTTAAATTTCCACAACCCAACTCATTATCATAATTCCAAGTAATAGTCATTATTTTTATTCCTTGGTTGTATAGTTCATATAGTTTATCTATATTTCCATCTATTGCTACTCCATTTTCAACAGTTAACAATACTCCTAAGTTATTATTTTCCCTTACTCTATCTATATCATTTTTATTATTTATTGTAATTATATTTTGTAAATTTTTTTCTTCTTGTTTTATATAATAATCCATTAGTTTTTTTACTCTGTTATAGCCATTTTTCCTATATTCATCATGCACAAAACATGCCATAAGCTGTAAATATGGCATGCTATCTTTTACATCTGTCAAATTAAAACTTAATCTTCTATCACATATATTTATTTTATTATCATATGAGTATGATATTACATCTGAATGTGCGTCTGATATTATTCTTTTCATTTAATCACCATACCTAAGTATATTAATTTGTATATAAAATATGATTTTTATATATGAAAATAGCACACCTTCATCTTGAAGATGTGCTATACACATTATTTTACTAATGTTTTAAAAATACACTTTCTATAGAAGCATCTGCTATAAAGTCATCACTGTCTTTGAGTTCAATTAAAGCTTTTAATCTCTTATCAGAATTCAGCTCAAATCCATCCATTTTACCATATTTATCTAAAATATCAGTTACGAGCCTTACTTCATCATCTAGCTTTGGATAGTATTCAACAAGTGGCGAATGAAATCCCATTGCATAACTCATAAAATCTCGATCAACTTCTCTTATCATAGGTCCAGCATCCCAAATTACAATATTTTCATTAAACAGTTTTTCACCTGTTTTAACTAAATATTCACCATATGCAAGAACAAGAAGCTTCTCAAGTTTAAAAGTATTAATATCATACTCCATTTCTAAACATCCATTTATAATCCATTTTGCTTTTTCGCTTGCAGAACATAAAACTGGAGTATCTATTGGAGTTATTGGAATATCAGCAAAAGCTTCAAAAATTTTCTTATCAGAAATATTCTTTCTAATCTTGCTATTTGCTTCTAATTTTTTAAGTCTTTTATCGTCATTGATATATAAAAGATTTTTCTCACCGTACACTTCAACTATACGTGTAAATAAAATTTCTTCAGAGTTCAAAAACATTTTTTCCTCTGGAAATAATATATCAAATGCTTTTATTTTAGAAAAAATTTCATCTATCTCTTTTATTGCTACTCCTTTTTCTGAAACAGTTATTTTTGAATCAAATAATCTTTTTCCTGTTTTTACTAGATATTCACCATATGCTATAACCATCATTTTTCCTAATTTTTTAGGATATATTTGGTAGCCTCTTTTTAAACACCGATTAACTATAGTTTTAGCCACATCAATCGTTCCACATGATACTTCTATTTTTTTACGAATCATATTTATCTTCCTTTCTGCAATTTTGCATACATTATATATAATAATTATGTAAAATATTATATCAAAACACTGTTATATTGTCAAATATATAACAAAAAGAGCACTCTAGTGAATGCTCTTTTCTCTTTGGCTGGGATGGCTGGATTCGAACCAACGAATGCCACAGTCAAAGTGTGGTGCCTTACCGCTTGGCTACATCCCAATATGTTTTTGTGGGGTGGATAATGGGAGTTGAACCCATGACCTCTGGTGCCACAAACCAGCGCTCTAACCAACTGAGCTATATCCACCACGCACTAAATATTTTAACTAATTTTACCCTATTTGTCAAGTGTTTTTATAACAGATAGTGTTTTTTCTGATACTTTTGCTCTAAATCCTTTAATAAATGTAAGTTCACCATCAATACTTACCGGTATTTTTTTATTAGATGATACTGATATATTTTTTCCTGTGCATATTTTAACTACTTCAAGATGAACATGTTTCCCCTTCATTATTTTAGGAAGATACATCATCTTTTCTATTAAATTTACATTTTTAACTATGCAGATATCTAATTTTCCATCATCTATTTTGGCTTCAGGAACAATATTAATTCCACCACCACAATATTTATTATTACCAATGGCTACTAAAGTATACTTACCTTTCATAACCTCATTATCTATTCTGATTTTTAAATTGTATATTTTCGGTAAAAATACTGTATAAAATATTGCTAGTTTATATTTAAATTTACCAGATATAAGTGGTATTTTTCTAAACTTGTCTAAATTAGCAGCAATTGCAGCGTCCAAACCTGTATTTATCATATTTATTGCAACTTTTTTATTTACCAATATGCTATCTACATTCTCAGGCTTATTCATAATACTAGTTTTAATTATTTTTCTTATACTTCTATATGAATTAACAGCTCGTGCAAAATCATTACCCGTTCCTTTTGGAATAGCAACCATAGATATATTTTCTTTGCCATTAATGGCTTTAGCAACTTCAGATAATGTTCCATCTCCACCTACTACATATACTACAATATTTTCATCTTTAAATTTTATTTCATAATCTAATACAATTTCTGTAGCATGCCCGTTATATTCAGTATATTCAATAAAAATATTATCTTCTACAATATCATATTCCTTTTTCAAATCAGTAAAAACTTTTTCTATTGTTTTAGCATATTTTATACCTCTTCTGTTTCCAGAATAAGGATTTACAATAACTAACCTAATCATCTATACTAATTTATCTCCTAATTTTTTTCCACCTATTATATGGAAATGTAAATGTTTAACTGTTTGTCCGCCATTTTCACCAATATTAGTTATTACTCTATACCCATTTTTATCTACCATAGCTATCTTAGCAATTTTAGGTATAACTTCAAAAATTTTTTGTACAGCTTTACTATTTGTACTATTTATTTCATTTACACTTTCTATGTGAATTTTAGGTATAACAATTATATGAACTGGTGCTACAGGATGTATATCTTTAAAAGCATACACATTTTCATCTTCATATACCTTATGAGATGGTATTTCTTTTCCTGCTATTTTACAAAATAAACAATCCATAATTTTACCTCCACTATTCTAATATAGCTTTAATTCTTCTAACTCCTGCAGAGCTAGCTTCTTCTTTCTTTATCTTGAAATGTCCTAATTCTTTAGTGTTTTTAACGTGTGGTCCACCACATAATTCTTTAGATACATTACCTATAGTATAAACTGTTACTACATCAGGATATTTTTCTATAAACATACATTCAGCACCTGATTTAATTGCATCTTCTTTTTTCATTTCACATACATTAACATCTATTGCTTCTTCTATCCATTTATTTACTAGCTCTTCTACTTGTTTTTTCTCTTCATCAGATAATTTATGATCACAAGAAAAATCAAATCTCATCCTATCAGCAGTAATGTTCGAACCTTTCTGATGAACATCTTCATTTACAACTACTTTTAAAGCTGCATTTAAAAGATGTGTTGCAGTATGGTATTTTATAGTTTGCTCTGAGTTATCAGCTAGTCCACCTTTAAATTTTTGCTCTGCTCCTGCTCTAGATTTTGCTTGATGTTCTTCGAAGAATTTTTTAAATCCTTCCATATCGCATTCAAACTCTGCTTCTTTTGCAAGTTCTTCAGTTATTTCAGGTGGAAAGCCAAATGTATCGTATAATCTAAATATAGTTTTTCCATTTAATTTTAATATGTTTTGTCTTTTTAAATTTTCAGTTATTTTTGAAAATTCTTTAAGACCTATTTCTAGTGTTTTATTAAATTTGATTTTTTCGTTTCTTAAAACTTCAATTACAAGCTCTTTATTTTCTTTTATTTCAGAATAATAGTCTTCATATTTTGATATTATAACTTTTGCTATTTCTTCTTCCCAATTGCTATTAATATCTATATTTAATTTTTTAGCATATCTAATTACTCTTCTGATTAATCTTCTTAAGATATAGCCTTGGTCAGTATTTGATGGTCTTATTCCTGCTGGATCAGCTGAAATAAATATTGCACATCTTAAATGGTCAGCTATAATTCTCATTGCTTTTTCATTTCCATTGTAATCAAGACCAGAGATTTCTTCTATTTTAGCAATTACGTCTTTCCAAATAGAAGATTCATAGTTGTCATTAACCCCTTCTAAGATTGCTGTAACTCTTTCCATTCCCATTCCAGTATCAACGTTTTTACTTGGAAGTTCAGTAAACGAGCCATCTTCTTCATGCATATATTGCATAAATACATTATTCCAAATTTCTACCCATCTCTCATCTTCTGGATCGAATTCTTCTGGCACTTCATCTTCACTTCTAAAATAGAAAATTTCTGTGTCAGGGCCACATAGTCCAGCTAGCTCCATATTAGGCCACCAGTTATCTTCTTCGCCCATAAATCTAATTCTGCTATCTGGGATTCCTAATTCTCTCCAATAATTTGCAGTTTCATTATCTGGTTCTACTAAATCGTTTCCTCTAAAAACAGTAACAGCTAAGCGTTCTACTGGTATTTCTAAAACTTTTGTTAAAAACTCAAAACTATATGCTACTGACTCTTTCTTAAAATAATCCCCTAAAGACCAGTTTCCAAGCATTTCAAAGAAAGTATGATGAGTTGTATCTCCAACGCTATCTAAGTCATTTGTTCTTACACATTTTTGGTAATCACAAAGTCTTTTTCCATATGGATGTGGTTGGCCCTTTAAATATGGTACTAAAGGTTGCATACCAGCTGTATTAAATAATACAGATGGATCATTTTCTGGCACTACTGGTGCAGATGGTATTTTTACATGTCCTTTACTTTCAAAAAATTCTATATATTTATTTCTTAAATCTAACTCTTTCATTTTTTCCCCCAAAGTATTTAATTTCTGCTATTTATTATATTATATATACTTACAAAAATCAACGAAAAGTAAGTAAAAAGAAAAAATATGCTAGCTATTTAAACCAACATATTTTTTATATACTTAACTTTCTAATTCTTCTAAAAACATATATAGTTCTTCAACTGTTTCTGCCTCTATACCATCTTCTAATCTAAATAACAAGTCTGGTCTTATTATATCTTTATGTATATCTGTTTCTTGATATTTCTCATATTCTCCCGTTTGACTATATCTAAAAATTACTACTATATCGTTCTCTAATTTGAGCATGTAATGATTTTCACATTTACAGTCATGAATTTTTTCAAACATTAATATTCCATCACTATCTTTTGTTAGTTTATAGCCACTTTGCTGTTTTTCTATTTTATCTAGTTCTCTTTGCTTAACCTCATTAATATTAATCCCATATTCATTGCTTCTACGTTCTGATGCATGGTTACAGTCATTATATATATCTACATATACTATTTCAACATCTTGTATTTTTTCTTTATATTCATCTTCATATACTATAACTTCTTCACTTTTTACCTCTTCTACCACTTCTTCTATTAATTCTTTACTAATTTCTACCTCATCACTTTTTGAAAATGCTATTCCTATTAAGATTCCCCCAGTCAAAAGTACTAACATAAAAACTATCACAAACAATTGATACAATTTATTTCTATCATCCATAAATTAACACCTTACCTTTATTTACAGACATATTGTTTGTAAATGTTTGGTGAAATATTCACAATTTCCATTTTTCTACAATTTAAATATTATATTTTATTCCTCCTACTTTTTCAGTTATATATGTTTTTATCCTATATTTATTTAACGTATTTATAGTTTCTTTACTCGGATGATTATATACTTTATTTTTACAAGATATAACTGAATAATTTGGAAGTATACTTTGTATAAATTTTTCACTTGTAGAAGTTTTGGAACCGTGGTGTCCTACCTTTAAAATTTCTATTTCTTTTATATTTTGCTTTTTCAAATTTTCTATTATCTTCTCTTCAGCTTCTTTTGTTGTATCTCCCATAAATAAATAGTTTTTGTTATTAACTGATATATTTAAAGCTAAAGAATTTACGTTTTCGTTTTCATCTATTTTACCACTTACTTTTAAATATTTTATTTCAGGTGATAAAATGTTAATATTAGTACCATTTATGCTAATATTATCTCCTGCTTTTACTATTATATGTTTTATATTTTCTTCTTCTAAACCTCCCATTATTTTTAAATATTCTTCTGAGGCAAAGTCATACGGATATGCATATATTAAATAATTAATATCACATATTTTTGCTATTTCTAGTATTCCATTTATATGGTCACTATGAAAATGAGATATAACTAAAATATCTATTTTTTGTATATTTTCTTTATTTGCATATGACTCAAAAATATATACTGTATCATTTGTTATTGAACCTGAATCAACCATTATTACAGTTTCATTATTTTTTATAACTGCCATCTCACCTTGTCCAACATTAAAAAAATATATGTAATTATTAAGAAAGCTATTATATATGCAAACTAAAACTATTGTAATTAGTAATACATATATTATTTTTCTTTTTATTTTATCTAGTATATTTTTCAT
>JAZSQI010000027.1:0-16811 GCA_045537895.1 Clostridia bacterium
CTTTTTTGCCTTTATCTACACCAGTGTTTACGATAACAGTATCGTCAACATTTAGTTTGATTTTAGCTTCGTTTTTAATATTTTTAACCATTGTGCTTTACCTCCTAAAGTACTTCAGGTGCTAGAGATATAATTTTCATATAATCTTTATCTCTAAGCTCTCTTGCAACTGGTCCAAAGATACGAGTTCCTTTTGGAGTCTTGTCATCTTTTATGATAACAGCTGCATTTTCATCAAATTTTATGTAAGAACCATCAGCACGTTTAAGTCCTGTTTTAGATCTTACTATTACTGCTTTTACTACGTCGCCTTTGTTTACAACGCCACCTGGTGTTGCTTGTTTTACAGAAGCTACGATTACATCTCCGATGTTACCCCATTTTCTGTGGTGTCCACCTAAAACTCTAATACACATTAACTCTTTTGCTCCAGTGTTATCAGCAACCTTTAATAATGATTGTTGTTGTATCATAGGTTTTACCTCCTTTTCACTATTACTTAGCCTTTTCTACTATTCTTACAAGTCTATATCTCTTATCTTTACTTAGTGGTCTTGTTTCCATTACTTCTACTGTGTCACCAATTCCACATTCGTTATTTTCATCATGAGCCTTAACTTTTAAAGTTTTGTTTTGAATTTTGTTATAAAGCGGATGTTTAAACTTAGTGTCGATTCTAACAACTATTGTCTTATCCATTTTATCTGATACTACTTTACCAATTTTTGTTTTTCTAGCATTTCTTTCCACTAAACTTACCTCCTTACTCTTTATTTCCCATTTCAAGAGCTGTTAAAGCTGTGTTTACTCTTGCGATGTTTCTTTTTGTTTCTTTTATTTTGTTAGGATTATCTAATCCGTTCATTGCAAGACCAAATCTTAATTTAAACAATTCTTGTTTTAATTCTTTTAATTCTTTTTGTAATTCTTCTTTGTTCATTTTGTTGAACTTTTCCATTTTCTTATTCATGAGCTATACCTCCCACGTCTTCTTTAGATACGATTTTACATCTAATTGGAAGTTTGTGAATAGCTTTTCTTAGAGCTTCTCTAGCATCTGCTTCTGGAAGTCCTGCAACTTCGAACATTATTCTTCCAGCTTTAACTGGTGCTACGAAGTATTCTGGGTTACCTTTACCAGATCCCATACGAGTCTCTGCAGCCTTTTTAGTTATTGGCTTATCTGGGAATATTTTAATATATGTTTTACCAACTTTTTTAGTATATCTTGAAAGTGTTATTCTGGCAGATTCGATTTGGTTAGCAGTGATCCATGCTGGTTCTAAAGCTTGAATACCAAAATCTCCATATGTTAATGTTGTTCCCTTATGAGCTTTTCCTTTTCCAATTCCTTTTTGAACTTTTCTATGTTTTACTCTTTTTGGTGATAACATGATTATTTACCTCCTTTTACTTCTTTTTTAGCAGGTAAAACTTCACCTTTGTATATCCAAACTTTAACACCGATTATTCCATATGTTGTTTTTGCTTCTGCAAATCCATAATCGATATCAGCTCTTAAAGTTTGTAGAGGAATTGTTCCCTCACTATAGTGTTCACTTCTTGCAATTTCTGCTCCGCCAAGTCTTCCTGAAACTTGAGTTTTAATACCTAAAGCTCCTGCTTTCATTGTTCTTGACATAGCTTGTTTCATTGCTCTTCTGAAAGATATTCTCTTTTCAAGTTGAGCTGCAATGTTTTCTGCAACAAGAGTAGCATCCATATCAACATTTTTGATTTCTACTATATTTAATGCTACATTTTTACCTGTTTTTTTGTCTAATTTAGCTTTTAATTCTTCTATAGCTGCTCCGCCTTTTCCAATTATCATACCAGGTTTTGCAGCATAAAGATTAACTTTTACATCTTTGTTTTTTCTTTCAATATCTATTTTAGATATTCCAGCTGGTTTTAAAAGTTTCTTTAAGTAAACTCTGATTTGGTTATCTTCTACTAATGCGTCTGCAAAGTCTTGTTTGTTTGCATACCATTTAGAAGACCAATCTTTTATAATTCCAACTCTTAAACCATGTGGACTTACTTTTTGACCCATAAATAGTTTCCTCCTTTTTATTAGTTAGCCTCTTTTACTACGATTGTTATATGGCTAGTTCTTTTTCTAATTTGATATGCTCTACCTTGAGCTCTTGGTTGTATTCTCTTTAATGTAGGTCCTTGATTAGCATATGCTTCTGCAACATATAATTTAGTTTCATCCATGTTATGGTTGTTAGTTGCATTTGCAATAGCTGATTTTAATAATTTTCCTACTATTGGAGCTGCTGCCTTATTAGTGTATTTTAATATTGCTACTGCTTCCTTAGCAGGTTTACCTTTTATAAGGTCAATAACAATTTTAACTTTTCTGCTACTTATTCTAGCATATTTAAGTTCTGCTCTTGCTTCCATTTAAGGTTTCCTCCTTACTTAATTCTTATTTCTTTAATTTGCTTTTCTTATCTCCTGCATGACCTCTGAATAGTCTTGTTGGAGCAAATTCTCCTAATTTGTGTCCTACCATTTCCTCTGTTACATATACTGGAACGTGTTTTCTTCCATCATGTACTGCGATTGTGTGACCAATCATTTGAGGATAAATTGTAGAAGATCTTGACCAAGTTTTTAAAGCTACTTTTTTATCTTCTTCGTTCATTTTTTCGATTCTTGCAAGTAACTTAGCGTCAACATAAGGTCCTTTTTTAAGCGATCTTGACATAGACTTTACCTCCCAATCTATTATTTACTATTTCTTCTCTTAACGATATATTTATCAGTTCTGTGATTTTTCTTACGAGTTTTGTATCCAAGTGCTGGTTTACCCCAAGGAGTAACTGGTCCTGGTCTTCCAACTGGAGCTCTACCTTCACCACCACCATGAGGGTGATCACAAGGGTTCATTACGCTACCTCTTACAGTAGGTCTTACTCCCATATGTCTTGTTCTTCCTGCTTTACCGATTACAACGTTTGAATGGTCAGTGTTTCCAACTGTACCTATTGTAGCTTTGCAATCTACAGGTATTAATCTCATTTCTCCAGAAGGCATTCTAACATGTGCATATTTACCTTCTTTAGCCATAAGTTGTGCTGCGTTTCCTGCACTTCTTACTAATTGTGCACCTTTACCTTTGTGCATTTCAATGTTGTGTATCATTGTACCAACAGGGATTGATTTTATTGGCATACAGTTACCTGGTTTTATATCAGCTGTTTCTGCAGATATAACTTTGTCACCATCTGTTAAACCAATTGGAGCAATTATGTATGCTCTTGTTTTATCTTCATATTCTATTAAAGCAATATTTGCACTTCTGTTTGGATCATATTCGATACCAATTACAGTTGCTTCCATATCAACTTTGTTTCTTTTAAAATCAATTATTCTATATTTTCTTCTAGCACCGCCACCTTGATGTCTAACAGTTATTCTTCCTGATGAGTTTCTACCAGCATTTTTCTTAACTTTTGCAAGTAAAGCTTTTTCTGGTTCGTGTTTTGTTATTTCATCATAAGTTAAAACTGTCATTTGTCTTCTAGATGGAGTAACTGGTTTAAATGATTTTATTCCCACTTTGATTTCCTCCTTATTATCATTTATTATTTCAATCTAACTACATTATTTTTATACTAGTAATATATTTAATAGCAATTATTCTTTCATTATCTAATTCTACAAAGTTATCATCGATATTAGTTACAACACCGTCATATGATGGAGAAGCTCCTACGCTACCGGCAGTCATTAATATCACTCTAACTTTTTGATTTAATAATTTACTTAACATATTATCACTATCTCCTTTGTTTATATATTACTTAGCAAATGCTGAGCTTATTTCTTCTATTTCTGTTTTGTATTTTTTGTTTGTTGATACAACTTTTCCACCTTTAGTCATATATTTTTCTTCAGATGGGTTAGTATCGATTTGTACGATTGCTTTTTTCCAAGCTTTTGTTTTTCCTAGGTGTGCTCCAACTCTTTTCATTTTTCCATCGTATCTAAGAGTGTTAACTTTTAATACTTTAACAGAAAATAATTTTTCAACTGCATCTTTTATTTCTAATTTAGTAGCATCTAAAGCTACTTCGAAAGTATATTTACCTTCTGCCATTGCTGCATAACTTTTTTCAGTTATGATTGGCTTTACGATTATATCTTCTGCGAATTTCATCTTATGCGTACACCTCCTCTAGGCTCTTAACAGCTTGAACGTCTATAACTAATTTTTCGTATTTTAATAAATCATAAACATTTATTGTATTTACTAAAGTAGTTTTAACGTTTTCTATGTTTCTGCTAGATGCTTGAACATTTAAGTTCTTTTCATTTAACATTACTAAAGCTTTTTCTGCTTTTAAAGCTTTAAGTGCTTTAGCCATAGCTGCTGTTTTAATTTCTTTTAATTCTATTTTATCTACTACTACTAAATTACCTTCTGATAATTTTGATGTAAGAACAGATTTTATTGCAAGTGTTCTTACTTTCTTAGGAATAGTATATCTGTATGATCTTGGTTTTGGTCCAAGTGCTATACCACCTTTTATCCATTGTGGAGCTCTTATACTTCCTTGTCTTGCTCTACCAGTTCCTTTTTGTCTCCATGGTTTTTTACCACCACCACGAACTTCAGCTCTTGTTTTTGTGCTTTGAGTTCCTTGTCTTTGATTAGCTAA
The DNA here is from genome assembly GCA_045537895.1 of Clostridia bacterium. Lineage (GTDB taxonomy): Bacteria > Bacillota > Clostridia > TANB77 > CAG-465 > CALXJE01. Next base: position 4,674 of record JAZSQI010000027.1, read on the forward strand.
GAAGTTAACTAATGCTTCATGAACTGCAACTTCATTTACTTCTACACCAAAAACTGCTTCATTAAGTTCGATATCTGATACTTTTTTACCCTTCATATCTAATACATCTGTTTTTAGCATTATATTTCCTCCTCTCTATTAGTTTGATTTTACACTTTTCTTGATATTTACTGTTGCACCTTTAGCTCCTGGTATTGAACCTTTTACTAAAATTGCTCTCTTGTCAGCGTCTACTTTAACTACTTTTAAGTTAAGTACTGCTCTGTTTACGCTTCCCATATGTCCTGGAAGTTTCTTCCCTTTAAATACTCTACCTGGAGTAGAAGTAGCTCCCATAGAACCTGGTCTTCTATGATAGTTAGAACCATGTGATGAAGGTCCTCTGTGTTGTCCATGCCTTTTAATATTTCCTTGGAATCCTTTACCCTTTGAAACACCTCTAACATCTACTGAATCACCATCTTCAAATACTGTTAGGTTTATTTCAGATCCAATTTCGTATTCATCAACATTGTCCACTTTAATTTCTTTTAGATTTCTTTTTACTGGAACACCTGCTTTTGCGAATATTCCTTTTTGTGGTTTGTTTACATTTTTCTCTTTTATTTCACCGAAGCTAACTACTATTGCGTTATAGCCTTCTTTTTCAACAGTCTTTTTAGCAACTACTGTCATAGGTTCTACTTCAATAACAGTTACTGGAACAGCTATTCCGTCTTCAGAAAATATTTGAGTCATTCCAATTTTTTTACCGTAAACTTCTTTCATTTTAAATCCTCCCTTTTTAAATTTTAAACTTTTTAGTTATTCTTTTTAGCCATATTTAGTATAGGGTTTCTCACTTGCCTGAATAAGATTTCAGGATGACTACTAAATATTATTAAAGTTTAACTTCGATTTCAACACCAGCTGGCATATCGATTGCCATCAAAGCATCAACTGTTGCTTGATTTGGTGCTACAACATCAATAACTCTTTTATGAGTTCTCATTTCAAATTGTTCTCTTGAATCTTTGTGTTTATGAGGACTACGTAAGATTGTTATGATTTCCTTTTTAGTTGGTAGTGGTATAGGACCAGAAACTGCTGCTCCAGAATTTTTAGCCACTTCAACTATCTTAGATGCTGTTTGCTCTAGCACTACGTGATCATAAGCTTTTAATCTTATTCTCATTTTAGATACATTTGTTTTTGCCATTTTTATCTCTCCTTTACTATAATTTCAAGGACTCGCAAGTTTTACACTACCCCACGTGTTTCATCATTAATCCGTAAAATAAGCCAAATCAAAAAACTAGTTTTAAATTTGGCAAATACAAATTATATACTTGCCGCCCGATTTTAAATCAGACATGCTCCATAGGAGTTCCCTATCTCAAAGGATAGCCACATCCCACTTCAACGCAAATCAATACTCATATTATAAACTATGTTGACGTAAAAATCAAGTGTTTTTGCCATAAAAAATAGTATTTTTTCAAACTTTGTAACATTTATGTAACATACATTTAACACAAATGTAGTTGATTTTGTCTAAAATTAGGTATACTATCTAACCGTAAGAAGGACGTTTGTGGACTTTTTCCTTTCCCACAAATATATTTAACCGCCCTTGTTAAATGTTCTTCTTTTGATTTTCTTTGCGTAAACTAATCTAAATAGATTGAACCAAAGAGTATGTTTTAAACAGAATACATACGACAAGAAAAGAGATGCTTTTGTTTCACTTTAAAGCATCTCTTTTATTTTTATCTTAGATTAATCTTTCTCCCTGTTTGCTTCCAAATTTGCAAGCATCCTTACATTTGTATCCTTTAAACTTACATCTCGCATTACAAGGATCTGTCGTTTTTAAAAGTTTGTGATATACATCTCCATCCGAACCATGTATATATCCATCTAAATTATTTGCAGTAACTTCCATTATCTCGAGTTGCGCTTTACCGCAAAGTCTTTCATAACATTTGAGTATAAATTCTTCAACATTTCCTTGTTCCCTTACTTTTATTTCCATACCTTGAGGGAAAACATCTTTTACTGAATTTATATCATTTAACCACTCAGAAGCATACATTGTTCCTTTTATAATTCTGGGAATGTAATATACTGGTTCTTCTAGAAGTTCTGCCCTGTATCTTATTGTTCTGTGCCTATGATTTTGTGCATGAGCAGCAAAACTCAAATAATAGGTAAACGCATAAACATCTGAATATATATTATCTATATCAAGTATTGGCTTAAAGAAAGATAACTCACATATTTCTTTAGGCTCTAAGCCTTCAACTCTGTAATACGAAATTTCTTTTAAGAATTCTTGAAGTGGAGGAGTTATCTTTTTAAGAAAATCTTCCTCTGTCTTATTTCTTACCCAATCCCCTTTTAGGAAATTCTCAAAATAGCGAATCTCATAATTTAACTGTCTCAAATTTACCGTATGCATCATAGAACTTGGGACAAATACAGATATCATATATCTTGCATTTTCTTGAGCAAGTTTTGTTACTTCCTTATCTGTAAAAAAGTCATATTCTTCTTTAATACATTTTTCAAATATGCCTTGCCACTTAATATAGAGTTCTCGTTCTCTAGCAGTTTCAGCAGCATTTTCAAAACTTGTATATCTAGCGCTTTGTTCCGATGTTACGTAAAGATTTTCGTTATTAAGAAGCATAAATATTATCTTAGGAACCTTGTCCATTTCAAATGTTAGCACTGAGTGTTCAAAACCACTATGATGTTGTTTTTCTAAACAAAATTTCTTTCTACCATTAGTAGTTTTATCTGGTTCCTGAATAATTTCAGCATACGTATTTGGTGTATAGCATTTACCAAGTAAATGAGCATCAAATGTTAGCAAATCATCTACTACCCTTTTCCCCTGCTCTTCTTTTGACAAACCCAAAAATTCTTCAGAGTTTAAATTAATAGTTCCGTTAGTTCTAAGTAACTTAATATTCATATTTAACTACCTCTCGCTTATTATATTTTATTTTTTACAATTTCAAATACTTCTTCTGCTATATCTTCTATTGTTCTCATCTTATCATCTTTTACACATTCCACAACGTTCCACTTTAACATATCTGCAGCCATAAGACCTGCTTTGCTTGCATTTCTTAAATGTGAACCGTCTGATTCGTGAACATCCTGTTTTTCTGCGCCATTAGATTTATTCTTTCTTCCTTCCCTTAATTTTTCTGTGTATTCTACAGGGACATTAAGATAGATAACCACATCTGGCTGAGGAATACACAAATCTCTGTGTTCGAAATTATATAGCCACATTATAAAATTCTGAAGTTCCATCTCTGCCATTTTCTTGTTTTCTAAGCTAGCTACTATCTTTGCACCCTGATGAATTATGTTAGAACCACTGTATCTATCAAATAGCATAACATAATCACCAGATTCATAGAGTCCTTCCATTTCTTTCTTGTAAGTAATATATCTGTCTGCTGCATAAAATACAGATGCTGCTTTAGCGCTTACATCATTTGCACTTTCTGCAATCTTCCCATTAAGATACATTTTCACAAGAGCTGATGAGTCACTTTCGTATTTAGGAAAAGATGTTGTAAATACCTTATGTCCTTCATTTTTTAAATGTTCCATAAGTCTTTTTGTTTGTGTCTCTTTTCCACTTCCGTCAGTACCTTCAATAACAATAATCTTACTTTTGTTCATTTAAAAAACCTCCAATTATTTTTTAGCATTAAATTTTTTTAGCCCTTACAATTTTACTTCAAACAGATTATATCATCTCAAAATAAAAAATCAATATTTTTATAAAAAAACATAAAATTTACCCCTCATCGTAAATATTTATGTAATATTACTTGATTTTACAAAAAATATATGTTAAAATATCGGTTGTAAAAAATTACTTATGGTTACTTAAGGAGGTGCAAACATTGCCTAACATTAAATCAGCTAAAAAAAGAGTTAAAGTAAATGATACTAAAGCTTTAGAAAACAGAAAAATAAAAAAAGAATATAGAGAAGCTGTTAAAGCTTTTGAAGCAGCTGTAGAAAACGGAGACAAAAACGTTCAAGAATTATATGTTGCTGCATCTAGCGCAGTTGATAAAGCATGGTCAAAAGGTGTATTAAAAAGAAATACTGCATCTAGAAAGATAGCTAATATGGCTAAAAAAGTAAAATAATTAAGCATATTAAAGGAGTTCATTTTGAACTCCTTTTTTTACATCATACTAATAGCCACAAAGAATAATATAAATATTATCATATAATAGTTAGATAAAATATTTTTAATATTTATATTAAACCTGTTATCATTTTGTATAACAAAGTCTTTCCTACTCTTTAAAAATTTACTAGCTAACAGTATAGTGCCTATTATAATTAATCCAAAATATATGTAGTTTATAATATTGGTAGCTACTATATTAGTTTCATTAATCATAAGAAGAGCCTGTGTACCGTTATTTATGAAATGTAATATCATTGCAGGGAGTATTGTGCCTGTTTTTATAGTAATATATGAAAATACTATCCCTATAAAAATAGCATTTAATGCCTGTGGTATATTCATATGTATAAATCCAAACATTATAGAGGTAAATACAATTGCAAATATTGTTCCATATTTCTTTGCTCTATCTAGCATTACCTTTCTAAATAATAATTCCTCTAATATAGCAGGAAGTATTGCTATTTCAACAAAGAATAATATATAACCTATTATACTTTTATCAAATATTAAAGCTGACTCAAGCATAGTTGGATTAATATTCATTTTGTCCATTAAAAGCTGAACAAAAAATGTTGTCATGTACATAACAGGCAGAGCCATAAGTACCCATGAAACAATATTGCTTTTTTTGTCTTTGTTATTATTAGCCTTTATAGATACATCTGAATAGCCCTTAAGTATTAATATTGGTAATACAAACGATACTGCGAATATTATTGACACAGCTATCACATTCTGATTTGGTGATATATTAGGAAGCAAAAAATTAAGTAGTAATCCAAGAACTGTCTGCATAAATATTAAGGTTAGCATACTTATAGCTACTCCTGTTATAAACTGTTTGAATGATGTTTCTTTTACCTTCTTAATTTGCTCTTCTGCAATTTTAAGACTTTCATCTTTCTTTTCTTCTTTTCTTACACCCAAATCTAATATGTCTCGTTTAAAGTTTCTTCCTATTATTCTCATAACAACTATTATGGCTAATAATAGTATTACTAAAGATATACCAACTTCTGAAATACTTGCAACACCATTTATATAGTTAGATGGCATAGAAAACATTGAAAATATAGGTATATTAGCAATTATCTTTGTAAATATATTATTAATTTCTGATGTTGCCATAGATACTGCATATGCAATTATTATAATCATTAATGTCATTGTTTGAGAATTGTCCATTTCATTTATACTTTTAACTTTTGCTGTTGTCCCTGCTTGAACATATGAAAGCAATGTAGATGTAAGTAAAATATATATAAAAGACAGTAGCAGATACTTAACAACTTTAATATCAACACCTAAAACCAAACCTGTAGTTTGACTAGCCGAAGTAGCTGCTGATGTTATCTCTAAACCAAACACTTTATTCAAAACACTATTTATAAATACTCCTAAAATCAAATATAATATTATTAAAGCAATGTTTGCTACCGTTTTTAAATTAGCTCCTATTACTTTTCCATTTAAATAGTCTTTTGCAGATACTGAGGTAAATATATATTCTGCGCTTTTAGATGTTTTTTCGTTGGCAATTTGCGAGGCCACTGCATTTGTTGAAAATACAATCAAAGTATATATTAGCATTATCATTATCGTCTTAATAAGATAATAATCCCCATTAATAACACTATCAGTATCTAGTATTTTTCTTTCTATATATACTTCAGAATTATATTGTTGAATATCTATTTCTGATATGCCATACTTAGCCTCTATTTCATCATTTCTTACACTTTTCATCACTGAAGAAATCAAGCTATACATTTCTCCATCTAAAGCTTCTCTTGAAATTATTTGTAAATATTTTTCTCCACTTTCTTTCGATAATACCTTTACAATTATTTCATTTCTTTCAATATTTTCCTCTTTACTTGCTTCCTCTTCTGAAATCTTGTCTATTTTTTCCACATTTTCAACATTTAGCTGCTTTTCTAGCTTAGAATACAAATAGTCTTCTTCATCTACAACTTTTATACTATATACTGTATCTTTAAAAATATTATAGTTATTAAAGATAGCTTTTACTGTTGTAAAATTGGTTATTACTAATATAGCAAGAAGTAATATAGCATTATATATTATGAAACCCTTGCTTTTCATAGCATTTATAAAGCTAAATTTGGCTATATTCATACTATTTTTATTTATCATTAAGAAGCACCTACCTTATCTATAAATATATCATTTAAAGTCATTGGCACCACCTCTACATCGTAGTCCTTTATATTTTGTATATACTCATTAACTTTATGAGCTGGTAATATTTCTTCATGTTTTTCTCCATTAATATGATATGCAATTTTTTTCTTAGGATATTCCTCTTTAATTTTAGCCAAAGGACCATAACATAGTGCCTTCCCCTTATCAATTAGCAAAATCTCATCACAGAAAAGCTCAACATGTTCCATTCTATGAGAAGAAAATATAATAGCTTTTCCTTCTTTTTTTAATTCAAGTAATATTTCTTTAAAAAGTTCTACTCCTAAGGGGTCTAATCCAGAAAAAGGTTCATCTAAAATTATAAGTTCAGGATTATGCAATATAGAAACAATAAATTGTATTCTTTGTCTATTCCCCTTACTTAGTTCTTTTATTTTTCTATTCATGTACTCCAAAATATCAAATTTTAGTAACCATTTTTCTAATCTTTCAAGTACCTCATCATTTGACATACCTTTTAAATTTCCATAAAAGCATAATTGTTCATACACGGTAAGCTCTTGCGACAAGCTTCCTTCTTCGGGAAGAAATCCAATTTTTCTACTATCTTTTATTGTATATTTTTTGCCATCAATCAGTACTTCTCCCTTATCTGCTTCAAGTATTCCAAGTATTATTCTAAACATTGTAGATTTACCTGCGCCATTTTTGCCAAGAAGTCCTAGTATTTTTCCTCTTTCAAGCTTAAACTCTAACTCGTCTACTGCAACTATTTCTGCAAATTTTTTACATACACCTTTTGCCTCTAGCATAACATTCATCCTTTCATAAATTATTAATATATTACACTATTTATATATTTTTTACAATATTATAATAGGTAAAACCAGGGACTATTATTATAATCCCTGGTTTTTACTTATGCCATTTTCCTGTTAAAATCTCTTAAGAAACTCTTGTATTTATGATCAAAATTAAGCTTGTTCACATCATGTAGTCTTTTAGAGAAAATTAATATTGCATTTTGTTCCTTCCACAAAGAAGTAATTCTATAATGTGCAAAAGCTACATGTCCTTCATTTCTTTTTGAAGCAAGAAGAATTTCATCACCTATCTTTAACTTCACTATTCCCTCGTCATATTGATTTTCTCCTGATATTACTCTTATCATCTTTCTTTTACTATTTACAAAATCAAGATCAATAATTAATTCACTTCCAATTCGCTCCAGACCGTAAAAAGTAATGCATCCTGTTTCCCTTTTTTGAACAGGTGCTTTAAAAAACTTAGCTTCAATGCCATATATTTTAGCAAAATTGTACATTTCTTTGTCGGATGTATATAATACTACTTCCTCTTTGTTTTTTACACAATAATCTAAAATACATTCATCTTGCGTTGCTAAATTTTCGTTAATAAGCTCGTGTACGAATTTATCATCGTCTTCTGCTGCCATTAACAAAATGTGTCTTGCATTCATTGCATCCTTATCTTTAAAATGCTGCATTTGGGCAAGCTCTTTTACTGTAACACTTGTAAGAATAATTTTTCCTTTTTGTGCTTTCAAAATTTCAGCTATATCAGGAGTAGACATTATAGAGGCATCTATAACAATATTCTTTTCATTGCACATATTGTTAATAGCTTTTCCTCTTCCTGATTTCTTAGCACGATTCTCTTCCAACTGTTTTTTTATATTTTCATGCACACGAGGATGATTTTTCAAGCTTACTAAAATTTCAGCAAATGACAATCCTGTTTGTTCCTGAATCTCTTTAAAATTTGTTGCTTCTGCTGCCAGTTTTTTTATTTTTTTGTAGTCTTTTTCAATTTGTGTTGATGTTCTCTTAGCCACGTTATTACTCCTTTAAATTTTGTAGTTTGTAAAGTTATTGGATTTTGTGTTTTTTGACCTTATTACCTCCTCTAAATTAATTAATTTTTTTGGCTCCTTTCTTAAATTTAAGATTAGCAAATATATTATTGCCAAATAACATTATACCACTTTTCAAACTTTATGTCAACTTATATAAAACATAAAAAACGCCAGCTACATTATAGTCCTGGCATTCCCTCTCTATATTGTCCTCGTGTTTGCACACCACCGATCCCTTTTAACCCTTCTCTCGTATTTGAAATTATACCTGCAAGAGGCACAAACTTATCAACTGGTGTATATGCTACTGATTCTGCAACTATAATAGGGTCTAACATATCAATAAGTACTCTTTTTGGTGCACTTGCAAAATTTGCACCTGCACTAAGTATAGCTTCATAATATGATTGACACGCTCCTGCAAATATAACAAGATTATCTAAATTGTGCTCATATCTTCTAGCTTCAAGCACTGCCTCTACAAAGTATCTTGAGTTTTTATAGTTATCAATATTATATATATCATTCCTTTTTCGTATAAATGCATCATGTCCTGTCATAACAAGTATGTTGGGTCTTATTTTAGAAAGCAGATTGTACACATATTTGGGTTGTTCTACTTCTTTTACGTAATATGCATGTGCTACTAGTCCCATTTTCTTATATGTTTCTTTGCATTTGACTGCATAATCTCTATCACCATCTAAATGCATAATAACGCCTGGCTTTTTATATATACTTTCTCTCTGGTATGTTTCTAATCTTCCAGTTTTTTGGAATTGTTTATGAAATTGATAGCTACTAGAAAAGTCTCTAATATTAAATCTAGAACTTAAATTAGAATAACATCTATTAACTTTTATTCTAGTATGGTCTTCTTGCAACTTTATCACTTTATTAATTTCATCCGGCCCCATCAATTTTAAATCATATATTGGCGCATCTGCACCTATTATCTGATGACAACGAATCAGTCATTTTTTTATGCTCACCTAAATAGGTAGCATAAAAGCCTTTTTTCTTACTCTCATCAATCTTCGTATTTAATAATTTTATCTCTACAGTATCCCCCTCTCCTACTGCACTTTCAATAAATATATTCAGTAAATCTTTTTTATACTTTAAATCAAAGTTATTAAATTCATCAAGTGCATTATCTATAATATCTAATATAAACTTTGATGTTTTTGCTTCAGCACTTATTGCGTTATTCTCTTTAATACTTTTCTTTTTAAGCTCTTCTATCTGAGAAGTTAATTTATTTTCTTCCTCCTTTAATCTTTTTAATTCGCTATTTATAACATCCATAAGACTTGAATCAATGTATTTCATTTTATCTATTACAGCTTTTGTTTCTTCATTATTTTTATTTAACTTCTTTTCTAAGATATTAATTTCATCAACACTACTATCATTTTTACTAAACTGCATTTTCTTTAATTCTTTATATACCTCAGAATTAGGTACAAATATCTTTTTAATTTCTTCTATTATATTATTATCTAGCTCATTACCATATACATTTCTAGAATTACAATTATGACCTCTAGATTTTTCTTTGTTAACACAGGAATAGTAATATTTAGTTTTTCCATTTGCATCTTTGCTTGTTCCACTTTTTGGTCTCATATAACTGCCACAACATTTACATTTCAGTATTCCAGAAAACACTGCATTATTTTTACTACGTGTTGTTGCTCTATATCTTTTATCACTATTTTTCTCCAATAATTCTTGAACTTTTACCCAATCCTTACCATCTATAAATCCTTTGTGCAGTCCTACTGCAATTACCCATTCGTCCATAGGTCTTTTCTTAACACCATCCATTTTGTTATATGAAATTAATCCATATTTTCCATCAAAATTATTTCTATCATCTTCTGCATAGATAGTTATACCTTTTTGATTATAATAATTTAAAGTCTCTTTATCATTTTTAACATAAACAGGATTTGTTAGTATCTGCCTTATTGTAGGAATACAAAAATCCTTTCCGTGTCTACTTTTAATACTATTTTTTAATAAATATACTTCTACCTGTGATAGAGATTTTAATTCCATATATTTTTTAAATATAGTAATTACTATATCTTTCTCATCTTCATTAGTTACTAATTTACAAGCTTTTCTTGTTTTTGTTTCTAATATATTATTTGCTGTTTTTTCACAAACTTTTACAAGCTCGTATTTTTCAGAGCCATATCCTGTAGGTGCATCACCGCCAAGCCATCTACCAGTTTTAGAAAGTTCTAACATGTTATCTCTAATTCTTTCTGCAATTACTTCTCTTTCTAATTGTGCAAATACAGAAGCTATAAACATCATAGCTCTTCCCATTGGTGTTTTAGTATCAAATTTTTCTTTTATAGAAATAAAGCTTGTGTCAAGTTTTGATAACTCCGTTATTAAATTTGTAAAATCAGCTATATTCCTACTAATTCTATCTAGCCTATAACAAATTAATATGTTGTATGGATTAGATTGTTCTACTTTCATAAATTCTTGAAACTGTGGTCTTTCTAACGTTCCACCTGACCATCCTTCATCTTCATATATATCCATTTCAACATCATACTCACTTGACAAGTAATGTAATGAAATATATTCTTTGCAGAGTTCTACTTGATTACCTATCGATTCACCTTTTTCAGAAAATTTTGATTTTCTAGAATAAATAGCTATTCTTAACTTTTCTTTCATATTACGTCACCACCTTTGTGTGTCATGTTAACTCTCTTACTCTTTTATTTCAAGTCTTATGCCATCTATTTAACTATTATCTTTTAAATAGCATAAAACTTCTTTTTTTATTTTTTCCTTTTCTTTTAACGTGGCATTCATATTATTTATATATTCATTAATACATAATGCTTTTATATATGCCAAGTTATTTATATACTCATTTCCGTTCTTATCTATTAATATATTCATCTTTCTCCCAGTAAAATATATGTCATAACAATATATTTATTCAAACAATTACCACTTTACCCTTTTTGGTACATCTATACCTGTGATAACATTTCTTTTAAGTATAAAGCTTTTACTTTTCACATCATATCTGTATATAGATGGATTCAAATTCCTAAATGCTCTATTACTTACTACCTTATTCTTATCTGATAATTCCATAACTGCTAAAATATGATCCCTTTTAACTTTAGCAAGTTCAGACTCTCGTTTTCTTTTTTTCTTAATATATTCCTTAGTTCTTTCAATATGCTTTTTTCTATTAATTTCTTTTCTTGCATTTTTCTCTTCAGCATATCTTGAATCTTTTGTAACCATTCTACAAACTTTGTATTTAGATATATTTAATAATCTAGCAATTTCTACCTGCCTCATTTTATCTACAAAATACATTTTCAATATCTTTTCTTCTATATAACTCACCTCCTGCAATTTTTTGCTAACGATATTTAAACATAACGAAACTAATAGAGCTTGTCCTCTATTTAAAAATATACACTTACTTTTACACCTCCTGACTGTTATCTTATTTACCCCTCTACTAATAAGAATCCAATTTTTTTATAAAATGTTGCTTTTTTTACAAAATATCTATAAAATGTTGTCATTTTTATAAAATTTATTAAATTTTTTAACATAACAATAAAAAGAAACAGCTATATCAAATAACTGTAAAAAAATAAAGTAGTTCATTCAAAAACTACTTTATTTTTTCTCTTTGTTTTGATTTGGTATTAGTGTTTTTATTTAAATTTGTATTTTGAAAATACTTATAAACTTACTTAAAATTTTTCTGAAAAATGATTCTTTTTTAAATTTTACTATTTCTTTTTTTTCTACTTTTATTTCTTTATTGCTTTCTTCTTTTTTATTATTAAATAAGTCTTCTACATTTATTTCACTTTGCATT
>JAZSQI010000022.1:0-90278 GCA_045537895.1 Clostridia bacterium
AATATATAGATTTAGTAGAAGAATGGATAGAATTTTATAATACAACACGATTAAAAAATGCGAAGAAATAAATATTCTTCGCATTTTTAGCTGCAAAACTAGTTTTTTATTTAATATCTACTCTAAAGGATGCATTTCAATGTGGGCTTTTTTGACATTTTAAAAAAATATGATATAATATATATTAGGAAAAATGTGAATCTAAATTATAATTAAGGAGGGAAGAGAATGAAAGAAGAATATCCTAAAATATATATTTATGGAAGCAGACAAAATATTATGATTACATTAAAAGGTTTAAACAGTAATGTTTTTTACACTGTTGTGATAAACAAAAACAATATAGAGTCGCTTGAATATTATGTTGATGAGATGGAAGAACAGGTTATAAGAAAAAATAATTTAAACAATTTTTTTATTATAGCTAAAGGGTATAATAGAAAATATATACATCAAATTATACAAAAACTTCTAGAAAAAGGCATAAATATAATAGCGATTAAAGATGCAACTCCAATACCACATAACGGTTGTAGAAAACCAAGGCAAAAAATAAAATACTAATAAACTTTTAGGAGGAAGGGCTATTGAAGAAAATTAATTGTAAACATGGATTAGATCACAAACAGGAAATCGAAGCAAGAAGATTAAGAAAGGCAGTAGAAGAAAATAACAAAGTGATTAAAGAAAGACTCTTTAAACTGTATAAGAATTATGGATTAACGAAAACATCCGGAGGTTTTTATACTTACATAAGAGAAAATGATATAATTTTGTATTCTGCTTTTGAAAGAGCCGGAGGTGTATATCAGTTAAATAGCATAATGAGATCATATGGCTTTTTTGTTCGATAAAAAATATAATAAAAAAAGAGAAAATAGTATTTTTCTCTTTCTTTTTTATCTTTTTTGTAATATAATAGCTAGGAAGAGGTGAAAAACAAAATGCCGAAAGTAATAGCAATAGCCAATCAAAAGGGTGGTGTAGGTAAAACAACTACATCTATAAATTTAAGCGCTTGCGTAGCTGAGAAAGGAAAAAAAGTTTTGCTGATAGATATAGATCCACAAGGGAATGCAACAAGTGGGTTAAGTATTAATAATCATGGCGAAAAATCTATATATAACGTGCTTGTAGATGACATAAAAATAGAAGATGCGATTAAACCAACAATGATAAAGAACTTACATATTTGTACATCTAATATTGATTTAGCAGGTGCAGAAATAGAAATGGTATCTTTGGTATCACGTGAAAACAGATTAAAAAATGCCATAGAAAGAATGGAAAACAAATATGATTATGTTTTTATTGATTGTCCACCATCTCTTGGACTTATAACATTAAATGCTTTTACAGCAGCAAATAGTGTTATTGTTCCTATACAATGTGAATATTACGCATTAGAGGGGTTAGGTCAGTTAGTAAATTCTATAAAATTAGTAAAAAAACATTTAAATCCAGATCTTGAAATAGAAGGTGTTCTTCTTACTATGTATGATTCTAGAACAAAATTGTCTACTCAAGTAGCAGAAGAAGTTTCTAAATATTTTGGTGAAAAGGTGTTTAGTACAGTAATACCAAGAAATATACGTTTAAGTGAAGCGCCAAGTCATGGATTACCAATATCTATGTACGATCCTTTATCTAAAGGAGCAAGAACATACAAGAAGCTGGCTAAAGAATTAATAAATAATAATAAAGAAGAAAAAATAGGAGGTTAATATGGCAAAAAGTTCTAAAGGTTTAGGAAGAGGATTAGATGCTTTATTTGATGATATTGAAGATGTAAAAACAGTAACTAATAAAAGTAATAAGCTTGATGAAGTTGTTGAAATAAAAATATCTGAGATTGAGCCTATGTTAAATCAGCCAAGAAAAGTGTTTGATGAGAAAAAATTAGAAGAATTATCAGATTCTATAAAAGAAAATGGTGTTATACAACCAATACTTGTAGTAAAAAATGAACACGGTTATACAATTGTAGCAGGGGAAAGAAGATGGAGAGCATCTAAACTTGCTGGACTTGAAAAAGTTCCAGTTATAATAAAGGATTATACAGATACAAAGAAAAAACAAGTTGCATTAATTGAAAATATTCAAAGAGAAGATTTAAATATTATTGAAGTAGCACAAGCATTAAAAGAATTAATGGATTTGGAAGGATATAATATGGCAGATGTTTCTAGAGTTACTGGAAAGAGCTTGTCAGGTGTATCTAATACAATGAGATTATTAAAGCTTCCAAATAAAATACAAGATCAAATATTAGACGGGAAACTTGTTGAGGGACAAGCAAGAGCTTTACTTGCAATTGATAATGAAGAAGAACAACTAAGACTGGCTGACAAAATAATAGAGAAAAAGTTAACTGTTCGTGAAGTAGAAAAATTAGTATATAATAACGATAAATATAAAGTAAAAAAGAAAAAAGTAGCTAAAAAAATAGGAACTATATATAAAGCTGTTGAAGAAAAATTAACTGAATATTTTGGGTTAAAGGTAAAAATTGATGCAACAAAAACTAAACCAAAGCTAATAATAGAGTATTATGATAATGATGGATTAGAAAGAGTATTAGAAAAATTGAATATAGAGTTGTAGTAGGAGAGTAATATGGAGGTACTAGTAGTAATATTATTAGGTATAATAACTTTCTTTTTAGTTAGCTTCACAATAATTTTAACACTGCATATAATAAAATTTAGAAAATATGTCGATGAATATGAAAAGGTTTGGAGTAAGTTTGAAAGCAAAGATATTAAAGAAGATGTAGAGAACTTAATTCAAAATATGGAAATAACAAAACAGGTAAGTATAGAATCTAAAGCGCAATGTGAGCTAGCAGAACAAAAAATAAATATGAGCATTCAAAAAATAGGTTTTGTAAAATATGATGCATATGAAGATGGAAAGAATGGACTTAGCTTTTCTGTAGCAATGTTAGATGGGAAAGATGACGGAATAATATTAAATAGTATATACACAAGAAATGGTTCTAATATATATGCAAAAGAAATTATAGAGGGTTCATATAATGGAAACTTATCAGATGAAGAGAAAAAGGCATTACAAATAGCTAAAAATAAAAAAACATTTATGTGATTTTTAGTCAATATTCAGAAAATCTTTTTTCTGGGTATTGACAAATTAATTATATATGTGTATAATAGGTATATAGTCACATTTTTGGAAGAGTGTCCGAGTGGTTTAAGGAGCCAGTCTTGAAAACTGGTGATGTCGAAAGGCACCGTGGGTTCGAATCCTACCTCTTCCGCCAGTATAAGTAGAAAGAGGGAGACTTCTTTCTATTTTTATTATTTAAAATATTGACTTATACTAAAAATAGTATATAATATATAACATAGCAATAGTTTGGAGAGTTACCCAAGAGGCCGAAGGGGACTGTTTGCTAAACAGTTAGTGTCCAATTACGGGCAGCGAGGGTTCGAATCCCTCACTCTCCGCCAAATTAGACTTGCAACAATTTGTTGTGAGTCTTTATTTGTATATTAATAAAAAGGAGGACATTATGCTAGCATTAGTAACAGGAGCATCTTCAGGAATAGGTTATGAAATATCAAAGTATTTAAGTGAGCTTGGCTACGATATTATAGCTGTTGCAAGAGATGAAGAAAAATTAAGTAGATTAAAAAAAGAATGTAAAACAAATGTTGAAATATATTTGGCAGATTTATCAAAACAAGATAATATAGTTAATTTATATAATAGTGTAAAAGATAAAGATATAGAAATATTAGTTAATAATGCGGGTTTTGGAGCATTTGGAGAATTTGAAGAAATTGATTATGATTTTCAAATGAAAATGATAGACGTAAATATAAAAGCAGTGCACTCTCTTACATATATGTTTTTAAAAGACATGAAAATTAAAGATAAAGGGTATATTTTAAATATAGGGTCTGTAGCTGGTTTTATGCCCGGACCATTAATGGCAGAATATTATGCGACAAAAGCATATGTTCTTAGGCTTACACAATCAATTTATAAAGAGTTAAATAAACAAAAAAGTAAAGTTCACATTTGCGTTTGCTGTCCAGGACCTGTAAATACAAATTTTAATAGTGTTGCAAATGTTAAATTTAGTTTAAAAGCAAAAACTAGTAAATATGTTGCAAAAAAAGCAATTGATGGAATGTTTAAGAAAAAAGAAATAATATGTCCAGGAATTAGTGAAAAACTTATTAAATTATCGAGAAAGATATTTAGTGATAAAATTTTAGCTGAAGTAGCATATCACGTTCAAAGCAAAAAAAGATGAGAAAAAAGGTGAGTAAAATCACCTTTTTTATTTATGCCCAAGCTTTACATAAATATTGACAAAACTTAGATAATATAGTATAATGATAACGTGATTTATTGTATGGTGAGAATCTAATTATTCTTACAATTACTTCTAAAAATGAAAACAATAATGGGTAACCATTTTAATATAAATTATTTCATATAAAAAATTTTTTAAGGAGGAAAAAACATGAAAAAGAGAATTTTATCAGTAATACTGGTAATGGCAATTTTGCTTTCAGTAGGAGGCT
Source organism: Clostridia bacterium (assembly GCA_045537895.1). GTDB lineage: Bacteria > Bacillota > Clostridia > TANB77 > CAG-465 > CALXJE01. Next base: position 4,557 of record JAZSQI010000022.1, read on the forward strand.
CTGTATTTGCAAGTTATGATCCTACAACATATAATTATAATTACAATTATGGTTACAATTATAATTATGGTTATACAGGGGAAAATTACTACAATTACAGTTACTCCAATTATCGTGGAAACTATTACATGAGTTCATGGGCACAAGATTTAGAAGTAGCGTATGAACCTACATGGTATGAAAGTCCACAGCGGCAGGTAGCTAGAGGAGAAGCGTTTTTACTGTTTTTAAGAGCAGTTCAGAGATCATTAGACAGACAGGGCTATAATAGACTTATGGCAGGTTATTATAATGTTCCGTTCTCTGATTATTATACAGTAAATAGCTATGCTCAAAGTGAAGTAAATGTCTTGTACAGTAATGGGGTTCTTGTTGGTTTTGAAGATAATACAATGAGATTTTCACAGCTTTTAACAAGAGCTGAAATGGCAGCTATATATTCACGCTTTAACCGTATATACTTTAATATGGGAATGGGATATAATCAATATAACTATGATGGCTATTATAATTACTATAATAATAATTACAATAATTATTATAATAATTATGTTTTTAATGACATTGTAGGACATTGGGCTGCTCAAGACATTATTACAGCTGCTTCAAATGGAGTTCTTAATGGTATGGGTAATAATTACTTTGATACAGAAGGACCACTTACTATTGAGCAGATATGGAAAATACTTGACAGATGTGTAGGCTATCAGGGACTTAAACGTTCAGATATTGCGTATGCTATGAGTCAAACTTTTAAAGTACAGTTTGATGATATTGATGAGACATATGGAACTGCTAATGGAACAAAAATAACGAGAATTTCAGCTGCAGTATCATCGCTCAGTATTGACCAGGGAGAAACAAAAACTGTTAAGATTTCCATTTATCCTACAAAAGCTGATTATCAGAAATTAAACTGGACATCTTCTAATACAAACTATGTAAGTATAGAAGAATCATGGAACTCTTCTGATGGTTCAGCACATGTAACTTTTTATGGCAGAAGACCTTCAAGTAATTATATAACTCTTACAGGAAGGGCTATGGATGGCTCTGGAAAAACAGTAACGATTAAAGTAAAGGTAAGAGATGATTATTACGATGATGACGATTATAACTATGTTACATCTATATCATTATCAGCAACCTCAATAACTCTTAATCGTGGAGAAACAAAACAGATCAGTGCTAAAATTTTACCATCGAATGCATATGACAAGGATGTATTATGGGAATCTCTTAACACAAATGTAGCATATGTTTCTAATATTACAGAATCGGGAAATTATTCTTATGCTAATATTACTGGTAATAATGTCGGATCAACGTATGTATATGTAAGTGCACAGGATGGGTCTGGACAAAGAGAAAGAGTTGAAGTTATAGTAAAAGATAATAATTCTAGTAGTAATGTTATATCAACAGCAACAGCTACACCTTCAAGTGTAAACATGAATATTGGTGGTGTGCAGAGTGTAAATATAGTAGCGTATCCTACGAATGCTGAAGATAAAAATATTACTTGGGTAAGCGATAACACAAATATAGCTTTGGTAGAAAAGTTGTCAAATTCTAACATACGTATAACTGGTGTGGGAGTAGGAACAACTTATGTGAGAGGAGTTGCAGCAGCTACAGGAAGAGAAGTATGTATGATTCCTGTTACAATAACTCAGACACAGGGCACTGTTCCACCTATTACTGACAATAAAGCACCTATAGTTACTTTAGAAGGAGCTACTAATGTTAATAAAGGAGACAATATAACGATTATTGCAAAAGCATATGATGAAAAAGGTATTTCTTCGTTTAATATTGGTGTAAACTCTATTATAGGAATGACAGGCTCGCTAAGTCCAACTAGAATTGAAAAGATTTCGGCTACTGAATACAGAATTACTCTTATGGGTGTTGAAGTTGCTTCTCAGTGTATATGTATTACAGCAGGAGCAGCAGTTGATACTTCTGGTAATATGTCAGCAGAATCTAATGAAATAGTTATTTTCATTAATTCGGGCGAAGATTAATTCTTCTTAAGACGGTTAGTTAAAACTAGCCGTCTTTTTTTTAGATAAATACATATAATAATATGAGGTGTTTAGGTGGAAATTATTAAAATTGGAATATTAGCATTTATATTTGGAACATTAAGTAATCAAATAGGAGGATTTTTTGGAAAGTCAAATAATAAAAGTATATACAAAATAATAGGATTTACAGCTGGCATTACTACAGCTATTATTTGCTTTGAACTTTTAACAGAATCATTTAGTCTAGCCAGCAAATATTATGTTATACTATTTACAATATTAGGGGTTTTATTTGTGAAAATACTAGATTTTATTATAAGTATAATAAATAAAACAAGTCTAAGTAGCGATTCTTTAGTTATAGTTTCTGCTATGTCATCACATAATATAACTGAAGGAATAGCAATCGGGTCAGCATTTAGCATTTCATTTTCTTTAGGAATGTCACTTATTTTTGCAATAATGATTCATAATATACCTGAGGGAATGATAATAGGAAGCATGCTTAGAAAAGAGAAAAAACAATTTAAATTCGTATTATATAACTGTTTAATAATAGGAATATTCTTAGGAATAGGAGCAATAATAGGTGGAATATTGGGAAATATCAATAATAGTTATATAATGACAAATTTAGCTTTATCAGCAGGAGCAATGCTGTATATGCTTGCATGCGATTTGATACCTAGTATGTATGATGAATATGATAATAAAAAGGTAGGCGTTATATATATTTTGGGATTTTTAATAGGATGTTTGATATGTAAGCTATAGATTGACTTTAGATGCTTTTTATGATAGTATTAATCAAGTAGTAAGGGAGAGACTAATGACTAAAAAAATAGTGTTTGTATGTACGGGCAATATATGTAGAAGTGCTATGGCGCATGGGTATATGCAGAAGAGATTAAAAGATATAGGAAAAGAGAATGAATACATTATTACATCAACAGGAACTAATGCATATACAGGAGATAGAGCTACTAAATTTGCAATAGTAGCAATATCAAAATATGGTGTTGATTTAAATTATCATAGAGCTACGTATATTGAAGAAGCTGATATACGTGAAGCAGATTTAGTTTTATGTATGACGCAATCACATAAGAAAAGAGTTTTAGATAGATACCCAAAACTAGAAAAAAAAACATATACTTTAAAAGAGTATACAGGTGAAATAGAATATATAGATATAGATGATCCATGGGGATATAATCTTGAAGTATACGATTCTTGTGCAAAAGAAATTGTGAGTTATGTGGACAAGTTAATAGAAAAGATATCAAGAGGTGAATAAAATTGATAATAATAGGTTCAGATCATGCTGGATATGAAATGAAGGAAAAAATAAAAAATATATTAGAGAGTGAAAATTACGAATATGTAGACATATCAAAAGAATATGTAAAAGATGACGACTATACGGACGTAGTTGAAGTTATGTGCGAAAAAATGTCATCAAACGATAAAGCTATTATGGTTTGTGGAACTGGAATAGGAAGCTGCATAATGGCTAACAAATTCGAAGGAATAAGGGCAGCAATTTGTTATGATGAATATACTGCAAAGTTTACTAGACTTCATAATGATGCAAACATGTTATGTTTAGGTGGACGTACAGTTTTATCTGAAGATGAAGTAAAATTAAAAACTATTGTAAAAACATTTTTAGATACAGATTTTTCATTTGAAGAGAGACATGTTAGGAGAATAGATAAAATAAAAAAATTAGAAAAAAGAAGGTAAGGGCTTATGAATGTATATGTTTATGGAATTATATTAGTGGTATCTTTTTTAGTTTGTTATTTTTCAGTACCTTTTGCAATAAAATTTGCAGAAAAACATGGAATAATTGATAATCCAAAAAAAGATGACAGAAGAGTGCATAAAAAACCAACTCCTAGAGTGGGACGGAATAGCAATTATAATATCAATGGCTGTTTCGTTAGCACTATATTATATATTATCACTCTTCTTTGATAGTTTAAAAGTTGATATGAGATTTGTTGGCTTTTGCATAGGAGCTACAGTGATTGCAATTATGGGTTTTTTAGATGATTTAAAAGACTTAAGAGCATTAGAAAAATTATTATTTCAGATTGTAGCAGCTTCAGTAATATATTTATTTGGAATGGGTATTGTTGGTATAAAAATACCGATAATATATAATAATATAATTGATTTTGGAATATTTGCATACCCTATAACTTTAATTTGGATTTTAGGAATTACAAATGCAGTAAATTTAATTGATGGATTAGATGGCCTTGCTGCAGGAATATCAAGTATTTCTGCAATATCATTACTTACAATATTTTTAATAGTTAAGGCTCCACTTGAAGTTATAATAATAGCAATTGCTCTAGTTGGTGCTACTTTAGGATTTTTGCCATATAACTTTAATCCAGCAAAAACTTTTATGGGAGATGTAGGTTCTAATTTCTTAGGATTTACTTTATCAGTAATATCAATAATGGGAATGGTAAAAAGCTATACACTTTTAACTATAGCAATACCAATAATCGTACTTGGAATACCGGTTTTTGATATGATATTCGCTATTTTAAGAAGACTTTTAAGAGGTCAAAAGATAACAGCGCCTGATAAAGAACATATACATCATAGGTTATTAAACTTAGGACTATCTCAAAAGCAGGCTGTTATTACTTTGTATATAATAACATCTGTACTAGGGATTATTGCAGTAGCTCTTGTAGTTAATATTAAATGGCAGATTATATTACTAATTGTTATTCTTGCTAATATTGCAGGAATATATGCCATAACTAAATGTAAACAGAAAAAAGAAGATAAAAAACTTGAATTAAACGAGGAAACGAAAGTATAATATGATTAGGAGGAAAATGTAATGGGATTAAAAGAAGAATTATTAAAAGAATTAAAAAGCGCAATGCAAACAAAAGATATGATAAAAAAAGATACAATAACAATGCTTAGAGCAGCTATTTTGCAAATTGAAAAAGACGACCAAAAACAGCTTTCTGAAGATGAAATGCTTACAATTGTTGCAAAAGAAGTTAAAAAAAGAAAGGAATCTCTTCCAGAATACGAAAAAGCAGGAAGACAAGATATAGTAGATAATTTAAATAGAGAAATAGAAATTTTAGAAGTATATTTACCAGAGCAATTATCTGAAGAAGATATAAGAAAAATAGTATTAGAAACAATTACTGAAGTTGGAGCAACTTCTCCAAAAGATATGGGAAGAGTAATGCAGGGAGTAAGACCAAAAACTGCTGCAAAAGCAGATGGTAAAATTGTAAGTCAAATAGTTAAAGAGGAATTAAACAATTTATAATAAAATATGAGGGCCAAGTTTAACTTGGCTTTTATACAAGGAGGAAGAGTATGAAAAAAGATATTATATTAATAAATGACAATAAGTTTAAAAGTATTTTTGTATCAATTAACTATATTAGAAAGTTAAAAAAAGAAGAAAATGCAAAAAACGCTTTACTTGCATGCATTTTGAAAAAAGGAACTGCTAACTTAAAAACTGAAAAACAGCTAGAACTTGCTTTATCTAAACTATTTGCTTCTAGTATAGACGTAAATGTTGAAAAAGTAGGTGGAATGTATAATGTTGAGTTTGGGGCTGAATATATAAATAAAAGTTACATTGACGAAGATGTATCAGAAGAAGTTCTTAATATTTTATATGATATTATACATAATCCATATTTAGAAAATGGATTGTTTTCAAAAGAGATATTTGAAAGAGAAAAAGAAGGCTTAATTGAAAAGATAAATCAAGAGAAAAATGATAAAAGAAGATGGTCTTTAGTAAGACTTGAGCAAGAAATGTATAATGAAAATGAATATGGTACTTCTGTATATGGAGAAATAGAAGATATACAAAAAGAAACATACGAAACTATTTCTGAATATTATAAACAGTTTATAGAGACTTCAGAAGTCAGGGTGGTAGTTACAGGAAATTTAGATGGCTATGATAATATAGAGGAAAGATTAAGAGAAAAATTTTTAAATAATACAAGAGATATATTAGATAAAGTTGAGATAAAAAACAGGGAAGAATTCAGAAAAATAGAAGAATATGAAAAACTAAATCAAAGTGTATTATGTTTAGGCCTTAACGTAAAGAATACAGATAAAAGTTTGGTTCCAGCAGCAGTAGTATATAATAGCATATTAGGAGGAACTCCAGCATCTAAATTGTTCCAAAATGTAAGAGAAAAAGAAAGTTTAGCATATTTTGCTAAGGCACAATATAATAAATATATAAATGCTATATATATATATTCAGGGATTAACTTAAGTAATGTAGAAAAAGCTACAGCAGTTATATATAAACAATTAGAAGATTTGAAAAATGGGAATATTTCAGAGGAAGAAATTGATACTGCTAAAAAAAATATAGTATTAACATATAGGGCACTATCTGATAGTAAAGTTAGTTTAGGAAGAACTATGCTTGCTAATTCACTATATTATGATGAAGATTTTAATATAGCAAACTTCATTAATAAGGTAGAAAACATTTCTATTAACGATGTAGTAGAGTTTGCAAAATATGTAGAAGTAAATACTATATATCTTTTAGGAGGGAAGATAGATGAATAAAAAATATGAAGTAGAAATTAATAGCGTTACTGGTGATAAAATATATAAAACAACACTAAAAAGTGGATTAAAGGTGTTTGTTTGTCCAAGGAAAGACTATACTAAAAAAATGGGAATGTTTGGTACGGTTTTTGGCTCGATTGATAATGAATTGGTAGATATAGATACTAAAGAAAGAAGTAAAGTTCCAGATGGAATAGCACATTTTTTAGAGCATAAATTATTTGAACAAGAAGATGCAAATGCTCTTGATGTTTTTTCAAAAATGGGTGTAGATTCTAATGCATATACTTCATTTGATCAAACAGTATATTATTTTGAAACAGCAGAAAACTACGAAGAATGTTTAGAAAAGTTGATAGAGTTTGTATCTACACCATATTTTACAGACCAAAACGTTGAAAAAGAAAAAGGAATAATTGCACAAGAAATAAAAATGTATGAAGATGAACCTAACGCAGTTGTTTATTATAATTTGCTTAGAAATTTATATAAAAATCATCCTATAAATATTGATATAGCAGGAACAGTAGAAACAATATCAAAAATAGACAAAGAAACATTATATAAGTGTTATTACTCTTATTATAATTTGAAAAACATGTTTTTAATAATAATTGGAGATATTGATGTAGAAGAGATTATACAGAAAGCAGATGAATTAGTAGATAAATATTATGAAAACAGAAAAACAGATATAATTGAGAGAAACAAAATAGAAGAACAAGAAGAAATACAAAGTAAAGAAATAACAAAAAAACTACCTATATCAATTCCTGTAGAATATATAGGATTTAAAATTAAACCACAGCAAGGTAAAGAAAGCGTTAAAGCTACAATAATAACTGATCTTATAAATGATATATGCTTTTCTACTTCTTCTGATTTTTATGAAGAGCTATATAAAGAAGGTATAATAGTATCAGAACCATATTTAGCCTTTGAAAGTGGAAGAGAATTTTCACATATTATTATATCAGCTTATGTTACTAATATAGAAAAATTTGAAACGAAGACAAAAGAATATATACTAAAATTAAAACAAAATGGTGTAGATGATGAAAGATTTAATATAATGCTGAAAAAGAAAAAAGGCGAAACCATATATAATTCAGAAAAGTTAAGTTGGATTTATAGAAGTATAATTGAATCTGTTATACAAGAGATTGGTGTATATGATGAAATAAATTTATTAAAAACAATAACTAAACAAGATGTAGATACATTTATAAAAGAATACTTTGATTTTGATAAAATGGCAGTATCTAAGGTGGTATCAATTTAAAAAGGAGAAAGGTATGTCAAAAGAAGAAAATGTAGTAAGATATTATGTTTTTTGTAATAGATTAAAAAATATAATTAGAACAGGCTGGAAGGATTGGAATGTAAAAAGAGAAAGAATAGAGAGTGTAGCAGAGCATATATATGGCGTGCAGATGCTGGCTATAGCAATGAATTCGGAATATGAATATGATATAGATATATTTAAGGTGATCATGATGCTTGCAGTTCATGAATTAGAAGAGATAATAATAGGAGATTTGACTCAGTTTGATATATCAAAACAAGAAAAAGAAAAAATGGGACATGAAGCAGTAGATATAGTTCTTAAAGGATTAACAATGAAAGATGAAATAAAAAGATTAATTCTCGAATTTGATGAAAGAAAAACAACAGAAGCTAAATTTGCATATTATTGTGATAAGCTAGAATGCGATTTACAATGCAAACTTTATGATATGGAGATGTGTGTTAATTTAAATAATCAAGAAAACAATAAATCCTTCTATGATCCTGTAGTACAAGAATTATTAAAAAAAGAAAATTCATGGTCTGATATGTGGCTTACTTTTGGCCAAAAGAGATATAATTATGATGAAAACTTTAGAGCAGTATCTAATTTTGTTATGAAAAATGATATTAGGTTAGATAATTTGAAATAATATGTAAATTAATGCATAAGGAAATATAATTCTTTATGCATTTTTATATATCATGTTATATAAAAAGCTCGAATTTTGTAGAAACTTGCGATGAAAAACCATATAAGATTTATTGACATGAATATAAAGGCGTGATATAAATATTACATAAGGAGATGATTAAATGGTAGCAGATAAAATAAATAAATTAAGAGAAAAGCTTGAAGAGCAACTATTAAGAAATGAGCCTTATGAAAAAATTTATAAAACTAGCACTGAGATTGATAAGTTAGTTACAGAATATTATCAAGATAAGGAATTAACCAAAAGGGTTTAAATCAATATTTAGTAATGATAGTCCTAAACAAATAATAAGCAAGATATCAGTTGAATTATCTGTTAATAAGAAGAAAATTATGCCCACGATTATTACATTGTCCATATCAAATGAAAGACCACCAATATCAAGCCTATTATTTTCGGGCTGAAGAGTTAAAATGTCTATAATACGATTTAAAAAACCATTTTTTCTTAAAGGGCTGTTTGCACCCTCTGAAAAATTTTCAGAATAGTTATAATTATCATTATATATTTCCATTAAAAATCACTATCCCCATTATTGAAACTATCTAAAACATTAAGTATTCCTAATACGAATATGTATGTATCTACGTTACGTTGTCTATCATTTCTCAAAAAAGGTTTGAGAGAAAGTAATAAATTTTTTCTAGGATCCTCTTTATTCATACTTGTAAAAATTTTGCCTAACCTCATCATAGTAGCCATATCTAAATTCATAAAAGGATTTGAGGCAGAAGAAGCATTGTTATTTTGAGTGGTTACTCCCATACCACCAAGCATTTCAAACAGTTTAGATGTATCAAACCCGTTATTTTTACTCCCATTAGTATTTGTTTTATTATTAGAAAAATTAAAATTTGGGATGCTGTTTTGATTAGTATATGTATTTTTATTAGAGTTTTGATTTGAAATGTCCAATTTTTCTTGAATGCTTGATATTATATCAAGTAGAGGATTTATATTGTCATTATCTGCCTTTATTTCATTTGGTAGTTCGTTATAATTTGCACTTTCATTTTCCATGATTAGTTTCCTTGATTGTTTTTATTATTATTATTCATTCCAAGCATATTTGTTAAATTGTTTAAATCTTCTGGAGACATATTTCTTACCATATTAGAGACTTGTTCTAATTTACTCTTATCTACACCTGAAAGTAGTTCCAATAATTTTGAATTTAGCATATTATTCATTCTAATCAACTCCTTTAATATCATAACGATATCTATATAACAATTATATGCAATAATATATTTTTATGTTCCATATTAAATAAAAGAAGGTGATAATATTTTTTTAAAAGAGAGCAAATTTAAAGATATAGCCAATTTATATAATATAACTAACATTATAGGAGGCAATATTGTTACAGACAGAGAAATAATTAATATCTATGAGGTAACACCTTGTGTTATTATAGAAGACAAAAAGGAAGTAAAAAATAATCTATATAATTCATATTTGGTAATGTTAAAAATGATTAATTTTGATTATCAAGTAGTTATAAATACAAGCAAAATAGACTTTAATAGTGTTTTAGATGTACTAAATAAGAATTCATATAATACAAATAATTTATCGCAGAAAAATATTATTAATCAATATAAAGAGTATTTATATAGCTTATCTAAAAATCATCAAATATATTCAAAATCATTTTATATTGCCGTAAGAAAATTAAAAAGGCAAGAGGAGGAACAATTGATTGAAGCATTTAGGGTGATGAGGCATATGGGAATAAATATAAGTAAAGTAACAAAAGAAGAAAAAATATACAGTATCTTATATGAAAATATAAATAGAATTTCAAAGGTAGGTGAAGAAAATGAAAGTTTCTAATATTTTTCCATCTAATGTTGAAATAAAACATGATTATATTAAAGTAAATAATAAATATATAGCATCAATAATAATTCATGAATTACCGAGACAGATATATATGTTAGAAATTATGAAGATGATACCCAAAAATATAGAAAATATAACCAGTATGTATATTAATAAAAAGGATGTAAATGATGAAATAAGAAAATTATCAAAGGTAATACTTGAAAGTAGTTCGGAAATTAAAGCAGCAAATAACAATTTAATCTCCAAAGATGTTGCTAAAAAAATAAATACGGAAGCTTTAGAATTAAGAAGAAAATTGCAACTAGAAGGGGAAGATATATATGGGGTAAGTGTATTTATAAGCATAAGTAATACAAATTTGGACGAGCTTAAACTAGATGTTAATAAAATAATATCAAATTTGTATGCGAACAATATTTTTGCTAAAGTAGCAAATTTTAGGCAAGATGTAGTATATCTAAATACTTTGCCGATAAAAAATATTGATAATCAAATTGCAAGCAAAACTGATATAAATATTACTACTGCCCAAAACGCCTATTTAATTCCATATATAAGAAATGATATATACGATGAAAACGGAATTCTTTATGGCTATATAAACAATTCTTTTTGTATATATGATATTTTTTCGGAAAACAATATGAATCATAATGCTTGTGTATTAGGAAGTAGTGGTGCTGGAAAATCTTTTTTTATAAAAACAATAATATTAAGAAACTTTTGTATGAATATAAGACAAATAATATTTGATATTGAAGAAGAATATTTAAATATATCTGATAAAACAAATACAATAGAGTTTAACGCATCTAATTTTAATATAATGTACATTACGAAAGAATTTGCTGAATCTAATCTCGATAATTTTATAGATATGAAAATAAAGAATATTATTTATGACTTAAGTATCATTATTGGTGATAAAATAAATGAATATGAAAAAATATTAAGCGAAGAAATAAAAAAAGTATATTTAAAATTTGGTATAAATAGTGATATTAATTCTTTATATGAAGGTGGAATAAATAAAACTATTAATGTAAATAAGTGGTATAAAAAATATAGTACTTTTCCTAATATTAGAGATTTATTATTACAATTAGAAGAAAACAAGCAATTAGAAAAAGATATTATAAAAGACATAAAAAATGTATGGCTATATAAAAAGTATAATATAGAGGAAGCTAAAAAATTAGATGAGAAATTTGATATGATTATTGTATTTAATATGAAAAGTTTACCAATAAATAATTTTCCTTTGTATATTAATTATGCACAGGAATATTACACATCAAAATTATTAATATATATAGATGAGGTATGGAAATTTATGGAGGAAGAAGGAAGACAAAATATAAGTAAAAAAATAGCAGAACTATATAAGACTATAAGAAAGAAAAATGCTGGTATAGTAATAATATCTCAAGATATTCACGAGATATTAAAATATGAAAATGGAACATTTGGAAAAAGCATATTAAATAATTCCTTTACAAAGTTGTTTTTTAAAATGCAATATTTGGACACGGCAATATTAAGTGAAATAGGAATATGCTCTGATGACATACTTAGTGGTATTAAAAAGCTGTTAAAAGGAAGGGCATACATGTGTATAGGAGATAACAATTTTAATATTGATATAAAAGCTAGTGAGTTTGAAAAAGAAATAATAGGAGGTGAACCTTTTGAAAAAGGTTTTAGTAGCAATTGATAATAATGAAATATATAATCAAATTATTAATAAAAAAGAATATGATGTTTATGAACGAGATATAGTATATAAAGAAGGAGTTTTAGAATATATATCTAAAAATAAAGTGGATATAATAATTACGAGAGATGATATAGAAGGAAACATGATAAAAGAAATATATATAAAACAAATAAAACTCCTTTTGCCACACGTTAAAATAATTTTATTTGTCAAAGAAATGGACAATAAGTATTTAGAGTTTCTATATGGTAATGGAATTTATGATATTTTGGAATCAAAAGAAAATTTTGAAATTAATAAGATTATTAGTATGATGGAAGGAATATGTGCAAAAAATGAATTTTTGTACAATAAAGAGATAACAAATGGTAAAGAAAGTGTAAACAATATAAGCCTAGTTACTAAAAAGAAAATGGCTGTATTTGGAACAAGTGGTTCTGGTAAATCATATGTATCTAGTATTATAGCAAATATGCTTGTAAAAAAATTAAATATGAAAACGTTGCTTTTGGATTTTGACGTGCAGAATTCGGCAATAGATATATATAATAATCTAAACTGTAGCAATAATATTTTAAGTGACATTGTTAAAAGTGTTGATAACCAAACTATAAATAGCAATACATTTGAGAATAATGTGCATAAGCAAGGAAACCTTTCAGTAATAACTAATAATGCTGGAATATATGAGTGTCAAGAAATGTTTAGTATAAGACATTATGAAAAAATATTTGAAATAGCTATGCAAAAATATGATGTTATAGTTTCTGATGTTGTATCAAATATTTTTTTAGATGTTACATATTATAATCTTAAAAATGCTGACGTTATTTTGTTTGTTATTTCTCCAAATTATATAAGTATAAGACAAGCTATTAAATATTTAGAACTTCTTACAACTGTGTGGAATGTTGATAAAGAAAAAATAAAATTGGTTGTAAATAAGGTAACAGAAACTTCCTTGTCTGCAGCGCAAATCGAGTCATTTCTTTCAGGATATAAAGTGTGCATGCAAATAGAATATGATAATAACTTAGAGAATGTTATAAATGGAATAAGTAAAATTAATGAAAATACTATTAAAGAAGATAAAGAGATATATAGAATATTTGGCGTTGATAAACAAAAATATGAAGATAAAGTAGATAACAAGAAAACAAATTTTCTACTAAACCTCTTTAAAAAAGAAGGTGTAGTATGATTATTAATCCATATAATGTATTAGAACAAAAACAGGAGGATATTAAAAATAATGAAAAAGATAATCTTATAGATGAATGTATAAATTTTTTAATAAATAACCATAGGCAAATAATAGATAGCAAAGCAGAAAACAACATAAAGAAAGTATTAGAAAAATATTTTATAACCAAAAAAATCAAATTAAATAGTTTTAATGCAAATTCTATTATTAAGGAAGTAACAGACAAGCTTTTTGGTTATGGGATTTTACAAAAATATATAGATGATAAAGATACAACTGATATTAGGGCCGTAGAATATAATAATATATATATCAAAAAATTAGGAAAATGGCATAAAGCAAATATATCATTTTCAAATAAAGAGGAATTTGATGAATTTATACGTTACTCTATTTTAAAAAATGGAGGTATTATTAATTATGAAAAACCGATAGTTATTGTAAGTGACAAATCAAATCAGCTAAGAATAGAAGCAGGTATAGATCCAGTTAATATAAAATCATCCAATATTGTTATAAGAATTCATAAAGAAAATGGTTCAAAATCATTAGAAGAATTATATGTAAAGGAAGACATGTTAAATATGGAACAATATATACTTTTAAGAAATAGTATAAAGGAATTAAAAAATGTTTTAATTGTAGGTAAAGGTGGTAGTGGGAAAACCACACTACTTAGAGCAATGATAAATAAATTGCCGGAAAATATAGCAATATGTACAAACGAAGAAACAGCAGAATTATATATAAATAATAAAAATATAATTCAGAGAGAAGTTTTACTGAGAAAAAATGATGAGCAAGCAATTGACCTTGAGAAGTTGACAAGACACTCGCTCGTTATGAGTAATGATGTTATCATAATAGGAGAACTTAAGGGAAAAGAAGCAAATATGTTTTTTGATGCTATTTCTACCGGACACGTAGGTTACACTACAATTCATGCAGATTCGGTAGAAAATAGTATAGATAGACTTATAGTGCTGATAAAAAAAGATATAAAAGCACAGGGATATACGGATGTATTTTTAAGACGTTTCATAATAAGTTCAATAGATTATGTGATATATATGAAAGACTACAAAATACAAGAAATTGCAATGTTAAATTATGATGAAAAAGAAAATAAGATAATAAAACAGCTTGCCATAAAAAATGAATGTATACAGGAAAGAGGAAAATAAATGAATAAAATAATTAATTTGTGTATGTTATCTCAGATATTTTTAATTGTATTTTTAATAGTAAAATATATTTTAGAAAACTTTAAATATTTAAAAATAAAATTAAAATCAAATTTAGAAACAACAAAATTAGCAAATTTAATAGATGATAAAATCAAATATTTAATTATATATAATGGTGCTAAGAAAAATAAAATCTTAACTTCAATAACTATTTTATTAATTTCAATTATTTTAGCTATTTTAACATATTTTTTGTCCATTTTTAGTATAAAGATAATAAGTACATCAATAATTTTATCAATTGTATCTTTTTGTGTTCCTTATTTAGCAATAAATCTGCTAGTAAATAGTAATATTAGAAAAATAAAAATAATATTACCGTCGTATATAGTTAATCTAAAAAACAATATGGAGGTTACAAACAATATAATAAAGGCGATTAAAATAACAAAGGTAGAACCACCTTTAGAACATAGTATAAATGTATTTAATTACAAAGTGGAAAAAGGAATAAATGTATATCAATGTTTTGATGAATTAAAAGAAAATATTAATATAGAAGTGTTTAGCAACTTAATTGATGCTTTTAAAGTCTGTTATAGTAATGGAGGAGATTTTTCAAGGGTATTAAATAAATATATTGATATTGTTTCAAAAGAAAACATTGAAAAATCGAAACTTAAGGAAAATAGTAGTGCAACAATTTTAACTTTGATAATAATGGTAGTAATAAATATATTATTACTCTTTAGTGTTGTATTATCAAATATTGATTATAGAAAAATAATATTGGAAAGTTTTGCAGGACATATAATAATAAATTTTGAAATTATAAGCTATATTATTGTAGTGTATTTTGTATATAAAGTGTATAAGATGGAGGGATAAATATGCAAGTATTTTTAGAAAATAGAGATATTTTAAATTCGGTAAAAGAAATTAGCAAAGAATTAGAATTAGATAAGGAGCTAGACGGACTAAAAGGTCAATTAAGTAAAATTGTGACTAATACAGTCGATAAGGTAGCAACGTATACTATAAAAGCAATGCCAATTCCTGAGGGATTTAAAGATGTACTTTATGATGTGAAAGATGCTTTTAAAACAAAAGATTTTAAAGAAATAATAACAACAGTTGTTAATAGTTCAGTAAGGGAAGGATTAGAAATATTAGGTCTAGATAAAACCTCTATTAAAAGCTTGAAGGAAGTTAAAGAAATTGCAGAAAAAGGAGGATTGATTTATGGTGTTAAGGCTGGTGTTGAGATTATAGCAAAAAAATACTTGAGAAATAATATAGTATCAGATTATATATATGATTTTTTTGATAAGTTAAAAGACAGTCCTTTTACTAATGATTTTTCGGAAAAGCTTGAAGGAAGCATAAGGAAAATAGAAGAATTAAAAGATAAGTTTTTAGATAAATGTGAAGAATTTAAACAAGCATATGAAAATTTTGATGTGGAGAAAATAAAGAACTTAGCAAATGAGGTAGAAGAATCTTTTAAAAATGTAAAACTAGATAAAGAATGTATAAGGAAAAATAAAACAATACAAAATATATCTATGTTAGTCAGTAACAAAAATTCTAAGCTTACAGATGCTCAGTTGCAACTCTGCAACATAATGTAGTATAATATATCTAAATTAGGAGAGATATAATGGAGAGTAGAAAAAGTAGAAGAAATTTAGAGTATTCTGAAAACAAAAAAACTAAAAAAAGCAAGTGGAAACTTCCTTGTATAATAAGTATAGCTGTTATGATTTTTGTATATTATCAGGTATATATATTGTTTAATTATACAATGGGGAAACCAGTAACAGAAAAACAAATATCGTTATATAAATGGATGGTAAATAAAATGCATTCTTCAGAAGAAATTCAGAAAGAAGGGAAGTTAGAAATTGCTATACTTGGAAATATAAAAGTGAAAAAGGAGCTTCTTGAATCATATGAAACGGACGGAATAGTAGATTATAGTTCAATATTTTCCAATATATCTTTTGAAGAATATGATTATACTATTGCAAATTTGAATACTAGCATAGTTCAAGATACGAAACCAAATGGTATGTTTTACGGTAATACTAAATTATTAAAAGAACTAAATAATATAGGGGTTGATATACTTATTACTGCCACAAAAGAGCTTAGTGCAGAAAAAGATAAACTTGTAAGTGAAACGTGCCAAAGCATTGTATCTCACGGAATACAATATGTGGGAAGTAACATAGACGAAGACTCGTATTATATAATAGATAAAGATAATATAAAGATTGGTGTTTTAGCATATGTAAGTGAGAATTATTGTAAAAATAGTAAAACAAATGTATACAGCAGTAAAAAATTAAAAGAAGATATAGCAAAGCTAAAAAAAGAAAATGTGGATGGAATAATTGTGTTTGTTGATACATTAAGAAATAATCAAGAAAAAGTTAGGGAAGATAAAAAAGAGTTATTAAATGAAATTTTAAAGGAAAATGTAGATTTAATTATTTCAAGCGATACTAATAATCAACTCTTATATCAAAAAGATGGAAACTCTAAATATATTAAATTTTCATTAGGAGATGTTATAGGTCTTCAAGAAAAAGATGGCGAAGACACATCAAAAGTAATAAAGGTAAGCATAAATAAAAAACAGGTAAATGGAAAAAATAGTATAGAATTTAAGGTTGATGACAATAAAACATTAGTAGCTCTTTCTAACGCAGACAAGACAAAATATAAAATAGTAGATTTAGATAGAGAAATTGAAAATTTTGATAAAAGTTCTCCAAGAATAACGGTTGCAGAATATAATTATTTATTGGAATTAAAGGAAAATATAGATTAGAAGAGGCTTAAAAGTTGATTTATAGCTAGCTCGATGATATAATAGACGCCAAGGAGGAATATACAAAAAGTATATCAAAATATGTTATTGATATAGGAAAAAATAAAGGAGGAAATAATTTATGTCAGAAAGATTTGTATTAAATGAAACTTCATATTTTGGAAGAGGGTGCACAGCTGAGCTTCCAAATGAAGTTAAAACAAGAGGATTTAAAAAGGTTTTGCTTGTAACTGATAAAACTTTACTTTCGTGTAAGGTGGCAGAGAAAGTTACAACTGTTTTGGATGAAGCAAATATTGAATATGTTGTTTATTCAGACGTAAAACCAAACCCAACAGTAAAAAATGTTCAAGATGGTGTAGTAGTTTGTAAAGAAAACAATGCTGATGTTATTGTTGCAGTTGGTGGTGGTTCAGTAATTGATACTGCAAAAGGTATTTCTATTGTAATGACAAATCCTGAAAGAGCAGATGTTGTTTCATTAAATGGATTATCTAATACTATTAATAAAGGAATGCCTATGATTGCTCTTCCAACAACTCATGGTACAGCAGCAGAGGTAACAATTAACTACGTTATTACAGATGAAGAAAGACAGATAAAAATGGTATGTGTAGACCCACATGACATTCCATTAGTTGCAATTGTTGATTCGGAGCTTATGGAAACACTTCCAAAATCTGTAGCTGCTTCAACTGGAATGGATGCATTAACACATGCTGTTGAAGGTTATATTACTAAAGGTCATAACAAGATGGCAGATATGTTCCATATGAAAGCAATTGAATTGATATTTGAAAATTTACCGGCAGCAGTAAATGATAAAGATGTAGAAGCAATTGAAAATATGGCACTTGCTCAATATATAGCTGGTATGGGATTTTCTAATGTTGGACTTGGAATAGTCCATTCAATGGCACATCAGTTAGGCGCTGTTTATGATACACCTCATGGTCTTGCAAATACAATATTGTTACCAACAGTTATGAGATTTAATGGAGTCGTATGCGCTGATAGATTTAAAGAAATTTTAAGTCGTTTGGGTGTGTCAGATGCAGCAAGTTTAAGTGATGAAGAAGCAATAGACACGTTTATTGGTAAAATTGAGGAGCTATCTAAATCTGTTGGAATTACTGAAACAGTTAAAGATACTGGTTGCAGAGAAGAGGATTTAGATATGCTTGCAGAAAAAGCAATGGAAGATCCTTGCAAGCCTGGTAATCCAAGAGAAGTAACTAAAGAAGATTTTATAAAATTATATAAAGAGGCAATGTAATAAAACATACAAAAACACTAAACACTCTAGAAGTTTAACTTTTAGAGTGTTTTATATATTGTATTTATTTGTATGGTAGTATATAATAACAAAAAAAGGAGAGATGAAAATGAATTTTTATGATAAAGTACATGAATTAGTTAGATGTTTTAAACAAACAGAGGAGTATAAAACATATATAAATTTAAAAGAAGAAATAAAAAAAGATGCAAAATATTCATCTATGTTAAAAGATTTTAAAGAAAAGCAAACAAAGATGCAGATGTCATATATAGAGTCAGGTAGTAAAGATGAAAATGCGCAAAAAGAACTAGAAAATATTTATTCGTTACTTATACAAAGTGAGACAGTAAGAAGTTTCTTAGAATCAGAAATTAGATTAAATGTGCTTCTTGCTGATATGCAAAAAATAATAGGAGAAGGTTTGAAAGATATAGTTGAATTTGAATAAAGAGGTATAAATGAAAGATATTTTACAAAGGAAGCCAGAAAAAATATGTAAAGATATATTAAAAATGCTTGATAATGAAAACGTAAATGTAGAAATAGACAATAATAGTAAAAGTAGCTTGTATGTATTTTTAAATAACACAATGTATATATCAAATAAAACAAACGATAAAAAAAGTATTGATGAGCAAAACAAATCAAAAATTCTTGTTATAGCTCATGAATGTGCACACTCTAATCAAGCTAAATATTTACAAATATTAAATTTTGTGTTAGCAAATTTAGAAATAATATTGTTTGCTATAGTTTTAATATCAAGCTTATTTCTAAGCAAGAATAGTGTATTATTAAATAGTTACATTATAGTTTCTTTTCTATCAATTATCATACGTTGGTATTTAGAAATGAATGCTACTATCAATTCTGTAAAGATTACAGCTAGATACATGATTAAAAACAATGTACAAAAAGAGCCTGTAAAAGATTTGATTGGCTTTTATAAAAGAAAATTATTAAAAACATTACCAATATTTTTGTTATGGCTATTTTTATTTAAAGTGCTGAGATTAGTTTTAGCCATAGTGATATGATACAAGGCATATCATCATATATATGTATAGGTGATGTGTGTGAAATTAAAAATAATGAAAAAAAGGTATTTTTTTGTTGGTATTACAATACTTTTTGCCATGATAGGTTATGAATTTTCAGTTAGGTATGATTTATCTCAGCAAGTTATAAAAACAAATTCTACTCCTATAACAAATAAAGTTATAGTATTAGATGCTGGGCATGGGCTTCCTGATGAGGGAGCTGTTGGGTTTACTGGAACAACTGAGCAAGCTATAAATTTAGAAATAGTGTTAAAGGTGCAAAAGTTGATTGAACAAAGTGGAGCAAAAGTTATACTAACAAGAAGCGATGAAAACGGAATCTATTCGGCTGATAGTACTAGTATAAGAAATAAGAAGATTAGTGATATAAAAAATAGAGAGTATATAGTTGATAATAGTAATGCAGATGTTTTTGTATCTATACATTTAAATAAATATGAAGACAGTAAATACAGTGGATGGCAAACATTTTACCAAAGTAAAATTGATGATAGTAAAATACTAGCAACAAATATACAAACAGAATTAAATAATAATATTAATGAAAATAATGATAGGGTTCCGATGGCAATAAAAGGCGTGTATTTAATGGAACATATAAATATTCCAGGAGTAGTTGTTGAATGTGGTTTTATATCTAATCCAGAAGAAGAACGACTATTAAAACAGGATACACACCAAGCAAGACTTGCATGGGGAATCTATGCAGGTTTGCAACAATATTTTAAACAAATAGATGAAATAAATTTGGAGGAAAAGTGAAAGAAAAGTTTATGAAGGAGGCCTTAAAAGAGGCTAAAAAAGCAATGATTAAAGAAGAGGTTCCGGTTGGAGCTGTAATAGTACTTAATGATAAAATAATAGCAAGAGCTCATAATTTAAGAGAAACAAAGAAAAATAGTTTGTGCCATGCAGAGATAATTGCAATAAATAAAGCTTGTAAGAAGCTTAATAATTTTAGACTAGAAGACTGTGAAATGTATATAACTATGGAGCCTTGTCTTATGTGTGCTGGCGCAATAGTTCAATCTAGAGTAAAAAAAATAATTATAGGAGCAAGAGACACTAAATATGGTATGGCAGGAACAGTTTTTAATGCATTTGAATTAAAAAGTAATCATAAGGTAGAAGTAGAAATAGGAGTATTGGAAGATGAATGTTCTAGTATAATAAAAGACTTCTTTAAACAGCTTAGACAAAATCATAAAAATAATAACAAAAAGTAATATATTGCATAGTATATAGTGTAAGAGAAATCTTACACTATTATTTATTATAAATAAGGGAGTGCTAATATGTGTGGAATTAAAAATTGCGGATGTATAGCAGCAATTATAGGTATTGTGCTTGGAATAATAGTAGGAGTACTATTTTTCTTAGGAACAATAGCAGCTACAGCTATTGTTACACCAATAATAATAGCAGGCGTAATTGCAGCAGTTGTTCTACTTTTAGTTATTATATTATTATCAATAGTTGAATTAAGAGAGGGCGCTACATTGCCAGTTTGTACTTGTAGAAATGTTATTGGGCTTGCAATTACAAGCATTATAACAATAGTAGCAACTATAGCTTCTTTTGCGATAACATTAGCATCAGGAAGTGTAGCTATAGCATTATTAATTGCAATAGGAGCAGGGGCATTTTTTGCAATGCTTATACTGTTACTTTGCTGGTTAGTATGTATAACTGAAAAAAACTGCAAGGCTATTCGCGATTAATTAAAAACCATTCATCTTTAGGTGAATGGTTTTTAATTTTTATATATTAGTCAAAAATATAAAAATATGCAAGCTTAAAAGCTTGCGTTTGTTGGTGCTCCCGAGACGATTCGAACGTCCGACCAATAGTTTAGGAAACTACTGCTCTATCCCCTGAGCTACGGAAGCATAAATTAATTATATATTAATTCTCAAAAAAATCAATATATAGTAACATATTTACAGCACATGTTGTCATCTTTTTATAGTTTATTGCTTAATATAAATTTAAATGGTATAATTTTTGTATAATTTAAAAGTTGGAGGAATATATATGGGTTTAATAGAATGTCCTAAGTGTAAAAAGAAGAATACAGATGTAATAGACACATGTACACATTGTGGATATAATTTTTCTAAGATTCTAAAAAATGATAAATTATCATTAAGAAATGCAATTTTGACATCGTTGCAAGCAAATTTAGATTATGGTTATACATATTTAAATAGTAATGAATTAGATTATTCTGATGAAAAAAATTTTACAGCTACTATTTTAAATAAAAAGATAGTAGTAACAAGCAGAGAGAAAAATAGTTTGAATTTAGTAAATTTGGTTACGGAGGCATCTGTAAAGGTAAAGCAAAAAGCAAATGAGCTTCGCATAAAGCAGTCACTACAGACAGATAATACAGGGGATGATTTACTAGAGTTTATAGATAAACTATCTAAATTGCTACTAGAATTTAATTCGGATATAGTTAAATACTTGATAGATGATGTTAAAATACCAGCTGATGAATTAGAACCGATTATTAATATTTTTACTGACTATTTAGATTTATATGTTGAAAAGTGCAAACAAAACCTAAACAACTTTATGATTAAGCATAGTCAAAATATTGAAAACTATACCAATAAATTATCGGCTATAAATTCTAATGCAGCAAAACAAGGGGCAGCCAATATAGGTGCAGCAATGGGTGGCTCTTCATTAATTGGAGCAATAGGTATGTTTGCCGCAAAAGGAGAACTTGAAGCAAAATCAGACCAAGCGAAAAATGATTTTAATCAGAAAACGAATCTAAATGTAAATATAACAACAACACAGTTTATAGCTTCATTTAGCCAGTTAATAGATGAATATTTAAAAGTGTTTTATGAAACAGCTTTTAAAAAGTTTTCTATGTTTGACGAAGGTGTTCTGGATTCTACAAGTGATTTTTTTGATAAAGTTTATGATACAAAGAATATACTGAATGTATTTGGTAAATTAAATAATGAAGAAAAAGAAGATATCAAAAAAATGATAGAATATATCGGAAAAGATAACTATTTAACTGAGCTATATGAACTAACAGATGAGGAAATAATAAAGTACTATGAAAAATATAATAATGATTCGTATGAATCTCCTAACTTAGAACTTTTAATGATGTTAACAGATAAAAGAGCAGACGATTACAAAAAAATAGTGCTAGATAAATATATTCTAAAAAAATATGAGAATAATATTTATACATTAAAAGGGCAGAAAAAGTATATAAGTTTTAAACAAGAATGTAGAAACTGTCGTAAAGAAATAGAAAATAATTTATATTTAAAAAACTCAAATAAAGAGATGCTTATAGAAAAAATTAATAATTTAGAAAATGAAAAGATTACTAAACATAGAAACAAATTATTAATAATATTTGGCAGTATTACCCTGATTATTATGATTGCTATATGCATTATAATTGGCGCTGTTAATAAGAAAAATAGCATAAATATAACAGGCAAGACATTTAGAGATGGGAATAACTATATAAAATTCTTAGATGAATATATAATCTTAGGTACTGAGCGTGATGATGGGCATTATGAACTAGAAAAAATCGATTGCTCTATAACTTATGATTCAAATGAGGATGGACATGGTTATAGACATTACGTATGTGGTGATAAATTAGAATTCTATACATCTATTTTTGCTAACAGTAAATCGCTAGATATTGATTTTGAAGATGGGCAGAGAGGCTTGCTTTCATCTGGTGATTATACTTTTACAAGTATAGATTTAGACAAGGTTTCGAATATAGAAAAACAAATGGAACTTTGCGCTGATAAAGGTCGCTATTGTGATTATAAGATAGATAAAAATAAAATAACGGGTTATTATATAAATGATACCGGAATATTATTTAAAATTGAAAGAGATGGAGAATATAACTTGTTGTATGAGGTTATAAGTACAGCACAATTAAGAAAATTAATAAAAGAAGATTTTGAATTTAAAGTTTCACGTGCTGAGTATTATAGCAATAAACTAAGCAATACAGGTAATAACTACACATTAGAATTATCGTGGAGGGCGCCGTATAAAATAAACTTTACGATAGAGGATACTGTTATTAATATAAAAAAAGAAGATAATAGAGATTTAGATTCAAAATTCATAGGAAAATATTATAAGTATAAAGATCTTTAACAGACAATAATTAAGAATAATTCCATAAAGTAAATTGTGATTCTATGGGATTATTCTTTTTTGTAGATATTATATAGTGATGCATGATTTTAAAATTATTAGAGCACGTCTTGATTTATTTGCTATAACCTGTTATACTTATTAAGTAAATAAGTGTGTTAGACTAAGTATGTTAGATAGCTTAAATACAACAATATTAGTACTCATAGCTCAATTGGATAGAGCGTTGGACTACGAAACACACTGACGATTCCATAGAAGTGCTAGTATAATTAAGTTATAGAGTTTGAATTTTGGTGATTCCCCCAAAATTCCCCAAATCAAACTTTATTTTAAAAAATATGTAGCTGTAGCTTAACTGGATAGAGCCCTTGGCTACGAACCAAGAGGTTGCAGGTTCGAGTCCTGTCAGCTACACCATCAAGTATATTTAAATATGCTTGATTTTTTTATATGTCTAATTTGTCTAATTCTTGTTTTTTCCTTTCATCCGATACATGAATATAATATTTTTTAGTAGTTGCTGGATCAGAATGTCCCATTAGCTTTTTTAATACTACATCAGATACTCCTTTTTCACTGCATAAAGTAGCAAAACTATGTCTTAAACCATAAGCAGTAATATTATCATCTAAATTATACTTTCTTCTAAATGATGGCATTTTTCTGCTCAAATTATCTGATATATATGGCTCTCTTTTTTCATTTAGAAACACATAATCTGATTCTGACCATTTTCCCTTTATTTCTTTTAGCTCTGTCATTCTTTTTTCTTTAAGTTTTTCTAAAAGTCTTTTTAATCGTGGTCTTATAGGTATAGTTCTGTAACTATCAATAGTTTTTAATTCACTATCCTTACGAATTCTATTTATCACTATTAGATTTTCATCATACTCTAATTCTTCTACAAATGAATTTTCAACTTTAATTATTTCATTATAAAAATCTATACTTTTCCATTTTAGACCACAACCTTCTTCTGGTCGCATACCTGTTTGTAACAATGTAGCAAGTAATAATACCCATTCTCTTGCATCTTGTTCCATTATATTTAACCATTCTATTTGCTCTTTTTCTGATAAATGTTTAATTTCTTTTCTTGACTCTTTTGGAAGTTCAATGTCTTTTATAGGATTTATAGTAATATAGTTTTGCTTTTTTGCATAGTCCATGCAAAACTTCATTACAAGAAAACAATCTCTTGCACATTTTCTACCAATATTTTTGCTGTCTATATAATCTTGAAACATTTTTCTAGTTATATTAGAAACATCCATTTGACCAAAAACAGGAACAAGATATGTTTTAATTGGCCTAACATACGATTCTAATGTCTTTGATGCTATTCTTTTGCCAACATCCTTTTGTTTTTCCATTATCCAACCTTTTGCTATATTAACAAATTTTGTTGTAGTATTTACTTTATCTACTATTTCTTTTTGGAATTCAGTACCTGTATATTCTCTCATACTTACAAGTTTTTCATTACATTCTTCTATTATACTCATTTTAGAAATATTATTTTTTCTTCTAGCCTCTATATGAGCATCAATTATAGCTTCTTCTAATTTTTTCCTAGCCTCCTTTTCTGATATGGAACTATACTTTGATAACCTTAATGTATTATCATCTATAATTATGGTTATTCTTGCCTCATAACCACCTGATTTTTTCCTTATACTGATAGTTCCTTTTTTAGCTCTTTCTTTTATCTTATTCATTTTATTTCCTCCTTACAAAAAAGAAGTTATAAAATAATTCAATGACACTATTATTATAACTTCTTTTTTCTATTAAAGTCTAATAATTATAGTTAATAATTGTATTTTCCATAATTATTTGAAATCCATTTTTGTAAATTATTTTTATCAATTATTATTTTCCTTTTAAACTTTATACAGGGGAATCCCTCTGTCTTTACAAGTTCTAACATCAGATTTCTTCCAATGCCTAAAAGCTTTCTAGCTTCATCTATACCTATATATTCTTTTTGTTCCATCTATTTACTCCTTAATCTATATGTTTTTTTCTAAGGTATAAGTTGAATTTGAATTATCTTAACATTCACATAGGGATTTGCCCCCTCTCCGCTTGCAACCGAGCAACTCCTCAGCATCACACTAAGCCAAGTTGAAGTATCATTATTTTGTCTTATACCTATCTATGACACCTATATAGGTGTATTTGTCAATGTGCAAGTGAAAGTATCACTACCTTTCACTTACTTAAACTCTTAAAGAATAGATAGTCGGACAAAAATACAAAAAAATTTAATAATTTATTGAAAAAACAATTAATAATATTAAAATAGTGTTGGAAATAACAATAAAAAATAAAGAGGTTATCCACATTATCAACAATGTGTAGCCTCTTTATCTACTTTATATATACTTCGTATAATATTAATCTGGATATATTTCTCCTTTAATCATTATACTTTCTACTTTTGAGCCATTATTTTTCATACGACTAATTCCCATGTCAGAACCACCCACAAAATAAACATAATCATCTATTAAGTCATAGTCGTGTACTCTTTCTGCTATTATTTGTTTTTCATTTTTACCATTTATATCTATTTTATATAGTTTATTTCCCATATCAGTTTTATAATAAATATAATTGTTTGTCATTTGATATTCTTCTATGTATTCATCTATAATTAATTTTTCATTTTTTCCATCTAAATCAGTTTTATATAGTTTACCTGACTTTAAGTAGAAAATGCTATCATTATGAACAACCAAATCACTCATATTTCCTGTTTCAATTATTTTACTTTCATTACTGAAATTTATATCTGAAACATATAATCCTTGTTCGTATACATCTGAGAATACAGAAGAATCAGTTGTACTTATTTTGTTATAATATACTTTATCTTTATACATATACATTTCTCCAATACCTTTTATTATTAGGGTATCATCTTTATCTTGATTATATTTATATAAGTTTGCTTCATTATGGCTCTTTGCAGGAAGACCATATTCATCCACTTCATCTATAATTTCTACTATGGTATTATAATAAATATCATTATTTATTACACCAAAAAACAATTTAGCTGAGTCTATAATTTTTGTATCAGAAAATACCGCAGTAGTTTGATTATAATCTTGTTTCTTTAAATCAATAGGGTAAATTGCTTTTTTATTTCCAGAACTAGCCGATACATATAATATATTGTCTTTTTCAAATTCTATTTTAGGTGTTTGTCTTAATATTTGAGTTTTATTTCCTTTACTGTCTAACCTTATAATTTGATTACCATCACCATAATTTTTATAATATACTGCATTACTTCCTTTATATGCAATCCTTGAATTAGTTGAATTTTTTATTCCATTACCAATATACTTATCTATCTTATTAGAATTGCTTTCTGTTTTGTTACCTACGCTTGTCGTTTTGTCTACTTCTGATGTATTATCTTTCATCAATATCGTTGACACAACAATTCCACTTATAATAACTACTACAAGTATAATTATTCCTATTATCACACTTTTTTTCATATGTAACCTCCATTATTTATCCTATATTACTATCTATTACAATATTAGCTACTATATCTTCTGCCATTCTTTTAACAAATGTCAAAGTATTTATTGTATCCTCATATTGTTTTTTATCAATAGCTTTTCCCATATCAAAATTAAATATTGTTTTTTGATGAAATCTTATATATAGCTTGTCATTATTTATAGCAATATCAAATCCAATATTATAAATTTTATTTTTCATTTCTAAAAGTTTTTCCATTTTATCAGCTGTTAATATTTGCCTAGCTATTATTTCATTTGTTGCAGAAACATTAAATATCTCTTCAAATTCTCGCATATCCAGCTCAATTTTATTACTTTTTACTTCATTTCCTGTTATATTGATTCTGGCATTAGTATTAAAGGGAAGATTTATTACTCCTACTAATCCACCAAAAAGTTGTTCAGTTCTAGTTTCTAAATGGTCATTATGGTCATAGTAACTTACTTCGTGATAAGTAAAAACATTTGCCAACTTTAATTTATAACCTTCTGGATTAATTGGTATTTCTGTCAAACCGTGTGAAGAATACTTGTCCCAATCATATTCTTCATTATCACTTACTATATTATAGTCTGAATTTTCTATTCCATTTGTAACATCACTACTGGCATCTCCAAAAATCCTTTTTAATAAAGGTGTTATTATTTTTTCATTAAGCAAACTTATATAATTTCCATCATCACTTTTATATTGCTTTACTTCTAGTTCATGAACATGCTTAAATAGCAGAATATCCCAGATTAAACAAAAAGGGAATAAAGGTAGCGTAATAATTACTAAAATAAATATTAATACTTTTTTTACTGTTAATTTTTTTTCGTTTTTCCTATGTTCCATATAAACTTGCATAGGTTCCTCTAAGCTTTTTATATTTTGATTATATATTTCATCAAATATTTCGAAAAAATTATACTCCATTAAATTCACCTCCCACTTTTAAACATTCACAACATTTCTTTCTTCTGGTTTTGCTTCAAAAAGATTTTGCTCTCTATATCCAAATATATTAGCTACTATGGAATTA
Organism: Clostridia bacterium; assembly: GCA_045537895.1. Classification (GTDB taxonomy): domain Bacteria; phylum Bacillota; class Clostridia; order TANB77; family CAG-465; genus CALXJE01. The sequence continues at coordinate 33,073 of JAZSQI010000022.1, forward strand.
GGGAATTTTTTAATTAGTATATTATATTCTGTAACTTGCATATTATATGTTCTTCTAGCTGCTTGAATTTGATTCTCCATTCTAGCCAGTTGTTTTTGTAAGTCTAAGAAATTTTCGTTTGCTTTTAACTCTGGATATGCCTCAATTCTAGCAATAAGATTGTTATATTCATTATCCAAATCCGATTTAGCAATTACATTTTTTTCGTTAATATCAAATTCTGTTCTTAATTTTATTATACTTTCAAGTGTTTCTTTTTCATAATTAGAATATGCTTTTACTGTTTCAACTAGATTTGGTATTAAATCAAATCTTTGTTTTAAATATACATCAATACTGCTCAAAACATTTTCAAATTTTTCTTTTAACGATACTATTTTATTATACAGTTTTATTATATTAATAATTAATATGATTATAACAGTTATAGCCAATATTAATAATTTGCTTCCAACATATTCAAAGAACATCTTGTCGTAGTAAAAATTCAAAAATTCACCATCTGAAAAATCATCTAACCTGCTTATCTCTTCCTTATATTGCACATAACCCATAAACACCGAGTAAACTACCATCAAAACAAGTGCCCATACTATAACCGAACCTACACTTTTATTCATATTTCACCTCCACTTACAATATTAAAAAAATTCTATCACAAACATATGGGTAATGCAAGTATCTTATTTGTAAAATACTTATAAGATAAAATAGCAAAAGGGAGTGAATATAATGATTAAATTCAATATACCAAATTTACTTAAAAGAAAAAACAAATCTAAATATTGGCTATGCCAAAAAATGAATATTACTTCTAGAAATATAAATAGATTAATACGTGGAGATACAACTTCTATATCCTTTAAGTATTTAGAACAATTTTGTTATTATCTTGATTGTACTCCTGAAGAACTTATAACAATAGAATTTGAACCTGAAACTTATGATAATAATTAAAAACACATTAACTAGTTTTGATGATACTATTAATGTGTTTTTATTTTAAAATTATTATTTATTTTGATATTTAAATTCACTATTTTTACTTCCTTTTATTTCGTAGAGCAAGAATAGTTGTCAGACAGACAACCTTTAACAGCTTGAAAGCAGAGCTTCCAACAGGTATGACACACATATTTTTGTCTGCTATTTGTCAGACAAGTTATTAAAGTAATTTTCTAATAAAATATCTAGTAATTCAAAAAATTCATAATCATTATTAAATCTATATTTGTATTTTTTATATATTTTTTTTGGATAGCTTTCCTGTGAATTTGTCTTTTGTTTTTCCATTTATTATTTCAAATACATTATCTTTTGTTATTGTGCCATACACTTCTCTTAATTTTTTTGCTTGTGCCATTGTAAGTTTAATATTTGTTTCTTCAATTATTTCATTTACTATCTCTTGCTCTTCTTGTTTTAAATATGAAAGTTCTACACCCACCATTACTCCTAATATGTCATTATTTACTTTATGTTTTAAATCAGCAGTTAACTCTGTAAGCCTAATAAATCGTTGAATAGTAGCTCTACTATCTTCACTTCATTTGCTAATTTTTCTACTGAATAATCCTCCTGCTCAATTTGAGCAGTTGACTCACAAGTATTGGTATCACTAGATTTCTCTTAATTTTCTTTTTTAACTTTTTTAATCAATTCTAGTTGTTTTTTATATGCTAAACCTTTCTCACAAGGCAAAATATTTTTGTTTATCTCCCTTATATTATATTTATTACCACCAATCAAAATATGATGTGCTTATATTTAATTCTTTTTCTTTGTCCTCTTTACTTGCTTCGTGGTTTCTTTTTCCAAGCAATTCGTCCTCAACATCTATGTTAGGATCAAACCAATCTGCTTTTTGAGTTGCCCACTCTATCCAAGCTTTGGTGTCTTCATCTAAATTATTACTTGATGAAACAGCCGCTATATAATTTCTAATATCACATGCAATTCTATAGTCTTCTGCTATGTTTAGTAATTTTTTAATATTATTTGCCTCTGTTATTTTTCTGTTTTTTATTTCTTCTTTTCGTCTTTTTTCTTCTTGGTATATTCTTTCTCTTTCTTCTTGTTCTAACCTTGCAACCTTAATTTGTTCTGATTTTTCATACAATTTAATTATTATATCTCGTACTTTTTCTTCTAATTTAATACTGTCTGTTTCTTTTATATAATTTCTATTTCCAAATATTATTTTTAACTTCCCATTATAAATATAATCATATTTTCTTATATTGGGTTTATACGCATATCTATTCCACTTCTTTTTATCTTCATACTCTAATAATTGTCTAGCTTCTTCTTTTGTCAATTCGTGGTCTACTTGATTTTTTAATTCTTCTATTTCTATCGTAACTATTTCATTACGTATTTGCATTGAAAAATCATTATTCACCTTACCTCCAAGATCTTCTATTATATAATAAACTAAACTTAAAAGCCTCATAGCTCTTGTTTTTTCAAGTTTTGAAATATTTGAAAAATATCCAGTTTCAACATAATTACGTATACTATAATTAGGGTTATAGTAATTGATCTTTCTTTCCTCTCTACGTTCTTCTTGTATTTTGTTTTTATATTCTGAGATTATCTTATGCATTCTTTTATGATTATTAATAGATATATTATCAAGTGACTTTATAACTTTTTTTCGTTCATCCTCAGTCAAAAAAACTAACACATTATTTTCTATTTTGTTTGAAATCTTATTATCTTCTTTTATAGTGTCTATTTTTTTGTCTGGAATACTTTTTGTTCCCTTCAAACATAACTTAACTTCGTTTGATTCAAAATCAGGCAATTGGATAATCTCATCACTAACATCTAACCCCATCTTTTTTCTAGTCCAGTAGCCAGATGTAGGATATGGAATATTGTTTTCTTTACAAACTTTAACCAATTTTGAATAGCTAAGATTATACTTTTTTGAAACGCCCATTAATGATATTTCCCATATTTCATTATAAAGTTGTTCTCTAGTCATTACAAGCAAGTCAATCATTACAAATTTCTCTCCCTTCATATTTTTTATCGTTATCCTTATATTTTCCTAGCGAAAATGCATACTCAAATAACTCTAAATCTCTTGTTTTGCATTTTCGCTTAATATAAAAAGCAAATCATTTTTTAATGATTCAAATTCCTTAATAATAGTCCCCAAATTGTTTTCTATATTTTGAACTCGAATCTCTGATATTCTTCCATATTTATACGCTATCATTCTTTCAGCTATAATATGATAAGACCAACTTTCGGAATAAAGTTTATCCTTTTCTTCATTATGAATTGCAAAACCAATTGGCAATAAATTGTTTTTTAATCCCATAGTTACTGCCATTGCAGAAATCCCCAAATAGTCTCCTGCAATTTTACAAGTGATTTTTGACATGTTTCTAATGTCTTCATCTGTATATTTACTCATAAATACCCCCTAGAATAATTAGTCAATTTATTATTGCTAATTTTGTTTATAATATATCATATATTTTTTGTATTATCTACATATTTCATTTTGTATTACACTTGTAATACGATTAGCAAGTTGATAATTTTAAGTAAAAACCTACTTATAAGCAAAACAACAGTATCTCTTATCTAAAATTAGAGTTACTGTTGTTATTTTTTAATTTATTTTATTATACGAAAAATATTCATATTGTTCATAGTTCTTAAATCTGTATATATATTTTCATTATCTATTGCAATGTCTTTAATATATTGTTTTAATTGCTCTTCTGAAATATTAGCTAAATACTTTTCTATATCTTTTGTTCTTTTTGCAATTTGTTTTTCAATATCTTTATCTGTAACTATATCTTCTAAATTTTGTTCTATGTATATTAGAGTTGCTGCCATATGTTTACAATAGCTCCCAGCTTCTGCATATGGACAATTACAATACATATCTTCAATTTCATTATCTTTTATTTCTATTCTTACATTATATGGATAAGTTCCTTCAACAGTGGAATAAAAATTCCCTTTTCTTTTACAAACATCTTGAACTCTATCTTCGTAAAAATAGTCTAAACCTCTTTCAAAAATCACATCATCAAAAAATTCTAGTGCTGATTCGTGTATACTATTTCTCAATTTAGAATTTGAACTATATCTTGGCATAGTTTTACCTCTCTTAATTATATTCTTAAATATATTCTATAGGAACAAAATATTTATTATCTTCTACTGCAAATATTTCATCTATCATGCAAAGTACAATTCCATCTCCAACTTCTAGTCCAAACTTATCCACAACATCGAAGTTTTTGAAAGCAGTTTTTCCAGGGTTTGCACTTTTCTTTATTTCTACAGGATAAACTTTATTATCATAAATTATTAATAAGTCTATTTCCTTTGCATTACTATCTCTATAATAATATAGTCTCATTCTAGGACTCATACCATTGTTAGTAAATGTTTTTATTATCTCACTAACTACATATGTTTCAAATATAGCACCATTGTATGCACTTTTTTCTAATGTTTCAGCATTTAAATAACCTGTTAAATAACAAGCAAGACCTGTATCCATAAAATATATCTTTGGTCTTTTAATTGCTTTTTTAACATTATTATTAGAGTAAGATTGTAACATATATATAAGGTTGGTATTTTTAAGAATAGATACCCATTCATCAATTGTTTTACTATCTACTCCTACATCTGTTGCTATATCACTTACGTTATATTCTTGAGCAGTTCTTGCAGCAACAGAAGATATAAATCTAAAAAATTTATTTTCATCTTTTACATTTATTAGTTGTCTTACATCTCTTTCGATATATGTTCTAATATATGTTTCATAAAATGCTGATGTTTTTGTCTCATCTATTTTCCCATTTACAACTTCTGGGTAACTACCATTTAATATTCTTTCAAATAATTTCTTAGTAGATAGTTTTTTTACTTTTACTTTTTCTTTTAAAGTTTTAACATCAGGAATAAATATTGTTTCTTCTACGCCTTCTAATTCTCGTGTAGAAAAGCCATACAAATCCAGTATTCCCATTCTTCCTGCAAGTGATTCACTAACATTAGCCATTGTTTGAAATACTTGTGAACCAGTTAAGAAATACATTGTTTCTAATTCTTTACCATTACCAAACATTGAATTTTTTCTTGCTTCATCTACTTTTATTTTTATATATGACAATAGCTGGGGAGCATACTGAAACTCATCTATTATTACTGGAGCTTCATATGTTCTTAAAAATAATTCTGGATCTTCTATTGCTTGCTGTCTTACTAGCAGATTATCTAATGATACATAATTTATTTTTCTATTAGAACTAACTGCAAAATAATTTAGCAATGTTGTTTTTCCAACCTGTCTTGGTCCTGTTACCATTATAACAGGGAACTTTGTTATTAAAGACTGTATACTCTTTTCTATTGTTCTTGCTTTATATTTTTCCATCTTAACACCTCAATATAAGTGTAACACAAAAACAATATTCTGTCTAGTACTTTTTAGAGAAATATGGAGTTTAACTCCATATTTCTCTAAATTCTACATTTTTTGCAAATTACTACTTTTTAATTTTGATTTTCTATATGTGTACATTTGTATTATTATATATATATTATTATAGGGGACATTTTTGTCCCTACCCTGAGGACATTTTTGTCACCACCCCTAGGGACATTTTTGTCTATACCCCTATGTCATTAATATTTTATAACTTCTTTTATCAAAATTGGGGAATGACTGTTTGACTTGAATTTTATTCCCCAAAAATTCCCCAGTTTTTCTAAATTTTATTAACTTTTATCAAACTTTTTTAAATTTTATTAAACTATATTAAATTTTTATAAAATGTTTGTAATTCAGTATTTTAAGCATTTGTGTTGATTTTTACCTGTTTTACCATTAAATCAATTTTGCCATTTGGTGCCTCTACGAATCCAAAGGTTGAGGGTTCGACTCCCTCTGGGTGCACCAAAGGCAAGTAATAGTTACTTGCTTTTTTTGCGCATGAAAACACACATGACTAAAAATGGTAAAAAATACCTGCATGTCGATTAATGCTCAAAAAAGGCACTTTGTGTCAAAATAAAACTGATAGTTTTGTAAAAACAGCGTATCGTCATTTTATATTTTGCACAAAATATAGTAGTATATATATAAACACTCATAGAGTGATAGCTTCTTTGGAGGTAAAATATATGGATTATGTGAAATTAGGAGAAAAAATAAAGAAGGAAAGAGTTCATAATAGATTAACACAAGAGATGCTAGCAGAAATGGCAGAGATAACTAGTTCATATGTAGGTCAAATTGAAAGAGGAGAACGAAAGGTTACACTATCTAAACTTGTGAGAATAGCAAATGTATTAAATGTAAGTGTGGATTATTTATTATCAGACACTATTGATATGATAGATGATGACTTGGAAATAGAAGTGAAAAATGCTATGAATAACATGGAAGAAAAAGATAAAAAGATGATAATTGATATAATTAAAATTATAAATGATTACAAAGATTAGTTTAGCTAATCTTTTTTTATTTGAATAAAAAATGGTATCAGGACATAGTATGAATATATAGGGTGAATAGATATGTCAAAAATATGGTCTTTTATGATAATATCAGCTATTGCTTTTTCTTTTATATGGGGGAATATTGGAGATGTTCCTAATATAATAATGGATTCAAGTATAAATGCTACTGAAAATATCGTAAAACTTATTGGAATGACTTGCTTTTGGAGTGGTATGTTTAATATACTTCAAAAAACAAGTTTGATAGAAAAATTATCAAAAATCATATCACAGTGCATAAAGAAATTATTTAGGAAAGAGGAAGTAAATGATAAAGCAATGGAAAATATAAGTTTGAATATGACTTGCGATATGTTGGGGGTTGGGAATGCAGCAACAGTATATGGATTAAAGGCAATTGAAGAATTAAATAAAGAAAATGATGATAAAACAAGGGCAAATGATAGCATAATAATGTTTGTTATTTTAAATGCAGCATCTATACAATTAATACCTACGGGTATGATAACTCTCAGAGCTATGTATAATTCTCAAAATCCTGTAGAGATAGTTCCTTGGGTATGGCTCGTTACAATAGCCTCGCTAATAGTAGGAATATTATCGTGCAAAATTTTAAATAAGGTTATTAAGTAAGGGATTAAGAATGATAGAATATATTTCAATTATGGCTGTGCCTCTTATGATTTTTGTAATAGTAATTACTGGCATAATAGAGAAAAAAGATATATTATCTCTTTTTGTTCAAGGGGCAATAGATGGATTAAAGGTTGTATATAAAATATTTCCTCATATTCTTGCGATTATGGTTGGCGTTGCTTTATTTAGGGAAACTGGAGCAATGGAAATGGTATTTAAACCGATAAACAGAATATTAAATAGTTTAAATATACCGGAAGATATAGTGACACTTTCTATTCTTAGACCAATATCTGGTGGAGCTTCACAATCTGTTGTTATGGATATATTTCAAAATTATGGACCTGATTCTATTCAGGGAAAGATAGCATCCGTAATTATGGGTGGAACAGAAACCACCTTTTATGTAATTACAATATTATATGGTGCAGTTGGTATAAAAAAGATAAGGGGAACACTAATATCTGCTCTTATAGCAGATTTTGTAGCAATAGCTTTATCAATATTTATAGTATTAAAAGGTTTTATATAAGAAAAAGATATTGTGTTTTACAAAGAAATAGTATATTATATTTTTATAATGAGGTGAAAATATGGATGTGCTATTTTTATTATTGTTAGTAATAATGTTTATATTTCAAATAATTATGCTAATATTGAGTGCTAGAAAGAAAAAAAGAAAGATGTTTTTATATACGCTTCTGTTAGAAGTGGTTTGCATATTTGTGGCAATTTTAATTAATTATTACTTTAATGAAATAGCATATAAATATGCCCCGGGCTTTGAAGGCTTTTTTGAAATACTTGCTAGCGTATTATCAGCTTTTTTGTATTTTATAATGTTTATTATTACTTCGATTGCTTTAGTAGTTAAGACTGCTAAAAACAAATAAAAAATATATGGTTAATTATGATGAAGGGGAATTATGTATGAGAAGAGATAAAATAAATTACTATTTAGATATTGCGGAGGTGGTAGCACAAAGAGCTACTTGTTTAAGAAGAAAATATGGTGCAGTTATTGTTAAAAATGATGAAGTTGTAGCATCTGGCTATAATGGTGCTCCAAGAGGAAGAAAAAATTGTAGCGATTTAGGAAGATGTTTAAGGCAAGAACAAAATATAAAATCGGGAGAAAGGTATGAACTTTGTAGAAGTGTTCATGCAGAAGCAAATGCTTGTCTTTCTGCGGGCAGAAAAAATTGTATAGGGGCTACAATATATTTAACTGGGCTTGAGGGGGACAAGTATGCAAAAGCAGAGTGTTGTATAATGTGTAAACGTTATTTAATCAATTCTGGAATAGAAAGCGTATTTTATAGAATAGACAAAGATAATTATGAAGAAGTAAAAATATCTGACTGGATTGAAAATGATGAGGGTATGGAAATGTTAGAAAATGTATAGAGAAGGTAGAGTGTAAAATGGCAATTATAAGTATATGTTTGTTAATAATATTAGCATTTGTAATAGTTAGCTTAAGTAAGAAAACTAAAGAGGGAGAAAGCCAGGGAAATTCTAATGGAAAATGGAAAAAGATAGGATTGAGCTTACTACTTTGTATACCGTTTTTTGTGGGGTATTATATGTTGGTAGCTATGATAATATGCATACCATTAGCTATTACTGGTGCTGCAGGACAAGCTGGTTGGGCTTTCGGCATAATAGGTGGTTTTGCAATATCTCCTATACTTACAGTTGTAACTATATGTAAAGTGGTTTGGAAGAAATAATATATGGTTTACTAACATTAATTATTATTTTAATTATATATATAGCTTTGGGAATTTATTTAGAAAAAAGAAAATGTAGAGAACAACATCTCTATATTTTTTATATTAAAATTACATTTGCAATAATTGACAAAAATCGATAGAAATTTTACCCGAAAACATTGACTTTGTGAAATTTGCATGATATAATAAAGAAAATATTTTTGAGACTATCTGGGAAATATGTAAACTAAAATGTTGAAGGATGGTAGTATTGTTTGAAAAAAAGATTTGTAACGGGTAACAATTAAATATAAAACTAAGTTGATTTTACATAATAAAATCAATTTGGTTTTTTGTCGCCTTAAGCAAGTTTTTATGTAAATATTTATAATGTGGGGGGATTTATAGTGGTTCATGAAGTAAAAAATGGAAAAACAAGTAGAATGAGTTTTTCTAAAATCGAAGAAATTATCGATATGCCAGATTTAATCGAGGTACAAAAATCATCATATAAATGGTTTTTAGAATCTGGGCTTAAGGATGTACTTTCTGACATCTCTCCTATAATCGATTATTCTGGAAATTTAATGTTAGAATTTGTTGATTATAGACTAGAAGATGAAACTAAGTACACAATAGAAGAAGCAAAGGAAAGAAGCACAACTTATGCATCACGTCTTCAAGTTAAAGCAAGACTTATGAATAAAGAAACTGGAGAAATTAAAGAGCAGGAAATATTTATGGGCGATTTCCCTCTAATGACAGAAAATGGAACATTTATTATTAATGGTGCAGAAAGAGTTGTAGTAAGTCAGCTTGTCAGATCACCAGGTGTATATTTTGATAAATCTAGAGATAAAACTGGTAAGTTCTTATACACAGCAACAGTAATGCCTAACAGAGGAACATGGTTAGAATTTGAAACAGATGCGCAAGATATGCAATGGGCAAGAGTAGATAGAACTAGAAAAGTGCCTATGACTACTTTAGTTAGAGCTTTAGGCTTTGAAAAAGACAGCGAAATATTAGAAATATTTGAAGATGATATTCTAGCTGCAACAATAGCAAAAGATCCAATAAAGACAACTGATGATGCATTGCTTGAAATATACAAAAAATTAAGACCAGGAGAACCACTACACGTAGATGCTGCAAAATCATTATTGCTTGGATTGTTATTTGACGCTAGAAGATATGATTTATCTAGAGTTGGAAGATATAAATACAACAAAAAATTAAATATAGGAACTAGAGTAGAAGGAAAAGTTGCTGCTGAAAATATAGTAAGTGAAGATGGAGAACTTATTGTTAAAAAAGGAGATGTTATCTCTAAAGAATCAGCAGAAATGATTAAAGATTTAGGAATAAACATCATATACGTAGATGTAGATGGCAAAAAAGTTAAAGTTATAGGTAACAATACAGTTGATATTTCTAAATACTTAGGTATTGAAATAGACAAAAATGTTATAAAAGAAGAAGTTTACTTGCCAGCACTTAAAGAATTACTAGAAGAATTAGGCGATGTAAAAGAAAAGAAACTTAAAGAAGAAATTGCTAGAAACAGAGAAAGATTAGTTATTAAACATATAACAATGGACGATATTATAGCTTCTATTAACTACTTCTTAAACTTTAACTATGGAATGGGAAAAGTAGAAGATATAGACCATTTAGGAAATAGAAGAGTTAGATGTGTTGGTGAACTTTTACAAAACCAATTTAGAATAGGTTTAACAAGACTTGAAAGAGTTGTTCGTGAAAGAATGGCTACACAAGATTTAGATATAGCTACACCACAAGCATTAATAAATATTAAACCAGTTGTTGGTGCTATAAAAGAATTCTTTGGAAGTTCTCAATTATCACAATTCATGGATCACATTAACCCACTTGCAGAGTTAACACACAAAAGAAGAATATCTGCACTTGGACCTGGAGGATTATCTAGAGAAAGAGCTGGCATGGAAGTTCGTGACGTTCACTATACTCACTATGGAAGACTTTGTCCTATCGAATCTCCAGAAGGACCTAACATTGGTCTTATAAGTTCGTTATCTACTTATGCAAAAATAAATAGATATGGATTTATAGAAGCTCCATATAGACCTGTTAATAAAGAAACTGGAGAAGTTTTAAATGAAATAATATATATGACAGCAGATACAGAAGATGGATTTGTTGTTGCACAAGCTAACGAAGAGTTAGATGATAAAAACAGATTGAAAAACAAAATAGTTAAAGCAAGATATCAAGATGAAACAATAGAAATTGAAAGAGAAAAAGTTGATTACATGGACGTTTCTCCAAAACAATTAGTTTCTGTTGCTACAGCTATGATACCATTCTTAGAGAATGACGATGCTAACCGTGCACTTATGGGATCAAACATGCAAAGACAAGCAGTTCCTTTACTTAGAACAGAGAGCCCTATTGTAGGAACAGGTATGGAATACAAAGCAGCTATTGACTCTGGAGTATGTATACTTGCAGGTCAAGATGGTGTTGTTAAGTATGTAAGTGCTGACAAAATAATAGTAGAAGGTAAAAAAGGAACTGAAGAACATAGATTAACTAAATATAAACGTTCAAACTCTGGAACTTGTTTAAATCAAAAACCAGTTGTATTAAAAGGACAAAAAGTTAAAAAAGGTGATGTTCTTGCAGATGGACCTTCAACAAACAATGGTGAAATGTCACTAGGTAAAAATATTCTTATTGGTTTTATGACATGGGAAGGTTACAACTATGAGGATGCTATACTAATATCTGAAGATTTAGTTAAAGATGATGTTTTAACATCTATTCACATAGAAGATTATGACTGTGAGGCAAGAGATACAAAACTTGGACCTGAAGAAATCACAAGAGAAATACCAAATGTTGGTGATGATGCGTTAAAAGACTTAGATGAAAACGGAATAATTAGAATTGGCGCAGAAGTAAGACCAGGAGATATCTTAGTTGGTAAAGTAACTCCTAAGGGAGAAACTGAACTTACAGCAGAAGAAAAATTATTAAGAGCAATATTTGGTGAAAAATCAAGAGAAGTTAGAGATACTTCTTTAAGAGTACCACATGGTGAAGCTGGAACAATCGTTGATGTTAAAATCTTTACAAGAGAAACATCTGATGAACTAGCACCAGGGGTAAATAAAGTTGTAAGAATTTATATAGCTCAAAAGAGAAAAATATCAGTTGGAGATAAAATGGCTGGACGTCATGGTAACAAAGGTGTTATATCACGTATTCTTCCAAGAGAAGATATGCCATATCTTCCAGATGGTACACCACTTCAAATAGTGTTAAATCCACTTGGAGTACCTTCTCGTATGAACATCGGTCAAGTATTAGAAGTACATTTAGGTTATGTTGCAAAAATGCTTGGTTGGAAGATAGCAACTCCAGTATTTGATGGAGCAAAAGAAGAAGATATAGAAAAATTATTTGAAGAGCAAGGATTAAGCAAAACATGTAAAACAGTTGTATATGATGGTAGAAGTGGAGAACCATTTGATATGCCAGTTACAGTTGGTTATATGTACATGTTAAAACTATATCACTTAGTTGATGATAAGATACATGCTCGTTCAATTGGACCATACTCACTAGTAACTCAACAACCTTTAGGTGGTAAGGCACAATTTGGTGGTCAAAGATTTGGTGAGATGGAGGTTTGGGCATTAGAAGCTTATGGCGCTGCATATGCACTTCAAGAAATCTTAACTGTAAAATCTGATGATGTAACAGGAAGATTAAAAACATATGAAGCTATAGTTAAAGGAGAATCTGTTCCTGAACCAGGAATTCCAGAATCATTTAGAGTTCTTATTAAAGAACTACAAAGCTTAGGCTTAGATATGACACTATATAATCAAGGCGACGAAGTTGAGATAAAAGAAACAGTTGATACTCTTCACGAGGGAGAATATGATATACCAACAGAAGACCCAATAATTGAAGAAAATCCAGATGAGTATATCTTAGATTCTGATGAAGATGAAGAAACATTAATTGATGATATATCAGGAATTCAAATACAAGATATAGATGAATTAGATGATGTATTCATCGATGAAGAATAGGGAATAAGGAGGAAAAAAGTAATGCAAAACGAAGTAGAAAATTTTGATAGATTAAGTATTGGTCTTGCATCACCTGACAAAATGAGAGAATGGTCAAAAGGTGAAGTTAAGAAACCAGAAACTATTAATTACAGAACCCTTAAACCTGAAAGAGATGGACTTTTCTGTGAAAAAATATTTGGACCTACAAAAGATTGGGAATGTTATTGTGGAAAATACAAAAAAGTTAGATATAAAGGAATTATATGTGACAGATGTGGAGTAGAAGTAACTAAAAAAAGCGTTAGAAGAGAAAGAATGGGACACGTGGAGCTTGCAACTCCAGTGTCACACATCTGGTATTTTAAAGGAATACCAAGCAGAATGAGTTTAATACTTGATGTGTCTCCTAAAGCTTTAGAAAGAGTAATATATTTTGCATCATATATTGTAACTGACCCTAAAGAAACAGGTCTTACATATAAGCAAGTAATAAATGAAAAAGAATATAGAGAAGCTATAGAAAAATATGGCTATGGTTCTTTTGAAGTTGGTATGGGTGCAGAAGCTGTTAAGAAACTTTTAATGCAAGTTGACTTAGAAAAACTTGAAAAAGAAATAAGAGGAGCTTTAGAAAAAGCAACTAGCCAAAAGAGACCAAAATTAATAAAAAGATTAAAAACAGTAGAAGCATTTGCAAAATCAGGTAACAAACCTGAATGGATGATATTAGATGTTATCCCTGTTATACCACCTGATTTAAGACCTATGGTTCAACTTGATGGTGGTAGATTTGCAACTTCTGACTTAAATGACTTATATAGAAGAGTTATAAACAGAAATAATAGATTAAAAAGATTATTAGAATTAGAAGCACCTGATATAATTATACGTAATGAAAAAAGAATGCTACAAGAATCAGTAGATGCTTTAATAGATAATGGAAGACGTGGTAGACCAGTAACAGGAGCTGGAAATAGACCTTTAAAATCACTTTCTGATATGCTTAAAGGTAAACAAGGTAGATTCAGACAAAACTTACTTGGTAAGAGAGTTGACTATTCTGGACGTTCAGTTATCGTTGTAGGACCAGAACTAAAAATACATCAATGTGGTCTTCCAAGAGAAATGGCACTTGAACTTTTCAAACCATTTGTTATGAAAGAACTTGTAAAAAGAGGAATGGCATTTAATATTAAAAATGCAAAAAGAATGGTAGAAAGAGCAGCAGTTGAAGTTTGGGATGTTTTAGAAGAAGTAATAAAAGACAGACCAGTTTTACTTAACCGTGCTCCAACACTTCACAGATTAGGTATTCAAGCATTTGAACCTGTACTTGTAGAAGGTAGAGCTATAAAACTACATCCTCTTGTTTGTACAGCATTTAATGCTGACTTCGATGGTGACCAAATGGCAGTTCACGTACCATTATCACCTGAAGCTCAATCAGAAGCAAAATTCTTGATGCTTGCATCAAACAATTTATTAAAACTACAAGATGGTAAACCAGTTGCAGTTCCAACACAAGATATGATCCTTGGAAGTTACTATTTAACTTTAGAAGTTCCTGGTGAAAAAGGTGAAGGAATGACATTCTATAATTTAGATGAAGCTATGATGGCGTATGATGCTAAAGAACTTGGTCTACATGCTAGAATGAAAATAAGAGTATCAAAAGAAGTAAATGGTGAAACAATTACTGGAATAATTGAAACTACAGTAGGTAAAATGATATTTAATGAAATAATACCACAAGATTTAGGATTTATTGATAGAACAAATCCTGAAAATGAATTACTTAGAGAAATAGATTTCCCAGTAAGAAAGAAAGAACTTGGAGTTATTATTGATAAATGTATTGCTAAACATGGAATTGGTAGAACAGCAGAAGTTCTAGACAGTATTAAGGCATTAGGATTTAAATATTCTACAAGAGGAGCAGTAACAGTATCTATATCAGATATTGAGGTTCCAGAAGAAAGAGAAACAATTCTAAATGATGCTGAGAAAAAAGTAGAAGCTATACGTAAAAACTTCAAACGTGGACTTATATCTGATGAAGAAAGACATAATGAAATTATTAAGATATGGTCAAAAGCTACTGATGATATACAATCTGCAATTATGAATAACAAAAATACATTAAACCCTGTATTCATGATGGCTCATACTGGTGCCAGAGGTAACCCAACACAGATTAGACAATTAGGTGGTATCCGTGGACTTATGGCTAACACATCTGGTGAAACAGTTGAAATCCCAATTCGTTCAAGCTTTAGAGACGGTCTAGACGTTTTAGAATACTTTATTTCTACTCACGGTGCTAGAAAAGGTCTTACAGATACAGCTTTAAGAACAGCTGACTCTGGTTACTTAACAAGAAGACTTGTTGATGTTAACCAAGATGTTATAGTTACAGAAGACGATTGTGGAACTCATGAAGGAATTACAGTTGAAGCTATAATGGAAAGTGGAGAGCCAATCGAAAAACTTGAAGAAAGATTAGAAGGCAGATACTTAGCAGAAGACGTTAAGGATGAAGCTGGAAATATAATAGCAGAGAGAAATACATATGTTACAGCAGATTTAGCAGAAGCTATAGTTAAAGCTGGTAATACAAAAGTAAAAGTAAGATCAGTACTTACTTGCGATTTAGGAAGAGGAGTATGTTGTAAATGTTATGGTAGAAACTTAGCAACAGGAGAACCTATAACAACAGGAGAAGCAGTTGGTATTATAGCTGCACAATCTATAGGTGAACCAGGAACTCAGCTTACAATGAGAACATTCCACTCTGGTGGTGTTGCTGGTGGAGATATCACTCAAGGTCTTCCTAGAGTTGAAGAGTTATTTGAAGCTAGAAAACCTAAGGGTGTTGCTATGATAACTGAAATAGCTGGAACAGTTAAGTTAGGAGATAACGGAACTAATAAAACTGTAACAGTAATGTCTGACGATAAACAAGCTGAAACTTATGTAATACCATTTGGTATGAGACTATCAGTTAAAGATGGAGATGTTTTAGCAGCTGGTGATAGAATTACAGAAGGATCATTAAATCCTCATGATATAATTCGTATCAAGGGTGAAGAAGCAGTTCAAAACTACTTAACTGAAGAAGTTCAAAAGGTATATAGAACTCAAGGTGTTCATATTAATGATAAACACATTGAAATAGTTGCAAAACAAATGCTTAGAAAGATAAAAGTTGATGATGCTGGAGATACAAACTTGATAGCAGGATCGGTAATTGATATAAATGAATTTAAGAAAGCCAACAGAAAACTAGAAGAAGGCAAGAAAAAAGCAACAGGAACAAAAGAACTTCTAGGAATAACAAAAGTAGCACTTCTTACAGAATCATTCTTATCAGCAGCATCTTTCCAAGAAACAGCAAGAGTATTAACAGATGCAGCTATTAAAGGTAAGACAGATAAATTATTAGGACTAAAAGAAAACGTAATTATTGGTAGATTAATTCCAGCAGGAACAGGTGTAATTGACTATAAAAATATGGAAGTAAAAGAGGAAGGCAAAGTAGAAGATTATATTACTGATTCTGATATGGTATTAACATCTGATGTTATTGTTGAATAGATTATATGAGAGCATACAAAAGTATGCTCTTTTTCTACACTTGAAAGTTACATAAAAATATGGTATAATACATATTGTAGTGAAATATGAGGAGATTTTACTAATGAAAATCAAAAAATCCAAATTATAATTAAGAAGGAGAGTTTTTATGAAAAAATTATTGGTGGTAGTACTTGTAGGAGCATTGATTATAGGATGTTTCTGTGGATGTGGTGAGAACGATAAGAAAAGACAACTTGAAGTAGCAAAAAAACTTGAGCAATCACAACCAACCCCAACAGATATTGAGTATTCTTTGGAGAGATATAACTTAATAAGAAGAACTTATTGGGTTAACGGCATGACAGAAAAGTCTAGGATGTTGGAATGTCCTGTTCAAAAACCATTAGGTTATATTGCACTTTTTGTTGAGGGAATAGGTGTTATAGATACTTACGTTGTTGATGGAAAAGTATCATCTTTAAATAGCTTTTTAACGCCGGATACTACATTTCCAAACTATTCGGATTCTAAATGGCTTGCAGACGTCGATGGTTCATACGGTGAAAACGACAGTGGAATATTTTTCTTTACTGTAGATGGTGAGTATAAAGAATGGACAGGAATTTACTTTTATTCGTCAGCACCATTTGAAGTAGAAGAAACTGTTTTAAAAACTAAGGAGGTAGACTAATATGTCAAGTTTAGGTAAAGGTCTTGTTATTGCAATTGTAATTATTTTTATCGCCGGTTTGATTTTCTTTACGGCAGTTCCTGCAGGAAGACAACTGTGGAATAATTATACTCATAGTTTAGAAAAAGCTGATGAAGTTGATTATGCAACTAAAAAGAAAGTCGAGGATACAGCTCGTAGTATGATTGCTTCCTATGAATCAGATAAGCTTACGTATGAGCAATACAAAGATAGTGAAAATGAGGAAAAAAGAAGTTGGGCTGAAGCTGCTAAAACAAGAGCAAATAATACAGTATCAAAATACAACAATTATATTCTTCAGAACTCATATGTTTGGGAAGATAATGTTCCAGCTGATATAAATTATGAGCTTCAAGTAATTAAATAATATTTATAACAATAAGTGTAGAGATAAAAATCTCTACACTTATTTTATATATTTGTTGAAAAAAGATATAATAATCTTATATAATATATAAAGAATATTGGAGGAAATATGAAAAAATTATTTGGAACATTATTAGTATGTGTTTTAATAGCAATAGGAGTATATATTGTAATTTATTCCGACGTTATTAGTAATATTTTTGTTAAAGATATAAATATAGAAAGTGTATATATAAACCAGTTGCAATTAGATAATAATACATATTATTACAGTAAGTTAAATGATAAAGAAAAAAGAATATATAGAGTAATTGCAAATGGAGTTATGAACTTAAATAAAAATATGACAGTAGAGGTTACTAAAGAAAATAGTTATGAAAGTACAAAAGAAAATGTAGAGGTGGCGTTAAATGCATTTTTCTCGGACCACCCAGAAGTTTTCTACGTAAATGATCAATATGAGATATCGGTTTTAGATTTTGTAGCAATAAAAATGATAAATTTAAAACTTGATTATGTTTCAGACGATAAAAAAGAAATAGAGAGTATGAGCGATGAGATGAATGTTGCAATAGAAAATATAAATGCAAGATTAACAAATGCTAAAACTGATTATGAAAAGGAACTGCTAATTCACGACATTATTGCATCAGAGACACAATATTTTGAGCATAATGATTATAAAGATATACCAAATATAAAGCATACGGCGTATGGAGCATTAGTGCAGAAATCGGCAGTTTGCGATGGTATTACTAAAGCATTTCAAATAGTTTTAAATAAGAATAATATAGAAAGTGTTTTTGCTACTGGAAGAACGGACGGTGTTGCGCATGCATGGTGTAAAGTAAAATTAGACAATGATTATTATAACGTAGATGTAACATCTGATAAAACACTTGATGATATAAATAATAAGTTAGTAGTTCACGCATACTTTAATGTTACAGATAAAGAGTTAATGAAGTCACACGTGTTTGATAATTATGAAAAGATGCCTAGTGCGACAGCTACAAAATATAACTATTATTTATATAATGATTATACTATTACATATTTTGATAGTTTTGAATATAAATTAGGACAAATAATAAAAAGTCAGAATTCAAAACCATTATTAGAATTTAGCGTTTCAGGAATCAGTAATGTGCCAGATAAAATAATAAATTCGTTATATAGCCTCAATTTTAACAATTACAAAACAAATAAAATAACAAAAATGGAATATACAAAAATAAATGATAATTATATTATAGTAAAATAATAAAAAGTAAAAATAGGTAGTATTATATAATATAGGAGAACGTATATGAGATACTATCTATACCGTGATATCGAACTTTTAAAAGAAATATATTCTCAATTTGCTAATCTGGATTTAGACTTGGATGTTATAGAAAGAATAGATGCTAGGACTTGCTCTCAGGAAGAGGGAATATTTACAGAGCCTGAAACAAAGATAGACGGAAAATGTGATATGAGAGTAAAAATAGGGGCAAGGACATCAAATAGCTCTAACATAACTACAATAAGTGAATATGCGAATATGGATGATGTAAAAGCTATACATAACAAAAGGTTTTATCATAATCTTATTGAAAATTTAAGAAATAAAAATATAAATTCACAAGGAATATGTGTAGAATCTGGAAAAATGAACTGCCTAAGAAATGAACAAAATGGATTAGATAAGTTTGTTGAGATAAATGGAATATATGTATGGTTTGAAAGCGATAAAATGTCAAATGATATACATGTTTTATCTACTATAACAAATAAAATAGAGGTTATTGGATGTATTATAAAAGAAGGAGATGAAATATCTCCTAAAGTGGTAAAAGCAATAGCTATGTACATAGATACTTAAAATTATAAAAAACTGATAAATAGAAAAATCTAATTATCAGTTTTTGTTTTTATTATACTTCAGCTATTGTTTCAGCATTTTCAATTTTTGTAGCTTCTTTTATTGAATTATAGAAATTGGCTGTAGTTGCATTCATATATGGTACTACATATATTGACGCTATTCCAAAAGTAATTCCTACTAGCAAATACCACCAGAAGAAAGAAAATCCAAGTACAAATAAATCACCTTTATGTCCATTCATCATTTCTTTACTCTTAGTTATAGCTTGATTGGCAGTAAGTTCAGGATTATCTGCCAGTACATAGTAAGACATTGAGTATGCAAAAGATTTTACAATACCAGGTATTATAAATAGTAGTGACCATAAGAATGTATATATTGTAATAAGAATATTCATCCATAAAGCTCTACCTGTTTTGTCAAATCCAGAAAAAACATCACTAACTTTTACTTCCTCTTTTTTAGTTAGTTTTAAAAATGCTATAGATAAAGAAAGAGAAAAAGCAGGTGTAATGATGAAAGATGCAATACTTCCTACAAATGGAATAAATCCACAAGCCATACCAATTGCAAAAATTATTAACATCATCACAAAGAATTTACCTATGTTTCCTTTTATTTGTTCTTTTGCCATTGATTTTAACTCGGCTCTTGTCATATAAAAACCCCCTTTTCATTATACTATTATTTTAAATAAATAATAAAAATATGTCAATACTTTTAAAATAGAAGGCTATTAAATTTTATAATATACAAAACTCTCATTATTATGTAAAACAATGCGCTTTAAAACGATTGACATATGATAAAATTTGTAATATAATAAATAAGTTAGTTAAATAAATATAGGAAAGAGGAATAAAAATGAAAAACATAAGAAATGTAGCTATTATTGCCCATGTTGACCATGGTAAAACAACACTTGTTGATAGTTTGCTAAATCAAAGTGGTGTTTTTAGAGCTAATGAACAAGTATCTGAAAGAGTAATGGACTCAGGGGATATAGAAAAAGAAAGAGGAATAACAATACTTTCAAAAAATACAGCTATAGAATATAATGGAATGAAAATTAATATAGTTGATACACCAGGACATGCTGATTTTGGTGGAGAAGTAGAAAGAGTTTTAAAAATGGTAGAGGGTGTTTTATTGGTTGTTGATGCATTTGATGGACCTATGCCACAAACTAGATTTGTGCTTAATAAAGCATTGTCATTAAATCTAGTCCCTATTGTTGTTATTAATAAAATAGATAGACCGGGTGCAAGACCAGAAGCAGTACTAGACGAAGTTTTAGAATTATTCTTAGAACTTGATGCAACAGAAGAACAATTAGATTTTAAAGTTGTTTATGCTTCAGGTAAAAATAAATTTGCTAAAGCAGAATTAAATGACGAGTCAACAGATATGAAACCACTTTTTGATGCTATTATAAATACAGTTCCAGAACCAACAGGTAGCGAGGAGGAACCATTACAACTTTTAGTATCAAATATAGATTATGATGAATATACAGGAAGAATAGGTATTGGTAAAATAGAACGTGGAATTATACATAATGGACAGCAGGTTGCTTTATGTAAGAAGGATGGTACAATAGCAAATATTAAAATAGGTAAACTGTACACATACTCAGGACTAAAAAGAGTAGAAACTGATACTGCTAAGTGTGGTGATATTGTTGCAGTTACAGGTCTTGAAGGAATAAATATAGGTGAAACAATAGCAGATTTAGAACATCCAGAAGCAGTAGATTTTGTAGATATTGATGAACCAACTGTATCTATGACATTTAGTGTAAATAATGGACCGTTTGCTGGAAAAGAAGGAAAATTAATAACTTCTAGACATATAAGAGACAGATTATTTAAAGAATTAGAAACAAACGTATCTTTAAGAGTTGAGGAAACGGATACTCCAGATAGCTTTAAAGTGTTTGGTAGAGGAGAACTACACTTATCTATTCTTATTGAAAACATGAGAAGAGAAGGGTATGAGCTTATGGTATCAAAACCAACAGTTGTATATAAGATGATAGACGGCGTAAAATGCGAACCTATGGAGCTTGCTACAATTGATATTCCAGAAGAGTACATCGGTAATGTTATGGAGAAAATGGGTAATAGAAAAGGTGAAATGACTAATATGACATCATCTCCATCTCAAGCAGGATATACAAGATTAGAATTTAAAATACCTGCAAGAGGACTTATAGGATACAGAAATGAATTCTTAACTGATACAAAAGGAACAGGAATACTTAACTCTATATTTGCAGGTTATGAACCAGACAGAGGAGAGGTTACTACTAGATCTAGAGGAGTTATAATAGCATTTGAAAAAGGTAAATCAACAACTTATGGTTTGTTTAATGCACAAGAAAGATCAACGTTATTTATTGGTCCTGGTGTAGAAGTATATATAGGAATGATAGTTGGTGAGAATTCAAGACCTGAAGATATGGCAGTAAATGTATGTAAAGAAAAACACTTAACAAACACTAGAGCATCAGGAAGTGATGATGCATTAAAACTAGTACCACATAGACAATTATCTTTAGAAGAAGCATTAGAATTTATTGCTGAAGATGAGCTTGTAGAAGTTACACCTGAAAATATTAGATTAAGAAAGAAAATACTAGACCCTACAGAAAGATTAAGAGCTTCAAGAAAGTAATATAAAATAATGTTAAAAGCTTTCACATATAAATATAATAAGGTATTTGTATGTGGAGGCTTTTTTATGGAATGGTATGACTGCACAGATCCAGAAGAGTTAGTTCTTATAGCTACAGCTATGGCAATTGGATTGTCTAAAAATTTAACTACAAATCAGGTTAATTCTCTAGGAAATTTTTTAGAAATGGTAGGCCAAGACATGCTTACAATTGCATCTCAAAGAGTATTGTATGATAATAAATGTGCAAATAATATATCAGATGAAGAAGCAGAGGAACAACTTTTCGGAGAAACATAATAAATAATTTAAAGGTGTAAATAAACTGCATTAATAGTGCTAAGAATAGCTAATATACTTGTTTTCTTAGGGGATTAGTGGTATAATTAGTGGGTAACAAATATTCAAATCCAAGATTAATATTAAGGAGGTTAAAAATGAAAGTATTAGTAATTGGAGCTAATAATTCAGGTAAGGGAACACTTGTTAACTTATTAAAAGAAAAAACAAATTTTAAAGCGATTTGCTGTAGTGATGTACTTAAAGATTATGGAATGGACACAGCAACGGGAAAATTATTGCCGGATTCGTGTGTGGTAAGAATTATGAGTAATCATCTGCTTGATGAAGAAGAAAATAATTTGATAATGGACGGGTTTCCAAGAACACTTGAGCAGGATAAATTTATGAACGAAGTTTTATTTAAGCCGGATTTAGTGGTTGTTCTTAATATATCTGAAGATGAAGTATTATCAAGAGCAGTCGGAAGAAGACTTTGTGAAAAATGTGGAGACTCGTATAATCTTAATGGGTTTAAGCTTCCGAAAGTTGATAACGTTTGCGACAAATGTGGTGGAGCGTTATATCAAAGAAAAGATGACAGTGAGGAAGTTGTAAGGGCAAGATATAATGAGTATATCAGGGAAACATTTCCTATTGTAACAAGGTATAAGTATAACCCAGGAAAAACAGTTGTATGGGAGTTTGATGCAACGCAAAGCACAAAAGAGATTGCAGAGGTAGTAGCAAACTATATTAATTACAAGCTAGATTAAAGAAAAGAGAGATAATGAATTTCATTATCTCTCTAATTTATTTATCTGTGCTACCAAAACCACCTAATCTAGATCCTTCCGCATTATCATTATCAGTAATTAAGAATTTTTGAAAAACAGCTTGAGCTATTCTTTCTCCTTTTTTTATAGTGATGTCATCGTTTGAAAAATTATATAAGCTTACGAGTATTTCTCCGTCGTTATTGGAGTTAGAATAATAATCACATTCGAAAACACCAACACTATTAGCTAAAACTAGTCCTCTTTTTGAAGGCCCACTTGATCTATTAAACAAATACATTACCTCATCTGGCTGGAAGTATGCTTTAATCCCTGTTTTTACTAAAACAGGTTTATTTATACTTTCTTTATTTTCCTTTACTAGTTTAAATAGTGAAGGTATAAAAGTATCTTCTGCAGCTTCTATATCGTAGCCTACAGCATGTTTTGTCTGCCTTTTAGGCAAATTTATATTTTTATTTTCGTAGCCTTTGCAAATTTCAAAGCCTCTTAACATTTTAATTCCCCCCCTTATAAAAATAAAACAGCATATAAAATAACTGTTTTATTAATAACTTATTTAATATTACGAAGAGCGTTAATTCTATTTTCTAAGCTAGGATGCGTAGACATCAAATTATCTTTGTTTCTTTTTTCCTTAAAAGGATTAACAATATATAAATGAGCTGTTGATTTGTTCGCAGACTCAATTGGTTCTGAATCGCCAGAAATTTTAATAAGAGCATCTATAAGACCATCCGGGTTTCTAGTTATTTCTACTGCAGAAGCATCTGCTAAGTATTCTCTTTTTCTAGATATTAAAAGTTGCATTAATGTAGCAAATATAGGTGACAGAAGTATAAATATAATAGAAATCAATGCAAATATAGCACTTGCACTATTATTATCACTATCTCTTTTACTTCTAAACATCCATCTAGAAAAGAAATCAGAAATTATAACTACAAGTCCAACGAAAACTGAAACAACAGTAGATAATAATATATCATAATTTTTTATATGAGATAATTCATGAGCTATAACACCCTCTAATTCATATTTGTCTAACTTTTCTATAATTCCTGTAGTTAAACATATTACAGCATTTTCAGGATTCCTACCTGTTGCAAAAGCATTTGGAGCACTATCCTGTATTATATAAAGTTTTGGCTTTGGAAGACCAGAAGCAATACATAAGCTTTCCAAAATAGTATCAACAAGTAAATCTTGCTCTCTTGTTGCAGGTCTAGCTCCATTTAATGCTAAAACCATTTTATCACAGTTGTAATATGAAATAATTGCAGGTATTATAGAAAAAGTAAGAGCAAAAACAATTGAAAATATTCCTAAATCGAAATACATACAAATTGCATAAATTCCTACCATTATAACTAATATAAATATAGAAATTATGAAAAATGATGAAACCTTGTTTTTTCTTACTTCTTCTAAAATCATATAATATAATCTCCTGACTAGAACTGTACTTTTACAGCTTCTTTTTCCTCTTCGTTTGTTACTTGGAAGAAAGGCTCTTCGTTAAATTTAAACATATTAGCTATTATACTGTTTGGAAATACAGCGATTGCTTCGTTGTATTTTTGTACAGTATCGTTATAAAATTGTCTTGCAAAAGCTATTTTGTCCTCTGTTCCAGCAAGCTCCACTTGTAACGAATTAAAGTTTTCGTTTGCTTTTAAATCTGGATAAGACTCAGCTAAAGCAAATATTGATTTTAATGAATTTGAAAGTTCATTACTTGCATTTGCTACTTCGGCTACAGAACCACCAGCAGAAAGCTTGTTTCTAGCTTCTATAACTTTTTCAAGAGTAGTTTCTTCATGCTTTGCATAACCTTTAACAGTTTCAACTAGATTTGGTATTAAATCAAATCTTCTTTTTAATTGAGTATCGATTTGTGCCCAAGCATTTTTAACACGTAATCTTAAAGATACTAAGTTGTTGTAAATTCCAACAACAGCAAGAATAAGCACAATAGCGATAATTAAAATAATCCATCCAATCATTCTACATAACCTCCTAATCATTGAATTATGATTATATTTTATCACTAAAACGTACATTTTACAATATTTGAAATATAAAATAATATATGTCATTAAATAAAGTAATTATAAATTTTAACATAAATATTTAAAGAAAGTTGATAAATAAAAAAGGAAGTAAAAAATATATTTTACTTCCTTTTATGAATATGAGTTGACAATTATTCGTTATAATCATAGTTGTATTGCTTTGGAAAGAACATAGCATGTCTTTGACCAGTTTCTTCATCTTCGTATGAATCATACTCCCAACCAAGATCTTCCATTTCGTCTTCTACAACAGGATAAGTGTCAAATGGCAATCTAATAACAGGATCACCAGTGTTCTTTGCTTCTTCTATCCTTGATTCTAAAATTTCCCTTTGCTTAACTAGACTAGCTTTGTAAAATTCTGTTGCTGTAATCATGTAATAAGTCCTCCTATTAATTAGATTTTTAGAGTGATTGAAATTTGAATTATCAGAATAACATCTAAAATAAAACCTTAGCTAACATTATATCATAATTTTATGTAAAACACAACTAAAATAGATAATAGATATGAGGGCAAAGGTTTTAAAAGGAAAAACAGTTACAGTACTAATAAAATTATGAATATATTGATATAGACAAACATATAAATATAATACAAGCTATTATTATAAGTAGATACCAATAATTAGCTTTGAGTTTGACAAAAAAAATCATATGTAGTATAATGATAATGTCACGTTGTGTCGTAAGGAGGAATATTAGTGAACGAAGATAAAATATACATGGTAAGAAAAATATTTGTAATGTTAACCTGTATATTAGTATTTATTACTTTAGGACTTATAGTGATAAAGTTTCAAACAAAAGATATAATTGTAGATTATTATGGAAAAGTTGAACATATCAAGACAATGTCTAACACTGTAGAAGGATTACTTATGCAAAATAAGATTCATATTGATGAAAAAGCAATTGTAACACCTGGTATACAAAGTAGACTGAAAGATGATATGCTAATAAAGATATATTCTGAAGATTCAGAAGTTGCATTTCTTGATTATAATAAATATTATGAAATGGCAAATGCAAACATTGTAGAAAAAGTTGTAGAAGAAATACACTATATTGATTATGCAAAGCAAGAAAAGAGTAATGCTTCTATGACAAGAGGAACAACAAAGGTAATACAGCAGGGTGTTCAAGGTGAAAAAACAGCCACCTATGTTATTAAATATCAAAATGAAACTGAAGTAGCAAGAAAATTAGTTAGTGAAGAAATATCAAAAGAAGCAGTAGCTGAAATAATTGACGTTGGAACTGCAGTGCCAACAGTATCAAGAAATAGTACATATAGAATTAATGCTGAGTATTTAGTTGAAAATGCAGGATTTAAGGAATATAGTATTAACTTAAGCAGAGAATTGCAAGTATATGCATATAATATGGCTAATAAATACGGTGTTCCATATGAATTATTCTTAGCGATGATGTATGTAGAGAGTGGGTTTAATCCTAATGCTATTAGTAAAACAAATGACTATGGAATGTGTCAAATAAATAAAGGCAATCATGCATATATTACTAGACAGATAGGAGTTACAAACTTCTTAGATCCATATCAGAACATTGAAGCAGGTGCATTTTTCTTGGCAAGGTATTTTAAATCATGGGGGCAAAAAGGATTTGATAGAGCCACTTTAGAATTGCACGCTTTAAATGCATATAATAGAGGTGATGCTAGTTATCAAAAATATTTGGCAAAAGGAAATACGGCTACATCATGGTACTATGGTAACAAAATAGTAGCAGCTAGAGATAGATTAGTAGCTAATGGGCATTTTTAATTTATTTAAAATAAGAGCGTTATGATATGAGGTCATAATGCTTTTTCTTTATAGAGAAAGGAAAATAATATGAATTTAAAACAAAAAACAGATAACATATTAAATGTTTATGGTTTAAAAGCAAAAAAAAGATTTGGACAAAATTTTTTAATTGATGAAAAAATAATAGATAAAATAGTTCAAAAATCAAATATATCTAAGGAGGATATAATAATTGAGATAGGACCAGGATTGGGAAATCTGACTGAAAAATTATTAGAGAAAGCAAAAATAGTAATAGCGTTTGAAATAGATGAAGATATGATTAGAGTATTAAATGGAAGATTTAAAGATACATCTAATTTTATATTAATAAATGAGGACATATTAAAAGCTAATGTGCAAAAAGTATTAGAAGAAAATAATATAGAACAAAAAAATATAAAAGTGGTTGCAAATTTGCCATACTATATTACAACACCTATTATGTTTAAAATATTTGAGCAGGTAAGTTATATACAAAGCATGACAATAATGGTTCAAAAAGAGGTTGCAGATAGAATTATAGCTAGGCCAAAAAGTAAAGATTATGGAGTTTTAACTGTAAATACAAAATATTATGGTGATGCTGTAAAACTTTTTGATGTTCCAAACACATCTTTTGTTCCAGCACCTAATGTTACATCATCTATTGTTAAAATAGAAATAATAAGTAGATATAAAGCTGAAAACAGTGAAACATTTTTCAAGCTAGTAAAAGCTGCGTTTTCACAAAGGAGAAAAAAATTAATAAATTCGCTAGAAAATAGTAACGTATTTAATCTGCCAAAGCAACAATTAAAAGATTTATTATTAGATAGCTCCGTGGAAGAAAACTCAAGGGCAGAGGAGCTTGATATACAAACATATATAGACTTATCAAATAAAATATATAATCAAATAAAAAAATCAGAGGCTTAGTTTCCTCTGATTTTTGATATTGCAGCTAAATGCTGACTGTAAGATTTACTAAAAACATGTTTTCCATCATTTCCAAGAACAAAGAATAAATAATCAGTAGAAGCAGGGTAAAGAGTTGCCTTTATTGACTCAAGCCCTGGTGATGCTATTGGACCTGCTGGAAGTCCTAGATTTTTATATGTGTTATATGGACTATCAATTTTAGTATCTTCGTTTGTTAATACAGCTTTTCTTTCTTTTAATATATATTGAACAGTAGCACATGATTCTAAGTAAGGATAAGTTTTACTATTTAGTCTGTTATAAAAGACTGACGCTACTATATCTCTTTCGCTATCATTTGCAGCTTCTCTTTCAACAATAGAAGCTAAAGTTATTATTTCATGAACTGACATATTTAATTCTGTCGCTTTGTTTTTCATTTCCTCAGTAAATATAGAATTAAACTTGTCTAACATTTGTTTTAAAACAGCTTCTTCAGAAGCATCTTTTGATATTGTGTATGTTGCAGGGAATAAATAACCTTCTAGATATACATCAGATATTGTTAAATTATTTAAAAACCAATAATCAAACTTAGTATTTAAAATAGTGTTTTTAAATCCATCTTCAGTTCCTATTCCGTTTTCTACTAATATGTTTATAATTTGTCTTAATTCATAGCCTTCAGGGATGGTTACTTTTACAGAATTAATAGCGCCACCTACTTGTTGTAAATTTTTGCTTAATTCTTCATATGACATATTTACATTTAAATAAAAAACACCATATTTATATTTGTTACTATTTCCTTCTTCTGTTGCAAATTCTATAAATTTATCTGGATATTTAATGATGTTGTTTTTATATAATATGTTTGCTATCTCTGATAAATATGCACCTTCTGGAATCTCTATTTGAACTTCTTTAGCATTTTCTACTTTCTTTGTTTTATAGTGGTCATTTTTTATATCATTCATTTTTAAAAGTATTAAAGTAGCTATTATACCAATAATAATTGCCATAACAGTAAGAATAATATAAATTGGTTTAATTTCTTTATTAAATATTTTCATACTTCACTCCTTATATCTATATGTAATACTAACACAATGACATTAAAATTACAATAGAAAAATGCAAAGTACAAAAATATAAAGTAAAGAAATACTATTGCAATATATATGAATATATGATATATGTATCTTGTGTAGGAGGGATTTAAATGTTAAAGAAAAAAACAAGTATTATATTAATTATATTAGCTATAATTATAGTTATAGTTTGTGTAGTTTGTTTTGGAGGAAAAAAAGGTGATGTTAGTGGCAGTCTTGAAGATATAATTAGTAAACTCTATCAGGGAATAAGTGAAGATGAACTTCCAATGGCGCTTGGCAATGTAGAATTAACAGATGAAAATATTGAATCATTTATCGGCACAACTGAAGTTAAATATACAGAAGCTATAGCAAATGAATCTATGGTTGGTTCAATAGCTCATTCTGTTGTTCTTCTTAGAGTAGAAGATGGTAGCAATGTAGAAGAAGCAGTTCAAAAAATAAAAGAAAACGTTAATCCAAGAAAATGGATATGTGTTGAAGCAAGCAATGTTATAGTTAAAAATAGAGGCGATTTAGTTATTCTAATAATGTCTAATGAGACATTAGCACCGAAATTAGAAACTAATTTTGATAATTTATAATGCTTTTTTCTAGCATAACATTTTTATATTATTTTTTGCCTATTATAATTTTATTATATTATTTGATGCCTAAAAAATATAGAAATGTAACGTTATTAGTATTTAGTTTAATATTTTATTTTTACGGGGAAAAAAGCCCTGTATTAATAATTGCTTGCATATTAAATTATGTGTTTGGAATGTTAATAGGCAAAAGTGATAAAACGGAAAGAAAAATATATTTAATAATAGGAATAGTAATAAATTTATTATTATTAGTTTATTATAAATATTGTAATTTCTTCATTGAAAACGTTAATGTTTTATTTAATATAGACATTAAATATTTATCAGTTGTATTACCTCTTGGAATTAGTTTTTTCACGTTCCAGAATATAAGTTATTTAATAGATGTTTATAGAGGAGAGGTAGAAGCTCAAAGAAGTATAGTTAAATATGCTACATATATAACGTTTTTTCCTCAACTAATCGCAGGACCTATAGTAAGATACAAAGACATAAATGAAGAATTAGAAAATAGAGAAGAAACAGTCGATACATTTGGCTATGGAGTAAAGAGATTTATAATAGGTCTTTCCAAAAAAGTTTTAATTGCAAATACAATAGGACAAATGTGTACAATATTTGCTGGTGTTCAAGCTAAAACAACGTTAAGTTATATTATTCAAGCAATTGGGTATACACTTCAAATATATTTTGATTTTTCGGGTTATAGTGATATGGCAATAGGTTTAGGGGCGTTTTTTGGATTTCATATCAAAGAAAACTTTAATTATCCATTAATTGCAACTAGTATTACAGATTTTTGGAGAAGATGGCATATTTCACTGTCTAGCTTTTTTAAAGACTATATATATATTCCACTTGGTGGAAATAGAAAAGGAAAAGTAAGACATATATTTAATATATTAATTGTATGGGCACTTACCGGTTTTTGGCATGGTGCAAATTGGAATTTTATTTTATGGGGAATATATTTCTTTGTGTTTTTAATTATAGAAAAATTAGTATTAAGAAAACATCTTAAAAACGGAATATTATCACACATCTATACAATAGTAGTTGTTTTAGTAAGTTTTGTTATATTTAACGTAGAATCTACTTTCGAAATAGGAATATTTATAAAAAACATGTTTGGTTTCGGAAATATACAATTTGCTAATTTTGAAACATTATATCATTTAAAAAACTATGCTATAGTTATATTAATAGCTATAATATGTTCAACGCCACTTCTTACTAAATGTTTGGAGAAACTAAATAATATGAAAAAAATAAAAGGAATTCTAAGTGTAGTAGAACCGATAGTATATATGATGCTTCTTATAGCTTGCACAGCATCGTTAGTTTCAAACTCATATAATCCTTTTATATATTTTAGATTTTGAGGTGGCAGTATGAAAAATAAAATAATGACATGTGGTTTTTTAATTAGTATATTTGGGATTGCAATAGCAAATATTTTTCTAAAAGATAAAGCTGTTTCTGTTTTTGAGAGGAGAAAGCTAGCACAGTTTCCTAAAACAGGCACAGACTTCACACAAAAACTTGATGATTATTTAGTAGATCAAATTGTATTTAGAGATGAATTAATAGGACTTAATTCTAGTATTAATAGAAATTTATTAGGAAAAATTGATGATAAAAACGTATATATAATAGATGATAATATTTATGAGATAAATTACCCATTAGATGAAAATAAATGTATTAAATTTTCTGAAAAATTAAATTATATAACAGAAAATTATTTTAATTTTGCAAATGTATACTATACAATAATACCTGACAAAAGTTATTTTCTAGATGAAACAAAATACTTAAAGATGGATTATAATAAAATGTATGAAATATTAAAAGAAAATATAAATGGAAAGTATATTGATATAACTAATACGCTTACGGCTAATGATTATTATCGTACAGATATACATTGGAAACAAGAAAATTTACTTGATGTAACAAATAAATTATTAAAAAATATGGGAAATTTACTAACAAATACAGAATATAATATTAATGAGTATAATAATTTTTATGGTGCATCATATTCTAAAGGAAATAAAAACATAAAGCCAGATACACTAGCATATTTATATAATACTGATATAAATAAACTTTATGCTTATCACTTAGAGTTTGGGAATAGATTGATATATGATGAGGAAAAGCTATATGGCGTAGATGCATATGATGTATTCTTGTCAGGCCCAAGTAGTTATATAGAAATTGAAAATCCAAATGTAAAAGAAGACAAGACACTTATAATTTTTAGAGATTCTTTTGGAAGTAGTATAACACCACTTTTTATTGAGTATTATAGAAAAACGATAGTTATAGATTTAAGGTATATAGATTTTTCATATATAAGTGAAAAAATAAAACAAGAAAATTGTGATGTTCTTTATCTATATAGCACCTTAATAATAAATAATAGTGATATTTTAAAGGTTAATTATTAAACGCCAAAAAAACCTGTTACATAAGCAACAGGCTTTTTTGCAAAAGAAAGGGTTTGTTATGATTATAAAAATCATAATAATACAAACAATGATTAATATATATCATATAAAAAATAAAAATGCAAGCAAAAATGTGTGCAAACAATAAAATTAAAATATTTACATAAAAAATTAGATTTTTTTCAAAAAATACTTGACATATGCTCTTAAATATTGTAAACTATTATGGCGATATGTTATGGGCTATTAGCTCAGTTGGCAGAGCACTTGACTTTTAATCAAGTTGTCCCGCGTTCGAATCGCGGATAGCTCACCATGATGGCCCGTTGGTCAATCGGTTAAGACATCGCCCTTTCACGGCGGAGTGAGGAGTTCGACTCTCCTACGGGTCACCATATCGTGCTGGAGTAGCTCAGCTGGTAGAGCAGCTGACTTGTAATCAGCAGGTCGTCAGTTCAATTCTGACCTTCAGCTCCAAAACTAATCCTTGCAAGTTTTGCAAGGATTTTTCATATACAAAAAAACACAACAAATATTTTTGCTGTGTTTTTATACTTATTAATTAGTTTGTTCAAGTTTATCTGACATATCAATTTTGAATCCTGATTCTAGTGGGGCAACCACAGAATACATTATATTTATGTTGAATGTTTTAAATGTTGATAAGTCTATACCAATAAGAGATGAAGCACTCTTATACATGAAAGAAGTATTTATAATATTTATATCTTTTTCATATAAATAATCAACTACTAGATTTGAAAATTCTGCATCTAGTTTTTCTGCTGTGTCGATATTATACATGCTCCATAAACTTGTTTTTTCATCTTGCATTAGCATATATTTTGCATTTGCTCCATTTAAAGTAACAATTTGAGCAGGATATTTAAATATTCTATCTACAATTACATCACCATTTAGGTTATATATTTTATTTGCTGTTGTTCCTCTTTTTTGTATTACATAACCATCTTCGTTATAATCAAACTCAAAACCTGATTCTGTTTCAATAGAAGTTCCATTATCTAAAATAACATATTCTAAATTTCCTTTTTTACCCATACATGCTTTATTTGAATCTTTAATTTGCTGAAGACTATCGAATACAGGTTCTATAATTTGTTTATTGTTTTCATCTACTATACCATATTTAATAATTGAATCTTGAATTTTTTTTATAATGTATTGACTTTTTCCATCTACAGTTGGGTATGATAATGTAGACACTACATCAGTCTTATCTAAAGTTGTATTTTCAACGGCTTTTGGAGTGAAGTTGTTAGGTTCTATAAGGTCTAAAAAAGAATATATAGCGCTTATAGAGGCAAAATCTTTATTTGTAACTTTGTTTCCACTACCGTCTACGATTCTATAAATAGCATCTTTGTCTGTATCTCCATATTGTAGAATATATTTATCTAAGAAACCGTTATCAGACTTTATATATATGAAATCTGTCTCGTAACCATCAAGAGTGACAGTTTCTTTAGTAGTTAAGTTATATAAATAACTTGCGTTAGATGCTTTTAAATATAATATGTTATTTATTCTAGCAACTTTTATAAATTGAGGTTGGACTATAATTTCTCCATTTGCATCCATTACCCCATATGCGTTATTTGCCTCAACTATATAAAGTCTTTCAGATGCATCTTCCAAAATAGGTGAAGGACCTAAATCTTTTAAAGCAATTACTATACCAAGTCCTATTAATGTAATAGCAACCATAATTAGAATAATTGCTATAATTGTATTTTTATTTACCATAGTATATCTCCCTCTTATCATATGAATATATACCATAATGTTATCGTATTACTTAACTTTTGTCAATGACATTTTAGTAACTTTAGAATAATTTTTTGTAACTTAATGTCTACTTTTGTAAGATTGTATATATAGTATGGACAAACAATATTTATGGTAGTATTATTGTACATGAGGTGGGCATGTGATATATTTTTTCTTTTGCACTTTTCTTCTTTTTATATTCATAGATTATATCTATATCTATATATTTTTTGATTCTAAATTTTTATTAAAAACATCTGGAAGTAAATTAAAGTACCATTTAATTCACAGAGAAAAAACAAATGTAAATCGTACAGTAGTAAGTATACAACGTTTTACTGAAATATGTAATCTAAGACTTTTATTCATGTTAATTATTTTTTTGTTGTTTATGAATGTTATTAATTTTTTACTATTCAAAAATATTATTTTATCTAATTTTATAATTTTTGATTTAGGGTATAAAAAAATTGAGATAGTTTCCACGTTTGAAAATTATTGGTATAGTTTTATAAAGATATATTACATTGTATATAATATATGCTTAATAATTTTATTTAAGAAAATTCTAGATGCACATAGGTGGCATAATAACTTAAAAATTACTAAGGAAAATACAGAAAATAATATTGATAAAAATAAAATACGTATAGGAGAAAGTGCTAACGGAGTTGTTTATTTGAATAAAGAGGAATTATATAAGAATCTATTAATAACAGGGAGTATAGGAACGGGAAAAACAAGTAGTGCAATAAATAAATTTTGTAAATATATGATAGAAAGAAAAATACCGGGTCTTATTATAGATATTAAAGGAAACTATGTTAATACTGTGGAAAACTTTATAACAAATAACCAAAACTGTGAATTAATAATAATTTCAGAAGACTCAGAAGTAAAATATAATCCTATAAAAGAAAATGTCAGTAGCTTGGAAATGGCAAACAGATTAAGAAGAGTTCTAGAACTTGTTTCGGTATCAAATTCTAGCGATTCGTATTGGCTTGATAAAGTAGAAAACGTTTTGTTTAATCTTATAGTTTTAATTAAGTATGTAGATAAAGATAAACTTGATTTGAAAAATATTCATAGATTAGTAACAGATGATGAGTACTTAAATGAAAATATAAATATATTAAAGAATAATACTATTAATTATATAAAAGATGAAAGGGCTGCCCACGAAATAAATAATGTTATTATGTTTTTTTCAAAAGAATATTTTAATCTTGATAAAAGAGTTATATCAATTATTAAATCCGAAATAACCAGACTTACAATTCCGTTTGTAACAGAGTATGAAGTGTGTAGTAAGTTTGGAACTAAACACGAAGAGGAGGTAAATATATCATTTAAACAAAGTAAACAACAGATTTATTTGTTATCTATAAATATGAGTAAAAACTTTCTTCTTTCAAAAATGTTAGCTACATTTATTAAATTGGAGTTTCAATCAATAGTTTTAGAATATATACAAAATCCTACTGAATGCTTTTTAATATGTGATGAATATCAAGAGTTTGCCAATGTTCATGATGCTCATTTTTTGTCATTATCAAGAGAAGCAAAATGTATGAATATATACAGTATGCAAAGTTATTCTTCACTAATTAATATATTAAAAAATGAACAAGCATCTAAAGTAATAATACAAAATTTAGTAAATAAAATTTGGTTTAGAAATGATGATAATTATACTATTCAAGAAATTTTGAAGCAAATAGGTCAAGAAAAAAAGATGTTTAAAACAAGTACTGTAAGTGAAGGAGCCAATGAAACTAAAAAAAGTATATTTTCAGGTTTTAGGAATAGCAAATCTAATCTTTCTGAAAGTATAAGTTATGCTGAAAATAATGATTATATATTTTCAGCTAATGTAATAAGTAGGGAGTTGGAAACTTTTGAGGCGCTAGTATTATTTGGGGAAAACGGTAAAATGAATGAAGTAAAAAGAGTGAAGTTAAAAGGGAGGTATGAAAATGAAAAAGATAATAGGAATAATATTGGTTTTTGTAATAATGTTTAGCTTTTGCTCTAGTGTTTTTGCAGCAACAACACCAACATTAGTTAATAAATTAAATACAATATTAAAGAAAATAAAAACATATATGGTAAAAATAGCTGGACCTGCATGTGGTCTTGCGATAGCAACTGGAGTTATGATTCGCAAACTTAGCTTTGGAGACGAGGAAAAAATGATAGTTGGAAAAAGAGTAATTATTAATGCTATATTTTGTTACTTTATAATTCTTTTAACAGACTTAATTGTTAAATTCATAGAAGCGTTGGTATAATTTATGACTGAAGGCTTGCTTAATTCTATTAATATATTACTGGAAAAAATATATAAATCTGTTGAGGGTAATGTATATGAACTGCTTGATAAATTAACAACAATTACGGTGGGTATTTTAAAGGAAGAACCTTTAAAACATATCTTTGAAGATGATAAGGGTATTATATTTGTAGCCACCTCACTTATTCTCTTTTATATAATACAATATATAATTATGAAGTTAGTAGCAATGTATAATGGTAATAATCCTGAAAATATATTTAAATTTGCTATAAGGATTATTATTACTATAATTTTTGCAAGTAGCAGTAAATATATATGTCAGCTTGTTTTAGAAATAAATGATATATTTACTAATGTTATAAGCAGCATTGGAGAAAACGTATCTAATAATAAGATATCGTTTGTTGGTTTTGGAGAGGTTATAACAGATTTAGAAGAATATATGAGTAAAGACAATCTTGGAATAGATGGACTTATAAAAGGGTTTATATCTTTTGGAGCAATTACTCTTGTTATAAATTATGCAGTAAGATATGTGACTGTAATATTTTGCATATTAGTAATGCCACTTGCAATAATGTTTTCTATAACACCAGCAACAAGGGGAATATTTAATTCTTGGCTTAAAATATGCATAGTAAATTTGTGTCAGCAATGGATTGTAAAATTAATTTTAATAATACCACTATCATTTAAAGATATAAATACTGAAACATTTAAAATTATAGTTTTAGGAACAATATATTTGTTATATAAGATAAATATGTTTAGTAAAGAATTTTTAGGAAACATTTCAGCTAGTAGTAAACAAGGAGTGTATTAAATGGAAAGATTAAATACATATTCAAGTATAAACAAAAAGTATAATGCAAGAGGTACATTTGATTATAGAGTGATATTTTTTTTATTAATTTATATATGCTTAATGTACCAAATATTAGATATGTTTAATATCTCAATAATGTATATAATATATATTTTGGCATTATCTTTAATTCCACTGTTGGGAATATATTTTACAGTTAGTAAAGAGGATGATATAGTAGATATAATTATAAATATATTTAAATATTTGTTAAGACCAAAGGTATACATATACAAATATGATAAAAAAACAAAGAAGAATAAAAAATATAAATTTAAGTCGTAAATATATAGTTGTAAAAATAAATAAGAGGTGGTATAATCTATCTGAATCAAGTCATAACTTGGGGGAGAATTATATGAAGTGCGTAGAAAAAGATAAGATAGAATTATCAGATGTTTTACTTCCAGAGCTATTTATATCTAATTACATGTCTGGATTAGATGAACATAGTCTTAAAATCTATTTGTATATGAAATTTATTTCAAAAAACAATATGGATGTCAAGGATGATGATATAGCAAAAAAAGTAGGTATAAGCAAAGTAGAATATGAAAAGGCAATAAAACTACTGGAGACAGAGGAGCTTATTATTAAATTAGAGGATGGTTATAGACTAGTAGATATAAAAGAGCAGGAATTAAACAAAACATATATACCTAAATTGAAACCAAAATCAGATGGAAGAAAAACTGCAATTGAGAAAAAAAGAATAGCAGCTGCGTCTGCTATTAATGAAACATTCTTCCAAGGAATTATGACACTTGGATGGTACGTTGATATTAGTACTCTTTTTGAAAAATATGTTTTTGATGAAGATGTAATGATTGCACTTTTCCAATATTGTCAAGAAAGAAATGCCTTAAGAAAAAATTATGTTTTTAAGGTTGCTGAAACTTGGTATAAAGGAAAGGTAAAAACATTTGAGCAGCTTGAAAGTTATTTAGAACAGCAAGATAAAATAAATAAAGTTAAATCTAAAATTAAAAAAGCATTAAGACTTACTAGAAATTTAACAGAGTATGAAGAAGAGTACATTAATAAATGGTTAAATGAATATAAATATGATTTTGATGTTATAGAAATAGCACTTAAAAAGACAGTTCAAAAAATGACTAATCCAACTATAAATTATACTAATGGAATAATAACAAATTGGCACGAACGTGGTTTTAAAACTGTTCAAGAGATAATGGAAGAAAATAGCAAAGTAACAAAACAAATGGTTAGTAAATCCATAGCCGATTCTAAAAAGACTGGTATGAGCAGTAATTTAAAACATAAAAATTATGAGCAAAGACAGTATGATGACTTAGAATCGTTTTATGATAATATGTAGCAAGGAGTAAGGTATGAACTTTGATATATATAAAGATATAACTAGGCAGTATGAGGCAAAATCAGAAAATACTGATATAGAAATTAAAACTAGAAAAAGACTTCTAGAGGAAAAGCTTCCTAAATACCGTAATTTAGAAGCAAAGAAAAATGAAATGGCAATAGAATATGCCAGAGAGATACTAAGAAAAAACGGTATGGAAAAAGAAATATTAGAAGAAAACCTAAAAATTAAAATGAATGAAATACAAGAAGAAATAGATAAAGTATTAAAAGATGCTGGTTATGATGATAATTATTTAAAGCCACAATATGAATGTGATATTTGCAAGGATACGGGAAGAGTTGTATCAAATAAAGGAGAAAGATATTGTAAGTGTTTCATTCAAAAAGTTATAGATAAAACATATAAACAATACAATATGCTTAAAATAAACGAGGAAAATTTCAATACTTTTGATATTGGGTATTATTCAGATAAAGCAGATAAAGAAAAGTATAAAAGTGATGTATCTCCTAGACAGAATATTGATAAAATAAAGAAAATAGCAGAAAAATTTTGTGATAATATAGAAAACAAAGAACAGAAGAGTTTATTATTTGTTGGTAATACGGGAACAGGAAAAACATTTCTTAGTAACTGTATAGCATATGAACTAATTAATAAAGGTTATACTGTTATTTACCAGACTGCACCTATTTTAATGGACATGGCAATGGAATGTAAATATAATTATGATAGGAAAGAAGAAAATAGAGCAAGATATGAAAACATTTTTGATGTTGACCTTCTTATTATAGATGATTTAGGAACAGAAACATTAAATAATAATAGGTTTACAGAACTTTTTAATATTATAAATACAAGATTACTTAAAAACAAAAAAACTATAATATCAACTAATTTGATGCTTAATGAGCTAAGTCAAGAATATGATGAAAGAGTGATGTCTAGACTTATAGGAAATTATATAATATGTAAATTTATAGGTGATGATATTAGGTTTAAGAAAAAGAAAATAGCAGAATAAGATTGTTAATAGCTAACTTATGATTTATATAAATATTA
Organism: Clostridia bacterium; assembly: GCA_045537895.1. GTDB lineage: Bacteria > Bacillota > Clostridia > TANB77 > CAG-465 > CALXJE01. The sequence goes on from JAZSQI010000022.1 coordinate 72,583, forward strand.
AAATTATACAAACTCTCGCAACATATGCGAGAGTTTTGTGATATTTTTTTGATAAATTTAAGTAAAAATATTCACATATAATCTCTTTTGTGTTATAATATAAATGTGAAATAAAAAACGGATAATACATATATAATGTTTCACAAAGGAGGGAACATGGAAATAGTGTCATTATTACAAGAAAAACAAATATTGTTACATAAGTTAAGTTCGTTAATATACGGAACTGTTGAAATAAGAGAGCAAAATGGGAAAAAATACATATATGTTCATTATCGTGAGGATGGAATACCTGTTACAAAATATATTGATGAATATTCGGATGAACTATATAATTTAATACTTAAAAATAATATAGAAGCAAAAGAAATAAAAAAGAAGATAAAGGAAATAACTAAAAAATTAAGAGAGCTAAATTATGTGGAAAGTAATTTAGACTCTAAAGTAGCACTAAATATAGATTTTGCAAAAAAGCATTTAGTAGAATCAATATATAAACAGGCGATACTTGAGGGGGTTGCAACGACTTTTGCTGATACTGAAAATATTATTGAAGGTGGAAAAGTTAATAATATGACATCTGAAGATGTTATGAAAGTTATTAATTTAAAGCATGCATGGGAATTTATTTTAAATGAAAATGTAATAACTACACCATCTAATTTTGTATTGTTATGCGAAATAAATAAATTAGTGGAACAAGGCTTTTATTATAATGCAGGAAAGATAAGAAATGTTCCTGTTACTATAGGAGGAACAACATATAAGCCAGTATTACCAATTGAAAGTGTAGTTAAAGAAGAGTTAGAAAAAATATATAACGCAAAAATATCAATTATAGACAAAGCAATAGAACTATTATTATATGTTATGAAAAAACAGATATTTATTGATGGAAACAAAAGAACAGCCGTTATATATGCAAATCATTACCTTATATCAAAAGGAAAAGGTATTATAGTAGTTCCTGCAGAGTATGTAGAGGAATACAAAAAACTACTTATTCTTTATTATGAAGGTAAAGATACAAAAACAATAAAAATGTTTTTAAAAGAAAAATGTTATATGGAAATATAATTAAAAGTGTTGGAGGAAAACATATGAAAAAAACATTTTGTGTAAATTTTTTATTAGGAAGTATCTTGTTGATAATATTGTTTTTTAATTTAGCTGTAATATCTGTGGATATGACATTTGGTGATGAAAGGAGAGATAATTATATAGCATACATGATTATGAGTGTTATAGATATAGCATATCTTACAGTAATAATTATCATTAATCATAAATTAATTAAGTCTATTGGTCGAGGAATAAAGTATATTATAATAGATTGCATAATTCCACTGTTATTACCTACGTTAGTAGCAATATTAATTATATCAATTAAAGGGGTATTTGAAAATAATCCTCATCCCACGATACGAAAATAAGTTTATTAACATATAAAAGCCATCGGATTAACCGATGGCTATATATTTTACATATTTTCAATATTTAATTGATTATCTTGTTCTTCTTCAGAAACAAGTTTAGCTATATTAACGACTTTTCCTCCTTCAGATGTTCTCATAAGAGTTACACCTTGAGTATTTCTGCCAAGTACGCTAATATCTTTAGCATGTATTCTAATTATTACACCAGTTCCAGTAATAATCATGATATCATCATCGTCGCTAACCACTTTAATACCAATGATATGACCAGTTTTATCTGTTGTCTTGTAAGTTAAAATACCTTTACCAGCTCTAGATTGTGACCTATATTCTTCAACTTCTGTACGTTTTCCAAATCCGTTTTCGGTAATAGCTAAAATGTAACCGTTTTCGTTTGTTATAGGCTCCATACCGATAACATGATCATCTTTTCCAAGAGCCATACCTTTAACACCCATAGAAGTTCTTCCACAAGCTCTTACTTCTTCTTCTTTAAACCTAATAGATAGACCAGATTTAGAAACAAGAATAATATCATTTTGACCGTTTGTTATTCTTACATCAATTATTTCATCGTCGTCTTTTAGTGTTATACTCTGAATTCCTGTCTTACGGATGTTAGAATATTCGCTAAGTGAAGTTTTCTTAACAAGCCCGTTTTTAGTAGCCATAAGCACATAATCATCTTCTTTAAATTCCTTAACTGGAATTACAGCTGCAATCTTTTCATCTTGTGATAGCTGAAGTAAATTAACTATTGCAGTACCTTTTGCTTGTCTAGATGCTTCAGGTAACTCGTAAGCTTTAAGTCTATATACTTTACCTGTATTAGTAAAGAATAATATATAGTCGTGAGTTGAAGTTACAAATAAATGCTCTATAAAATCATCTTCTCTAGTATTCATTGCAGTTACACCTTTGCCACCACGTCTTTGAGATTTATATGCATCTGTAGCAATTCTCTTAATGTAGCCGAAGTGAGTCATAGTAACAACGTTACTCTCTTCTTTAATTAAACTTTCAACATCTATATCACTTTCGCCGTGAGTTATAGCTGTCTTTCTTTCATCTCCATATAATTTTTTCATTTCTAGAAGATCTTCTTTAACAATGTTAAGTACTAACTTTTCATCTGCAAGTATAGCCTTATATTTAGCAATTAATGCAACTAAGTTGTTATATTCATCTTCGATTTTCTCTCTTTGCAGACCTGTTAATGTACGTAATCTCATTTCTAGAATTGCATTTGCTTGTATTTCTGTAAGTCCAAATCTAGTCATTAAATTTGTTCTAGCTTCATTATCATCTTTAGCAGCTCTAATTAACTTGATTATCTCATCAATATGATCTAAAGCTATTCTTAAACCTTCTAAAATATGAAGTCTGGCTTCAGCTTTCTTTAAATCATACTCAGTTCTTCTAGTGATAATTTCTTTTCTGTGCTCTATGTAATGATGCAATATTTCTTTTAAAGATAATACTTTTGGTTGATTGTTAACAAGTGCTAAAAGAAGTATACTAAATGTTCCTTGTAGCTGAGTATGTTTATATAACATGTTTAGAACAACATTAGGGTTAGCATCTCTTTTTAGTTCTACAACTATTCTAAGACCAGTTCTATCTGATTCATCCCTCAGGTCAGAGATACCAGTGATAACTTTTTCTTGAACTAGTTTTGCTATGTGTTCAACCATGGCTGATTTATTTAATTGGTAAGGAATATCTGATATTATAATCTTAAATCTTCCTCTGTGGTCTTCTTCGATTTCAGCTCTACCTCTTAAACAAATTTTACCTTTACCAGTCTCATAAGCTTTCTTTATTCCATCTTTTCCTACGATTACACCACCTGTTGGGAAGTCAGGACCCTTAATGTGAGCCATTAATTCTTCAGTAGTAATATCAGGATTGTCGATCATTGCACAAGTTCCATTTACAACTTCTGTTAAGTTGTGAGGTGGAATGTTACATGCCATACCAACAGCTATACCATAAGAACCATTTACTAAAAGGTTAGGTATTTTAGCAGGTAGAACAGTAGGCTCTAAAAGTCTTTCGTCATAGTTAGGTGTATAATCTACAGTTTCTTTATCAATATCTGTTAACATTTCTACAGCGATTTTGTGTAATTTGGCTTCTGTGTACCTCATGGCAGCTGGTGGGTCATTATCAACAGAACCAAAGTTACCATGTCCATTAACTAAAGGATATCTTAAAGAGAAATCTTGAGCTAAACGAACAAGTGCATCATATACAGAGGCATCACCATGTGGGTGGTAGTTACCAAGAACGTCACCAACAATACCAGCGCATTTCCTGTATGCTTTTTCTGGCCAAAGAGCAAGTTCACTCATAACATAAAGTATTCTTCTGTGAACAGGTTTTAAACCATCTCTAACATCAGGAAGTGCACGTGATACAATAACACTCATGGCATAGTCAATATATGATTTTTTCATCTCTGAATTTAAGTCAACAGGTATAATTTTTCCTTCATTAAAAATATTATTGTCGTCCATAAAAATCCTCCTATATACCATGTCATTATATAAGAAAAAAGGAGAAAAATCAAGGAAAACTATTAATTTTTGACATGTAATTATAAAAAATATTTGTATATAAACAAATAAGTTGATATATTTAACTTCTTATGATAACATGTACTTAATATGTTTTACATATGCTATTAGAGGATGGAGGATATATATGGTATCGGAAGGTATATTAAAAATAATATTTATATTTAATATTGCAATTATATTATTTATTTTCTTTAAAAGTTATTATGATACTATAAAATCAAAAAATTATCGTAATACTAAAAAGATATTTCTGTTACAAACAATTTTGTTGTTAGAACTAATATTTAATATTTCAATTTCTTGTGAACTAGGTGGAAGAGTTATTGGAAGTGGTTTGGAAGACGGAATATTATATGTTTTTGTTTATATACCTGCTTTTTTATTCATCGTGATAAATGCAGTTGTTTTAAAAGGGAAAATGAAAAAGAAAAAATATGATTTAAACAACAATATTAGTTTTAAAAAATACATAGTAGTATCATTGGTAATAGTATTTATTACTTGGGGAAGTATATATTTTTACACACATGTAAAAATAAAAGAAGATGCAATAGTTTATTATAAAAACAAGTATGATATAAAGGCTAGTATAACTGCTAGTGAAACAATATTCGAAGACGACAGTTATATGTTAAACTTAGGCAGAAAGCGCAAAGCAGGAATTTTATTTATACTTAATAATAATGAAAAAATATTTTATGATTTATGGAAGAAAAAATATTATGATAATAGACAATCTAATGAAATTACAAATTTAATTAATACATATTATGAAGATTCTTTAACTAAATTAATAAATAAATTTAAAATTGAAAACAAAAATTACGAATATCTAAAAATGTATGGCTATGATAATGTTCATCCTATAAAAATGTATTCGTATATAATAAGTGCAGATGATGATTATAACTATAAATATTATAATGAAGAAGAATTTTATTTTAATGATTATTATAATATAGCTACTAATGATAGTGGTTGTGCTGTAAAAAATATTTTAAGTACTGAAGAACTATTAATAGCTCTTCATGATATTAGTATTTTATGTGAAAAGAACGGTAATTGGCAACAAATAATGGATGAATTTCTTTCAAAATTTGAATTAGCTGTCGATTTTGCATTGTATGATATCAATTCTGTTAATGAAAAAGTATTAAAAACTCATAAATTGGACTTTTCATCTACAGCATTTGCTATATATAGATATATAGATGGAAAATACATCTTGAAAAAATAGATAATTGTGATATAATAAATCAAAATCTAACCTTAGATCGTAATATTTTAAAGTAGTAAAAGAGGGAATTATGAAGCAAAAAGATTATTATAAATTATTAGGAGTAAATAGAAAATCTACTCAATCTGAAATAAAGAGTAATTTTAGAAAACTAGCTAAACAATATCATCCAGATGCAAATGTTGATAATAAGCAAGCTGAAGAAATGTTTAAAGATTTAAATGAAGCATATAATGTGCTTATGGATAAAGAAAAAAAGAAAAAATATGATAGACAAGTTTTTAAATATGGTTATGGAAGCGTTGATTTAGAAGCAACTAAATCAGAAAACAAAACAGGTGGTAGTGTAGTTAATGAAATAATGAATACTATACTTGGAATAAGCAGGGAAACCAAAGATAAAGTTGTATCTGCTGCTGAAAGTGTTAGAGATGATATAAAAGAAAAAATAGCTGAACAGAAAGAACCTAAAAAAGGAGAAAATATAGAAACAACACTTTATGTTACTATAGAAGAAGGATTTTTTGGGGCTGAGAAAAAGATATCTCTTAAAACAACTAGAGGTGGTATGAAGAATTATAGTGTTAATGTACCTATGGGAATAAGAGACGGAGAAAAAATACGTCTATCTGGTCTTGGAAAACCTGGAAAAAATGGTGGAAAAAATGGTGATTTAATAATACTTGTCAAACTACGCCCACATCCTATGCTTAGATTAGAAGGTGCTGACTTACAAACCAAACTTAAAGTTAGCCCGGTTCAAGCTATAATAGGTGACAGTTTGCAACTTAAGATATTTGGAGAGAAAATACCTGTTGTTATACCTAAAAACAGCAAAACAGGTGACAGATTAGAAATTTTAACAAAGGGATACATTGTAAATCAAAATACGAGAGGAAATCTTTTGATTGATATAGAAATAGAAATGCCTGAGGCAATAACAGAAAGAGAAGAAAAATTATATGAACAAATACTTAAGCTAGAAAAACAAAAACTAAAAGCAAAATTAATGGCCGAAAGTGAGAATAAATAATAAAAAAATGGAATCTTTTTAAGGGTTCCATTTTTGTTGTACATATTAATCTATTTAAACAGTTTTAATATATTATTAAATTTGAATAAAGATAATATATTTACAAATTTATTTTTAACACTTGATATACTTGGAATAAGTGTAGTATTTTCTACTACTGTAGGAGGTGTGGAATCTAGTCCATATCTTTTCATTATTGACTTTTCTATGTCTGGATAAATTTTTAAATAATATGTTCCTTTTTCGTCAGTATCCCACTTATCATCATCGTTTGCAAATGCAATGTTTATATTCTCGTTTGACATATTAGGAATTTCAATAATACAGCAGTAAGATAAGCTTGAACTTTGATTACAGATACTCATGTTTACTATTTTTCTATCATTCCAATTGTTATCAAAACAGTAATATAAATAAACATTAGGAGCACTTTTTTTGTCTGCAACTTTATCCATATTCTTTAAAAGTTTCCCGTTATAATTTAACAATATACTTTTTCCTTGCATCAAATTCCCGTAAATAGAGAAGCTGGTATTAGAAATAGTTTTAGTAAAAATTCCTTTTTTAATAGCCTCGTTACAATTACACATTCTTTTTGGGTTTTCATCAAATAATTGCATATAAACACCTCCAACTACATTGTTTGACAACATTATAATATATAAACAATATATAACATATAAAAAAGACAAAAGAGTAAAAAAAACTACAAAATTAGCAAATGAGTTACAAAAACAAACATACCAAATTAACATTTTTTTACAATATTATAAAAAATAGTGTTAAGTGGTTGAAAAAAGTTATAAATATGTGTTAATATACATATGTCTAATAGGGAGGTAATTATGGCTAGAAAACAAAAAAGCAATACTTCTAAATCTAGTAAAGTAAAAAACAAAGAAAATCAAGATATATATATAGATGATGAAACAATAGAGTTAGATAGTCAAGAGCAAAATGAAAGTATTAATAATTCTGCTGAGTCTTTAGAATGCGTTCCTACTGAAACAATTAAAGATGAGACAGAAAAAAAACTTGAAGATGCAGTAAAAGAATATAATGGAGAAATAAAAGAAGAACATGTAGAGGAGCATCAAATTAGAATAAGGGAAAAATCTGATGTTGCAAAAATCTCAAAGGGTAATAAAAAGTTAATCATAGTTTTATCTGCTGTTATTCTAGTTATTTTAATAGCATTAATTACATTTGGTATAGTAAATAAAATCAACTCAAATATATATAATAATATTTACTTAGGCCAGAAAAATATATCAAAGATGACATCGGCAGAGCTTTCAGACTATTTAAAGAAAGAGCAAGAAAAAATAAGTAAAACATCTCTAAAGGTGATGCAAGATGATGAAAGTATATTAGAAATAATGCCATCTGATATTGGCTTTGAGATAGATGCTGCTAATGTAGAAAAACAAGTTTTTGGCTATGGTAGAGAGTCTAACATAGTAAAAAATAATATAGATATATTTTATGCGTTAATATTCAAGAAGGAATTTGACTTGGTATATAAATATGATGTTGCCAAATTATCTGAAATTGTAAAAGAGATAAAAGAATCTCTAGATAACAAGGTTATAGATGATAGTTATGTTGTAGATGAGAATCAGCACAAACTAATTATTACTAGAGGTAAGTCTGGAAATACGATAGAAGAAGATAATGTAAAAAATAAAATTATATCATCTCTTGCAAATTCGGCGAAAGAATATAAGGTGGAAATTGTAAAAGGTACACCTGAAGCGTTAGATGTTGACGTTGTATATTCTAAAGTAAAAAGAGAAGCAAAAGATGCATATATTGATAAATCAACATCTGTATATAAATTCGTGCCACATGTTGTTGGATTTGATTTTGACAAGAATAGTTTAAATAATATTCTTTCAAAAGAAGAAAACAAAACAGAAGGAAAAGTTATAGAATATGAACTTACAGTTTTAGAGCCGAAAGTAAAAACGTCAGATATAAAATGGGAGATGTATGAATACAAAATAAGTTCATATACAACATATTTTTCTACATCTGATCCAAACAGAGTAAATAATTTAAGAGTTGCATTAAATTTATTAAACGGAAGAGTAATAATGCCAGGTGAAACATTCTCATACAATAGTGTTGTGGGAGGAGCAACTGCAGCACAAGGATTTAAAGCAGCCGCAACTTTCGTTGGTGGTAGAGTTGTAAGAGAAGTAGGTGGAGGAATATGTCAAACTGTTTCTACGTTATATAATACAGCACTACTTGCTAATTTAGAAATAGTGCAAAGAAAAGCACATAGCTTGCCAGTTGCTTATGTGCCAGGAAGTAGAGATGCTACAGTGTATTATCCATCTATAGACTTTAAATTTAAAAACACTAGAGAGTACCCGATAAAGATAGTAACAAGCTTCAATAGTGGTGGTAATTTGACAATTTCTTTATATGGGACAAAACAAGAAAATGAATATGTTGTAAGCATTAGTTCAAGGACTATTTCTTCAATACCATATACAACACAGTATGTAAATGATAGTAGTATGGCAAAAGGAACACAAAAAGTAGTTCAAAATGGTTCTAACGGAAGCAAATCAGAAGCATATATTACAAAAAAATTAAATGGAAAAGTTGTATCAACAACATTGTTGTCAAGAGATACATATAAAGCAGTAAATAGAATAGTTCATGTAGGAACTAAAGAGGTTTCTGCTCCACCTCCAGTTGTTAGTCAGCCAAATAACAATACCGGGTCAAATGCAGGTGGTAATACAAACACAGGGACAAATAATAATACAAATGTAGATACAGGTGTTACAAACCCAGATACATCATCTGGAACAACTGCTACACCTGATAACTCTGGGTCTACAGAAACAAATAATAATTAAGATATAAAACAATAGTAGCCATTAATATTAATGGCTACTATTTATATATTATTAGAAAGAAGAAGAATGTATTTTTTTTACTTCATCTAAATTTTTATTTACGAATTCTGCAAATTGTTTTACTATAATTGGATCAAATTGTTTTCCAGCTCCACCTAATATTTCTTTTATTCCAAAATCAATTGATGTTGCGTTTTTGTATGGCCTTTTAGCAGTTATTGCATCAAATGCATCACAAACGGTAAGAACTCTTGCAAGATAAGGAATGTCTTCTCCCTTTAATCCTGTTGGGTATCCTAATCCATCATATTGTTCGTGATGGTATTTTATAAGTGGAAGAGTATCTTTAAATATTTCACAAGCAGACAGAATGTTCATTCCTATTAAAGGGTGTAACTTCATATGTTCGTATTCGTCATCCGTAAGAGTGCTACTCTTTAGCAGTATATTATCTGCAATACCTATTTTTCCAACATCATGGAATGCGGCAGCAAGAGACAACGTATTTAAGTCCTTTTCGTTTAAATTTATATACTTCCCAAATAACTCAGAATATTTGGCTACTCTATCGGAATGGTCTTTTGTAAAGTTATCTTTTGCACCAACAGTGTTTTTTAAAATATCAGCTATTTCAATTGCGTGTAGTTCTATAGTTTTAGACATTTTTTTTACGTTTTCTAAACTAGCTATATATTTAAATCCACTTTCAATTAAAAGAATTAACTGGTCAAATCTTGAACTTTTTTCAAAGTATGCTTGTATATCTAATGAACGCATTGTATCTATAGAAGGAGTAAGCTCTTTATGAGCAGACATAAGAATTATATATATATCTTTGTTAAATTCTCTAACTAATTTAACTATTTCATCTCCTCTAACTGGGTTCATTAAGTAATTTATAATTAAAATATGGTATTTGTTGTTTTTTAAATTCTCAAGCGCAGTTATAGCTTCTGTAAATGGAGTAACTTGAATATCATATTTTTTTAATACAACACTCATGGCATCCATCATACCAATATCGTCATCTATAACCATAACTTTGCCTTTTTTTTCAACTACAGGCTCTAACTCTTCCATATATGACCTCCTAAGTTTGATAAATCAATTTTATCAAATCAAACAAAAATATGCAACATGTTTTGATATTTTAATTGTTCATGGAATGAATTTATATAAAATAAAACAGCTCAAAATATGAGCTATTCTATTTTAATCTTTACTATACCAGAATTAAGGTCTGAGATTTCCTTTTCGCCATATTGTTCGACTAATTTTAATGCATAAAGTGCTGATAAGGCCAATTTAAGATTTTGTTTTTGTGGTTTAGAAGTTGTAAATAATTGAACAAGCATACTGATCAGATAAAATGGAAAGTCAGTACAAAAAACAAAAGAACATATAACTAATAATAGTTCGGGAATTGCATAACCAGTACAAACATATACTATAAAACCAATAATTTGTCCCATAATGAAACATGTGATTTTTGTAGCACCACACTTTTTTGAAATTCTAGAGAATTTACGAACTTCTTTTAATGTGGGAATCCTTTTTAGTTTTTTGTATGCTAAGTACACCATATGCTCAGCAGCGTGATTTCTTAAAAAACGGCGTCCTTGTTCTTTTCTTATATCTATAATTAGATATACTGTAACTATACTGTAAAGAAAAGTAGGAATAAGATACCATATGGAACTAATTTTCATAGTTTTGATTAAAGGAATTAATATAAATTCTTTTATAATTAGTGGTAATGCAAAAAGTACAATAATCCAAATACTTTTTTTAAAATCCTTTAAAGTTATTTTACCATTTGATTTACTCTCTGAATTCTCAAGTATATAATGTATTTTACCATTTTTGCTTACGGCTGTTACATAATTGTTTTTAGTACAAAAACTTATCCGATCTTTCTCTGAGCGACCACCATATAAAGTTATCATACCAAGTACCTCCTTAAATAATTATTTATAAGACTAAATTTCTTTATTTTAGAATAGTATTATACCATAGATTTACATAAAATTCAAGACACGCATAATAATATATAATTGTCCAGATTTCACAAATGATTTAGTAATGGTTATAAGATTTATATAAAAATTATCTTAAATTAAATGTGCCTAGAGTTATTGCAAAATCACTTGGATATACTGTAATTGCTTCTACCGTTAAATTACCAGTTAAAAGAAGCAATATTACAAGTAATTTATTTAAATCTAAATCATTTAAAGAATTATTGCTGGAATTACAGAATTTATTGTCGAAATTATTAATAAACGGCAGGTCTAAGTTGTTAAGAAAATCGTTCATAAAAAATCACCTATTAAAATATACTCTTTTTATTGAATTATTATACACGTCGTAGTATAATTACTAATCATAAGGGAATGGTGAATATATGAATAAAAATAAATTTTTTACGGTAATTATAACACTTATAATAGCTATAGCAGTTTTAATATTAATAGTAAATTTAACATTTGATAATAATGGTATGAACCAGGGAAATTTTAGAATTTCTGATACTATTTTAAGTAGTATAGTAGAGCTTGAAGATAAATCAGAAGTTGCAGGAGAATGGAAATATGACATCTCACAAAACAATAAGATATCAATGCTTGTTCAAAAAGTTGGAGATGTTTCAATTAAGGAGATTTATTTAGATAAAATTAGCGTAAATAGAAGAAATGATGTTAACATTTATATAGAGCAAAAAGAGTATGATTTAAGTTATGAATATAAAGAAATAAAAAATAAAAAGGTTAATATTTATGTAGAAGAAACAGAAGATGGAAATTATCTAGTAGAATTTGATATAAAAAATAAAAATGTTGTATCTGACTTTGCAGTTTCAAGCGAGGTTAAAGAAATAAGGCATGATGGAACAATATTAAATATGGCAAAAGTATCATTAGAAGATATTAAATTTAACATTAAGTACAATTTAATATTAGTTCAAGATAAAGGAAGAATTAATACATGTAAGGTTAAGCTTGAAATGCCAAACGAAAAAATTATAACTGACGGCTTTTCAGCAGAAAGATTAGACAGTTCTAATTTTAAATTTAAAGTAAATTATTAGAAAAATAAATTAAACCATTGATTAATTGTTAGTTTTAGAGTATAATACGTGTAGTCGCTTTGGCGATAAGGTGTTTGTGAACCTTGTCAGATCCGGAAGGAAGCAGCAATAAGCATACTACCTTATGCGCTATAAGCGATTTTATTGTATGTTTTAAAAAGAGGTGAAAATATGTCATACGTAGCATTATATAGAAAATATAGACCGATAACATTTGAAGAATTAGTAGGTCAAGACCATATTACATCTATATTAAAAAATCAAATAATTAATGATAAAGTTTCACATGCATACATCTTTAGTGGTAGCAGAGGAACAGGAAAAACTTCTACTGCAAAGATATTCTCAAGAGCAGTGAATTGTTTAAATCCTCATAATGGCAATCCATGTAATGAGTGTAGCGCATGTATGAGTATATTAAATGATGATACAACTGATGTAGTGGAAATGGATGCTGCTTCAAATAACTCAGTAGAAAATATAAGAGCAATAAGGCAGGAAGTAATGTATGCTACTACAAATCTTAAGTATAAAATATATATAATTGACGAAGCACATATGCTTTCAACTAGTGCCTTCAATGCGCTTTTAAAAACGCTTGAAGAACCACCAGAGAATGTTATATTTATACTGGCAACAACAGAGGAACATAAGCTTTTGCCAACAATTCTATCTAGGTGTATGAGATTTGAATTTAAAAAGATAAGTATAAATGATGTTGTAGCAAGAATAAAATATATTTTAGATGATTCTAAGATCGAATATGATGAAGAAGCACTTAGCTATGTTGCAAATATTTGTGATGGTGGTATGAGAGATGCGCTTAGCATACTAGAAAGATGTATAGATGATGAAAATTCAAAGATAACTTTAGAAAAAATACAAGATATAATCGGAATGTCTGATACAAAGGTTTTAGCAGAGCTTGCAGACAGTATAATTCAAAGTAATTTGAATCTATCTAATGAATTAATTGATAAAATACTTTCTACAGGGAAGGATGTTAGGTACATTACATCTGAACTTTTAGAGATATTTATGGAAATGATAATAAAAGATGAAAATTCAAATAAGTTAAGACTTAACTATATAATAAAAGAATTATCTAAATTAGATGCAAGTTTAAGGCAAGCAATTAATGTTAATATTTTGTTTAAAGCTAAGATAATAGAACTTTGCACAAAAGTAATATATGACTCAAATGACCAGCTACTAGAAGTAATCGAAAAGCTTGAGCTTAGGATACAAAAATTAGAATCTGAAAAGCAAAATGCGCCTGTATATGTAGTAGAGGAAAAGGCAAATAAAGCTACTGATAAAGAGGCTAAAAAAGCTGAAATAAAAGAGGAAAAGAAACCACTTGTAAAAGCAGAAGGTAAAGGAACATTTAAAGAATTCGATAAATTAAGAAATATGGTAATAGAAAAAGATAATCTTCAGTTATATTCTGCTTTATCGGGAGTAAAAGCTTTTATAGATACTGATAATGTAATATTTAATACAGAGAATAAATTTGCACATGCAATACTTACTAAAAATGAGAATTTGGAAATGTTAAGAGAGCTTATGCATGAACTTTATGATGATAAGATTAATATTAAAATTGAGTATACAAACGAAAGTAAAGCTCAAGAAAACAAGTTTGAATCACATATGCTAAATAGCAATATTCCATTTACGAATATTGACTAATAATATAAATTAAATATTTAAAATAAGGAAGGATGATAATTATGGGTAAATTTGGAGGATTTCCAGGTGGAGGAATGAATATTCAAAATTTAATGAAACAAGCACAAAAAATGCAAGCAGATATGCAAAAAAAACAAGAGGAAGTAGCAAGTAAAGAAATAGTTACTTCAGCAGGAGGAGAAGCAGTTATAGTTAAGGCAACAGGAGATAAAGTTATTAAAGAAATAATAATTAAAAAAGAAGTAGTAGATCCAGAGGACGTAGAAATGTTACAAGATTTAATTCTTACTGCTGTAAATGAAGCTTTAAGCAAAGCTGAAAGTATGATGCAGGAAGGATTAGGAAGTTTCAATATACCAGGTATGATGTAGGTGAAAAATAATGTATTCAGAATCTGTTCAAAAGCTAATAAAGGAATTTGAAAAATTTCCAGGGATAGGTCATAAAACTGCTGTTAGACTAGCATTTTATGTACTTGAAGAGGATGAAAAATTTGCAAAGGAAATGGCAGAAGCAATAATAGATGCAAAGAGCAAAGTTAAATTTTGCTCTAAGTGTTTTAATTTAACTGATACGGATCCTTGCTCTATTTGTTCTAATACAAAAAGAGATAACCAGTTATTATGCGTAGTTGAAGATGTAAAAGATGTAGTTGCAATGGAAAAAACACATGAATTTAAAGGCATATATCATGTGCTTCATGGAGCAATTTCTCCGATGAATAATGTATCAGCAGCTGATATAAAGATAAAAGAACTAGTATCTAGACTTTCTGATGCTAGCATAAAAGAAGTAATAGTAGCTACAAATCCTACAATAGAAGGGGAGGCTACAGCAATGTACATATCTAGATTATTAAAACCATTGGGAGTAAAAGTGACTAGAATTGCGCATGGAATACCAGTTGGTGGCGATTTAGAATATACAGATGAAATTACTTTAATAAAGGCGTTAGAAGGAAGAAGAGAAATGTAATTTTTATTTTAATAATTGTATTTTTTCAATTTGATTACAATCTAATATGCAAATGACAAAAAAATTACACTTTTTATACAAAAAGTATAGTCAAATTATATTTTTGTGATATAATTAATACAAATTGATAAAAAAGAGGTGTCGATATGGATAAGAAAATATTAATAGTTGATGACGAAAAGCCAATTGTTGATATATTAAAGTTTAACCTTGAAAAGGAAGGATACAAGACTATAGAGGCATATGATGGTGAACAAGCTGTTGAAATGGCTCTAGAATCAAAACCGGATTTAATAATCTTAGATGTAATGTTACCAAAAATGGACGGATTTAGTGTGTGTAAGAAAATAAGACAAAAATTAACATGTCCTATTATAATGCTTACTGCTAAAGAAGAAGTAGTAGATAAAATAATAGGATTAGAACTAGGCGCAGATGACTACATGACAAAACCATTTAGCATACGTGAACTTACAGCTAGGATTAAAGCTAATCTTAGAAAACATGTAATTCAAGAGGAAGAAACTAAGGAAGATAGTACAAGTATTAAAATAAAAGATTTAGTATTAGATTCTGAAAAATATGTTGTAATAAAAAATAGTACAATAATTGATCTTACTATGAAAGAGTTTGAAGTATTAAAACTTTTAGCAACTCATGCAGGACAAGTATTTACAAGAGAGCAGATACTAAAAAATGTTTGGGGATATGATTATTACGGAGATTTAAGATCAGTAGATGTTACTATTAGAAGAATAAGAGAAAAAATTGAAGATAATACTGCAGAACCTAAATATATAATAACAAAAAGAGGAATAGGATATTATGTTTAAATCTATTAAATGGAATATAAAAATATTTGCTATACTTATGGTACTTATAACATCTATTGTAACAATGATGTTAGTGTCATATAAGCAGACAGGAACAATAGATCTTACATTTGACACACTAATTGTAGTAGCAATTGGTGTGTTAATTTTAGTAAGCATTATAATTTCATCTACAATTTCTAAAGGGATAACTATGCCCATGAAAAAAATGGAAAGGGCAATGAATAATATAGTTAACGGGAAAACAAACAATATAAATAAAAAAATGCTTACAGAACATGCTACAACAGAAGAAATGCAAGAATTTGTTCATATATTTAATGATATGATGAATATCGTTAATAAAAGAAATTTTGACCTAAATAGCGAAGAGAGCAAAACTGAGATAATATTGGAACATATGGCAGATGGAGTAGTTGCTTTTTCTGTTAATAAGCAAGTAATTCATATGAACAAGGCTGCTGTTGAACTTATGGGATTTACTAAAAATGAAGATACGTTTGAAAAGGTTATAAAGAAAATAGGGGTAAAATTAGATTTTGACAAGATAATGTATCTTCCAAATTACAAAAACATAGAACAGCAAGTTAACGTTAATGATAACGAGTTAAAACTAGTATTAGTACCTTATCATAGTAATAAACTTATGCCTATGGGTGTTATTATGATAATAAAAAATATAACTGAGACAATTAAGTTAGACAATATGAGAAAAGAATTTGTTGCAAATGTATCACACGAACTTAAAACACCACTGACATCAATTAAGGGGTATTCTGAAACAATATTAAACGGTGGACTATCAGAAGAACAAATTCAGCACTTTATCAAAGTAATAAATAACGAAGCAAATAGGATGAACAGACTAGTAGCAGATTTACTACAATTATCTAGATTTGACTATCAAAAGAATAAATTTAATGCCATTAGATTTAACTTAGATGACTTAGCAAAAGAAGTGGCTGAAAAAATGGAATTTGTTGCAAAAGAAAAACAACATGAGTTATCTTGTGTTGTTAACATGGTTCCACCACCAATATATGCTGACAAAGATGCTATAGAACAGGTTATTATAAATGTAGTAAGTAATAGTATAAAATATACTCCAAATGGTGGTCAGATTACGATTTATGTTGGAAGCTTAGCAGGTAAAGCATATTTAAAAGTAGTAGATAATGGTATTGGTATACCTGAAAAAGATTTAAAGAGAATATTTGAAAGGTTCTATAGAGTAGATAAAGCGCGTTCAAGGAGTATGGGTGGTACTGGACTAGGACTTTCTATTGTAAAGGAAATAGTTGCTTCACATGACGGAACTATAGATATCAAGAGCGAACAAGGAATAGGTACAGAAGTTATTGTTACAATTCCAACGATAAAGTAGGAGAAAATTATGAAATATGTAGATGTGCATGCACATTATGATGATGAGAGATTTTGTGATGATTTAGAACAAGAATTAGAGCTTGTAAGAAAAAGTCAAGTAAAGTACATTATAAATGCAGGAAGTAGTCTTGAAAACTCTAAGAAGGCTATAAAACTTGCACTGTCTCATGAGTATATGTATTGTACAATAGGAATACATCCAGAGTATGTTAATGAATTGGATAAAGTAGAAGAGTTAGAATACTTGTATAATGAATATAAAAATAGTGAGAAAATTGTAGCAATAGGAGAGATAGGGTTAGATTACCATTATGACGAAAAAGATAAAGAAAAGCAAATGAAATTATTTAAGGCGCAATTAAAGTTAGCCAAAAAGTTAAATCTCCCTGTACAAATTCATTCAAGAGATGCTGTGCAAGATATGTTATGCGTAATGCAAGAAGTATGTGAGTTGCCTGAAAAAATAATGTTTCATTGTTTTGAATTAAACGAAGAATTAACTAAAATTATATTAGATAGAGGTTATAGTATATCTCTTGGTGGAAATATTACATATAA
>JAZSQI010000006.1:0-9943 GCA_045537895.1 Clostridia bacterium
TAAACTAATGACTTTCTCAATAAATTGTTGTATAATATCTTTCATAAAACACCCTCCTATGATTGGTTTTAGCAACCTTATTATATCATAAAAGGGTGTTTTCTTTTTATATTTTAAAACCTAAGATTATTTTACCCTAACTTTACACAATTTTTTCTACATACTCCTATTATTCTAGATTAAATCTTGTTTCACTTAGTATAATTTCTAATGTTTCATCTATAGTTATATTTGATGTATCTAATATATGTTTTTCTTTATAGCCTTTATTTTTAAAACTATTTAATAATACAATGCATCTTTCTCCCATTTGCCAGTCTAATGGCCTTTGTTTATCTCTTTTTAGAAGAGTTTTTTCATCTACCATAAGAACAATAAATTTTATATCGTATCCTTCAAACTTGTTTTTTAACACTTCTAAATCATCTAATCCTACAATGTAATTGAAAACTACATCATAACCATTTACCAAATATTCTTTTATAGTGTTAATACATACATTCCAAAATATTTTTAAATGATTCCCTTCTTTCCAAGGACTTTCATAACCACCAACTACTTGATGATATATTTCATCTCCTTCTATTAGTGCTGATTTAGATTTTATCTCTGCTATCTTTTTCGAAATAGTACTCTTTCCTACACCTGCTGGTCCTGTTACTATATATAAAGTCGCCATATTTATCACTACTCCTTTATTAATATTTATATATATTTTAACACACTTGTAACAGATTTAAAAGCCTATATATCTTGACATTTTGTATATTCCATAATATAATATTTATGTTAACAACGTGATTAGTTAACAAATATTAATATATTTGAAAGGACGTGAAATTATGCAAGAATTTGCTAATTTTGTATCACTTACAAAGATTCCTGGTTCTTCACATGTTAAACAAGGTGTAAAGGGTGGAAGAACTCCTAGAAATGCTGTTGCAGGAGGAAATGGTTCTTTTGTTGTTTATGAAAGAGCTAAAGTTATTCTCTGTTTGAAATTTAAAGGTGCATATTTTTCTAAAGATATCTATTACGCTATCAAAGATTGCACTTCTAAAAAGATAACTGATAAACTTTGCTCTAAACTTGAAAAAGGTTTTAAAGACTTTAAATTTAAAATTAGAGATGATGGCGAAATTATTAATCTTGAAAAAGCTATAGAATATGCTTTAGACTAATAATTTAAAGCTCCCAAATAATATTGGGAGCTTTTTTCTTACTTATCTACACTAGCAATTTGAAAACCATAATCTTTTGCAATTTTAATTGTTTCTTCATCATCAAAATGCATCAGCGTTACATTCTTTCTTACAGCCTCTGGAAACATCTTAATCAAAGGATGAATATTTGCATGTGCATCATTCATATATCTTGTTACATCATGATATATGAATGATATAATTATATCCTTATCAACCCAGTAAAATCCATTAGGTGCACGTTTCAAACTTAAATTAAAATAGCTAGTATCACCACTATAATAAATCCATTTATCATTTAGTTTTATAACATAACCAAATGCAGATTTTACAATTGTATGTTTTTGCTTTACTACATAAAGGTATTTTTTATTATCAAATGCCGTCATATAGTCATACAACTCTTCTGGTACATTTCCAAGTTCAAGCCACTTTACAATATCCTCGTTTGGAAACCAAATAGTGGGTTTAATTCCTTTTATAAAATGTAAATAGAATATAAGAGATGGTAAACTTCCTACATGATCAGAATGTAAATGAGTTATATAAATATCAACCTGTTTGATACCTTTTAATAAATCTTTATTTACAATTCTTTCAAATATTGACTCACCACAATCAAATAGTGTTAATTTGTCATCTTCAATGTAATATGCTGATGTATTTCCAAGCTTTGTATTAAAACAAGAACCTACACCTAAAAACTTAAGCATCTTTTGCACCACCCTTTAACAAATCTTCATACATTTGTCTGTAAGGTTCTGTGCTTAAAAGTTCTTTTCTGAGTCTATCATACATCTTGTGAGTTTTATCATCCACAAACTGCTTCCAATATTCAAAATCATCTCTTACCAATGCTTCTCTTAAAAGTGTTGCAGATATGGGTATTTTGCTTCGAGGTATAACAAGCTCAGCTGTATTTTCAATATCTTCCGGTGCAAACCATTTACTTCTGAACTCATCATTACCGTATACCATAAGTGAAGGCTCTTTTCTGATATGCTGTTTTACATTCTTTAAAACATATCTTCCCCAATCTGCTGTAATATCATTTTCATTGGTTAAATCGTTTAACTCCTTCACCTGAAGATACTCATTATCTCTACCATATATCTCACGAATTACATCAATACGTGTTGATGGCAAATATGGGTTTCTTAATGTTCCCTGTTCCTGTGCAGACCCAACTAAGATAAGTACCCGGTCACAAAGTTTGAATGCATTTTCAACTAAGGATTTATGTCCTATATGGAAATGCTGAAAACGTCCTACTACAAGTCCTACATCATAAGGTTTCATAAATATTTCCTCACTTTCAAAATTATTTTTTAGTTATAATATTAATTAACTGGAAATATTATATCATAATGTTATGTAAAACTCAATGATAGTAGTATAAAAGATATTGATGATAGATATAATCTTAACTTATATTTTCCCACATATTATATCTATTAATTTTGAAGTGCTAAAACTAGGTAGATAATTCTTTTTAGTAAGAACTAGTATTTTCCTTTTTGGGATTTTTGGACTAACATTTATTTCAAAAAGACTTTTATTATTTAATTCTTCTTGAACATAGCTTTTAGTTACAAGCCCAACGCCCATTCCTATCTTGGCAAACTCTATAACTAAAGAATAACTAGCTAAATCCATTATACTACTTAGTTTTATTCCATTTTTCTCAGCTATTTTATCTATAAATTTCCTTGTATTTGAATGAGAACTCTGAAGTAATAACGGAAATGTTGAAAGTTCTTCTAATGTAACAATTCTATCTTTAAGCTCACAAAATTCATCGCTCGCAACGAATATATCTTGAATTTCCTCTACATATTCTACATTAAATTCTTTGCATGTTTCATCATCACTTGCAATAATAGCGATATCGATTTTATCTTCTTCCAACTTTTTCAAAAGCTCTTTTGTCATACTAGTATCTAAATTTATTGTTATCTTTGGATAAATCTTATGGAATTTTTCTAAATACTTTACTAAAAAGAATTTTGTCAAATTGGTACCAATACCAATTCTAATATTACCTGTTTCAAGCTTTTTAAAATTCTCTATTTTATTCTCTGCTAAAAATATATTTTCCATAGCTTTTGATACATATTCATATAAAACTTTACCTTCTGGTGTTAATGTAACTCCCCTTTTATTTCTTACAAATAATTTAATCTCAAGTTCCGTTTCTAACTTTTTTATACTCATTGTAACTGCAGGTTGTGATATGTACAACTTCTCTGCTGCTTTCGTAATATTCTCACATGATGCTACTGTATAAAATATTTTATACAATTCAATATCTATATTTATCATAATTTCTCCTTATATTTACCATAAATAATATATATTTTAATTATATCAAAGATGATGATATAATACAAGCATAAAGGAGATGATAATATGTTGATTGGACTAATGGGAAAATCAGGAAGTGGTAAAACTACAGTTAGTTTACTATTCAAAGAACTAAATAACAACATTCAGGTATTAGAGGTAGATAAAATTGGTCATAAAGCATATACAGATAAAAATGTTAAAAGAAAAATGTTAGAATATTTTGGAAAAGAAATATTTGATAACGATTCAAATATAGATCGTAAGAAACTTGCAAATATAGTATTTAACAATTCTGACATGATGCAAAAGCTATATGATGCAACCTATGAATTTATGCAAAAAGAAATTGATACATTCATAACAAAATACGATATAGTATTGCTTGATTATGCTTTGCTTCCATTAACTAAACATTATGATATGTGTGACTTAAAACTTCTTGTAACAAGTGATTATTCTATTAGATGTAAAAGAGTAACTTCAAGAGATAATATTTCAAAAGAAAAATATGACGAAAGAGATGCAAATAGCGTAGATTATTCATCTACATACTTTGATTACGTAATTGAAAATAATTCTAACATTAATAATTTAAGAAAGGTTATAGGTGATATTTATGAAAAAAGCATTATACCCTGCAAGTTTTGACCCAATTACTTATGGTCATATGGACATTATTTCTCAGGCATCAAAAATCTATGACAAAATAGTTGTTGTAGCTCTTGTAAACAGTAGCAAAAAATCAGGAATGTTTACTCTTGAAGAAAGAACTCAGCTTATCAAGGAAATATATAAAGATAATCCTAAGATTGAGGTTCTTGCTATTAAAGAAGACATCACAGCTGTTGATGTAGCACTCCAAAATGATTGTGCAACTATGATAAGAGGTCTTAGAGATTTAACGGATTTTGCAGAAGAATTAAAACTATCTGAGCTTAATTTAACAATAAGCGAAGAAAAAATATCTACAGTTGCTTTCTTTGCAAATCCGACTAAAACTACTATATCATCCTCTACAACAAAAGAGCTAGCTAAATATGGCAAAAACATAGATAGCTTTGTTCATCCTATAGTTAATGATGCAATATTAAAAAAACTAAATAAAAAGAAAGGTGATTAGATAATGAACTGCGACTTACATATTCACAGCATCTTTTCTGATGGAGAATTTACTCCCCGTGAGCTCCTTAATCTTTGTCATGAGAAAAATATTTCTGTTTTAGCTATAACTGACCACAATAATTTACAAGGAAGTAAAAACATAATAAACCAAAGTACTTTTAATGATATTACTATTATACCCGGTGTTGAGTTTTTTGCTAAATCTCCAAGCAATATTCAGATTCACATTTTAGGCTACAATATAAACTTAAATGACAGTAACCTCAATCATATTTGTAAACTAATTATGGAAGATAATGTTAGAAGAATAAAATCTTTAATATCACAACTTAAAATAAATTATAACATTACATTCAAAGATTGCGATATTGAGGAAGTTCTTTCTTCTCAGGGTAATATTGGAAGACCAGATATAGCTAAGCTGTGTCTTAAATATGGTTATGTAGATAGTATTCAAAATGCATTTAAATACTTACTCAAACCTCTTGAAGGAAAAGTAGTAAAAAAACACATCGAAGTTACAGAAAAAGACTGTATCAAGTATATATTAGAAGCTGGTGGTATTGCTTCACTAGCTCATCCAGTTACACTAAAAAAAGACATTTATCAGCTTAAGAAATACATAGAAGAACTGGCAAATATGGGACTAGAGGCAGTTGAAGTATATCATAGTAATAATCCACCATCTTTAACAGATGAGCTCCTTAAAATAACAGAGGATTTATCACTATATCAAAGTATAGGCTCCGATTATCATGGTCCAATAATAACACCAGATATAGTCCTTGGTACAGGAAAAAACAACAATTTAGTAAACCGGCACGCAAATATAATATGCAAATTATTGGAGGGAAAACATTATGATAAAGACAGTTAAATTATATGTTAATAACTCTAAAGAAAAAGCCTATTCTATCGCTAAACTTGTAGAAAAAGAATTGCTTTTAGCTGGTTACCAAATTACAGATACAAATCCAGATTTAGTAATAGGTTTTGGTGGAGATGGTACACTTCTTAGGTGGTTAAGCTCTGAAAATTACAACACAAATAGTAAGTATATTGGTGTAAATTGTGGCACGCTTGGGTTTATGCAAGAATTTGAAATAGCTGACGCTAAATCATTTGTTTATAATATTGATAACTTAACAGAAGAAAAAATACCTTTTATTAAAATTGAAATAAGTAATCAAGGAAGAAAATTCAAATTTAGTGCAATAAATGATTTTAATGTTTTAAATGGAAATGATAAGTCTCTTAGAATAAACTTAAGTATAGGAAATGAATTTCTTGAAACATTTGTTGGTACTGGTTTTATATTTTCTTCTCCTACGGGCTCAACTGCTCATAATATTTCTTCTATTGGTAGCATCATATACCCAACTATGGAAGCAATTCAAATTACTCCTCAAGAAGCAATAGTTAACAGTAAAATTCGGTGTTTATCTAAAAGCATTTGTATACCAAAAGGTATAGATATTATATTAAGTAGTATAAACTCAGACAAAATAAAAATAATATCTGATGGTATAAAGGTATATGATGATGTTTTTGATAAAATAAGGATTTCTTTTTCTGATGAGTATATGACTAAATTAACCGATAAAAAACAGAATTTTATAAAAAAAGTAAGAGAAAAGCTAATATTATAAAATAATAATAAACGTATAGATTAATTTATCTATACGTTTATTTTATAATTTATTTACTTTCTTCTTGAAGCTGTATATCTTTATCTTCTATCTTATTTGATTTCAATTTATCTTTTACTATTTCTTTAAATAATATATATACTGCAGCAAAACCAGGTATACCTAGTAAAACTCCTAATATTCCTCCTAAGTTTCCACCTATTACAAGTGCAACCAATACCCAAAAGCCAGATATTCCAATTGATGTACCTACTACTCTAGGATATATTAAGTTTCCTTCTAATTGCTGAAGAACTATTATATATACAACAAACCATAAAGCTTTCATAGGACTTATCATAAATAGTATAAATACTCCAGGAACAGCCCCTAAAAACGCTCCAAATATTGGAACTAAAGCACATACACCTATGCATATACTAATTATTGCAGCATATTCCATTCTGAATATAACCATACCGATATAACAAAGAATTCCTAGTATAAATGCTTCTGTTACTTGTCCTGTTACAAATCCTGTATATGTTTTGTTAAACACTTTACTAGCCTTTGCTACATAATCAGCACTTTTTTTAGGTAAAAATGCATATATTACTTTTTTTATTCCTAAACATAATCTTTCTTTATCTATAATCATGTATACAGCAAGTATGAAACTTACAAAAAAGTTGAATACTCCAGATGCTAAAGAAGTAGTAAATTTAAATGTTCCCGCAACTATATCCTTAAGTGTTAAGCCTAACTCTGATAAAGCAACATTTGCATATTCTGCTACATCTTTTACAACCTTATTTGAAATTCCAAATTCATTTTTTTGCTGATTTGCAAAATCTTTTATAGAAGCTATATACGATGGTATATTATTTGCTATTGATTTTATATTCTCTATTAACTCAGGCATAATAAATGTAGTAATAAGCGATATTACAAGAAGTATACACATTATAGAAAGTAACATAGAAAGAACTCTTCTTCCTTTTGAAAAACTTTTCTTCGTATTACTTTTGTCATCTTTCTTTATATTTCCTTTAGAATTTTCTGAACTTTTTTCATTTTTATTTTTAGGTGTAAGAATCTTTTCAAAAAACTTTGTAGGTATATTAACTACAAAAGCTATTGCTACACCAATTAACACTACTTTGCTTTGCCTAATAATCCATGAAAAGAATAAACCTATTTTTTCAGTATAAAATATTACTAATATAATAAATATTATACTAATTGCAAGCCATAATATCTTTTTAAATACATCTTTTTCTTTCATTAACTTACCACTCCTCTATTATCATATTCATCAAAAATATTTCCAACAATTTCTTCAAGCATGTCCTCTATAGTAACAACGCCTACCACTTTCTTTTTATTCATTACTATAGCCATTGCAATTCTTTTTTCTTGCATATCTTTAAATACATCATCTATATTATCTGAATAATTAACAAAATATGGATTTCTCATAATCTCCCTTATATCAAGTGTTTTCCCCTTTATACTAGGATAAGATACTATTATATCTTTTACATTTAGTATACCTACAATACTATCTATCTCATCATAATATACTGGCATTCTAGTATATTTTTCTTTTCTTATAAGATTTATAATATTTTGGCTACTATCATTTACATTAACTGCTACAATATCTTCTCTTTTTGTCATAATATCTTCTATAGTAGTATCATTTAATTTAAAAATATTATCAATTAATTCTTTCTCGCCTTTTTCAATTGCTCCTTTGTTTAATCCTTCTGCGACCATAAGTTTTATATCTTCTTCTGTAATTTTAGTTTCATCGCTTTCCTTTACTGAAAATAATCTACATACAAAATTTGTTGACCTTGTTAAAATCCAAACAAATGGATAAGCAATTTTAGCTAAAATATTTATACTATTTGCCATAAGCTTTGCTATTTTATCTGAATGTGCCATTGCAATTCTTTTTGGAACAAGTTCCCCAAACACTAAAGTAAAATATGATAATATCAAAGTAATTACTATTAATGTAACTGTTTCAAGAACTGCAACTGATATATCTAAATATGACAATTTAGCGACAATATAATCAGCAAATGTTTCAGCTGCAAATGCACTAGCTAAAAATCCTGCTAACGTAATACCTATTTGTATTGTAGCAAGAAATGAACTAGGATTATCTAATAATTTTTTTATTTTAATATATTTTTTATTACCATTTTTTGCTTCCTTTTCAACTTTATTTCTGTTTAATGATAAGAAAGCTATTTCAGATGCTGCAAACAAAGCATTTATTCCAATTAATACTATAAGTAATAGTAGTTCTACTATCACAAACTTTCACCTCTTTATTTATACTTTTCAAAATCATCTTCTATACTTCCAACAATTTGTTCTATTATATCTTCCATAGTTACTATTCCTATTGCTATATCTTTTTCCTTAACTACCACTGCCATATGTTCTTTACTTTTTTTCATCTCATTAAATAATAAGTCTAATCTTTTTCCACTAGAAATAGTCATACAAGGTTTTACATATTTTTCTGTAGTCAATTTATCATTTGAAAACGTACTCTTAAGAACATTTTTTACATTAATAATTCCTACCACTTTTCTAATATCAGAATCATATACAGGAATTCTTGTATAACCATATTCTATAATCTCTTTCTTTATTTTGTCTTTAGAACTATTTATATCAATCATTTTAACATTTTCGATATCTACCATTATGTCTTCTACTGTCATCTCATCAAGCTTAATATAATTAGATATAACTTCTGTTTCTTTTTTTGAAAGTACTCCCATTTCTCTACCTACAAGAGCTGCCTCTTTCATCTCGCTATCTTTAAATGCTATTTTCTCTTTTCTATCTACATCAAAAATTCTCATTACAAGCTTTTCTGTAGATATAATAAACCTTGTTAATGGTTTAAATATTTTTGAAAAAATATATACAAAATTTACTGTATGTAATACTATTTTTTCTTTCTTTTTGATAGCAATAGATTTTGGAACAGTCTCAGCTATCACATATATAAAATATGACAATATAATGGTTGTGACAAGAACAAGGAAATACTTAATTATATATGATACTTGCTGAAAATCCATGCCTATTTTCCTAAATAGCGGCATAGCAACTATTTCTACAACTAGTGCTCCAAGCCAAAGACTACAAAAGCCAAAGCCTGATTTAATAGATGATATGAAAGAACTTGGATTTTTTAATATTTCCTTTAACCTTTTTAATTTCTTATTATTATTTTTTAAACTTTGTATTTCTAATTTTTTCTCATTCACTGCAAGATAAGCTGTTTCTATGGCGCTCATATAACTCATTATTAGTACAAGTATTATACTTGTTATTATTTCTAAACATATCATTAGTTTATTTCACCTATCATATACCTCTATATATGATATATTATATATATATATTAAAAATTCTTCAAGTGCTTATGATAAAATATTACTAGTTTTTACAATAAACAATTTAAAATTTATACGTCAAGTGAAAAGTTAAACGCAAGTTTGTAAAGTAAACGCAAGTTGTAAGAAAAAACGCAAGAGAAAAGCAATGTTTTGGAGTCAAAATATTGCTTTTTTCTAGTTTAGAGTGTAAAATTAAAGTATAAAACGTGAAAAA
>JAZSQI010000041.1:0-9862 GCA_045537895.1 Clostridia bacterium
TTTTTCACGTTTTATACTTTAATTTTACACTCTAAACTAGAAAAAAGCAATATTTTGACTCCAAAACATTGCTTTTCTCTTGCGTTTTTTCTTACAACTTGCGTTTACTTTACAAACTTGCGTTTAACTTTTCACTTGACGCCAATATATATGACTTATATATATTAGGTTAAACAAACATAATTTAATTACATTGCTCTTTCAACTTTTCCAGATTTTAGGCATCTAGCACAAACCTTTACACTTTTAACAGTTCCATTATCATTGACTCTTACTGATTGTAAATTTGATTTTACAGTTCTAGATGTTTTTCTATTTGAGTGACTAACATTATTTCCAAAAGTTAATCCTTTTTCACAAACTTCACATTTTGCCATACCTTATAGCACCTCCTTAATTTCTTAAGTAACATTTTACCTATATATTTTAACACATCAATTCCAAATAATCAATACTTAAGTATAAAAACTGTAATGTTTTTAAACACTACAGTTTTTATGAATTACTCTTTTACAAGCAATATCATCTGTTTTATTTCTTCGCAAAGCTTAGTAACAATCTCTTTATCAATTCCTTCTACCATAATACGTATACAATTTTCTGTTCCAGAAGGACGAACAATTACTCTACCTTTGCTACCTAAAACTTCTTTTTCTCTGCTTGCAATTTTCTGCTTTAAATTTGTATTAGCAAGAAATGCTGCTTTTTCCTTAGATGTTGCAAGAATCTGAGCAGAAACCTGAGGATACTTAGCCATAAGCTCTTTAAGTTCTGAAAGTGGCAACTTTAATTTATTCATTACATTAAGAACCATTAATGCTGTTAAAATCCCATCTCCTGTAGTAGCATGTTCTTTAAATATTATATGACCAGATTGTTCACCACCTAAAACACAATCATTTATTAACATTTCTTCAAGAACATACTTATCTCCTACTTTTGTAGATAAAAATTTAATATCATTTTCTTTGCAGAAATGAGCAAGTCCTAAATTTGACATTACTGTGCCAACAATTGTATCATTTTTTAATTTGTTATGTATTTTCAAATAATGTCCTACAATTGCAAGAATTTGATCTCCATCTACAATATCACCAGTCTCATCAACGAGCAAGCATCTATCTGCATCACCATCAAATGCAATACCACAGTCATAATAATTTTTATTTCTTTTAATTAAATCTTGTAAAAAATTAAGGTGCATTGAACCACAATTTTCATTTATATGCTCGCCAGATAAATCTGTATTATATGCGTCAGCAGTTATTCCTAGTGATTCAATCACTTTATAACAAGTTGATGCTGACCCGTTTGAGCAATCAATGGCAACCTTTAAAGGTATATTTTTATCAAAATTAAATAAAGAAGAAATATGTCTTAAGTAATCACTTCTCGCAACTTCTTGATACTCATTATCTACCCTGCCAATAGTTGAGCTATAAAAAGAATGAATAGTTTCATCATTAATACTTGATATTAACTCTTCTACTTCTTGTTCAAGCTCATCTGCAAGTTTATAGCCGTCTGCTCCTATTATCTTTATCCCGTTATATTGTTTAGGGTTATGAGAAGCTGTTATCATTATTCCTACTGATGCAAAAGAATAATAATTTGTAAGATACGCTACTGCTGGTGTTGGTAAAACCCCAACATTTAATACATTTATTCCCCCTTCGCAAAGACCACATGAAAGACCTGAAATAATCATGTCACCTGAACTACGTGTATCTCTTCCAATCAGAACCACAGGTAATTTATCACCAAATGGCGTTTTTTCTGCTGTTTTAAATGGATTTGTTGTTAACATCTTTGCAGCAGCAAGGCCTACTTTATGAGCTAAAGTTCCTGTTAATTCTTTTCCTGCTATTCCTCTAATTCCATCTGTTCCAAATAATCTTTTCATAAGCTTACCTCCAAATAATTATTTTAGGTTTAAAAATTGTTGTATCATGCAGTATATCATACAATACTTCAAAACTCAATATAAATTTATATACTTATATGCATTCATAAAAATAATTGGCTAGCATAAAATGTAACAAATGTATGGAGGTAAACTTTTATGAATGCTTTAAAAGAATATACAAAATTTATTATTATTTCAATTATTATTGGGACTATTATTACATGTTTAATTGGAGTATTACTTGCATATACTAATGTTAGTGATAATATGTTAGGAACTCTTGTTTTTGTTTCTACTGCTATTTCAATTTTTATTGGTAGTACAATGTTAAACAGAAAATTCAAAAAAAGAGGCTATTTGTATGGGTTAATATTTGGACTTATCTTTTTTATACTAATATATACATTCTCTTCCCTTCTTTCTTCGACTTTAATTTTTAATACTACTGCGCTTGTATACTTTATAATGGCAATAGCAAGTGGAATTATAGGTGGAATAATAGGTGTAAATATATAAAGGTGATTGGATGAATATAAAAGCAATAAACATAAAAAACAAAAGAATAATTGTTTTTTCGCTTCTATTAATATTTTTGATAATATCATATATAATTGTTGGATACGTTGAATCTAAAGCTACATTTTCCGATAAAAATGCTTTAGCCATCAATTTAAAAGATATGGAAATTTGTCTTGGTGGTGAAGCTGTTGGTATTAAAATTTTAGCAACTGGTGTTCTTGTAATGGATAATAACAACCATCCTAATTTATCAATTGGTGATGTGATTTTAAAAATAAACGATACTCCTATAGATTCAAATAATGCTCTAATCAGTGAAATACAAAAAGCAAATGGTGAAAAAGTATCTCTTAAAATTGATAGAAACGGTGAAATTAAAAATATAACTGTTAAACCAGAATTTTCTGAGACTAGCAATATGTATGAATTAGGAATATGGGTTAAAGATAGTAGCGCTGGTGTTGGAACAATTTCATTTTATGATAAAAAAAATAAATTATTTGCAGCTTTAGGTCATGGCATAACTGAAACAAATAATAATGTTATTATTCCTATTAATTCTGGTGCAATTGTTAAGACAAAAATAACAGAAATAAACAGAGGGAAAAGAAAAAGCCCAGGTGATATAAAAGGCATATTATATACTAATGTATTAGGTCAAATTATTAAAAATACGTCATATGGTATTTATGGAAAATTAGAAGAAAATATGTTTGAAGATAAAGCCAGTATAAAAGTTGCAAGCAAATCAGAAATTGTTGAGGGGCCTGCTAAAATATATTGCACATTGGATGATGGTAAACCTCAAGAATTTGATATAAATATAGAAAGAGTATTGTATAATTCAAGTGGAAATAAAAATATGGTAATTAAAATTACCGATAATGATTTAACCCAAAAAACAGGTGGAATAATTCAAGGTATGAGTGGAAGTCCTATTGTTCAAAAAGGAAAACTCATAGGCGCTATTACACACGTTTTTTACAACGACCCTACACAAGGCTACGGGGTATTTGCAGAAACAATGATAAATGATATGGCAAATATAAAATAGAATATACCCCTATATCAAAAATGATATAGGAGTATAATTTTTATTTGCCTAATTTATATACCAATTCTATAATTAACTGAATTATTAACAAACTAGATATATGTACATTAATTTTTAATATTATTTAATGCATCACCAAATTTTGCGTTTAGTGTTTCCTTCAAATTACTGTTTTCTTTTTTTTCTAATTTGGAATCATTTTCTAAAGTTTCTTTTGCAGCATCAATTGCTAGTTTTAAAAGCTCTATATCTTTAAGTAGATTAGCAAGTTTAAATTCTGGGAGTCCATGTTGTCTTATTCCGAAAAAATCACCAGGTCCTCTTAGTTTCAAATCTTCTTCTGCTATAACAAAACCATTGTTACTATTTTCCATTATTTTTAATCTTTCCATGCTTGTTTTAGATTTATTTTGAGTTTTCAATATACAAAAAGATTCATAACTTCCTCTTCCTACTCTTCCTCTTAATTGATGTAAAGCAGCAAGCCCAAATCTATCTGCATTTTCTATTACCATTATTGTTGCATTTGGAACATTTACTCCAACTTCAATTACAGTTGTAGATATTAATATATCAAATTCTTTATTTTTAAACTGATTCATTACTTCATCTTTTTCTTTATTTTTCATTTTGCCATGTAAAAAACCTACATTATACTTTTTAAAAATATCATTCTTACATCTTTCATATAAATCAGTAGCTGCTACAAGATCACTTTCTTCACTATCTTCAATTAACGGACAAACAACATAAGCTTGTCTTCCTTGGTCTAAATGTTTAGATATAAATGTATTAATCCTATTTTCCATATTTTCATTTACAAATACTGCATTTGTTTTTATTGGTATTCTACCTTTTGGAAGTTCATCTATTATACTTATATCTAAATCAGAATACAAAGTAAGAGCAAGTGTTCTAGGTATTGGAGTTGCTGTCATAACTAATGTATCTATATTATCTGCTTTACTACTTAATTTCATTCTTTGTTTTACACCAAATCTATGTTGTTCATCAGTAACAACCAATCCTATATTTTTAAATTCAACATTATCTTCTAAAATAGCATGTGTTCCAAATAATATATCAATTTTTCCATCAATAAGTTTCTCTAATATTATTTCTTTTTGTTTTTTTGTTGTTTTTCCAGTTATTATATCTACAGATATATTTAATTTATCAAATATAATTTTCAAATCATCATAATGTTGAGTAGCAAGTATAGTTGTAGGCGCCATCATAGCTGCTTGATAGCCATTTTTTACAGCTACATACATTGCAAGTGCTGCAATAATTGTTTTACCACTTCTTACATCACCTTGAACAAGTCTGTTCATTACATTTGCACTATTCATATCTTTTAATATTTCATCTAAACATTTTTTTTGGGCATTTGTAAGTTCAAACGGTATGTGCATTAAAAACTCACTTACATCAATATTATTAAATCTTATTCCATTTAATTTTATATTGCTCTGTTTTATGCTCATTAATGCTAATTCTAAAAGATATAATTCTTCGAAAATATGCCTTCTTCTAGCTTTTTCTATATCACTATAATTTGCCGGAAAATGTATATCACATATAGCTTTATTTATTCCTTCTAAATTATATTTTCTTAGGAAGTTATCACTAAATATTTCTTTCATATTCAATTTGTCATTAACAAATTGTTTAATCGTTGAAATCATATAATTATTAGTTATGCCCCCTACAAGAGGATATACAGGTCTAATTCCACTTATGCTATACATTTTGTCTACTGGAACTATTTCTGGACTATTTATTTCAAATCTCAAAATATTTCCTTCAACTTTTCCGTAAAAACCATACTCTTTTCCTTCATATATTGTATTTTTTAAATAGTTTTGATTAAATACTGTTATCTTAATACTGCCACTACCATCTCCTACAAAAAAAGAATGTATAGTTAAATTTTTCCTTATTCTTCTAGTTGTAACTCTGCTCATTACGGTAGCTTTAAACAAAACATTTTCTCCCAAAATAAAATCTTTTATCTTTTTTATATTTGTTCTATCTTCGTAAACTCTTGGGTAATAAGTAATTAAATCATATATATTTTTTATACCCATTTTATCTAGCTGTTTTGCTCTAACCTCTCCAACGCCCTTTACAAATTGAACACTTTTATTTAAATCTAACATATAACCTCACCTTTTGTATAAATAGTATATCATCCATAAATATTAGTGTCAATTAAGAAAAAAATAATAGTACCTAAACTTTTAATCAGTTTAGGTACTATTTGATTTTATTCTTCATCTTCTCTTTTTACTTTTTCTACTTTATCAAATGTAACTCCTTGTACATTTATATTTACAGATTGAACGTTAAGTCCTGTCATTGTTTCAACTTGAGTCTTAACTGAGTTTTGAATAGAAAACGCTACGTCTGGTATTCTAACACCATATTTAACTATAACATACAAATCTATAACAACATTATTTCCTTCAAGTTCTATTTTAACACCTTTAGAATATTTTTTATTACTTCCTAATATTTGATTTATTCCATCAACAAGTCCTAACGTCATACCTGAAACGCCTTCAACTTCTGCTGCAGCTATTCCAGCAATTATTCCTATAACGTCTTCTGATATAGTAAGATTATTTGCAATTTCAACATTTAATCCTTCATTTGATAATTCAATATCTTTTTCTTCCTCATTAACTTCTTTTTTAGTTTTTTCACTCATTTTGCATTCCTCCTATTCTTTTAACTAATTATATCATTATTATGTGTCCTATTCAACTAATTTTATTTTATGATTAGTTTTTAACAAAAATTGTACATTTTTTATTTTATCTTTTATTACCTATTTGTTTTAAACCATTAGTACTGCGAGTAATATCAATTGCTATTTTAAGTAAAGTGCTACACGAAATCCTTGTCCCAAAACTGCTGCATCTGGCTCACTACCATTACTACGATACGAAGCTGGCGTGTAAGTCCCACCTCCGTCCCCAGGAACCACCACGCGAAACACGATAGTTAGTTGATTCTGCTTCCATAGTCTTTTCAAGTATATTACCTGCCATATCATATATATTATTTATTGCATAGTAGCCTGTTTTTTTTAAACTCGTACTATAATTTCCTTTATTTGAACTATTCGTAGGGTATTCAGGATCTGTTTTGTATATAAATTGTAGTGCTGCATCCCATTGTACACCGTAGCATAATGTGCTTACCACAGAGCTTGAACCTTTGTACATATTTCTCGATAGTTCTACGGCTCCTTTTCCATAATTATATTTAGTACCATAGCCTAAGCTTGAATATAATACATCTCCTGCTACATCTGTCATACTTTGTCCCCAAGCCACAAGATTATACACAGGTTTATTTTTTCTTACTACTACTCCAGTTGTTCTATTGTCATTATAGTTTATTCTTTCACTTGTTGTTCCTGCTTCATATCTTCCTATATAAAAACCTTTGTTTTCTCTTACACTTTGGTGCATTACTAGATATTCTGTCCACTCACCTGTCAAATCATTTGTTAGTGATAATGTTACTCCGTCTGGTGTTGTTCGACTAAATGGTTCTGTGTACTTAGTATCTGGAGATGTTATTGTTCCATTATATGTTGTTGTTCTTCTAAATTTTGTAATATCATCTACTGGCACCCATACAAATTGATTATATGATTCCATTGCTGTTTCATGAGATATACCTTCCAAAGAATTTGTTTGGTATATTACCATTCCTTCATCTATCTCGGTTTCTCCATCATATATTGATAATACAAACCCATCTGGTATAATTGAATCTATATAGTCTTCGCAGTGAAGTACCATATATTGACCTTTATTGTTTTCTGCGTAAAGCGTTACAGAATCTTTTTCTTTTAATTTAATTCTATCTCCTGTAATAGTATAGCCATTACTTTTAAAATAATCTTTTGCTATATCTTCCGATATTTTTCCTATTTCATATTTAACTATTTTTATATTTTCCCCTATAACTTTAATATTAGATAAATATGTTTCTTTTGTACCATCATCTAATGTTTTTGAAATTATATCACCCGCAGTTATAACGGGAGCTGTTGATTCTGTTACTGTTTTTTCTTTTTCCTTTCTGTCTTTTATATCAATTAAATCTTGAGTTAATGTATAATACGTTTTGTCTCCAGCCTTTAACCCTGCTAAATAATATACATTATTTGTTTCTTTAGATACAACATATACATCTTTTTCATTATCTTTATTTCCATATTCAGTATAATCTATTCCTAATGTAGATAAATCAATTTCATAAAGTATTATTTCATTATTTGCATTTTTTGTTTCTTCAGTAAACTGCTGTACATTATCACTTCCTGTAACATCAGATAAATCTAACGTATAAACATTATCTGATATAGGTAAAGTATCATTACCATATTCTTTTACATATCTATCAACTTCTTCTTGTATACTAGATATTTCTAATGCAAAAGCAATCTTTTTTGCATTCTGAATAGTACTATAAGTTGAAACTGTTATTGTTCCTAGTAAAAAAACAATTATTGCTACCATAATGAATACACTAACAGTTGTTATTCCTTTTTTCATTAAAATTCACCTCTATTGTTTTCACAATATTATATTAAAAGTTATTCTACTGTACATTTAACTGGTTCTGATATATTTCCTGCATTATCTACAAATACAACCATATATTCAACAACATCTTTTGGTAGTTTTATAGTTGTCGCATTGCTTGTAGCCCCCACAGAATTTATATATTCTTTCGTAATTGTAGTAGGTGTATCTTGGTAGTAAGCTACTACATTTCCATCATCATTATACTTTCCAGTATATAATACTCTTGCTTCTTTAACACCACTTCCACCTAAATCAGTATAGCCAGTTATAATTGATAATATAAAATTAGTATAAGTTGTATTAGTTATATTACTTTCAGTTATAGTATTACCAG
Organism: Clostridia bacterium; assembly: GCA_045537895.1. Classification (GTDB taxonomy): domain Bacteria; phylum Bacillota; class Clostridia; order TANB77; family CAG-465; genus CALXJE01. The sequence goes on from JAZSQI010000041.1 coordinate 8,424, forward strand.
ATAATATATCTAAATTTAAAACATTTATTGTTTCTTCTGCAACAACATTATCATTTAATTTTTTTTGAACTTTAACTATTTTATTGCTGTCGTTATTATAGAACTTTGTTTTTAATGTACCATTTGCATTTAATATTGCATCTACATCTATAGTATTATCTACCACACTACTTGTAACATCTTGACCTGCTATAAAATATCTCAAAGTTTCACCATCTGCTAATATTGCTTGAGCAGTAACCGTTAAATCATTTGTCCATTCTTTTGTGTTTTTTGTAAGGGTAATTACACCTGTACTACCTGTGATAGTAACCATAGAATCGTCTGTTGATGTTGTATCTTCATCATTTACTTTAGATTTACCTGTCAAAGATTCTGTAAGAGAAAAATAATATTCTTCTCCTACTCTTTCACCTTTAACATAATATACATTGAAACTATCGCTTGCTACAACAAATATATCAGCTGTATCACCATCTATCTTCATCCCTCTTGAAATTTCTTCTATAGGTAACTGAGATATATCTATTTTATAAAAGACTTCGTCATCATCTCCATTTAAAGTAATTTCATTTGAAAGAAAGTCAGAGCCTGTAGATATCAACGCAACCAATGTAGCTTTATCGTAAGATTCAGAACTATCTATAGGTAATTCGTTATTATTTAAGTAATATGTCTCTACCAATTCCTCCACCTGTTCTAATTCTAACGCAAATGCAGCCTTTTTAGAATTATTAAATGCATCAGATGACACATATACAATAACTGATGCTAATACTATCATTATTATTATCGTAATTACAAGAATTACAAGTGATATACCTTTTTTATTCATATGTTCCTCCTACTAATTTTTATTTGTTAACTGAGAACTCGAAAAATACACGTTATCTTTTATTTCATAGCCTTGATAATAATATACAATGTGTGAATCATTTGAAATTAAATATATATCATTCTCATTTTCTTTTAAACCTAATTTCATTTCTCTTATGCCTAATTTTGATATGTCTATTTCAAAAAAAGTTGCTTCATTATCTCCATTAGTATTTATTTCTTCCTCTAATATCTGTGAATTTTCATTTCCATTTATATTTTTTATATTTTCTATATATTCATCTGCTGTAAGTTCTTTTCCACCCTCTAAAGTAGGAATACTTCCATTTACTGCATAATATTCTTCTGTAGCATCTATTAAAGTTTGTATATCTTTTGCAAAAGTTACCTCTTTACTTTCAGAAACCATATCATAACCTATATATGTAATTATTCCCGATATCATAATTAATGTAATTATTACAATTATGAGCGAAACAAGAGAAATACCCTTTTTATTTGCTTTATTCTTCATATAATACTCCTCCAAATATACAATATTCTATAATAAAGATATAAATATTTCAATAAAATTATATATTTAATAAATATTTTTTATAAAA
>JAZSQI010000031.1:0-11842 GCA_045537895.1 Clostridia bacterium
GTTATAACTAAAGTGTGTATATTATTTTCTTCACATAAATTAAATAATTCTTTATACCTTTTAGATATATTATTTGTAAATACTACTAGCAATGTTTTTTCTTTTTTACATATATCAATTATTTTCATATTTTTACAATTATATCCACAGTTTATATTCTCTAAATCTCCTAGAATTTTATTAATATTACTATTCGAATTATATGTTTTTTCGTATATATTAACTAAAAACTTGCAAGATTCATCATTAATACTTTTAACATATTCAATTTTTTCATTTAAATGTAGATTCGACTTAAACATTAAATATTCTTCTCCTATATATATATTTACTTAGTAAGTATACTCTTTTTTTTACTGATTGTAAATAATTTTATTTTATATTTTATTTTACATACACTAAAATGATATAAATATTTTTTATTTACACCTTTATCTGCTTATTCTTACAAAGTTGCTTTATATAATAAATTATTGTAAAATATATAATAGTTTGGAGGTATAACTTATGCAAAAACATACATTAAAATTAGATGAAAAATACTATAACTATATATTAAATGGCACCAAAAGAATTGAACTTAGATTAAATGATAAAAAAAGAAAACTAATGAAAATTGGTGATGTTTTAGAATTTTACAAACAACCATTACTTAAAGAAAGCTTTAAAACTAAAATTGTTGATTTAATATATTTTGATTCTTTTAGTGATGCTATATCAAATTTACCATTTGAATTAATAGCTGACAAAGATGATAACAAAGAGGATTTATTAAATGATTTAAATAGAATATATTCTAAAGAAAAGCAAGACAACTTTGGTGTTATATGTATAAAATTAGAGCTACTAAATTAATAGTAGCCCTTTTTTATCTTTGTTCCTTTAGATATGAACCATAAACCTCAATTACGTAATTTATAGTTTCTTTGTTACCTAGATAAATTTGTTCTCTTTCCTTTTCAAATTTCTCATCTTTTTCTTTTAATTCTTTTAATCTATCTTGATTTTTTTCCTTTTTCATCTCAAAAAGATTATCTGCTATCATTTCTGCAATTATCTCAATTGCGACATCAACTCTCATTAATTCGTTATTAACCATAATTACCTCCACATTAATTATTTCTTATACATTATACCACAATTTACATAATTTGTACATACTATCTTTGTTTTTCATCTAACATTTCTAAAATTTCTCCTATATCATAAGGTTCTTCACCCCTATTGACTTTAGATTTAGTAAGCCATTCCAATTGTTCCTTCACTTGTTCTAACGATGGTACTTGTTCTTGCCTACTTTTTATTAATGTTTCTCTTATACCTAAGCCATCATATTTGCTTTTTACTTCTTTTTTATCGTTGTAATATACAGTATCTCCTGAACGGGTAACTATTTCTAAGCTATCAAAATCTCCTTGTTTCTCAATTTCTTCTAATGTTTTTATCATTCCTTCATAAGCATCAGCATGAGATTTAGATGGTGTAATTCTACCATGACCGTCAGCATTTTTTTGCTCTTCGTATCTTCTTAAAGTAGATAAATAACTTTCTAAACCACTTACAGATAATGCTTTAACTCTAACTTCAAATCCTTGTCTTTTTAATCTTTTTAAAGTATCACAAATAGCAGTTGTTCGCATAGTCCCTTCAAATATCAAATTATGTTTATCATTTATTGCTTTTTCAAATAATCTTTTTGTCCAATCTCTTACATCTGCATCTGTATAAAAAGCATAATCTCCTTCATCATTATTCATTATTTCTTTTGATTTTGGATGATATCTTCTATATTCATCTCCATTTATTACTACAACTTTATTATAGCCTAGTTCTTCTGTACTCCTACGAATCAAGCTAGACTTTCCCGCCCCTGGTTGTCCACCTAATACAATTGCAATTGGAAAATCATAATGTGGTTTTCCAACAAATGTCTTGTGCTCTATCATCCCATATACTTCTTCATGCTCTTCATCACTTAATTTATACTTATTTGGATCCTTACTCATATTTTCATACCACCCTTTACTAAATAATTGATGGCATTATTATATACTATATTTTCTTTTTTCAATATTTTTTGATACTATTCGACAATATATTACATATTTTTCAAAATATATTCCTTTACTTCTGGTGGTAATAAGTTTATATTTATTATTTCATTTTTAGGTATTAACCTAATTTCATATGTACCGTATTTTTGTATATCTCTATCTGTAAATTCTGGACCTGTTCCAGTACCAATAGTTCCTGATATGTAATTTGCTATATAAAAATATTCTTCTGCATTTTCTTTTTCTAAATAAAAATATTTATCTGTAAGTTCTATTTCAATCCCTACTTCTTCTAGTATTTCTCTTTTGGTTGCGTATTCTAGCGTTTCTCCATCCTCTACGCCACCACCTGGAATTACATAGTATTTTTTTAGCTTATCTTCTACTTTTTTCTCTCTATATACGGTAACCAATTTATCGTCTATAAATACAATAGCAGCTGCTCTTATTATCTTTTTCATTTTATCTCCTTAAAACATATTTTTAAGCGTTTGTATAAATATTTTAAAAATATCTATTCCAGTAAAAGCTTTTAGTATAATTATACCCACAATAATCATCATACCCATGTATAAAGCTTGTTTCATTCTTTGTTTAGACTTATATAAATCATATGCATTATTGAAAATATTATTTTCATGAGTTATTTCTGTCTCTATTTCATAATTATCTCCAAAATCATCAGTGATTTTTTTAACATCAACTTCCATATCTTCAAAATATTCTTTAATAAAATTATTCTTTTCTTCTATAACTGATTTTAAGTATTCGTTTTCTTGTATTAAAGTTTCTATAGTTGCATTTCTATTACTTTCCTCTAACTGAATGTTATACTTTTCTCTTTTTTCCTTATCACTTAAAACAGCGTATGCTTCATTTAACAATTTGACTTTTTCCTCAGCTTTTGTTCTTGCTTTTCCTTCAAACAAATCAGGATGGTTTTTTTTAATTAACATTCTAAATACTTTTTTTATTGTATCTTCTGAAGCATTTTTACTTACTTCTAATAGTTCATAATAATCTTTCATACTATACCTCTTTACAATATAGATTGTACCATATATATGTAAATTATCAAGAAAAAAACATCTTTAACTATTACAATTAATATTTTTGTAATAATTAAAGACTATTTCTTACTTCTGATTTAAATATCCCATAGGAACCTCTACTTCAAAATAACCTAAAACATATGGTGCTATTTGATATTTTTCAAATAATACAAGCAAACTATTATCTTTAAAAGCAGCATCCATAAAATTATATTTGTTTGGTCTTGTGCCACTTTCTAACATTTCTAATGTGCCCATGTTTTTTATTTCTTCTTTATTTAGAAGCTGATTATATGTATATTCCGATAGATTGTAATAAAGGTTTGGAAACATTTTTTCTAAATCTTCCTGTAATAATATTTTTTTATTTGTTTTATCATAATTTATAACAAAAATGGTTTCTTGAGGATGTAAGTATTTTATATCTTGAGTAACATAGAAAATAAATGAAATATATTTATCTTCTGACTTAGTAACGTTAAAACAAATATTTAATTTATATTTACCCTCTTGTATTTCATTTTCATAATTACTTGCCTGAAATTTTATATCTTTTTTATATAATTCTAACTTTGTATTTATGTATGAATTTAACTTTTCATCCGTTGTGTAGGGATAATATATATTTATCTCATAGCTTTCATCTTCTTCTGTTATATTTTGAATTACATATAGCTCATCTTTTAATAGGGTCCCTATATCACTATTTTTAGTGTTTTCCATATTACTAACAGGTAAATCAGTTCTAAAATTATCATCTCTTTCGGTTAAAAATACTATAAGTAAATATGTTAAAAGTAATAATATAACTGCTATAATAAAATTTCTTGTCTTACTTTCTTTTAATACATTATCTAAAATTTTCAAAAAAATCACCCAATACATCTTATGAATGTACTAGGTAATATATATTTTGTCTATTTGTTATTTTCTATTCTATCAAATTTTTTCATCTTTATTTTTCTATTTACATTTAAACTAAGTAATCTTGGGTCTGTTAGATGCATTTCTTCTATTTTGGAATCTATATAACATACTACTTTTATATCATCTACAAAATCTAACATATACTGCACACATACCATACATGGTATTAACATTGTATCTTTTTCTTCATCTCTTTTTCCACCTACAACTGCTATTTTTTCAAAAGAATTTTCTCCTTCTGAAACAGCTTTCATAAAAGCAACTCTTTCTGCACATGATGCAAGACCGCTTATACTATGCTCTATATTACAGCCAGTATATACCTTTCCAGATGAAGTTAAAAGTGCAGCACCAACTGAATATTTAGTATATTTACACTTTGAATATTTTCTTGCTCCTTCAGCCATTAATATTAATTCTTCATTTGTCATATATCATTCCTCCATTTTACTAATTGATATTAGTAATTTTTTCATTTGATTATTATTTTAGTACTTCTGTAAGAACCGGATTAATAAGTGTTATTTGATACACAATTAAAACAAGTAATATTCCAAGAAGCGCGCTAAGTATTGCATATGATGTTGTTATTCTATCGTTCTCTCTTTTTAATTGACTTATCATAAAGCATAGAACAAATGACACTGCCCCAACAATTAAATTTTGAGTTATAATTAATAAATATGTCGCAAGTCCATAACTTATTACAATTCTTGCACTTGGAAAACTTTTAACATAATTTCTTTCTTTACTAAATATTCCTTTTAATATTATTACAAAAAGAACAACAACAAAAAGTATTGCTACAAGTATATGCGTATTAGAGCTTAATACTTTCTCAAGTAGTATTGTAGATGCTCCTTTTACTTTATCAATAAACAAGAAATATGCATTAAGTACTGCAACTGCAGCCGCTATCATTACCCCACCTGCGGCTATATCTTTTGCTGCTTTTGCTCTCTCATCATATTTATCTGTAAGTAAATCAACCATATACTCTACTGTAGAATTTATCATTTCAGCAAATATTACAAATCCTATAGTTAAACATAAAGTTGCAAATTCTGTTTTTGTAAAATCAAAGAAAAAGCTTGTACAGAAAACTAGTACACCTAGTATATAATCTATTCTTAAGTTTCTTTCCGTTTTAAATGCTTGAATTATACCATTTATTGCATTTTTAGATGCTGAAAACCAAGTTTTGTTTTTTGTAACTTTATCTACGTTTTCATCAAGTCCTTTATTTTTTATTTCCTCGTTCATTATTTCATCTCTCCTATTTTTGATAAAATTTTTTCTTCCATTTCTCTCATCTGAGTTTTCTCTTCATCTATAATATGGTCAAATCCAATTAAGTGACATATGCCATGTGTTATCATATATAGCATTTCTCTACTAAACCCAGTATTATATTCTTCTGCTTGTTTTTCTATTACTTCCAAACAAATGACAATATCACCTATTGATAATTCCTCCTCTTTTGAATACGTATTATATGTATTTGTTAATTCCTCTTTAGTAAACATAGGAAAAGAAAGTACATCTGTAACTTTATCTACATTTCTAAACTCATTATTTAATCTATGTATTTCTTCAGGCGTAACTACTCCAATCCCTAAATATACTTTATCTATACTTATATTGTTGAGTTTTAGAGCCTCTGATATTATCTGGTTTATTTTTCCTTTATATTCTTCTAAAAATTTATTATACTTTTCAAGTTTATTTGTATCTTCATAATCAGTATAAAAATCAATATTTACCATTTATATTTTACTCCCCTGTTTTTTGAAAAACTCCTGCCTCTTCTTCTAAATCATATTGAACTTTATATGTTATTGAGTCATCACTTTTTATTATCTCTATATTTTCATTTGATATAACTGTAGTATCATTTTTTATACTACTTATATGCTGGCCATATTTTTCTTTACATATTTTTACTAACTCATCATAGCTTCTTGTTTTTTTATTTAAATCATATTCTATATATTTATCAAAAACAAGTTTAAAAGAATCTCCAGTAAGTTTAAATTCCTTCTCATTTCTATTTATATCATAAATATGCTCTTTTGGCAAATATTTTATTAAATATTCTTTCTCCTTTATACCGATTCCTATGCCATATCTTTTTTTACCTGTATATACTTTTTCTTCTACCGTATATTTTTCAGTAATTTCAAAATTATATGTGTTTTTAATCTTTAATATTCCTTTAGCATGAACATTTATATTTCCTATAAGTTCACTTTCTATTACTCCTTCTATAGCAACCATACCTTTTTCTATATAACTTCCTGTAAGAAGTTTTGCAGTGCCATTTTCTGCAATTATCTTAGTTATAATGCCAGACTTAGAGGCTACTATATTCCCCATTATTTCTTCATTTTCTTCATCTTCTATTAATGTTTTTTCCACAATTTTAACATTTATTTTTGTTCCTTTTACCTCTACTCCTACCCATGCTATATCATATAGTTTAGTTCTAAGCATATTTCCAGCTTTTCTTTCATCTATAAATAAACGATTCTTACCAACATATACATCTGCTTTTTTTAATACTTCTAGTATTTGGCTATCAGAAATTCTTTTATTTCCTGTTATATCTATTTCAAATATGTACATAGATAAAATTATTACAAAAAGAATAAGTACTAAAAAAAGATAGAAAAACAATCTTCTCTTTTTATATTTAAACAATATAAAATATATACCTTTCTTTTTCTTTACTTTTGCTCTGCATTTTGTTTTATCTGCTATTTTTTTAATTTTACCCATATTATTTGAAGCTGTCTTAAATGTTATAAGGCCTGCTGTTATATACATAATATCTTGAACATCTATATTTTGTATTTTACATAGATTAATAAACCTTTCTATAAAAAAGCCTTCTACTTCAACAATTATTGTTCCTTTTCCTACATTCTTAGTTATTTTACTTTTATTCATATTTTCCCCTTATCATATATATGATATATTCATTATCTTACCATTTATTATTAAATCAATATCACTTATTTCCTTTATACTTAAATTTTCTCCATCTACTGCTAGTGTATATCTTTCTGTTTTTATTTTTATATAATTATCAAAATAATCTGCAACCTTGCATTTTCCTTCTATTAATACATATGAATTGTCTATTACATTTACTCTTAAACTATTTCCAATAACTTCAACAGGTAGTTCTAATACTCTATTTATCTTATCTCTAACTTTCTCTTTTATATCTTTTTTGTTTAGTTTAGACCAAATCATATACTATTCCTCCTACTATATATTATTATTTTATTTTAAATTTTATGAAAACTTTTTTGCCACTGTTAGCGTTATTTACTAAACTATTAGTTTGGTAAATTTATGTTGATTTTTACCATATTTTGTATTATTATATTATATGTAAAAATTGGAAAAAAGAGGTAAAATCATATGATAAAAATCGCTCTATGCGATGATAATTTAAAAAGCATAGAAAACATATCTAAATTAATGGAAGCTACTATAATCCAGCAAGACTTTGATGCAGAAATAACACTAGTTACCGATGATCAAACTAAAATATATAATGAAATGAAAAATGGAAATATAGATATATTATTCTTAGATGTGGACTTTCAAAACCGTGGAAAAAATGGTGTTGAATTTGCAAACGAATTAAGAAAATTTAATAAAGATTTCTATTTAGTTTTTCTTACAGCTCATTTTGAATATTCTCTGCTTTCTTTTAAATGTAAAACATTTGATTATATATTAAAACCTATAACTAACGCTGCTATTACATCAATATTCAAAAGATTTAAAGATGAATTTACATCAACTGATAATAAAATATTTATAAAGATAAAGAAAGGATTATCAATTAGAGCAAAAGATATATTATTTATTGAAAGGAAACAAAACAGGACATATATTCATACTAAAAGCTGCACTTATGACTCATCTATTTCACTAAGTAACATATATAAATTATTACCACACGATATGTTTTTAAGAAATCATAGGTCATATATAGTAAATACTCATGCTATCACTAAAGTTAATAAAAGTTCAGCAAAAGTATTTTTTGATAAATCAATATCTTGCCCTATTGGAAATATAAATTAAAAGGAGATTAAATTATGGAAAAATTATTACAAATCGTTTTAACAATTATATTTTTATTTATTAATTCTTTTGATAGTGCATATATAATATATGTATTACATCATTTAATAAATAAAACAAAAGTATCATTTAAAAAAGTTTTTATATCAATGCCAATACTCGTAGTTTTTTGTGCTATTAACACTGTAACTTTACTTCATTTTCCACAATATAAAAGCTTTATGCCAATATCAGGACTAATAGCATGTTTAATAACTATATTAGTATTATATCGTAAACCTTTCGTAAAAACATTACTATTAATTTTAGGCTATGCATTGTCTACTTTTGTAATTGATATTATATTTGCATTATTACTACTAGTTATTAATAAAACACCTGATTTTATTAATTCAAATTACATATATTATTATGCTTTTGCTTCAACTGCCAATTTGATTACTATATTATTAATGTACTTTATTTATAAAATTAGCACTAAAAAGAACTTAAGTTATATTTTTAAAGAAAACTATAAATATTTAATTTATCAAGCAATCGCAATTATTCTTTGCTTAATACCATCAATGTATATGATGTTTTCTAATTTATATAATTACTCTAGCTTGTTTTTAATTGTTAATACATTGCAACTTGTTACTGTATCTATATTTTCAATCATATATTTAAAGAAAGGTATTCATTTTAAAGATACGGAATTAGAACTTGAAAATACTAAACTGCATAATAAAGCATTATCTACTATTAATGAAAATATTCGTGGTTTCAAACATGATATGGGTAATATGGTACAAGCTATTAATGGTTATCTTGCAGTTGGAAATATCGATGGTGTTAAATCATATTGTAAAAACTTATTACATGGTTTTAATGATATTAACTTATTATCAATTTTATCACCTAAGATAATAAATGACCCTGCTATTTATGGAATAGTTGTTAGTAAAATGTTACATGCAAGAGACAACAATTTAACCTTATCTTTAGATATTGGTCTTGACGTATCACAAATTAACTTTCCAAATTTTGAATTATCTAGAATTATTGGAATATTACTTGATAATGCTATTGAAGCATCCTTAGAATCTGATGAAAGAAAATTAAAATTAGAAATGTATCATGACCAAAACAGAAATTGTGATATTATAATTATAGGAAACTCCGTTAAAGATGCAAATAATTTAGACATAATTAAAATGTTTGAGAAAGATTATTCTACAAAAGAAAATCCTTCAGGATTTGGATTATATGAAGTTCTAAAATTCTTCAAGAAAAATAATAAAGGTGATATCGTTCCAAATATAGATTATGAATCAAATTTCTTTACACAGACATTAACATTTGATAGATAAAATACTAGCCTCTAGTATATAGCTAGAGGCTTTTTTACTTAATTTTCAACTTATTTTTTTATTAAAGTTCTTGGTGCTTTTGTTGCATGTAGCCACCACATTAAACTTGTATTTGTAGTAGATTTAGCATATGCTTTTGCTATTTTTCTTAATAATGATTTCATATAATTTACCCCCTAAAAATCATTTATATATTAAAAACAGAAAATTTTACCCCATGGTTAGCAAAATTATTCTGTCATTAATAACTCATCTGGCACATACGTTTCATAACCATATTCATTCTTAAATATTTTATATATTGTTCTTGTAGTCATCACATCAATTTCTAATATAGTCATAATAATAATGCATCCATATATTTGATTTTTAATTACGAAAAAAGTTATAACAAATAATAAATTTAATATTATAAGTGACATTATTTTATCTCTTTTTCTTCTCTTCTCATTTATTACTGGTATTTCAGGGACATCGGCTGGAACATATACCCAAATTACATAAAGTGAAAAAATATATACAAATATGTAAAAAGGTAGCACTATATTTTCCATTTTTACTATATAATTAGGTAAATATATGCATATTAATGTTGATAACAAAGTCCCCACAAAACATCCGATATTAGTATGCAGGTGTACTCCACCAACAAACGTCTTATACATTATTGTAATTATCATAAATAACCCAAATTCTTTTATAACTCCAAGTAATGTACATATAATAATTATTGCTATATACTTAGGTATATCTTCTACTATTCTAGTTATTCCAAAAAGTAATATATCTTTTTGCTCCTGGTTATCACTTTCGTCAGATAATATGTCAAGAATTTTTTGACTTACCTTTTCTACCATATTATCTCCTCCACACCAATATTGTATATTAAACATTGCCTCGTTTTTATAAAATTCATTACTATCATGTTTCCTTATACTCAGTTCATATTTAATAAAGTTCAGAACCATTTTAATATATTTTCACAATCACATATATCATTTTCACAAAAATATTTTTTCATATTATATTTTTTAGTAACATCTTTTTTGTCCAATGTATACCATATATCAAGGAGGTTAACATTTATGAACAATTTATATGATGAAAACAGCAGATATGCTTGTAATATGCCTAATGAAAATACATACATAAAGTTAAATGAAGGATGTCTAAATATTGGCGATAAAGCTCCTGAATTTTCAGCAAATACTACTTTTGGAATGTGTAATATAAACGATTATAAAGGGAAATGGTTAGTATTTTTCTGCCATCCTGGAGACCACACTCCAGTATGCACAACTGAATTCATCTCTTTTAGCAAGTATTATAAAGAATTTAAAAAAAGAAATTGTGAACTTTTAGGATTATCAGTTGACAATATGACCTCACACCTTGCATGGGTATATGATATTTATAAATCCACAGGAATAGAAATTCCTTTTCCTATTATAGAAGATAAACATGGAAAAATAGCAAAACTGTACAATATGTTAGACAAAAGTGGTGAAACACCTGCAAGATGTGTATATATAATTTGTCCTGAAGGTAAAATTAGGGCTATAATTAACTACCCGGCTACAACTGGCAGAAATATAGGTGAAATATTAAGATTAGTAGAAGCTTTACAAGAATCTGATATAAATAAAGTGGCTACTCCTGCTAATTGGATTCCAGGGAATCCTACTATTTCATTTGCACCGAAAACACAAGCAGAAATGCTTCAAAAAATTGAAAAAACAAATGAATATGAATGTATAGATTGGTTTTTATGTTTCAATAAATAAATGTAAATAATTATATTAGGAGTTGATAAAATGTTTTATGATAATAATCAAAGTAATTGTGTAATAGATGAAAACAAAAATTGTTCAAAATTTTCGGATTGTATGAATACAAATAATAACTGTAGTAATAATAACTCAAACTGTAATAATGGCTTTAATTTTTCTGGCTTTTTACCTATAATAATAGTAATAATAATTTTTATATTATTCTTTTGTAACAATAAAAATGAGTGTTAAATAAAAATGAAAAATACTAGTTGGCAGCATGCCAACTAGTATTTCTATTACTTTGAACCCAATACAAAATACTTATCAGAAAAAGGAATGCGCTGAATTAAAGGCAGTTCTAAAATATCACTAATAATATTTAACACTTTATCTCCATTTTCTTTTGTCATAATGTTTTTTTCTTTTAAAATAAAAATAATGTCTTTTAATGTAAATTGTCCATCAAGATGTAAAACTGTTTTTTTAACTTCCCATTTCAAATCAAAATTATTCATACATTATCCTCCTTAAATTTATTAAAATTCAAATAACATTTTTTATACATAAATTATATCATATAT
>JAZSQI010000005.1:0-64090 GCA_045537895.1 Clostridia bacterium
CTTTTATTTTATCTACAACTTTTCCCCAGATTCCTTTTTCTTCTCCTTTTTCTACCATTTTTTCTTTACTAGCTTTTGCTATATCTACTGAACTTATTTTAATAATTTCATCCCAACTTTTCTTTATACGCATATTGGGAATTTTAATATCCGGTCTTTCATTTTTTATATAATCTAATACATATTTATAATAAAAATCATTATATTCATTGTTTAAAACCTCAGCCTGCCTATTTAATTTAGGTAAAGCATCTATATATTTTTTCAAAAATGTCTCGTTTTGTAATATTACTGGATATATATTAATATTATCAAGTGTTTCTCCAATCTCCATAAATGTAACATCTGTTAATGACAAAAAATAATCTGTTAACTCTTTATCTCTAAAAAACTTTGTTTGTGCATATGTAGGTAAAAATCTAACTGCATCCATAACCTTATAAAACTTAGATAAATTTTCTTTTTTAGGTTCTAATTTTTTATCTATACTACCATAATAATAACGTGGCTGTATTGCATCCTCATTTTCTTTTTCACGAGATACCTCACCTTTATTTTCGAAAGAATCAATAATACTTAAAAAACTACCATCATCCATACTTCTCAATAATTCTTCATCTGACATTGAAAATATTTCTTTCATAATCTCTCTATCTTTATCAGTTTGAATTACATTACCTTTAAGTTGATTATATTCTTTACTTTTATACTCTTTAAAATTATGATGCTTTATATTATGTATATCTATTACTTCCTCTTGAATATCTCTTGGCAACCAATATAGCAATTTATCTAGAATAAAACTTTCAGCATGCCAGGAACCTTCCATATATGATTCCAATGATTCTAATAATTTTTCTTTTGGTTCATTAGCTAACATTTCTTTTGCTATTTGCTCTTCAACTGTTAATGGTAATAAATCTTTTATTTGCTCTGGTTTTAATTCTAGTATTTCTGTTGCAAGCATATCCTGCATCTCTATAGAAATCCCAGCCGAAACTTTTGGATGGTTTCTTATTTTCAATATTAATTCTATTTTCTTTTCTGACTTTACGTTTGGATTTTTTAATTCATTTACTAGTTCTTCTAATAATCCTAATATCTCTGGATCTTTATCAGAGAGATCAATAATTGGATTTATCATTATTCTTTCCTCCTAAAAAACGCTCTTTATACTTATATATCATATATATATATTTTTTTCAAGTATTTCATTTACATTTTGTTTTTTGTTTTTTCTTTGTAATTAGTTATTAGATTAATAATTTCTTCTACCCTTTCTTTATCAGATATTATATTTTTTATCTTACTCTCAATATTGTTTAATTCTTTTTCCTGTGAATTGTATAATGTTTTAAAGAATCTTTTGTCTTTTTGTCAACTATACAGATTTGTTCTTGATGATCATATATAAAATTTAATATAATATATTTGTCATCCCATCTCGTTATTTTTTCTAACATAATATTATTCCTCCTTATGATTATGTGTGATATTAACTCTCTTTAAATATATTGTCAGCATTTTTATTAAAGCTTATTAAATTTTTTGAAACCCCTCATTCTGTCGTTTCGTTTATGGTAGTCTAGTATGTAGCAGCGCTACTGCAGATGCTGTTAAATTAATAACTTGTTCATACTTGCCCTAACTTTTTACATCTACATATCCACATTCAAACTTTGCCTCCTGACACTCTTTTATTATTGTGAGTTTTCGTTACGAGATCTCACCGACACATATAGTTTTAATAGACTCTTAAAACTACTGCGGGACACTTATTGCAACGGCTGACCAAACCTATCCCTTTATTATTTTACAACGAGTTTAAGGCATCTCTCGTATATAAAAAGCACCCATAGTTTTTTAACTATGAATACTCTTTGAAATATATAATTTTTTTACTTAAAAATGCTATTTTGCATTTTTACAGGAAGAGGGAGTTATACAAACTCCCATTAACTGCCTAAAAGTGTAACTTTTAGCGTATTTCTATTTTTTTATGTGTATATCAAATAGATATACAATTTTTTGCCTATAAATTAACTTTTTTAATATAAAATTAAGCCCAGAGAATAAACCTCTAGGCTGTTTAAATGACTCAAGGCTTCAAAAGTTTCTTGAGTACTAATCAATATATTTATAACATATTTTCATTATAATTCCAAGATGTTTACTAAAAATTCAAATAAATTATGGATTATTTGTTTTATACTAATTCTTATATTTTTTCGCCACAAAATCGATTCTGTGCCCTTTTTATTATTAAGTAAATAAATTTATACCCTTTACGTATAAATTAACATATCTTGTCCAATATATGATTTTAATTTTTCAAATCCTGAAACTGGTATTTGATTTGTCTTGCCTTCTAGCCAACCATATAATGTGCTTGCTGATATATTGCTTTTCTTTGCAAATTCTACATATGTTAAGTTATTCTCTGATATATATCTTTTTATTATCTCTACTGGATTGTTTTTAATAAATTTAACATAGTCTGGTATATATTTTTCTTCCATATCAAGAATGTTTATTATCTTTTCTATTGTTGATATGCTATTTAATCTTTTTTCATCAGTTTCATATCTATGATATGCATCTACAGAAATACCAATCTTACTTGCCATCTCTTTTAAACTATAACGTTTTAACATTCTATAATAGACAATTGCATCAGAAAATTTATTTGTTAAAAGTAATTCTTTATTAGGTTTTTCTCTTGCATCCACATACACACTTTCATTTAAAACACCTTTATTTCTAAGCTTTCTAAATAAGTTACCTATATCTTTATATAATATAAATTGTTCTTTTTTATTTGTTGTCATCAGACCAGTGGAGCATCTGCCAAAATTCTAACTGTCATTCCTACCAAATCTGCCATTTCATCATATATGTTAACTACTTTAAAAAGTACATCATATCCATAAGATTTTCTTGCTACTACATCTCCTACTTTTAGCTTTAACATTAAAAATCACCTCATATCATATTTTATGATATGAGGTTAAGGTTTGTTAATTTTATGTGTTTTTATAATTTCATGATTTAAAATTTATTTATACATAGTTATGTATCTAATTCATAATAATACAATATGTTTGTATCTGTATCAAAAATTGCAACAGTGTAATTATATGAATGTCTATCATATATTGCTTTTTCGTCATATTTATTCATTGCTTTACTATGTCTATCCAAGAAAAACCAATATCCGTTTTCTATGATTGGCAATTCCATATTATCACCAAATTTATCTATTGTAACTTCTTCTTGAAGCTCTGCACTCATAGGGAGCTTATTCCAATGCTCATTCCCCTTTATTTTCTTTATAAATCTTTTTGCTTGTCTATTATTAAAATAGACTCTTGAATATATTTCACCATCCATATGAAATCCTGCATGTGTACCCTTATAGTACATCTCACAAGATAATGGTACATATATTCCTATATCCATTGCTATCCTTCTATATTCACTAACTTTAAACTCTACTACAATTAATATTATTGCTATAGCTAATATGCTAATAAATATTATTAACTTCTTGTGCATATTTTACACCTCTATATCAAAGTTTATATTAACTTCAAATTCATTTAAAACACCAGTTTTCATTGAAAAGTATGCAAAATTATATAATGAACTAGAGAAAATACTCTTTTTCACATTTTCAGTAGCCTTAAAATATTCTTTAAGAGTTTTTAATTTTGTATAATCATAAACATCATATATGTTTATATTCAAATTCCATTTTCCATTTTGCTTGTTTCCTTTTACTTTAAATTCTGCTTTGTTAATGGAATAAAACAAATCACTTTTACTTAGAACAATAGATGTATCTTCATTTATTTGGTTTTTATTTTTCTTCTCGTACTCTTGTATTATTTTATTTAATTCATCAACAAAAATTTTATCCGATTTTATTTTTTCTACCACTTTTCCTGATGTAAAATACAAATTTTCTGGCTTTTCTTTGAGTGAATGTTGCAATAAGTCAGCCGAAAAATCAAATCCAGCATATTTTCCTCCGACTTCAATTATAGATTGCCAAAAGGCATATTGCATAGCTTTAGACATATCTTTCTTATATTGATTTTTATTTTTATAAAAATTAAATATAAAACTAGCACCTGTTACTAACAATTTGAATTCATTTATATCAAGTTCACCATTTTTTACATTACTAATAAATTCTTCAAATTTGATTTGCATTTTATACAAATCATAAGCTTCTTTTAATATTATTTTCCTCACACTTTTAATTTTTTCAAATATAGTTACTTTTTTGATGTTATTTATATCTTTATTTACTTGTTCCTTTATTTTATCAAAGTTGCCATATTTTAACATATCTAAATATCTATATGTTAAGTATCTATCCGTAATCCATATCTTTTGATTTTTATTTAACCCTGTTATTCCTGTTTTCTGCATTACACTATTATATAACTCTTTTTCTTTATACTTTGATTTGCTAGGTTGTTCCAATTTAAGAAATGTATATATATATTATCTATACATCCATTACCAAATGTATCTTTACATTTTTTCATATCTCTTTTACAAAGCAGACACTCTTTCATATTATCACACTCCCACAACAAAATATTATATTTTTAATTTAAATCTCACCACACTATAAAACAAATATATTTAGTTTTTAATATATTTGCTTGCTCTTGAAGAACCAATACGTCTTATTTTTCCATCCTTAACCATTTGTCCTAATACAGCTTCTACTGTAGTTGGACTAACATCAGGAAGGACATTACATATTTCTGCTTTTGATATTGGAGTTAAACTATTCAATATTGTTGCCTCTATACGTTGTTTTTTAGTTATTTTTCCATTGTTTACAACACTAAATCTCTTATCTAACTCTTTATAACACAAATATAGTGTTGATAAAAAATTTTCAATAAAAGGTACATATGTATTTTCATTATTCTCCCATCTTTTTGATGATTTTTCAAGAGAATCATAATAATATGCTTTATAGTTGTTTATTTGTTCCTCAAAAGAAACATATTTACCAACATCAAATCCACTCTTATATAACAATAATAACGATAGTAATCTTGACATTCTACCATTTCCATCTCTAAATGGATGTATACTTAAAAAATCAAGTATAACGCATGGTATTAATAATAAATGATTAATATTAGCATTACTTCTTGCATCCATATATGCAAGCACTAATTGTTCCATTGCTTTTGGTGTTTCTGCACTAGATGTTGGCTTAAAACGAATTCTTCTATTACCTTCTTGATCTATTTCTATAATATAATTGTCATTTTCCTTATATTTACCTGAAAATTCATAGTCACTATATGACATCATAATTTCATGCAAAGCTAATATATCCGATTCTTTAAAATCTAATTCCTTGTACCCTAAATGAATTTTATTTAGAGCATCTCTATAACCAGCTATTTCTTCTTCATTATGATTTAATGGTTCTACATTTTGATTTACAATTTCTTTAATACGTTCATCACTTGTTACTATTCCCTCTATTGCATTTGAACTTTTTACAGATTGCACTATTGCTATCTTCTCCAACTCAATAAATATTTTTTCATACTCATCTTTTCTAACCCCTGCCATAGTTTTTAAAGAATATATTGTACTTATCAAATTAACTAAATTAGCAGGTAATAGCCCATTATTTAAAAAAGAATAATCAAATTTTCTCATGTTACTCCCCCATTTCTGCATATATTCTATCATTTTATATGCAGAAAATCAACGTTTAATGCATATGTTTTTAAATATTTTATGCAGCAAACCAGTTTATATGCAAAAAAACAAATATCAATATACATTTTTTCGGTTATTTATAGAGTTTTATAATTTATTTTTACACTATTCTATTTTTGTATACTACTTATATTAGTATAATATATAAATATTTGTATGATAAAGGCACATAATCAATTGTGTGCCCTTTTTATTATGAAGTAGATAAATTATACCCATTACATATAAATTAGCGCATCTTGTCCGATATATGATTTTAATTTTTTAAATCCTGAAGATAATATTTGCTTTGTTTTTCCCTCTAACCAACCATATAATGTACTTGCTGATATATTACTTTTCTTTGCAAATTCTACATATGTTAAGTTATGCTTTGATATATATCCTTTTATTATCTCTACTGGATTGTTTTTAATAAATTTAATATAGTATGGTATATATTTTTCTTCCATTTCAAGAACATTTACTATCCTTTCTATTGTTGATATGCTATTTAATCTTTTTTCATCAGTTTCATATCTATGATATGCATCTGCAGAAATACCAACCTTACTTGCCATATCTTTTAAACTATAACGTTTTAACATTCTGTAATAGATAATTGCATCAGAGAATTTATTTGTTAATAGTAATTCTTTATTAAGTTTTTCTCTAGTATCTACATATATACTTTCATTTAAAACACCTTTATTTCTAAGCTTTCTAAATAAATTACCTATATCTTTAAATAATATAAATTGTTCTTTTTTATTTGTTGTCATCAGATCAGTGGCGCATCTGCCAAGATACGAACTGTCATTCCTACCAAATCTGTCATTTCATCATATATATTAACTACTTTAAAAAGTACATCATATCCATAAGATTTTCTTGCTACTACATCTCCTACTTTTAACTTTAACATTAAAAATCACCTCATATCATAAAATATGATATGAGGTGTATTTTTGTTAATTTTGTGAATTTATATAATGTAAATTAATTTCTTAATGCATCTATTTATTATTATGTGTCTAATTCATAATAATACAATATGTTTGTGTCTGTATCATAAATTGCAACAGTATAATTATATGAATATCTATCATATATTGCCTTTTCATCATATTTATTTATTGCTTCACTATTTCTATCAAGGAAAAACCAACATCCATTTTCTATTTCTGGAATTGTTATTTTGAAGTCATCTAAATTAGAAATTACCCTTGTATATAGTCCGGAAGTAACAGGTAATTTTCTCCAATTTTTATTTTCATTTATTTGTTTCAAAAATATCTTTGCTTGAAAATCATTAAGATATATTTTATCTATTGACTCTCCGTCTCCGTGAAACCCTCCGTGCGTATCTTCGTACTTACTTCTTGTTAATAATGGTACCCACACTTCTAGCACTTTGCTCATTTCATATTTTCTTCCAAAAAGCAAATCCTGAATAATATATAGTATCATAAGTGATACTAAAATAAGCAAAACAACTTTTACTTTCTTTTTCATTATTCCTCCACCTTATAATTTTCAATTTTAAATTTTATATCTACACAATATTCTTTTACGACTCCTAATTTTGTTGATATAAATGCCAAATTATATAAAGTGCTCGAAAAAATACTTTTTAATATACTGTTTGCATCAAAATAATAGTCATCAAAACTTTTCCATTTTGTATAATCATATTTATCAGTTATATGAACACTTATATCCCATATGTTGTCATGTTTTTTTATAGCACTAACATGCATTGTTCCGCCATGAATTGAAAAATACAAATCACTATTATCAAATTGAACGTGCTCACCTTTTAATGTAAATTTAGACTTGTTAATATTATTTTTTATTATTTCTTTAATTTGCTTCTTGAAACTATTATCATTATTTATATCTTCAATTATTTTACCATCTGTTATGTACAAATCTTTAGGCTCTTCTTTTAATGAATGCTTTAATAATTCAGCAGAAAATTCAAATCCAACATATCTCCTACCAACTTCTATTACCGTTTGCCAAAACGCGTATTGCATTTCTTTGATAGCATCTTGCTCATACTGCTTTTTATTTATTTGCATATTAAATATAAAACTAAAACTTGTTAATAATAGTTTTATTTTTGAATCCCAATTTTCTACCATCTTTAAATCTAATAATTCTTTTATTTTCTTTTTGAATTTGTTTTCTTTTTTATATAAATCGTAACTTTCTTTTAGTGTTATTTTCTTCAAGCTTTTTAAATTTGATTCCTTTTGAACACTTTTTATATTTTCTATATCTAAAGTTATACTTTTCTTTAATTTAGTAAAATCACCATACTTTAATGAATCTAAATATTTATATGTTAAGTATCTATCTGTAAGCCATATCTTTTGATTTTTATTTAATCCTCCTATTCCTGTTTTATTTATTACACTATTATATAACTCTTTTTCTTTATATTTTGCTTTACTTGGTTTTTCTAGTTTGAGAAATGTATATATATTATTTATACATCCATTCCCAAATGTATCTTTACATTTTTTCATATCCCTTTTACAAAGCAAACACTCTTTCATTATATCCCTCCTAGTTTATGATTTATACTTTACCTAATAGCCAATCTAAAACATTTATTTTCTTTATACCATCAAAATCTGCTATTGGATCTAAATCCATAGTAAGTATATATTTGGGGTAATTATCATTAATTTCTTGTAACGACCTTAATTCTCTCTCAAGTGTTGATTCTTCTCTTGTTGTATATGCTACTTGAAAATATGTAAATCCGTCTTTGTTTTCAGCTATAAAATCTATTTCTTTTTCTCCAGTCTTTCCTATATATACTTTATACCCTCTTCGTATAAGTTCAAAGTATACAATATTTTCTAGTATGCGACCTATATCTAAATTTCTTCTACCTAAAAGTGCATATCTCATAGTAACATCTGTTGCATAATATTTTTCTCCTGATTGTAAATACTGTTTCCCTTTTACATCGAATCTTTGAGCTTTACTAAATATGTAACTATCTACTAGTGCTTCCAAATAACTTTCCACAGTATGAACAGATATGGATCTTCCATCAGATGTTAATGTATCAGCTATTTTTTTTATAGATAACGAATTACCTATATTATCAAACATAAACTTAGTAACAGTTTTTAACATCGTTACATCGGCTATCTTTTTCCTTTGTATAATATCTCTTACTATTATTGTATTATATAGCGCTTCTAAGTAATCGTCTATTTCTGACTCATTTTCCAATTGTAACGCATATGGAAATGAGCTTTTGTTGATATAATTAAGATAATCTCTCTCATTTCCCTGCACATTACAGTAATCAACATATTCTTTAAAAGATAATGGATACATTTTTATCTCTACATATCTTCCTGATAATAATGTCGCTAATTCACCAGATAACAAATAAGCATTAGACCCTGTTATATAAATATCCACATTCTTTATTATATATAATCCATCAACTGCTTTTTGGAAATTATCCACATTCTGAACTTCATCAAGAAACACATAATATTCTTTTTCATCTTTTATTTGATTTTTTACAAATTTATACAATTCTTTATAATCTGCAAACTCGTATTCTGGATTTTCAAAATTTATTGATATGATATGATCTTCTTCTACTCCTATACCTTTCAAATAGTCAATATATAATGTAAACAATGTGGATTTGCCAGATCTTCTTATGCCTGTTACTACCTTTATCAAATCTTTATCTTTCCACTTTTTTAATTTTTCTATATATTTATTTCTTTCTACCATATTATTTCCTCCAATAATATTATACATCACCAAAAACAAATTTGCAACACATTGCAAATTATTTTGTTAAATTTACAAAATTTGCAACGTCGTACAAAAAATATCATATACATTTTAATAAAATTACATTTATAGTTTTTATCCTTAAACTAATACATCTTATCCAATATATGATTTCTTGGAAAATACAAAAATAGAGCACAGCAATAATCAACTGTACTCTAAATACTTACATATTCTTTAAACTTTCTTCTATCTTCTCTAATATTTCAGTATATTTTTTTACTTTTTCCTTTTCTCCTGCTATAAGCTTTTCTGGTGCTTTTGCAACAAACGATTCGTTTGAAAGCATTTTATTTGCTCTTGCAAGCTCATTTTCTGCTTTTTTCTTTTCTTCTAATAATTTTTCTCTTTCTTTATCTTTGTCTATTACAGAAGATAAATCTAAGTATGCATCTATATTTTGTGTATGCATTGCTGTCATATTTACTATCTTGCTTGCATCTACACTGTTTAATATTTCTAAATTCTCTATACATGCCATCTTGCATATCATATCTCTTGATTTAGAAATTGTATCTGCAAAGTTTTTACTTACTATTATAGCATTTGCTTTTTTGCTATTTGGAATATTATTCTCAGCTCTAACATTTCTTATTTGTCTTATAAGCTCAAGCTCTTCATCAACAAGTTTTTTATCTTCACTAAAATTATATTCTTCTTTTACGGCTGGCCATTTTGATATCATTATGCTTTCATCATTATGTTTTAAATTCATATATATTTCTTCTGTTATAAATGGCATATATGGATGTAATAATTTTAATGTATTAGAAAGTGCATAATTAAGTACGCTCACTGCCTCTTTATACCCTTCGTTGCTTTCGTCATAAAGTCTTGGCTTGCACATTTCTATATACACGTCACATATATCTGACCACATAAAATCATATATTATTTGAAGTGCAACACCTATTTCATAGTTTGAAATATTATCTGTTACCTCTTTAATAACTGAGTTTAATTTTGTTAATAACCATTTATCTTCAGGCATAAGTTTGCTTACGTCAATGTTCACATTATCAACTTTTTCAATGTAGCTAAGTGCAAATCTTGCAGCATTCCATATCTTATTTGCAAAGTTTGCTCCTGCTTCTACTTTTTCTTTCATATATCTTATATCATTTCCGGCAGATATATTTTGAGTAAGAGAAAATCTTAACGCATCTGTACCATACTCATCTATAACTTCAAGTGGATCAACACCGTTACCCAAAGATTTAGACATCTTTCTTCCTTGTGAATCACGAACTAAACCATGTATATACACATCTTTAAATGGTACTTTTCCAGTATGCTCAATTGCACTAAATATCATTTTACTTACCCAGAATGTTATAATATCATAACCTGTAACTAGCATTGTTGTTGGGTAAAAATACTCAAAATCCTCTGTCTTTTCTGGCCAACCCAATGTTGAAAATGGCCATAATGCTGAACTAAACCAAGTATCTAATGTATCTTCATCTTGATACATATGCTGGCTGTTACATTTTGGACAAACTTCTACTTTATTTGCTGATACTTCTACGTGCTTACATTCAGAACAATGATATGCAGGTATTCTATGTCCCCACCATAATTGTCTTGAAATACACCAGTCTTTTATATTTTCCATCCAGTTAAAATATATCTTCTCAAATCTTTCAGGTACAAATCTAACTTCACCATTTCTAACAGCTTCTATAGCTGGCTCTGCTAACTGTTTCATACTAACAAACCATTGCTTTGATGCATAAGGTTCTACTGTTGAATTACATCTATAACAGCTACCAACATTATGTTTATATGGTTCTACTTTTATTAAATTCCCTAATTTTTCTAAATCTTCAACAATAGCTTTTCTTGCATCTTCTCTAGTCATACCAGAATATCTTCCATAGCCTTCAACTATTGTAGCATCTTCGTTCATAACATTTATTACTGGAAGATTATGTCTTAATCCAACTTCAAAATCGTTTGGATCATGTGCTGGAGTTATCTTAACTACACCAGTTCCGAAATCCATTTCAACATATTCATCTGCTACTATTGGAATAGGTCTATTTACTATTGGTAGTATTACATTTTTACCAACGAATTCTTTGTATCTTTCATCTTCAGGATGAACTGCAACAGCTGTATCTCCTAAAAGAGTTTCAGGTCTTGTTGTTGCTATTTCAATGTATTTATCTGTTCCTTCTATTTGATATCTAATATGCCAGAAGAAAGAATCTTGTTCTTCATATTCTACTTCATTATCTGATATAGATGTTTTACATTTAGGACACCAGTTAACTATTCTTTCTCCTCTGTATATTAAGCCTTTTTCATATAGCTTTATAAATACATGTTCAACTGCTTTGGTTAGTCCTTCATCCATTGTAAATCTTTCTCTTGACCAATCACAAGAAGAACCTAATTTTTTAAGTTGTTCTAGTATTCTTCCACCATATTTTTCTTTCCATGCCCAAGCTTCCTCTAAAAATCCTTCTCTTCCAAGTTCCTCCTTAGTTTTTCCTTCTGCTTTTAATTTTTCAACTACTTTATTCTCTGTAGCTATACTTGCATGGTCTGTTCCTGGAAGCCAAAGTGTTTCTTTCCCAAGCATTCTATTATATCTTACAAATATATCTTGTATAGTTTCATCCAAGGCATGTCCCATATGTAATTGTCCTGTTACATTTGGTGGTGGTATAACTATTGTAAAAGGCTCCTTTTCTTTATTTACACTTGCCTTAAAATATCCTTTTTCTGTCCAATTATTATATATTCTATCCTCTATATCATGAGGATTATATCTACTATTCATATTCATTTTGTTCTTTCCTCCCTATTTTATACAAAAATATATCGTTACAAGCGAAATAACGACGACTATAAATCCTATAACTTTAATGTTTCTGACGACTACGTTTTCATTATCTACGCTTGATTTTTTTCTTATTAATTCTCTCGCTAAAAATATAGAAATAACTCCTGTGCACAATAATATAATAGCGATTGTCATTATTAATTTATCTATCATATTGTATCTCCCATATATAAATATTTCGACATATATATGTTACCAACGAATTTATAAAATGTCAAGAAAATACTTAGAATTTAGCCCTTATATTCTACTTTTTACAAAAAACTGACGACTAATTTAGTCGTCAGTTTTAATTTTTTTACTTCTTTAATTTGTTACCACATTTAGAGCAGAATTTTTCGCTGTTTTTGTACTCTTTGCCACAATTGGTGCAGAATATTGTGCTTTTTTCTGCTTCTTTTTCAGCCGCTTTTTTAGCTTCTTCTTCCTTGATTTCTTTAATCTGTGCTTCAAGTGCGCATATCTCTGCTTCTGATTCCACAAGTGCATTGTAACAAGCTGTTACTTCATCTTTGTCAGCTTCTGCATTATAGCAAAGTTTTCCGTACTCAAACAATAAGCCATCAAACAGTCTTTTTTTGTTTGAGAGCTGCCATTCGAGCCTTGCAACCTCTGTTACATCATCAAAGAAACTCTTAGCCTGTCCCATTTTTTCTTCAGCAACTGTCATTATTTTGTCTGCTGCTTCCTGTGCTCTTTTCATAAAATCTTTCATAATTTTTATTCCTCCTTAAATTTAGTTTGGATTAATATTTTGCTGATTTATAATTATATCAGCTATTCCTTAGAAAATCAAGATTTTACATACATGTATGATTCTTTTTCGTTGCGTATTATAAATTTATTATCTACTCTAGTAATTCCTGACTGAGGAGTTGTAACGTTACAATAAATACTTCTTAATACTTTCGCACCGACATTATACATGTATATTTTTCTGTCGCCAACAAAATATAGTGTATTTTTATAAAAACACATGGATTCAGATAATTTTTCACCTATAGAAAATTCTGATACCTTATGATTATTATCAACAACTATACATTTATTTTGGCTTCTGTCATTACTATCATTAAATACAATAATTGTACTCTTTGTTACGTCGTCTATGAACGCATCTGCTTCGTCATAAGTTATAAACTTACTCATAGGTAGTGACACAATTAAGGTGTCATTTATCACAACATCATATGTGCCATTTTGCCCATCTTCTTCGAGTATTACAATTTTTTCATTGCCTGTGCCTTGGGCTACCCAGATATTGTTTTGACTTACTCTTTTTACCTCTTTAGTAGTTATATTTCCTGTTTGTTTATCAAATTCGTCAATGTATAACTTTTTAGTTTCTGGCAAACTCACATAATAAATTTTGTTTTCATTTATATGATAAATATGGGTATAATCATTAGGATATACTTTATATAATTTAAAGATTTCTCCAGTTTTATCATTTATTATAAATGTATATTCTTCATAACAAAACATTATATACTCATCACATTGTAATATATTTACTTCTTTCTCAATGTAATTAGCTTTGAGTCCCGTTAACTTTGGCGTCTCTTTATAATAGAGCACTCCCTTATTATCAATATATACATTTTCGCTTATTTCAATAAACGAAGGATTTTTTCTTTGAATTTTAATTAGATCCATTTCATTTTTATTAATTTGCTCTAAATAAGATTCAAGAACACTTAACATACTTTCTCTTTTACTGCCTTCAAATGTATTTAAGAAAAAGTCTATCATCTGTTTAGGCATTAGATCCCAACCTATACTTATTTTAGGAATTTTAATTCCATGGTTGCCTAAAATTGAATAGCCCTTTGTCATTCTTTGCATTTCATCTAAAGGCACTTTTTTATTTTTACATATTCCTCTAAAAGGATGTGAGTATGTTAAATAGTAAAAAGCTTGTATTGCAAAAGAATACCAGTCGTCTAACTTTGTTATATTCTTATTTTCTGCTGATGGTGGGTATATATATAGGTTAGTGTATACACAGTTTTTAACGTCATCAAAACTCATTCCGTCCATATCAATTATATATACAGCTTTATCTTTTACTAATATATTGCCACCATTTAGGTCTCCTATGAACCCATTTATTGAATGTAAAAATTCAATACCTTTACATGTTTTAATAAGAATCTCAACAATATCTTTTCTTTTATACTCTTTTTCATCTACAAAAGTTTTTTCTTTAAATGAAGATATTTTAAACGAATCAGCTATAAGCTCTTGTGTATAACCTTCCAAATTCAAAACGCCATCTTTATATGAATATAATACTTCATCAATCGGAACAAATTTAATATCTTCATGATTATTATTAAATTCTCTAAATTTATCTGCTTTTTGCAGAGCTTTGGCTATAATTTTTGATTTAAAAGAAAGATTTACTTTATCATTAAAAAGTTTATATAACTTACCCGTCTTTTTACTAATATATAAATTAGCTTCTCCACCTTCAAATGTTCCTTTTTTAGATTTAAGAGAGTCAAAAAAAGCTTTATCTTTTATAACGATTTTTTCTTTAGGTATACCATCTAAAATACATTCTGGACATATGATATCTTCTTCTGAAAAATGTCTACCATGAACCTTACAAAAACTCTTCTTAGTCTGTAAATATTTTTTTATATCTTCTTCATTAAAATTACATTCTTTAATGCTTTCAAATATTTTAGTAATTAAAACATCATTTTGTTTTAATTCCGATTTAAAAACTTCATCAGAAGATAAATATTCATATAAGAAGTTTGAAAAACACTTTAATGTTTTTTCCTGTTCTTGTTTTCTTAATGCTTCATCAGATGATGTATATATCTCCGTATTAAGCAAAGGAAGATTAGGAATTATTATTTCCCCTTTATAGTTTCTGTCCATAAACATTGTATTAAAAACTCTTATGTCAGATGTAATAAAAGAATAATCTAATATATATGGTAGTACATTCCTGTAAAGTAACAATACTGCCTTTAACTTCTGAACATCCTTAAATGATTCTAAAAGCATAACATTAGAAAAGTCATATTCATCACACACTATTGCTACTGCATTTTCTCTTGCTTTTCTAGTTACTGCTACTTTTTTAGGAACTACACCTACAAACTTTTCATATATACCATTTTCAATTCCTAATTTAACTCTTCTAGTAATTTGTTTAGATATATAGTTGTCATCTGCATTTGGGTAATTATTCCAAAGAAGATTTCCAAGGTAAATTCTAAAAAGTGCTACTCCATCATCATACCTTACTTCACCTTTATAACTAGCATTATCTGTAAGATGATATATTTTTTTGCACATAGGACACAAGTCATTTGCTAAATGCAATTTAGAGTGTTCCTTGCAATAGCCAATATTTTCAATATTTGATTTAAATATTCTTAATGCCTGCAAGGACCCATCATAAATAGGTGCAAGCTCTTTAAATGTAAATAATGTAAAATTATCTAAATAACCACCTATTTCATTCGATATGCACTGCATTACTTTAGAATAATATCTAGGCATTGATATTCTGTCTGTATCAAATATGTCTGCTAATTGATTAAATGTATTACAATCAAAAACAATCTTGAAATTGTCTTCTAAAAGAAGGCTTCCTATTGGTGAATTTAAAAAATCAATCCTATATCCACTGTCAAACACATCAAAAATTGATTTTACTAAAGTTTTGTATACATTTTTTACATTAATAACATTGGCTTTTAAAAGGTCTTCTAAAGTATAGAGTTTAAACTTATTCCACACAACACCTATTATTTTGTAATTTTGCTCATCGTAAATATCTTTAGAAATAATTACTTTTTCTGGAAACAAAACCCTTCCATATGTTTCTTTTTCAAAAGATATTTTTGCAATAGCTTTGTTAGATAAATGTAAATCTTCACATCTATCTGTAATGTATCTCATTCTTTCATTAAGTGAAATACATTCTACGTTGCTAAAATTACTTTCAGGTTTGTTTGTCCGTTTAGTTATATCTTTAACAAAGAGGTTTTCACTATACTCCGGCAAAAAACTTACTTTATTAAACAAGAAAGGCTCATTTATAATGTCTTCCAGAAATACTACTTTTGAGCAATTTTTCTCAGTTAATATTTCTTTTAATTTGCGAACCATTCCTTTAGGCTGATATTCCTTTGTTTTAAGATATGTTATAAGCTCATCGGTAAACGTCTTAGGAAGAAGTTTAATAAAACTGCACTTATATATATCTTCAAGCAGTATTGAATTTACAGTCATATACTTTTGAACTACCTGCATTATACATAAAGGATACTGAAAGGATATAATATCTTCTTTTTTACTAAAACATATTTTAGATATATCAAAAAAGCTTAGTTGATCACCTCTATGATTTGTATAAAGCAAATCTAACCAATTCGTATCTTTAGATGCAAAAACTTTTTGTCTAACGGATGCTTTGCTCAAAAAAGTATCATTTAAAAGTAAAATAAGGTTAGTTATTTTTGCTTCGTTTTTACCTATACTTTCTATATACCCTGATAAACTTTTTTCATGTCTGTAATTATCATAATCACACAAATAATATTTATCAGTATTGGGGCAGTATAGGCAATGTTTCTTACTTACTAATTCTTCGTCCATTAATTCTTCTAGCACTTGCTTGATGTGCTCAAATTCGTTATTATCTTTTAATAACAAAAAGTTAGGACCTTTCTTGTCTTTGTAAGTAAATGAAGTAAAATGATTACTTGTCTGACCTTCCTTTAAACTTTTATTAAAGACTCTTTCATCAAATATTATGTTCATATCAAGTAATGAATCATACTTATTTTCTGTGTTTACCTCTTTAAAAAAATCTATTGGAGCGTTAAAACAATTTTCATTAAGAGCATATTTAAAAATATTGATGTATATATTATATGGCAACTTTCTAAAACCATAATCATCTATTTCCTTCATATATATTCCTCTTTTTAAGAATTTATAAAAAGGAACATCATCATTTTGAATATTTTCTCTTATTTTTGATAGCCCAATACAATGCATAGGATTACAATAGTGTAATAATATATTTATCACATGGTCAAGTGCTAATGTATCTAATTCACACACAGCCTCACTTACGTAAATTGCCTTGAAAAAGCTGTTCCAAAAACTCTGATCTTTGTCAAGAAAATCGTAAGTAAAACTTTTATATGAAAAATTTACCACTTTTTCGCTGGTTGAAAATGTTTCGCAAAACCATGTAACCATATCATATAAATCCTCAAGTAATTGTGATTTATAACAGTTTCCCAGTAATCCATCGCTAGCAATAAACACAACTTTCTGCTTTGAATTTATAGTTACAAACTTTAAATTTTTAAAAGCTTCTGGTAAATTGTCTGTGTTAATTTTACCTTTAACCAAAGCTTCATATATGTTTTTTGCCAAATTTTCATCAACAATATGAAACATACTAAGGTCTTCATCTTCTATAAAATCAAAACATTTTGACACCCCATCGGCATAGTTGCTTGCTTCAATCGCCTTATAGAGTTTATACTTGTACTTTAAAACACCAATATTTTCTACCATAGAATTTTCTTCTAATATCTTTTTGTTTTTCGATCTAGAAGTTATTGATGAAATAAAGCCTCTTTTCTCTGTCATGTAGTTAACACCTCCTGGTAATTAGGAGGAGAAATACTCCTCCTAATAATATAAATTAAGGCAATTATATATCGATGTTGAAAAAATCATCCTCCATAAAGGCCTGATTCTGAGCTACATCTTCTTCTGCATTACCATCTGCCTGTGAAAAGAAAGCCGATTTTAAAGAATATGCACTTTTTGACTGTTCCTTGCAACTTTTGGAAAGTTCACTTCCCATGCAATTAATAAGTTCTTTTACTGTGTTTATATTCTTTACACAACTAAAGCCCAAATCTTCACCAATACCACTATTTATCGCTTCTCTAAAAGCAACTAAAACAGTTGTTGCGTCCAGGCTATTAAGTTCTTTAATAGCTTCTACAGCATTTCCATAGTATTCTCCTGCTCTATTGTTTTCGCCATCAGTAAATACCAAAAACGTTATTCTAGGTCTTACATTTAAACGTTTAACTATTTCATCATAGTATTCGATAGTATTATTTGCTGCACAGGTAATTGCATAATATAACGCAGTTGCGCCCTCTACATTGTAGCCTGTGTTAAAGTTTTTCACTTCACTAAAACAACTCATATCAAAATACTGTGAAAATACACCTTTTGCTATTGCAATAGAGCCTCTTTCTTCAAACTTAGAGAAGTCATCATAAAAGGCTTTATTGGCCTTTCTCATTGCTCCAACATCGTACTCCATTGAAGTAGATATATCATAAAGGAGCACAAAGATGTTTATAGTATCCGATGAAAAATTATATTTGCAGTTTTCTAAGTTAAATTTAGCCATAAAATCCTCCTGTTTTAAAATATTACATATTGTCCAAAGTTTTTTTCTAAATTTTTAAAGCCATTAAAATATGAATAGTTTAAATATATTGATTCATTACGAATAACAAAGTCTAAAGACAAAGATTTAAGAAGTCCCGTTATATACGGCACTCTATCATCGAGGTCAAAAAGAAGTACATATTTTTTATCTTTTCCTCCACAATAATTTAATACTTTTTCCTTTTCCTTTTTTATATACTCAAAACTATACTCACTATATTTTTCTTCTAGCTTTAAAAACTTGTCTTTTACCATACTGAAAACAGTATTATCAGCTATTTTTATAACGTCATCATTTAGTTCAAAAATCTTACATAAGAAGAAAAATTCTCTCCATGATATTTCAATGTTAAATTTGTTAATAATTTGCTCAAGCAAATTAGACTTATCATTACCAACTAAGCTTAATATAGATTTTGCAGTGTTGTTTACACTAACCACTTCATTTTCTTCTTCATTAAACTTAATCATTTTTGAAATATCAAAGGTAAATTTAGTATTATGAATTTTTATCAATCCATATAAAGTATTTTCAAGCTTTATCACAGACTTAAAAAACGTATAATCATTAAATGATTGGTTATAATCGTTGAGCTTTATTTCCAAACTCTGTGATTCTTTCAAAACATATTCATACGTTTCGTCTGATTGAAACGTTGAAACAATTAAGTTTTGAAGCTCCTCAAAGCTTTCAATAAAGAAATTAAATATTCGAATCTCGTAATTTTCACCTATAAAGAAAGAATATATTTTTGATATTTCTTGCTTATATTCTGAAAAGTTACTTACAATTCCAATTCTAAGTGCTGATTTAAAAATAATATAATCACTATATATAATATAGTTTAATATATCATCTTTTTTTCTTGAATCCCTCGCAAAAAATTCATATTCTTTTAAATCATTTACTAATTTCTCAAATGAATTATACGCATTATATAACTGATTTGTAATTATATCGTGCTGAACTTGTGTCTCCATAAGAGCATTATAGAAAATATTAAGTCTATAACAAAGTTTTGAAAACTTGTCCCTGCACATTTTATAATCGACTTCTAATTCAACAAACGATTTTATATCACTTTCTAATTTTAATACCTCGACATATCTTCTAGATTCATCTTCCGGATCAATTGAAAAAGTAATATTTCCTTCAAAGCCTTGTTCATACCTCTTTAACTCGTTTGAATAATCAGCTTTTAAATTTTGTATAATATCAAAATACTTTTTATATTCATTTGGAAACGTTAATGAAAATATTTTTATATACTGTTCTAGATACACTAGTTTGTTATATACAACATTTTCTGATTTAAAAGAAGTAATTTCTTCCTGCTCAGGCTCAAGCTCGTTTAATGTTTCTACTGCTTCTTTAATATCTATTTTTTCCTCATCTACTACGGGTTCCCGTTTTGGAAAAAGCCACGATAAAAAAGACTCTTTAATTAAACTTAAGCCCATATTTTAAGTTCCTCCTTATTTGTAGAAATCAGTTACAATGTGACCAATAATAGGAAAGCCTAACGTAGCTACATCAATTGTCTGGTAGTCTTCCATACAAAAATATTTCAAAGTCTTTACTTTTATTTTTGAACATATTTTAGTTATTAAGCTCAAACCATAAATTTTTGCATGCTCTGTTTGCTGACATTTTCCTGTACCGATAAAAATTATACTGTTATTTGATGTCTCATATCTTTTGTCTTTGTAATCTATGTTTATAACAGTAGATACTAAAAACTCATTAATATGATTAAGAACGTCAGTATAATCCACATTCTCATCTTC
Source organism: Clostridia bacterium (assembly GCA_045537895.1). GTDB lineage: Bacteria > Bacillota > Clostridia > TANB77 > CAG-465 > CALXJE01. The sequence continues at coordinate 20,684 of JAZSQI010000005.1, forward strand.
TTTTTCTTCGCTGGTAATTAGATTTTCAATTATTTTGTTTTTTTCAAAAGAAGCATAATCAACAACATTAAAATACTTTTTATCATTTCCTATTCTAAGAAACATAAATAACGCTTGCTGATTTTCCTTAGCTATTTTTTCAACAATTTTTAATATTTGGTTTTTATGTTCTTTTGTAATAGAAGTATTTTCGATTGCAAAGATTATTATGTTCTTTTTCTCTCTGTATACTGGTCTTGGACTGTTGTATCTATAATACTCTTCTGCTGTAGGTGGCCCATAAACCACAGGTGTTACACTGTTGGTTTTTACCACATTGTCTCCCCAACAACTAAAATCCACTTTTTTTTCCTTATCTGCTTCTTTTTTACCTATGTTTTCACTTTTAGGAGTAGACACCATAGGTTTTTGAACTTGTTTGTCATTTGATACATCTAAATTAGAATCGATAACTTCTTTCTGCTTTTTAGCATATTCGTATCTGTAGTTATCATATCTTTTCCTTTTTTCTTCCTCTTCAGGGTCTTTAAATAAATCCCAAAATCCCATTATTTCTTCCTCCTAAATTAAAATAGTAACGTCGTCATAGAATAAAGACTGATTTGATCTGATAATTCCCTCTGGAGTATATCTGTTATCTTTTTCCAAAATGATCTTTGCAAAATCATCAAACATTCTCTTGTCAAGTATCGGTGAAAGACCATCAGAAGCTATTCCTACTTTTTTAAACTTCTCTTTACTAAATCTGAATGTTTTAAACTTAAGCTCTTTGTTATAAGTTGTAGTGGTAATCATATTATATGCATAATACGGTGGCGTTTTTCCATACGATAAACGTATATAGCTTAACATATCATCCGTATTAACTGTAATAATATATCCATCTCCAATATACTTTACAACAAATTCATCTTCAAGTTCAAAACAAGCTACAATAGTAAAAAGCATGTTATCTACAATAGCGTTTGATACATCTTTATTTCCTGTTTCACAAAAGAATTTTACTATGTTTGAAAAAACCTTTTCTACATTTTTTTCAAACATGTTTACATCAAATCTTGTTTCCAGTGACGAAAAAAGCTGGCAAAAAAGCCTGGTTCCTACTTCAGAGAATTTTCCTTCACTGCATCCATCAGCGAGTAGCTTTAAATTTTTCTCCATGTAGCAAAAATCTTGATTATTTAAGCCATTTAAATAATGGCCATTTCCTTGCCTGCAAATTTGCATAATTCTTCCTCCTTAAATTTATTAAAACTTAATCATACTATTATATTGCTGTGATATTATATCATATTTTTAGTTATTTTTCAATACTTATGTCACCCTTTTACGTAAATAATATATGATAAATAGATAGTTATATTCATTCTTTCAAAAAGCAAAGAGATAAGGTAATTATTACCTTATCTCTTTATACATTAAAATACCAATCCACCTTTAGAACTTGAATTATTATTCATGCCTATTTGACTTGTTTTTCCAGCGTCTTTTTTCTGAAGATTTTCGACATACGGAGCAAGTTCATCAATAACCCCTTTAAGTTTATCCATCTGCTGAGCCATCTGCTGAGTGCTTTCGTCACTGATTTTCTTAATTGTGTTATACCCGTCAATAACTGTCTGCGCAGCTCTTTGTGCAGCCTCAGGCGTATATACACCATTAATTAAAATACGTTCTGCTTCTTCTCCAGTATCTCTTACTCTCTGAGCAACCTCTTCTAAGAGTTTGTTATTAAGTTCTGTTATTGCTTTTTGTCCATCTAACGCTTCCGTATTTACAGCATTATAATAGGCGATTTCAAGCTGTTCTGCCATAACTGTACTACTGTGCTTCTTCTGACTATCAACAGCAAGCTGAATACGTCTATTGGAATGAAGTTCAAGCTTTAGCTCTCCAACTGCAAGACCACGAGCTGCTCTTGATTTTTCAAGATTTACCAGCACTGACTGGAACATTTTTAAGCCTTCATCTAAAGTATCGTAATTTTGCTTAGCTTCAACCATTCCTGTAGTTTCCCACTCATTTTTAGCAGATTCCACTTCACCTAATAGTCTGTCTTCAGCTATTCTTCCTGCTACAATATACTGTTCAATTTCATAGCAAGCCTGAACCTTACTCTCACCAGAAAGCATAATGGATGCTTCTGTTTTCTTTAAATTTTCAAGCCACATATCACATGATTTTACATATTGCTGAAGAACTTTAAAACAGCTTATAGCCCTTACCTTAACTTCATTACTATCTGATTTAAAACCAGCCATTATTTTAGTAACAAATTTTTGTAAGAAGTTTGGTTCTTCAATTACTAAATTATATTTATCTTTAGCTTCTTTAGCAAGTTCTGCAACCATTTTTACAACTTCCTGATCTGCGCTAGTGCCCTGAGCATTTTCCAGAACTCTTCCGGCCATTTCAAATGTTCTCATAAGAGGAATAGAACCGTAATTCATAACTTTTTCGAACTGTCTTACGTCAATCTCATTTGACATACGCATAATTTCGTTTCTTGTTGCCTCATCATAATACACAATAGATTCTGCAGTTAAAATTGCTCCCTCATTTTGAGCCTCTTCATTTTTTACCTCCACAGGCAAAACAACCTCTGGTGTTATAACTTCTTCACTTTTTACTACTTTTTCTTCATTCATATTTTTGTCCTCCTTTATAATTATACTTTGGATTGGTTTTAAAATTTACATAAGAATTATATCATCTTTTGATGTTTATGTCAACTGATAGCAAAAAACTCTACTTAGCTATGCTAAATAGAGTTTTATAAAAATCTAATCTTTCTTTTCAACCTCAGTTACTATATATCTTCCACCCTTATATACAACTGTTAATTCAACATCGTTTACTGCTTTTTTCTCACCATCTTTTGTATTAACACTTCTACAAGTATATGTTAATATCATTTGATTTGCAGTTACATTTTCTATATTATCAAGTTCTTGTAAATATATATTAGATGTATTATTTTTATCTACTGTATATTTTCTACTAATTTTATCATAACCATATTTTCCGTCCTTTTTAAATGCATCATCTATTTCTTTTTCAAACATTGTATCTATGAACGAATTAATACTTGATTCTAATACTATTACTTCATCATCGTTATCATAGCTTAAATATTTTTCTTCATCAATTTCATTTGAAATAGCATAAAATGCATATTCAGATGCCAAAGTATCATTAATATTTACTTTTACATTTACAGGGTAGCTATCAGAGTTTGACATTATATAGTTTACATATTCACTATAATAATCCGAAAAATAATCTTTAGCTATATTTAAACCTATTCTTACTGTTTCTTGACCTATTTTATTTATACTCTCGAGGTCGTCTCCTAGTGGGTTTTCTTTAACTTCTTCTTTATTTCCTTCACCTGTTACTATTCCAGTAACATCAAATATTTCTTTACTTGCTAAAATTTGACCTACTATAAATGCTAGAACAATAAAGATTATCCCCCACAAAAGTAATGCCGTCATTTGTATAGATTTCATGTTTTTTTCTCCTTATTTATTCATCTTCATTTAATATTTTAATTTGAGCTTCTAACATTGCTATTGTTTTTACTTTATATATTTGAAGTTGTTTTTTCTTTTCTTCAAGCTCTATCTCTTTTGCCATTATTTCTTTCTTCAAACCATCTAATTGCATTGCCATTTTTTCTTCTTCAGCTTTTTTATACTCAGCTACATCCTTCATTGCATCCTTTTTAATTTTATCAGCAAGGTTCATTGCTTCTTCTTTGATATTATCAGCTTCTACTTGTGCATTTCCCATTGTCTGGTCAATTCCTATTTCTATTGATTTATAATAGGCAACTGATTCTTGAAGATTATCTACTTTATCTTTCATTTCTAAATTTTCTTTAAATAATTTTTCATAATCTATTATTATTTTTTCCAAATAATCCTCTACATCATTAATATCATAGCCACTAAATTTAGTTTTCTTAAATACTTTATTTTCAATATCTGCTGGTGTTAACATATATACTCCTCCTTATTTTATACAAAAATAGGCAAGTTAATACTTGCCTTAATTACAAATTATTATTTTAGCCAAGAAAATGATAATTTATTTCTATATTGTGCTCTTTCAACATCATTTTGTATTTCTACAGAATTTGGTGTCATTAAATATATTAAATTTGATACCTTTTGAATACTTCCATCAAGTGCAAAAGATGTACCACTTAAAAAATCTAATATACGTTTTCCATCTTCTTTATTTATAGATTCAAGATTAACTATTACTGATTTTCTTTGTTTTAAATATTCGCCTATCTCTTCAACATCCTCATATGCTTCAGGTTGAGTTATAACTACTTTTGATGTAGAAACTGTTCCTGTCATAGGTAATACTTTAGTTTGAAGTTTTGATCTAGACGCAGTATTATCAGCTTCATAATCTTTCTTTATTTCATTTCTTGAAAAATATCCTGCTCTTGCTGGTCTTTCATATGTAACTGTCTCTTCTACTTCTTCGTATTGATTTTCAACATCAATATCTTCTTCCTCTTCTTCAGATATCCCTAATACTTCTAAAAATTTATTTAGTATTGCTGCGCTCATATATACCTCCCACAGTTATATACCAATGTTATATAATGTAATAAATATCATGTCAACATTTTTATGCCTTTTTATTACATTATTTTTATTTTTTAATATTTTTGTAATATTTTTATAATATTATTTACTCTCTATCAGCACCTGATCATAACGTTCTAAAATATAATCATTGATGTTTTCTTTTTCATAATTTTCCACTATAGCATAAGTTTTGTTCTTTCTTTGAACCTTAACTGGAATATCTACATATTCTCCTCTTGTAATTATTGTTACGTAGCTCTTATCGTCCTTTTCTTTTATTGCTTTTATTGGAACAACTAATCCCTCATAAGTAGTCCAAACAACCTCTACTTCACATTCTCTAGAATTTATAATGTTTTCTATTCCGTTTGTTACTCTAAAAAGTACCTCATACCCCTGCTCTGTTTCTGTAATTTTTACTATAGTACCCGTTAGCTCAGAAAGTTCTTCGCCCATAATCTTTATCTGGTATTTTTTACCTTCTTCAATATATTCACTGCTAACATTATTAGCTCTAACAAAAACATATGCTTCATAATTACTCGTTATTTTTATTTTACTACTAGTTACAGCTTTACTATTTTTAACATATTCTTTTACGTCTTCATAATTTAAATTCATTATACTTTCTTTAGTAAGCTTGTCTTCTAACCCATCAATTGTATATGATATTATTCCACCAATAGGCGCTCTTACATTTGACGAAGATGTTTTTAATTCAGTTTCTAAATCTTCTCTTTGCTTTATTAAATCTTTAACATACGCATCTTCTGGACTTAACTCCCCTATTATACTAGCTCTTTTACTAAGCAACTCATTTATATTTGTTTTGTATTCTTGCATTTCTATCATTGATGATATTCCGTTTGCAGATATAACTGTATTTACAACTTGCGTTTCCAGATTACTTACTTCTACAGAATATTCAATATTAATATCTTGCATTGCCTGTAATATTTTATTGTCTATTTCCTGCAATTTGTTTTGATAATTCTCATATTCTAAGCCTCTATATGTAGCAATTATGTTGTTTTTTGAAACTCTAGAGCCTTCTGATACCGTTGGTACGATAACTTTGCTATTATCTATATCAAGTATAGTTTCATCTTTTATTACATAGCCTATACATGAAGTTGTATATTCTATAACTCCTTCATTTACCAAATATTTTTCTCCAGAATTATACATTTTATATAACATTAGAATTGCTACTGTTATAATAAAAAGAATTACCAACAAATATACTCTAGATGAGCCATGTTTTAGATTTTCTTCACATCTCTTTTCTCTATTTTTCATACATTTTCCTCTTTATATTTTCAATTAATTCATCTTCTGTCATTATTTCATCAAATACAATATCACAATTTAATTTTTTAAACCATGTTATTTGCCTTTTTGCATATCTTCTAGTATTCTGTTTTAACTTTTCTAGCGCTTCTTTAATAGGTTCTTTTAAATCCAAATAATCAAAAAATTCTTTATACCCTATAGCTTGAATAGCTGTATTATCTTTCGGAAGATTCATGTCCTTTAACATTTTTGCTTCTTCTATTATGCCACTATTTTCCATCAAATCTACTCTAGTATTAATTCTATCATATAATTTTTCTCTTGGCATATCAATATATACAGTTATAAAATTATAGTTGCTATCATTTTTATTCCATAAATCATTTCTACTATCAATAGCACTTTTTTGAGTTCCTTCTTTAGCAAGTTCAATTGCTCTAATTACTCTTTTTATATTATTCATGTGAATTTTTTTTGCTGTTTCTCTATCTAGTTTAACTAATATGTCATATAAATACTCTTTGCCTTTTTCTAATAATATCTGTTCTAACTCTTGCCTTATGTTACTTTCTTTTTTAACATAGTTATCAAAATCCATATTATTTACAACTGCATTTATATATAATCCAGTTCCACCAACAATAACTGGTGTTTTTCCTAAAGTCACTATTTCTTCTATTTTTTCATAGCAAAGTCTTTTGTAATCTGCTACACTAAACTTAGTTTCTATATCACAAATATCTATTAAGTGATGCTTAACCATCTTTTGTTCATCTTTAGTTGCTTTAGCAGTACCTACATCTAGTCCTTTATATATTTGCATTGAATCAGCAGAAATTATTTCTCCATTTAATTTATTAGCCACGCAAATTCCCAGGCTTGTCTTACCAGATGCTGTTGGTCCCACAATTACAATAACATTAGGTTTCTCTTTCAATCTTCTCCCCTTCTTTATTATTTTCTCAAAAATCTTCTTTCAATTTCATATTTACTAATCTCATAAGCAGTCGGTCTTCCATGTGGACAAGTAAATGGATTGTCTAAATTCATCATCTCATCTAGCAGAGCTATTTGCTCTTCCTTTGTTATTCCCATATTTCCTTTTACTGCTGCTTTACATGCTAAAGTTGCTAAAAATCTTTTTTCTTTTTCTTCTTTAGCTGTCTTAGATGCACCCATAAGTTCATCCACACCATCTAAAAACATCTCTTTATAATCTAAATCATAACCCACATTAGGTATTCCAGATATCTTTATGCCATTGTCCCCAAAATCTTCTATTACAAAACCAGCATTTTCAAACATTTCTTTGTTTTCATCTACTAGTTTTTTTTCAGAATTTTTTAGTTCTACTAATGTTGGAATAAGTAACATTTGAGTTTCTCTAGATTTGGAATAATAATTTGCTTTTATTCTTTCGTAAAGCAATCTTTCGTGCGCTGCATGTTGATCTATTATATACATTCTTTCATTTATTTCAATTATTATATATGTATTAAATACATTTCCAACAAATTTATAGCTAATTTTACTTTGTTTCACTTCTTCTAATATTTCTTGTTTAATTTCAGATGTTTTGATTTCTTCTTGTACACTTGCGTTACTTATATCTTGTTTTTGGGTATTATCAGCAACAATATACTCATTTATATCATTTACTTCTTCCACACTATATGACGTTGCATAGTTTTTTGATGTGGCGTTATCAACATTTTCCACATGCTCTTCTTGGATAGTTTCATCTTGCTGTGGCTCATTCACACCAACATAATCTACTCTGTTTACTTTATATGAATCTATTGCATACTCTCTAAATGGGCTTATACTTTCTTCATAACTTTTTACTGCATTTTTTACTGCATGATAAATTGCGCTATATATTACATGTTCATCTTGAAACTTAACCTCAAGTTTTGCAGGATGCACATTTACATCTACTTCAGATGGATTTAGTTTTACATCAATAATAGCAAAAGGGAATTTTCCAATACTCAAAGTTTGGTCGAATGCATCCTCTATTGCTTTACTCATTATCTTATCTTTTACAAATCTACTATTTATGTATGTAAATTCATTCTGTCTTGTGCTTCTTGATAAATTAGGATTTCCTATAACTCCAGTAACTTTTCTGCCTTCATATTCATAGTTTACTGTCACTAGATTTTGCATAGCATCTTTTCCAAAAATATTATATACAACAGTAGAAATATTTCCATCACCTAATGTAGTAATGATATTTTTACCATTATTTATATATTTAAAACTAATTTCAGGATGAACTAATGCAAGCCTTGTCATAGCATCTTCAATGTACCCTGCTTCTGTATAATCTTTCTTTAAAAATTTATATCTTGCAGGTACGTTATAGAAAACATTTTCAACGATAATAGTAGTTCCCTTATTCCAACCAATATCTTCAAATGTTACTTCATTTCCTCCTTCTATGACATATTTAGTACCTATTTCTTCATCTTTATTTCTCGTCATTACTGTTACTTTTGCTATACCTGCAACAGAAGCAAGAGCCTCTCCTCTAAACCCCATAGATGTTATATTTAATATATCTTCCTCTTTTCTTATCTTACTTGTTGCATGTCTTTCAAAAGCAAGCTGAACATCGTCTTTTTTTATACCTGCTCCATTATCTGTAACCTTTAAATATTTTATTCCACCGTTTTTTATCTCAACAGTAATTTGAGTTGCTCCTGCATCAATCGAATTTTCCACTAATTCCTTTACTATTGATGCCGGTCTATCAACAACTTCACCTGCTGCTATTTTATTTATTGTGTATTCATCTAACAATACAATATTTCCCATAATTTCTCCTATCATACATGCGATACTTTTTCACATTTATATTATATCAATAAATAGATATTTTTCAATAGAAAAAAGCCATGACTTCAAAAGTCACGACTTTAAATTATTCTTATCTTAATAATCAACTTTCATATCAGACGGTGTAAGCGCAGTTTCTATTGATATAACAGTTGTTCCTGTTAGCGCCTGTAACTCAACAAATTGTTCTTGTTCATACACAGGTTTATCTAATTTATAATAGACGGTTGCGCCTGTTGTTAAAGCGCCTGTTGTACTAATATATTCTCCTTTTATAGTTTCCCCATTATAGCTTTCAATTACACCAATATTTCTAACTACTATACCGTTAATATAATCTATATAGTCAGCAGTATCTCCTACTTTTCTTAAAGGAGCATCAATATACATATCATATGTTATAGGTTCAACATACGGTTCATATGTTTCATAATCAATTGCAGAATGCTGTATGCCAAGCATAATATTTGATATTTTTATACTACCACTATGCGTTGCTAGTGTTGTTCCAAAAGCCGATGATTCTCCAACGGTAAATCTAAAATGCAAATATGGATATTCTTTATAACGATTATCAAAGCTTCCTCTTCCAGTTACATTCTGCACAAATACTCCCTTTACTTTAGAAGAATTTTTAGTAAAAACGTTCTGATTCCCCGAAGTAAATGCCGTGTATGTAAATCCTCCTTTAGAATTTGCAATCGCATTATGAACTATATATCTTATATTCGTATTCTCAAGCACCTCGTATTGAATTGCATAAGTATATTCTTTACTAGATTTTAATATTATTTTATTGTTTGTACAAAGGTCTTTCCATCCTATAGTCTCTCCTGCTACTGCTGTTAAAACAGTATCTATTGGAAAATCTGTTAGGTTTTTACCACTAACTTTAATTGGTATTTTGTATTTTCCATAGTTGCTATCTGCTGAATCTGTTTCTAAATCTCCAACATTTTGTATTTCAACAGGAGCATCTATTGATGGAGTTGTTGCCTGATAACTGTTACCATATATTCTATATTGCATAAGTTCTTCTTGATTTGAATCATTTAAAACAACAGCTTGATTTTCAAATACTATATCTTCACCTTTTGCTAATATGTTCATTTCTTTTGCTACTTTTTTTATATTTTCGTTTGCATCATTTAAAACGATAAGCTTTCCTTCTCTTACAGCAGTTATTTCTTCATATTTTTCGTTATCTATTCCTACGTGAGATAATTTCGTAAAATCATCTTCATCATGGTGAACTAATAAGCTAGTAAATTTACTAGCAATATCATCTTGCAGAGCAGAAAGTTCAGTAGATATTTTAGATTGATTAGTTCCTCCAAGTAAATCATTTCCTGTTATTTGAAGTATAATAATTCCTGCTATTATTATCATAACAACCATTGTTATTACAAGAACAATTATCGATATACCTTTTTTATTTTTCATATTTTACCTCTCTTATGTACTATTAAATATATTAAATCATATATATCTAGATTTATCAATATTTTTTAGCTACTAACTAATTTTATCTTTTAATCTATATAATGTGTCTAGTGCTTCTTTTGCTGTAAGTTCGTCTAGACATATTTTATCTAATATCTTTCCTACTTCTGCCAGTTTATAGTTAAACATGTCTACCTGCATGTTATGGTTTATAACTTTAGTTTCATTTTTCTTTGCCTTTTTATTAATGTTACTTTCTTCTAGTTTTTTTAATAATTCTTTAGACCTATTAAGAACAGATTTTGGAACCCCTGCAAGTTTTGCAACATATATACCATATGACTCATCTGCGCCTCCTTCAACAATTTTACGAAGGAATATTACATCGTCACCTTTTTCTTTTACTGCAACAGAGTAATTATTAATTCCATCTTGAGTTTCACCAAGCTCAGTAAGTTCATGATAATGTGTAGCAAAAAGCGTCTTGGCTCCTATTTTTTCTTTGTTCCATATGTATTCTACTGTTGCCCACGCAATAGATAAGCCATCATAAGTAGAAGTTCCTCTACCTATTTCATCAAGTATTATTAATGAGTTTTTAGTTGCATTATCTAAAATATTTGAAAGTTCTGTCATCTCTACCATAAATGTAGATTCTCCCATCGCTAGGTCATCACTTGCACCAACTCTAGTAAAGATTCTATCTACTATTCCAATTTTTGCATACGATGCTGGAACATAACATCCTATTTGAGCCATGTACGTTATAACGGCAACTTGCCTCATATATGTAGATTTACCTGCCATATTTGGCCCAGTTATAATATGAAAACGATTACTTTCCTCATCCATAGTAGTATCATTTGGAATAAATTCTATATCTCTTAAAGATTTTTCAACAACCGGATGTCTTCCATCTTTAATTTCAAGCGTTCCATCATTTGTTATAAGTGGTTTTACATAGTTTTCATTTTCAGCCACATATGCAAAACTACAAAGTACATCTAATATAGATATTGCTTCTGCTGATTTTTGTACCCTATATGTTGCTTCTGCAATTTTACTTCTAATCTCTACAAATAGTTTATACTCTAAATCCATTAACTTGTCTTCACTACCTAGTATTTTTTCTTCTATTTGCTTTAATTCTTCTGTTATATATCTTTCTCCACCAGTAAGTGTTTGTTTACGTATAAACCTATCTTCTGGAACCTGTGATAAAAAAGACTTAGTTACCTCAATATAATAGCCAAAAACCTTATTATATCCTACTTTTAAATTTTTTATACCCGTTCGCTCTTTTTCGTCTGTTTCAAGCTTCATAAGCCAGTTTTTACCTTCTGTAGATGCTAAACGAAGTTCATCCACTAACTGGTTATACCCTTTTTTTATTATTTTTCCTTCTTTGATTGTTATACCAACATCCTCATCTATACTTGCTTCAATTAATTCATATATATCTTTAAGCTCGTCTATTTGGGCATATAATTTTAATAAATAAGTATTATCTTTGCCTTCATTATATTTTATAATATTTAAAATTTTATCTTTAATTTCTGGAAGATAACGTGCTGAATTTTTTAAAGATATTAAATCTCTTCCATTAATGCTTCCAGCTACAACTTTAGCAATTATTCTTTCAATATCATAAATATTTCTTAGTGTATCTATTAAATCATCTCTAAAGAATATATTAGCTTTTATAGCCTCTACTGCATCTAATCTTTCTGTTATATCTTTAGCATTTAAAAGTGGTTTTTCAAGCCATTTTTTCATTTGTCTTGCACCCATTGCAGTACATGTTTTATCAAGAACCCATAAAAGGCTTCCTTTTTTTGTTTTCTCTCTACTAGATTCTAGTATTTCGAGATTTTTTCTAGTAGCACTGTCTAATCTCATGAATTTTTCTAGAGAATATTTTTCTATTTTATTTATCTGACTTGCCTCAGATTTTTGTGTTTCAGTTATATATGTTAAAAGTTGAATAAGTGATGTTTCTTCTACCCTGCTTAAATCAATATCATATCTTTTTAGCATATCTAGTGTGTTTTTTTCTGCTTCATCATCCTCTTTATATGTAGAAATATATGTATTTATTCTTTTTGTAATGTTATCGATTACATGTTTTTGATTAATCATATTTTCTGATAATATAAACTCAGAAGGTAATACTCTCATTACATCATCTATTATCTTATCAACCGAACTTAACCCTTCTACGTGAGTTATATAACATTCTCCTGTAGATATATCAGCATATGAAAAAGCATATTCTTTTCCAATACATGAAATATTTGCCACATAGTTATTTTTTGTTTCATCAAGCATACTTGATTCTAATAGCGTTCCTGGCGTAACAATCTTTACTACATCTCTTTTTACTAATCCCTTTGCTTCTTTGGGATCTTCTACTTGCTCACATATTGCTACCTTATACCCTTTTTCAATTAACTTTTGTATATATGTTGCTCTGCTATGATAAGGAACTCCACACATTGGAGCTCTTTCTTCTAAACCACAATCTTTTCCGGTTAGAGTAAGCTCTAGCTCCCTACTACATAATTTAGCATCGTCAAAAAACATTTCGTAGAAATCACCTAATCTAAAAAACAATATAGTATCAGGATTTTTTTCTTTTATATCTAAATATTGTTGCATCATTGGCGATAGTGCCATTTTATTTACCCCCATCTTTTTCATTTTTGTAAATTATATCAGATTTTTTATATAAAAACAATAATTCTTTTGTAATCATGTAATATTGCTATTTTGGGCTTGTATTGTAACATAATTGTAATAATCTTTTTCTCGTATTTTATTGCAAAATTATTATATATACTATATGATTTGTATATATATGAAAGGAGTATATTTATGAGTTTTAATAACAATTCAGATTCATTAAGACTTATAGTGTTTAGTAACTGTAAAGAGTTTGGAAGTGCAGTAAATGAGCATTTGAACAAACTAAGAGGAACAAATACAAGTTACATTGTTCCAATAAAAGAGAGTAGATTTAGCAATGGCGAGGGTAAAATACAAATAAATGAAACTATACGTAGTAAAGATTTGTATATAATATCAGATATTGGTAATCACTCTATGACATATAACATGTTTGGTTATTCTAATCATATGGGGCCTGACGAACATTTCCAAGACATTAAAAGAGCCATTTCGGCTATAAAAGGACATGCTAAAAAGATAAATGTAATTATGCCTCTTCTTTATTCATCAAGGCAACACAAAAGAGAATCTCGAGAATCTCTGGATTGTGCTATAGCCCTTCAAGAATTAGCAGCTTTAGGTGTAGACAGTATTATAACATTTGATGCACATGATCCAAATGTGCAAAACGCAGTTCCATGTATGGATTTTGAAAATTTTTACCCAACACACACTATTTTAGAAGAATTTATAGATACAGAAGACGTAGATTTAAGTAACATTTTAATAGTTAGTCCTGATGCTGGCGCTATGAAGAGAAATATTTACTATGCAAACATGCTTAATGCAGATGTTGGTATGTTCTATAAAAGACGCGACTTGACTAAAGTTGTTGATGGAAAGAATCCTATTGTTGCACACGAATATAGTGGTAGAGATGTAGAAGGGAAAAACATTATAGTAGTTGATGATATGATAGCTTCTGGTGATTCTATATTAGATGTTGCAAAAGAGTTAAAAAACAGAGGCGCTAATAAAATATTCTTAATTTCTACATTTTGCTTTTTTACATCTGGAATTAAAAAGTTTGAAGAAGCATACAAAAAAGGCTTTTTTGACAAAATATATTCAACGGACTTATCATATGTGTATGATGATGTCAAAGAAATGCCATGGTTTAAGGAGGTGTCTTGCTCAAACTACCTTGCTAGTATAATAAACACACTAAATAATGAAAAGTCAATATCTCCTTTACTTAATGGAAAAGAACATGTTCTAAACAAACTAAAAGAAAAATTATCAAAATAATATATGTTATTAAGCTATCTATAAGTTATCTTTTAGATAGCTTAATTTGACATCTTTTTAATAAAGCTGTATAATTATAGCTAGGTAACAATTATATGAAAGGTGGTTTTTATGAGAATACTAAAAGATTTTAAAATCCCTAATTTTAAATTTCCTAAATTTAAAATGAACGACATAGGAGATATTAAAGAATTGGATTTAAAAAGCACGTCTTCAAAAGATCTAGCAAAAAAAGATTCTAAGGGATATACTCCTTCAAATTATAAAGATGTAAAAGAAATATTTGAAAAATCCACTACTTTATACAAAGATAATGTTTGTATATTGTATAAAAAAGATCACAAAGAACCTTTTCGTGAGTATACATACTCTGATTTTAGGGCTGACGTAATAGGTTTTGGAACTGGACTTTCTAAAATATTAAAATTAGATAATAGTCCTGTAGTTATATATGGTGAAACTAGCTATAACTGGTATGTATCATATATGACGTTATTATGTTCTACTAATATAGCTGTTCCAATGGATAAAGAGCTTCCAATAAACGAAGTTGAAAACGTTATAAAACGTTCAAAAGCAGAAGCAGTTATTTTCTCTTCTAAGAAAAAGGAAGTTATAGAAAAACTAAAAGATTCTTTAGATGGCGTTAAATATTTTATAGAAATGGATTCAGAAGAAACTCTAGAAAACAAATTTGTTGGTATGGAATATATTATTGATAAAGGAAAAGATATTTGTGTTTCTGGAGACAATTCCTTTATGGAAACCAAGATAGATCCAGAAGCGTTTAAAGTATTGTTATTTACTTCTGGTACTACTTCTTCTGCTAAAGGAGTTATGCTTTGCCACAGAAATTTAGCAGAAAACGTAAATGCAATATCTGCATACGTTAATTTAACAGAAAAAGACAGACTATTTTCTGTTCTTCCTCTTCATCACACATATGAATCTACAGTTGGGTTCTTAGAACCAATTTCTGTTGGAGCATCAATTGGTGTATGCGAAGGATTAAAATATATAGTACCTAACTTAAAAGAAATTAAACCAACAGCTATTCTTGCTGTGCCACTTTTAGTTGAAAGTTTATACAAAAAAATCTACGGTAATATTGTTAAGAGTAAAAAAGAAGGCTTAGTAAATTCAATGATTACAATTACTAATGCTCTTAAAGCAACTCATATTGATATAAAAAGAAAAGTTTTTGGAGAAATATATGAAAATCTTGGTGGAAACTTAAAATATATTGTTTCTGCAGCAGCTCCAATTGATCCTAAAATAGGTAAATGGTTAGAAAACATTGGTATTATATTCCTTCAAGGTTATGGTCTTACTGAAACTGCACCTATAGCAGCACTTACTCCAGAATTTGATACAAAAGTAGGCTCTGTAGGTAAACCTGTTATTTGTGCAGATATAAAGATTGATAATCCAAATGAAAATGGCGAAGGTGAAATATTAATTAAAAGCAAAACATTAATGCTTGGTTATTATAAAGATGAAGAAGCAACAAAAGAAGTTATGGATGGAGAGTACTTTAAATCTGGTGATGTTGGTTACATAGATAAAGATGGTTTCTTATACATAACAGGAAGGTCTAAAAATGTTATTGTAACTCAAAACGGAAAAAATATATACCCGGAAGAAATAGAAAACTTACTAAAAGATATAGATGAAATTTCTGAATGTATGGTATATGGTAAAGAAGTTGAGGGCGAAAAAGAATTAATAATTACAGCCTTACTTATTCCTAATTATGCATATATTGAAGAAAACTACGGTAAAAATTTAAACAAAGACCAAATACATGATATTGTTTGGAATAAAATTAAAGAAGTAAACAAATCACTATCTACGTATAAAGCAATTAAGAAACTAGAAATTAAAGAAGATGAATTTGCTAAAACAACTACAATGAAAATTAAAAGATATGAAGAATTAAAGAAAATGAAACAAGAAGAAAACAAATAGAAACAAACCTCACTCAAAATCTAGAGTGAGGTTTATTTTATTGTTCTCCCATTTTTAATCTTTCAGCTTTATCTGCAGCTTGAAGAGCTTCAACCATATCAGTTATATTTCCATTCATAAAAGAATCCAGTTGATACATTGTATAGTTTATTCTATGATCTGTTACCCTGTTTTGTGGATAATTATATGTTCTTATTTTTTCACTTCTTGCTCCACTTCCTACTTGCAATTTTCTTTCGTTTGCTTGCTCTGCCATTTGTTTTTCTTGCATAAATTCATATAGTTTAGACCTAAGCATTTTCATAGCAGTTTCTCTATTTTGAATTTGCGATCTTTCTGTTTGACAAGCTACTACAAAACCTGTTGGAATGTGTGTTATTCTTACTGCTGATTCTGTTTTGTTAATATGTTGTCCACCTGCTCCACTTGCTCTATATGTATCTATTTTTAAATCACTTGTATTTATCTCTACTTCTACATCATCAATTTCAGGAAGAACTGCAACCGTAACTGTAGATGTATGTATTCTTCCACTTGCTTCTGTTTCAGGAACTCTTTGAACTCTATGAACACCACTTTCAAATTTAAGTTTACTATATGCTCCTTTACCTTTAATCATGAAGGATACTTCTTTTATTCCACCTATTCCAGTTTCATTCATATCTAATACTTCTGCTGTCCAATGCATAGCGTCAGCATACATTGAATACATTCTATATAAATTATATGCAAACAATGCTGCTTCCTCTCCACCTGCTCCTCCACGTATTTCTATAATTACGTTATTGTCGTCATTTACATCTTTTGGAAGCAATAATATTTTTAATTCTTCTTCTAGTCCTGGAATTTTTTCTTTATTTTCATAATATTCCATTTCTGCCATTTCTTTCATTTCAGGATCAGACATTAATTCTTCTGCATCATCCATTGCACTTTTTACTTTTTTGTATTCTCTAAACTTTTCTACAACATCTGTAAGCATTGATTGTTCTTTCATATATTTCTTAAAACTATTTTGATCTGATATAACTTCTGGATCGGAAATCAGTTTATTTAATTCTTCATATCTTTTCTCTACTTCTTCTAATTTATCAAACATATATTTTCTCCTTTAAAATTCGTATTTGCTCTATATATTTTAACATTTATACGTTGCTTTTTCAATAACAGAAGCATATTTTGCTAATAATAGCGAAAAAATATGGTATAGAAATAATTCTATACCACTTATTTTTATTCAACTGTATCACTAGAAGTACCAAATATTTCATCAAATTTCTTCTCTAATTCCTTTTGAAGATCTATCATTTCATTTTGTGTTTGAGCTATTGGAGATGTGTTTTCCATTACATTGTTTGTATTTTTTTCTCCTAAATCTATATCAAATGAATCATTTTGACCAACATCCACCTCTGGAATTTCAGTTTCTTTTCTTTGATTTAATATTTCTTTTGCTTTTCTTACTCTATCATTAATATGCTTTTGAACATCCATAACTCTTACTTCTACATCATCTGTTTTAGGCATTTCAGATATGTTTCGTATTTCTGTTCTTCTAGCTATATCTCTCATTGGATGATATTTAAAGTACCATGCTTTCTTTGCCTTTATTGGTTTTAAGCCTCTAACCAAAAGTATTTCCTCATCAGAAGGAAGTCTCTTAAGTTCATCTACAGTCATAAGATCTCTTCCTTGTCTTTGCTCACTTAGTGATATTCCTTGTGTTGTCATATTATCTTTATCTCTATTTTTTGATTTGCTTTCAAATTTTATTGTCTTTTGTCCTAAACTCTTTGAGAAATACTCACATGTTTTTATAGATTGGCTTCCCAAGAATAAATGAGTATCACAGTTACCTAAAATATTTTCATAGTTGTCTTTGTATAACGCTTCTAATTGATCTAAACTCTGCACAACTATAGATATACTTATTCCCAAACTTCTTGTTGTACTTAGTTTTTTATTAAAGTCAGGTATTTGACCAATATTTGCAAATTCATCAAGCAAGAAATATACTTGATGGTTTAATGTTCCACCATTTCTATCTGCTTGAACATATAGCTTTTGTAACATCTGACTAAAGAATATAGTTGATATAAAATCATATGTACTATCAGATGCTGATGTTATTACGAAAAGCGCCAATTTCTTTTGACCTAAATCATCAAAATTTATATTGTTACTTGTTGTTATTCTTTGCATAGCAGGTGTATCAAATGCAGTTATTTTAGAAATAGTTGAAACAACTATACTTTGCATTGTTTTGTCTGCTGCTGTACTAAAGTTTTCATATTCTTTTCTTCCTGGATGTTCAGGTTTTAACTCATTAATAAATAACTTCTTAAATATATCTGGGTCAGCTCCACCTTGTCTTATTATATTAAGACAACTTGATATGTTTTGCTCTTCTTTTGGAAGAACAGATATAACGTAGTATATACAAGCTTTTAAAAGCATCTTAGCCGTTTCATCCCAGAACGGGTCATTACTTCCAGTGCCTTTAGTAGCACCTTGAACAATTGTATGAGCAATAATGTCTACACTAGTGTGGTCAACTATATGCGCCAATGGATTATATCTATCACTGTATTCAGGATTTACTAAATTAAATGCTCTTACTTCATAACCATTTTCTTTTAGGAAACCTGATGTTTCTCTATATAACTCCCCTTTAGGGTCTGTTATAACGTAAGAACCTAACATTTGAAGTATGTTTGGTTTAATATAACAAGCTGATTTACCGGCACCAGATCCACCGACAACAAGTATATTCTTGTTTATCTTAACCTTTCTTAGATCTGTTCCTAAATAATGTTTTTTACTTAGTATAAAGCCACTTTTTTTATTTAATATTTCACTTCCATCTGATAGTTTCTTATACTCTTCTCCACCTTTACTCCAATCACTTGAGCCACTTTCAATGCCATCATATTCATGTTTACTTTTATTTTTAACCAAGAAGTATATTGTTAATGCAATAAATACTATAAGTAAATAAAAACAGCCTGATAAAAATTCGCTTATAATTCCTTCTTTGAATATTCCTCCAATTATTTTAAATGGATTTTTCATATACTCTCCCATAGTAGTAAAAAAGCCATTAAAATCACTAAATATTCCTTCTCCTTCTTCTAGCACTACAGATTTAGTAACGCAAAAAGCTCCTACTATTTCTATACATAGAATTAAGTAGAAGACTCCTATTGCTATAAGTTGTCCTTTAAATTTTCTAATTGTTTCCATATATCCTCCCAAAACAGATAATATTATACTATCATTCCGTCTTCTTATTTTGCTTTTTCCTCTTTTTGTTTTTCTATGCTTACTTCACCTAGTGATATATAAGCTTTTGATGTTTCTTTAAACTCTCTTCCATCCCACGAAAGAGGAGCTGCTGCTATATTAAGCATCATTTTTTCCACTTTAAATCCTCCAAACTATTTTCTATCTAATCTTAATTCTAATATAATGTATGGTCTTAAAGGTAGTAATTTACATTTACCTTTTACCTCATTAGTAACATTATCAACATATAAAGTTGGTTTTACTTCTTCGCCAGTGCTTGTATCAATAATAGCAAATTGTCTTTTCATGTTTGGTGTATATGAGAATTCTTTGTACTCAATACCATCTTGATTAAATACTGTACCATAAGATAATGGTATTGCATTATCTCTAGATACAAATCCATCTTCAGTCACTTCCCCAGTACTTAAAATTGCTCTTGATTTAGTAAGAGTAAGTAGTACAACCATTTGCTTTTGTTCACCATCAGGTATAATAGTAAATGTCTTCTTTATTTTTCCTTCCTCTTCCCTTTCTATTGATTCTAGTTTTTGCAGTGTAAATAATGAATTTCCTTTTCTATATTCATTATCGTTTCTTTCTACCAAAAACGCTATTGTATCCATACCTGGCATATCAATTATTTCAAAACTATTCATTTGTAAATTCATATCATCAATCTCCTATTTAGATTACATAAATCTTAACACGAATATTATACTATATCTAATCAAATTTTTCAATATATTTTCCAATTTTTATTATTTTGTTTCTACATTTTTACTCTGCACATATTTTATCTTTTATTTTATTAAATTTTCCTTCTCCTATTCCATTAACATTCATAAGTTGTTCAATTTCAGTAAACTCATTTATTTCTCTATACTCTATTATTTTCTCTGCTGTCTTTTCACCTATTCCATCTAATAGTTTTAATTCTTCAATTGTTGCCGTATTTATATTTATTTTGCTGTTATAACTATCATACTCTATTTCTTCTTTTTTTACTGATGGTATAATTATCTTTTCTTGATTTTTAAGTACTCTATTATAGTTTATATTCTGCAAATCTGCCTCTTTAGTTATTCCTTCTGCTAAATCTATAGCCTTACTTAATGTCGCTCCCTTTTTTAATTTTATATAGCCGGGGTTTATTTACCTGTCCATCTATATACACTCCTATTTCTTCTTTTTTTAAAAAGTTTGGCATTAATATACCATTTATTGTTATTCCACCCTTATCTAAAAATTTTATATTAACCCCTAGAAAAAATATGATTAGAAATACTAAAATCAATAATGATATTACATATGTTTTTTTATCATTTTTAAACATTTTATTTATTATTATCTGTTTTATACTAATTATTTTTATCACTCCTTTATTTTTAATCATATTTATAGTATAATTATTACGTTTATGAGGTGGTTATTAATATGAATAAAAAAATAACTTTAAAGTTACTAACTATATTACTGTTTTTTATATTATGTTTTTCCAATATTTTTGCAGATAATGTTCCTAATCTAAATTGTAAATCTGCAATTATAGTGGACAATGATAGTGGCAAATTATTATTTGGTGTAAATGAAAACGAAAAAATATACCCTGCAAGTACAACCAAAGTTTTAACTGCAATTTTGGCATTAGAAAATTTAGATATAAATTCTTCAACAGTCGTTTCACAAAAAGCAATAGATATACCATATGATAGTTCTAATGCTGCTTTAAGACAAGGGGAAGTTATGACTATAAAAGATTTACTTTATGCTCTAATGTTAAAATCAGGAAATGACTCTGCCAATGCTTTAGCAGAAGCTGTTTCTGGCGATATTGATAAATTTGTTGTTCTTATGAACCAAAAAGCAAAAGACTTAGGTTGCACAAACACGAACTTTACCAATACTCATGGTTATCATGATGATAATCATTACACAACTCCTTCCGATATGATGAAAATCTTATCTTATGCTATCGAAAATGAAACTTTTGTTAATATATTTTCAACCAAGGAATATGTTATAGAACCTACAAATAAAACATCTAGCAAAAGGACATATGACAATACAAACAGACTAATATTAACAAAGGAGGACAGTTACCTTTCTAGATTTTATGAGTATTGCATAGGTGGAAAAACAGGTTATACAGAAGAAGCCGGAAGAACACTAGTAGCATATGGAAAAAAAGATGATAAGGATTTAATTATAGGTGTATTTAATGCCTCTGCTTCAGGAAGAGAAGATGTAAGATATACAGACGCTATAAATTTATTTGAATATGGATTTAATAATTTCTCTAAGTATAAAATATTAGATAAAAAAGATTATAGTTTCTCATATGTAAATTATGATAATGATATTATATATAATTATTCTTTATCTGAAGATATTTATACTCTAGTAAATGATACTGACGCAGACGAGCTTGTAACAATTAATTATGACGTAAAACTTGATTATGACAAATTAAATAAATATGATATTAATACCTCGGATTATGAAAATCAAGTAGTTGGTAAAATTAAAATAGATTTTAGACAAAACTTGTCTACATACGACAAAGAATATGATTTAGTATTGACCGGAATGGAGAAAATACCTTTCTTAAGTAGGAAGAGCACGCAAAAACTATTAATAAATATTATTTATATAATTATCTCTATATTCGTGGTAATACTCATTTTAAAAATACTTATTAAAATGGGTAGGAAAAAGAAGAAATCAAAAATACCTACTAATTATGAAAAAGGTAATGTTAAATATAAATCAAGAAGAAAGAGAAAAGTATAGCCATAAAAGGCAAGACAGCCAATATATTTTGGCTGTCTTATTTTATTCAGCGTTTTCATCTACATCTTTCTCATTTATTTGTTTTTCTTGCCAATCTTCTTTTATGATTCTCCTTGCCTCTTCTTTGTCTGCTAACACATATGATAAGCCATCAATATATTTAGGTGTGTTTGGCATTGTAATAGACTGAATTTCATCTATATTTATTTCTTTTATTTCATTTATATACTTCATAATTTCTCTCGTAGTTGCATTGGTTTTCATATTAGATAGGGCAATTTTTGCTACCTTTGGAATTTTTGATATATTTTCTTTATCAAGCATTGTTTCAATAAACGCCTTAATAAAGTTTCTTTGAGCCTCTACTCTGCCAAGATCAGCATTTGCATAACCAGACCTAAATCTTACAAAAAGCTCTGCTTCTTCCCCATTTATTACGTGAGTTCCTTCTTCTAAAGTAATCCCTCCATTTTCGTCAAAAAACATCTTTTGAGGCACATATACTTCAACCCCACCTATTGCGTCAACAACTTCCTTTACAAAAGTTATATCATATATAGCATAGTAGTCTATATTTACATCTAACAAATTTTCTATTTCATCTATAAACGGTTGTAAGTTTTTTCCTCTATATATTGCATTTATTTTATGCCCATTACAATATTCATTTGTACTGTACGTATCTCTTGGAACTGACATCATATAGAGTTTATTTGTATTTGTATTATATTTTCCATATATTATACTATCTGTAAGATTTTCGTTTGTTCCTACTATTAAAAAGTTTATTTTTTCCTTTAAATCTTCTTTTTGTGAAATGCTCTCACTTATAGCTGCATATGTATCTTTACTCAAAATATTATTTATACCAAATAATATTCCCCATATTGCAATTCCTATTACGCTAAGCAAACTAAATGTTATAGTTAATCTTTTATATGCATTCTTTTTCTTCTTCATTTACTCACCAGTTTCATTATAATAATTTTGTACCTAATATAGATATAATTATATTATTTTCATATAACCATTTTGTTATGCAAGACTCATTAATATAGTTTGTTACCGAATTTAAAATATCTAGTGGCGATAAGAACGATATTATTGCAAGCAATATTAATATTCTAAAAATCATTAATAATACCTCTGTTGATGCTCCCAATGTTCCATTTAAAGTTTTTAATACCGGTAATTTGCACACTGTATCTAAAATTAGCCCTATTATTCCCATTAATATAGATACTACTACAAATACTAGTATAAAACTAATTCCTTTGATTACAAAATTAGTTATTTTACCTGACCACTCACTTATTACTTCTGTTTTTTTATCTTCAGCTGCTCGATTTATTTCTTCAATTGTTTTTTCTAATATTGGTATGTTTACGTTGTTTTGTTCTTCTTTTTCTTCAGTTTTAGCAAATTTTACTAATTTATCCTCTACTGCAACGTTTATTGAGTTTTCAAGTCCTAATGATTCTCCTATAAAAGTAGCAACACTAGACTGAAGTATAAAAGATAGAGCTATTGCTAAAACAAAAGTCCCCAATTTTATTATTACCTTTACAAATCCTCTTTTATACCCTATAAATGCACCTAATAGCAATATTGCTATTAAAACAATGTCAAGAATCATAACTTTGCCCCCTTTTATATACCTATTACTACTATTTTATTCGAATATATTATGGCCATATTCTTTCCGTCATTAAATACTACTGGTTTTGTTATTATACTATCTGATTTATATTTTTTAATATGCATTCCCCATCTATTATATATATTAATTTCTTTGTTTTGAACCACATAAGCAAGTGAATTATAATAAGTAAAGTATTTAATGGATTCGCTAAATTTGTGTGTTCCTAGTATACTATATCTGCCATTTAAAAACTGTATAGTATTTTCTTCATCAGATATCTCTTTATATACATATGATATTCCCGACTTATCTAATGATATGTTTGATATATTTTTATCTGTTATGTCTAGCTCTCTTTTTGAGTCCGAAGATATATTACATGTGTATACCTTGCTTGAAGTTAGAGCTATTATTTTAGAATTCGTAAATTCAATATCGTATATAATATCATTCTCAACCTCTAACACCGTTTTCACTTCTTGAGAATTATTAAAATCAATTATCTTTAATATTGAATTAACGCTTATTCCTTGAGTCTCTACTTCGTAAATTAATAAATACCTTCCATTTTTAGATACTGTTGCACTTGCTATATTCTCAGTTTTTAAAGTAACTTCATATTTTTGCTTACCCTTTTTATCAAATATACCTATATCAGATTTTATTCCCTCTTTAGAATAATGTATAACACTTTCTCCATTTTCGTTAATACTTGATTTTTTTATTGTTCCATCTATTTTCTTTCTACAACTTTCATATTTATTATCAAAAACATAAATATACCCACTGTCTTTATTAACTACTTGTATATATTTCCCATTTGTATTTATTTCAGGAATAAAAGTTTCATCAAAAGTATATTCCCATGTTTTCTTTCCATATCTACTATATGTAGTAAGAATTCCTTTAGAATATACCAATATTTCATTTTGATATGCACACACTTTATTGTCTGAAGTAGCTATATCAATTACAATAGCATCCTGCTCTGATATTTCTTTTGAAAATGTTATTCCTATAATATGTCTATACTTAAATAATAATACAATTATAATTATTGAAACTATTATTAGTATATATTTTAAAATACTACTTGTAGATTTCTTTCTCTTTTTTTCTTTCTTTTCTATTTCCTTTTGTTTTTGTTTCTTTTCCTTTTGAAGAGCCTTTTTTGCTATTTCAATGCCTTTGGAAATATCTTCGTTTTCCATGCCTTGTTTTCTTCTTTTTTGCTTTACTTCTTGAACTTCTTGACTTTCTTTATTTTTCTTCATAATACTTCTCCCACTTTTTAGGATTAAAATATTTTCTATCTTTCATTGCATCTGTCATATACTGTTGATTTACAAATCCGTTTTCATAATCATGTGGGTATTTATACCCATTGCTATATCCTTGCTTTTTCATATCTTCTATTGGTGCATTTCTAATATGCATTGGAGCTTCTCCTGTATCTTTTGTCCTAACATCCTCAATTGCTTCATTGATACCCATATATGCGCTATTTGATTTTCTACTTAGTGCAACAACAAGAGCAGCTTCTGATAGTATAATTCTTGCCTCAGGCATTCCAATTTGGTGCACAGCTTGCATTGCTGCGTTTGCCACAACTAACGCTTCAGGATTAGCAAGTCCAACATCTTCTGCTGCGCATATTAATATTCTTCTTGCTATAAATAATGGGTCTTCTCCTGCTTCAAGCATCCTTGCCATATATAGCAAAGTTGCATCAGGATCACTTCCCCTCATTGATTTTATAAATGCACTAATATTGTCATAGTGAGCATCGGCTGACTTATCATACATAATTTTTCTTTTTTGCATACACTCTTCTATTATTTCATCAGTTATTTTTACGCTTCCGTCAATATCCATTTTCGATGTTATAACAGCAAGTTCTAATGAATTTAATGCCGTTCTTACATCCCCTCCAGACATACTACTTAAAAACATTAATGTATCATCTGATATATTTACGCTATACCCTCCCAAGCCATTTTCATTATTTTTTAATGCTTGTTTTAATATTTTAAATATATCATCATTTGTAAGTAACTCTAATTTTAATACCGTAGACCTAGAAACAAGCGCTTTATTCACTTCAAAATATGGATTTTCAGTTGTAGCCCCTATTAATATAATTTTACCTTTTTCAACGTATGGTAAAAGAGCATCCTGTTGTAATTTGTTAAATCTATGTATTTCATCTATAAATACAATCGCTTTTCCTTGTGGATTTAAAAAAGCATTATCTAATTCCTCAGCTATTTTCTTTATATCAGAAACACCTGCACTTGTAGCATTAAGTTCAATAAACCTATATTTAGTAGTCTTTGATATAACATAAGCAAGTGATGTTTTTCCACATCCTGGTGGTCCCCATAATATAACCGAGGTTAACCTATCTGCCTTTATTAATCTATATAACAGCTTGTCCTTGCCTACAATATGTTCTTGTCCATAGAACTCTTCTAGAGTTTTTGGTCTCATTCTATATGCTAGTGGTTTGTCCATTTATTACTCCTCTTTCTTTAATACTTCCTCTATTATTCGTTCTTTTGTTATTCCATATAAATTCATTATTTCTTTTGCATTTCCAGATTTTCCAAATTTATCTTGCACACCTATTTTAATAATCTTTTTCGGAAATTTCTCACATAATACATCTGCAACAGCAGAGCCTAAACCTCCAATAACGCTATGGTCTTCTATAGTAATTATCTTATTTGTTTCTTTTGCACACTTAACTACTGTATTTTCATCAATTGGCTTAATACTATATACATCTACTACTCTTATGTTTACACCTTTTTCTTTTAAAATGCTCATCGCCTCAAGAGCTATATGTAATGTATAACCAGTTGCAAATACCGTAGCATCATTGCCATCTCCAAATACCTTCGAGCCACCTATCTTAAACTTTTCTTTCTCATCATAAACACTTGGAACATCACATCTTCCAAGTCTAACATATATAGGTCCATCGTTATATTCTTTTATATTCTCTATTATTTTTTTTGTTGCTATTTCATCTGCAGGACTTAAGACTATCATATTTGGTATTGTTCTCATAAGAGAAATATCTTCTACCATTTGATGCGTTGGGCCATCTTCTCCTACAGAAAGCCCAGAATGTGTTGCACAAAGTTTTATAGGAACTTTTGAATATGCAGCTGCATTCCTTATTTGCTCATATGCACGGCCTGCTAAAAACATTGCAAACGATGATAGATATACTTTTTTTAAACTTAAAGCAAGTCCACATGCTGTACCTACCATATCTTGCTCTGCTATACCAACATTAATATGTCTGTTAGGAAATTCTTTCTTAAATAGTAATGTTTGGGTTGCATGAGCCAAATCAGCATCTAAAACTATTACATCATTATCTTTTCTTCCTATTTCTACTAATGCTTCTCCATAAGCCTTTCTTGTAGATTTCATAATTATACCTCTTTTCTTTAATTAAGTTCTTCTTTTGCCTTTATATATTCTTGCTCTGTTAATGATTTCCCATGATAATTAAAATCGTTTTCCATAAAAGTAACGCCTTTTCCTTTTATTGTTTTCAGCACAACAACACTTGGTTTAGCATTTGGACTATTTTTTATTTCATTTATGGTATCAATAATCTTTTCTATATCATGACCTGGTATTTCGTATGCATTAAACCCAAAAGATTCGAATTTTTCTTTTATTGGTTCAGGAGTTGTAACTTCTGATAATTTACCATCAATTTGCAGACCGTTATAATCAACAAGAGCAATTAAATTATCAAGCTTATATTGTGATGCTGTCATTGCTGCTTCCCATACTTGTCCCTCTTCTATTTCGCCGTCACCCATAAGGCAATATATATGCCCCTCTCTGCCATCTATTTTTTTGCTTAATGCCATTCCATTTGCAATAGATAGTCCTTGCCCAAGCGACCCTGAAGATGCATCCACTCCATTTGTTTTTATACTTGGATGTCCTTCAAGACTTCCATCTATTTTTCTAAGCGATAACAGCTGTTTTTTTTCTATAAATCCTTTAGATGCTAAAACAGAATAATATGTAGGCGCGGCATGTCCTTTAGAAAGTATGAACTTATCTATTCTTTGACCTTTTTCATCTAGATTTAAATTCATTATATTATGATATAATGCTACTATAATTTCTACACAAGATAAACTTCCACCTGGATGTCCAGAGCCTGATGCATATAACATTTCAATTATATCTTTCCTCGTTTCTTTACATTTTTGGATTAGATTTTCCACATTATCCACCTCTATCTTCTTATATATGAATTATATTATATTTTAATTATATTTGCAATTATATACGTATATATCTTTCAAATATATTATTTAAATCCATAGCCTAATACTTCAACAGATGGTGCTATATACATGAACGCTCCCTCGTCTTCTTTTTTAACAATAGCTTTTATCTTATATATCTGCGTAATAGTAGCTACACATTCTATTTTTGTATAAGGCTCCTTTGTATATTCTCCAACACAATTAATAGTAGTTACTCCTCTTTCTATTTCTTCCATTATTCGTTTTGATATAACATCCGGTTTTTTGGTAATTATATTTATAATTTTAGTATAATTTACACCCTCAAATACAACATCAATTGTTTTTTTAGAAACAAATATAGCTATTATAGAATAAAGGCCTGAACTTAGACTTTTGAAAACCAATACTGTAACTATAATTACAAAACTATCAATAAAGAGCATTAGCTGACTTGTACTTGCTATTGGTCTATACTTATATACTATTTGTGCTAATAGTTCAGTTCCACCTGTACTTGCTTTTCCTTTAAACACGATTGAAAGTCCTATACCTAATATTAATCCCCCAAATACGCTACTTATAAAATAATCCGTTCCTATATTAAAAAGTTCATACTCAGCTATATTAGATGTTGCATCTATAAATAGTGAAAGTATAGACGTTCCTATTAATGCTTTAAGTGTAAATTTAAATCCTATTTTTGATATTGATATTATAAATAATGGTAAATTTAATACAAAAACAGTAATTCCTATTGGAAATTTAAATATGTGATTTAATACTATGGCAATACCACTTGCTCCTCCACTTGAAATATTATTTGGCACAAAAAACAAATTTATTGCTATTGCTGTTAAAAATGTGCCTATTAATATGTATATTATATCTTTAATTTTTTCCATAAAAAATACTCATCTCCAATGTTTTACCATTAGTATGAGTATTTTTATTATAAATTATTATTTCTTTTTTTGAACCACTTCAACATAGCAAATATCTTTTTCTTCTAAATATTTTTTATTACATCTGTTATTGCCAACTACATAATTGACTTGATTTGAAGGAACAATTAATTTTAAAATTGTTGTTGTTTTATTTTCTTTATTCCTATCAATTTTATTACCTATACGCCTTTTTTCCATTTTGTTTTCTATATACTCTAACATTATTTTTGATAAAATTCTTTCCCTATAATTATCACATACAGGTCCTATTATCTTACTATTTTTGACAGATATTTCTTCAGTAGTTTGCAAACCTACTCTAATAACATTAACTCCTCTTTTTATACATTCTTTATACATCATTGTTGCTCTATTTATTGCATCTTCTAATTCTAATGCTTTATATTTTTTTGTTTTATACATATTAAGAAGTTCGCTATCTTCTAAAACATAAACAGGATATATTCTAATTATATCCGGTTTTAGATTTAAACTTTCTAGTACTGTGTTTTTTTCTTTCTCATAAGTGCTACCAGGCAAGCCACACATAAGTTGATGACCTAAAACAAAGCCTCTTTCCTTAATTAAATTAGACGCTTTAACAACATCTGCTTTTGTATGTCCCCTTTTTGATAAAATTAATACCTCTTCATCCATTGATTGAACACCAAGTTCAATAATTTCTACATTGTATTTTTTTAACACTGCAAGTATCTTTTCATTTATATAATCAGGTCTAGTAGAAATTCTAACTGAACTAACAACCTTTTTATCTATAAATTCTTTAACTATCTCTAAATATTCTATTTGCTGTTTTTCTTCAATGCCTGTAAAACTACCTCCAAAAAAAGCAACTTCAACTTTTTTTCCATCTTTTTTATATTTATTTAGTGCGTCATTAATTTGGTTTCTTACGTCACTTGCAGAAACTATTTTCTGCTGACCACTAATCTTCCTTTGATTACAAAAAACACATTCATTTTTACATCCTACATGAGGTATAAAAATAGGAATTGTTCTCTTGTTTTCCTTTGGTATATTTAATCCTAATTCTTTTTTTCCATCTATTTTAATTTTATATGTTTTTAAGCGCCTCTTCTGCTGCTTTTTGTTGTGCTTCTTTTTTTGATTTACCATTTCCTTCTCCCATTTTTATATTATTAACATAAACTTCAACATAAAAAACTTTATCATGAGCTGGTCCTTCTTCTCTTACCAATTCATACTTTATATCCTTATTCTTTTCTTTTTGCACTTCCTCTTGAAGCCTTGTTTTGTAATCTTTATTTTCCGTTACATTATTTATTTCATCTTCTATAGTTTTTTCAAGCAATTTAAGGCATATTTTTTCTGCTACGTCAAATCCAGCATCTAAATATATAGCACCAAGAATTGCTTCGAACATATCTGCAAGCATTGCATCTTTTTTACTGTTTTTAATCTTAAGTTCACATCTTCCTACTTTTAAGCATTCTTCTAAATTATATTCTTTTATAACTGTGCAAAGTGATTTTTCACATACTATTCTAGCTCTTCTTTTTGTTAGCATACCTTCTTTTTCATCAGGCAATTTATTATATAAATATTTTGATATTATATGTTCTAATATAGCATCCCCTAAAAATTCAATTCTTTCATTATATGCATCTAGATTGCTATCGCCTTTATCATGAGCGTATGATTTATGCGTTATAGCCATATTAGCTAATTTTTTATTCTTAAATGTATAACCTATTCTTAATTCTAATTTTTCTATATTTAACATTTCTTTCTCCTATCATGTATATATAATTTTACCATAGTATAAGCTTTCTTTCAACCATACTTACACAAAATAAAACAATAACCACCGGTCAAAACCGATGGTTATGTTTCATTGAGACTTAGTCTCCGTCCACGCAATTGCAATCAGTGCACTGACTACACTGTCCACCACTTGACTGATCCGGGATGCAATCACTTACAAGGAACATTTCTGTTGCTGCATACAAGAACATAGTTATACCTCCTTCTTTTTATTAGTATAATATATGGTCATCGCATATATGCGAATCACATCAGGTAAACATGATTTGTACAAATTACAGTATGGAGAAATATGCATAAATGTTTTATATGTAGCATATGTTTGCAAAGGACATGCTCCGGCACAACTGTGCTTCCAAACACACTTGTTACACTCTAAAACATCACAAGCTGATGTCTTTGATATATCAGAAAAAATAGTATCAATATCCGATATAATATCCGTCAAATCTGATATGTTTGATTTAGGACATTCAAGTCCTAAACTACATGAACCAACAGAACCATCTTGTCCTATTGCAAAGAAATTTT
Source organism: Clostridia bacterium (assembly GCA_045537895.1). Lineage (GTDB taxonomy): Bacteria > Bacillota > Clostridia > TANB77 > CAG-465 > CALXJE01. The sequence goes on from JAZSQI010000005.1 coordinate 52,104, forward strand.
TTCCGGCAGCACAAGCCCTTCTTACAGGTTTTGAAAATGATACATCACCAAATTGGAAGAACCATCCTAAATCACCATTATTTAGAGCATTTTTCATTATTTCAAAACATTCTTTAAGCACTTCTATACAATGAGATTCATCTTTCAAAATTGCAGGTCTTCCTGTTTGAGTATCACGCTCAAAAGAAAATCTGAAGAATATTTTTTTGTCTATCATAAATTTAGTTAACTCAGGTAATCCTTCTAAGTTTTCATTTGTAACTGTTACCATGATAGAGGGTCTTATACCTTCATTAATAAGATTATCTACTCCTCTCATTGCTAATTTATAGCTGCCTGTCCCATCTGCCTTTATTCTATTTTGGTCATGGTAGTTTTCAATACCGTCAATAGAAATTCCTACAGATATGTGGTTTTCGGCTATATACTTTGCAATCTCTGGTGTAATTAATGTTCCATTTGTTGGAATTACATAACGAACATTAATATCTCCACAATTTTTTAAGCAATATGATACAATCTCTTTTATCGTATCAAATCTCATAAGTGGCTCCCCACCAACAAGCATTAAACACAGCTTTTTATAGTTATGCTTTCTACATGAATCAAACATTTTATCTATAGACTCATACATAACACAACTGCTCATACTTGAGTGTGACTTATGAATATAACAATACTTGCATTTAAGATTACAATCATTTGTTATATGAAGCCAACACGTAAGCTCACGATTCCATTTAGTTTTTTCATAAACAATATTAGGAGTATTTAACATTTGCTTTTCTACCAAGGAACTTATAATTGCTTTTGCCATTTCAGCTTCATTACCACAAAAACCCATTTCATTAATAACCGTTTGCATATTTTTCTTTCCATCAAACATTCTTATTAAATCTACTATTTTTTTCCCTACAGTAAGCACTCCTCCATAACCTACAGGATTATACAGCAAGTATACATCCTCATTATACCGGTTTTCTTGCTTAGGTATAGCAAGGTCAATCAGTAGCTGCTTTGGAACAGTAATAATACTTTTTTCATCTAACATTAATTTATTTTCTCCTCTCATATATTATATTTTTAATTATATTTCTCATTTAGCTTATTAAAACTAAACATTCGTAAGTTACTGTTTCGCAATTATATCACATTTACATAATTTTTTCAAGTAAAATAGAAAAAGAGCTCTATATAAAAGCTCCTTAAACTATTTTTTAGTCTTACAACATATATTTTAGCTTGTAAATACAGCTGCCATCCATATTAACACAAATAATGTTATAAGTGCTAAAATTATTTTTGCGTTAGATATTTTTATAGATATAATGCCTTTTTTCTTAAAAAAATAATCCGCTATGTACATTGTTATTATTGATAATAAATTAATCAAAAACATAATAAACCACAAAAGCATTTTAAATTCCTCCCACTACACATATTAATATTTTCCAATCTTTTTATTTAAAAAGACATTTATTTTTAAAGCTTATACATTATACTCTCCCTATTTTATTTTGTCAATAAAAAAGTTGGTATATAGACTAAGTCATTCGGTCAGTCAGTAAAAAAGCCAATATATAGAATATATCTATATACTAGCTTTTATTTTTATTTACAAATTAAACATTTGCTTTTATATACTCAACAACATCACCAACTGTTGAAATCTTTTCAGCATCAGCCTCTGGAATTTCAATATCAAATTCTTCTTCTAAAGCCATTATTAATTCAACTATATCTAAAGAATCTGCTCCTAAATCATCAATAAATGTGGTATCCATTGTTATTATTTCAACATCTTCTACACCTAGTTGTTCAGAAATAACATCTCTTACTTTTTCAAAAACACCTTCCACTTTATTCACCTCCCAATAATAGTTAGTCTTTATATGTGTATTATCTACTATTTTATTATACTTGTCAATAGCTATTTTGTATTTTTTATATAATTCACATATTTATATATATGTATTTTATTCCTCTATATTCTCAGTTATCTCTTTAATTAAGTCATTTTTTAATATTTCATCTGCTTGATATATAGCCGTCTCATAGTTATTAGCCCTAGCATTTCCGTGTATTTTAATAACTGGTTTTCTAATTCCTAATAAAACTGCTCCTCCATATCTTGTATAATCATATTTGTACAAGGCTTTTTCTATCAAACTTTTTGCTACTAACGCTCTTATTTTGCTGAATAAATTTTTCTTCATTTCAGTTACAAGAGCCGTTTTCATGGTTTTAGCAGTTCCCTCCATTGATTTTAAAGCAACATTTCCCATTAACCCTTGAGCCACAACAACATCTGCTTTTCCTGTTAAAATATATCTTGCTTCTATATTTCCAATAAACTCTGGAAATCTTTCAGTAAGCTGTTTATTTGCATCTTTTAACTCTTGAGATCCCTTCTCATTTTCTGCTCCTATATTTAAAAGAGCAATCTTTACATCTTTTTTCTTTTGAACTAACGATGCATATATTTTTCCCATTTTAGCATACTGCAACATAGAAATAGTTGCAGCATCTACATTAGCGCCACAATCTAGCAATATTGTCCCTTTTGAATTTGCTGTAGGAAGTATTGTAATAAGTGCAGGTCTATGAATTCCTTTTATTCTTTTTAGTTTCAAAAGTCCTCCTGCCATTATTGCACCAGTGCTACCTGCAGATATAAAGACAGTATCATCATGTTCCTTCATATAGTCATATGCTTTTACAATGCTTGATTCTTTTTTATTCTTAATTGCAAAAGCTGGTTCATCATTATTTGTTATTACATCTTTAGCATCAATTATCTTTATTTTTTCTAATATTTCATTAGCTTTATCTGCTTTATATTCTTTTTCTAAAACATCCTTTATTTTGTCTTCGTCACCAACTAAAGTTATTGTTGCATCAGTATTTTTAGCTGCTTTTATACTTCCTAATACTGCAGGCTCAATCCCATTATCAGAGCCATTTATATCTATTAATATTTCCATTTATTCTATCCCCTTTAATATGAATTTTCCTTTAAATCTTAACTGATTTTCCTTGTCATATATTTTTACCCACACTATATAATTTGTATCTCTTTTTTTCTTAACTTCAGCATGAGCATAAACAACTTCATTTTTTAATATTTTCTTCACATATTTTATATTTGCTATTCCAACAAGTGCCACTTTACTCGGTATAATACTTATTGCTAAACTCTCTGCCATTGAATAAATATGGTAACCCTTTATTACATCTGTGTTTTCAAATGACATGTAATCTTTCGTTTCCATCACAGAAATAGCCTTTTCACCTGGGGTATATTCTATTATATTACCTATTATTTCTTCCTTGCTAAGAGATACTATTTTTTTTACATTTTCAGAAGCCCTATCTTTTATTCTTTCTCTAACTTCTTTAATTCCCAATCTAGCTCTATCTAATCTTATTGTATTTATACTTACGTTAAAATATTCTGCTAGTTTCTCATCATTAGCAAAAGGTTCATTCTCTAAATATTTAATTATTTCTTTATTTCTTTCTTTTCTAGCATAATCATTTCTTGGCACTTAAATTCACCTCTTAGTTATTTTACTATACTTACTTCTTTTTTTCAATCTTTTAAATACAATAAATAAATTTTAAAAATTTGGAGATAATATTTATACAAACTACTTGAAAGGAAAGAAAAATGAATTCAAAAATGTTAACAGATTTAGTAAAAAAAGCATATGTATCTCTTCAAGAAACTTTAAATTTACCGACTATTGAAAGCCTAAAAAACATTGATTGGTCGGATATTAGTAACATTATTACAACTATCGGAGGTATATTAATTTTAATTGTTTTTTCTGCATTTGCGTTATGGTTAATTAAAGCAATTGGGCTGTATAAAATGGCCAAAAACAAAGATGATAAATTTGCTTTTCTTGCTTTTGTTCCTTACGGTTCATCATTTGTAATGGGAAGAATTGTTGGAAAAACAAAATTATTCAAAATAGAGATAGATTATCCTGAATATCTATTACCCGCATTAATTATAACTATGATGCTGCCAGTAAGTAGCTCATTATCAACTATACTTTTTGTGTTTTTTTACTACGGATTATTGTATAAACTATATAAATTAAAATGGAAAGGCTTTGCGCTAGTTGCACTATTTATTTCTTTATTTGTTCCTGTGTTTCAACCAATCTTTTTGTTCTTTCTTAGAAATATGTAAAAAAGAAGCCCCTCGGCTTCTTTTATTTTTTAATTTTCTCAAGCATGTAAAACCTTGCTACCCATAACCCTTCTAATATTGAACATAGAATTGAAATCATGCATTGATATTCATTTTGAATTAGCACAAAGTTAATTACTAGTTTACATATTGAATATATTGTTATTATTTCTTTTATATTAGATGTCATCGATAGATTTCTTTTTACTACTTGAAAACCCAAATAACAAACTAAATATATGTTAGAAAAAAGCACATAAATAGCCATCTCTGGATTTTTTGAAACTTGTAATACTCCGATTAGTATAATCAAAATATTAACTCCTACTATTCTCCACAATAAGTCTAATTGTTGGCCACACTTTAAGGTCATAATTATCTCCCTTCCAAAATTCCTCTGTATAATATTATACACCACATTCATTATTATGTCAATTTGTATATTTTCACAACAACAAATATACCACTTATCTTCTATTTTTGTGATATTTTTGATATAATATATATGGTGATAATATTGAATAAATATATAGATTGGTTAAAAGATATTAAAATAGCTCATAGGGGCTTGCATAATTTAAACAAAGGCATTCCAGAAAATACAATTATATCATTTGAAGAAGCCATAAAACGAAATGTTGCTATTGAATTAGACGTTCATATTTTAAAAGATAATACCATTGTAGTTTTCCATGACGATGATTTAAATAGATGTTGTAATATAAATAAAAAAATTAAAGACTGCTCAATAGATGAAATTAAGAAATATAGGCTTTTGGGCACTGAACATAAAATACCTACTCTTGTAGATACATTAGATTATATCGACTCACGAGTTCCTGTAATCATAGAAATAAAAACAGATATAAAAGCAAGTATTATTTGCCCTATTCTATTAAATATATTAGAAAAATATAATGGTAAAATAGCTATTAAATCATTTGATCCTAGAATGTGTATTTGGTTTAAGAAAAATGCTCCAAAATATGTTAGAGGATTACTTGTAACCGATTTTAGAAACGAAAAAAAACATAAATTATTAAAAAAATTATTTATCACAAGCTTAATTTTTATGAAAGTAGCAAAACCAGACTTTTTATCAGTGAATAAAAATATGCTTAAGAGTAAAAAGATTAAAAAACTTCGTTTAAAAAACAAATTAATTATCGGCTGGACATTCAGAAGTAATTATGAACTTCTAAAACATGAAAATTATTGCGATAGCTATATATGTGAAGAAAAAGATGAGATTTATATTTAAAATCCCATCTTTTAATACATTGTTTTTATTAGAAATAATTAAACCATCTTTTATCATCATTCTTTTGAAAGAAATCTTTAATAATGCATATTATATCATATATTATCATGCAAAAATTCATGATAATAAATACTCCCATTGATACACATACCATTGACATATTAATGTACCAACAACACACTATATGAATTAGTGATATAACTATACCCAATAAATTAACAATAAAAGTTTTCTTCCTTTGTTTAGTAGTAATATACCAAATAAAATGGATTGCACATAGAAATGCCATTGCTACTATCAAAATGAGTACTCCAACAACATTTAAAACATCATTTAAGAATCCAAGGCCATCTGCAATCATTCCTGCTAAATAAATAATTCCCCCTAAACCATATATTTGTACTATTTCTTTTCCAAGCTGCTGTCTAAGTTTTTCCTTCATAATAACACATCCTTTAACGATTTTCTCTTCTCACTATTTTACTATATACAGAATAGACATCAATTAAGTCCATTATAAAAAGTATAATTACAAAAAGTAAATAAATTAATGTAAGTACAAATGAAGGCCACATGCTCCAGAATCCGTAGAAAAACAAACTAGCTGCCCCAATTAATAGTGTAAATAAATGAATTGTTGCTGATTTAAGATACTTAATGTTATTATTAAACCAACTGCATGATATTGATATAGAGAAAACTATACTCGCAAGAAGGAGTGGCAATGAAACTAAGTATTCTAGATAGTTACTCAAGTAACCATATGCATCACATATTACTCCTAAAACATACATAAGTATCGCAAGTAAATGTATTTTTGTCTTATCGTTTTTTATTGTTTCCATTAACTTCATATTCTTCCTCCTAAAATTTTATTCAGATTTATATATTTTGCCAAAACATTATATCATTTTTTGTTGCTTATGTCAACAAAAAGCACGTTTAGTTAATACTAAACGTGCAATTATATATCTCTATTTAATTATAGAATTAAGCGATTATGTTAGAAACATTACCTGCTCCTACTGTTCTACCACCTTCACGGATAGCGAATTTTAATCCTTTTTCTATAGCTATTGGAGTTATAAGTTTAATTTTCATTGTTACGTTATCTCCTGGCATTACCATTTCTTTATCTTTTGGTAATTCAATAACACCTGTAACGTCAGTTGTTCTGAAATAGAATTGTGGTCTATATCCTTGGAAGAATGGAGTATGTCTTCCACCTTCTTCTTTAGTTAAGATATAAACTTCAGCTTCGAATTCAGTATGAGGTTGAATAGAACCTGGTTTAGCAAGTACTTGACCTCTTTCAACTTCTGTTCTTTGAACTCCTCTTAGAAGTACACCAGCGTTATCTCCACATTGTGCTTCTGCAAGTTCTTTTCTGAACATTTCGATTCCAGTTACTACTGTTTTCTTAGTTTCGTCAGTTAATCCAACGATTTCAACTTCTTCAGAAACTTTTAATGTTCCTCTTTCAATTCTACCAGTTACAACTGTTCCTCTACCTGTAATAGTGAACACGTCTTCAATAGGCATTAAGAAAGGTTTATCAGTGTCTCTTTCTGGAGTTGGAATGTAAGAGTCAACTGCTGCCAATAATTCTTGAATTGGTGCATATTCTGGAGCACTTGGATCTGTTGAAGCACATTCTAATGCTTTTAATGCAGAACCTTTAACGATTGGAGTATCGTCTCCAGGGAAATCATATTTAGATAATAAATCTCTGATATCCATTTCAACTAATTCTAATAATTCTTCATCGTCAACTTGATCGCATTTGTTCATGAATACAACGATGTAAGGAACACCAACTTGTCTAGCAAGTAATATATGTTCTCTTGTTTGTGGCATTGGGCCATCAGCTGCAGAAACAACTAGGATAGCACCGTCCATTTGTGCAGCACCAGTGATCATGTTTTTAACATAGTCTGCGTGTCCTGGACAGTCAACGTGTGCATAGTGTCTATTTGCAGTTTCATATTCAACGTGAGCTGTAGAAATTGTGATTCCTCTTGCTCTTTCTTCTGGAGCACCATCGATTTGATCGTATGCTTTAAATTCTGCTCCACCAGATAATGATGCTACTTTTGTAATAGCAGCTGTTAATGTTGTTTTACCATGGTCAACGTGACCGATTGTTCCAACATTACAGTGTGGTTTAGTTCTTTCAAACTTAGCTTTTGCCATTTTAAATTCCTCCTTAATATAAATAAATTATACTCTTTTAATTAATGTTTACACATTATTTTAAATTATTTTACTATAAAATACCAGCTTTTGCAACACATAAACCAGTATTTTATAGTTTAATTTACAAATTTTTAATATAGTTTTAATAAATTAGTCTTCTTTTTTAGCTCTTGAAGAAACGATTGTATCAAGTACTGATTTTGGAACTTCTTCATAGTGACTTGGTTCCATAGAGTAAGTACCTCTACCTTGAGTCTTACTTCTTAAGTCAGTAGCATAACCAAACATTTCAGATAATGGAATAAATGAATGGATTTCTGTTGTTCCATTATTTGTGTCCATACCTTCAAGTCTACCACGTCTAGAGTTAACGTCTCCAATAACATCTCCCATGTATTCTTCTGGAACTGTTATTTCAACTTTCATTACAGGTTCTAATAATACTGCTCCACCTTGACGGCAAGCTTCTTTAAATGCCATAGATCCTGCAATATGGAATGCTGCTTCAGATGAGTCAACGTCATGGTAAGAACCATCTACTAATGCAACTTTAACGTCAACAACTGGGTAACCAGCAAGAACACCAGCTTTCATAGCTTCTTGAACACCTTCATCTGTTGGTTTAACATATTCCTTAGGAACAACACCACCAACGATTTTAGATTCAAATTGATATCCTTTACCAGCTTCGTTTGGCTCAACTTCTAACCAAACGTGACCATATTGTCCTCTACCACCAGATTGACGTATAAATTTACCTTCAACCTTAACTGGTTTCTTAATAGTTTCTTTATATGCAACTTGTGGTTTACCAACATTACAATCAACATGGAATTCACGTTTTAATCTATCAACGATGATATCTAAGTGTAATTCACCCATACCTGCGATAACTGTTTGACCAGTTTCTTGGTTTGTATATGTTTTGAAAGATGGATCTTCTTCAGCAAGTTTTGCTAAAGCTACGCCCATTTTTTCTTGGTCAGCTTTTGATTTTGGCTCAATAGCTATATCAATAACTGGATCTGGGAATTCAATTGATTCAAGTATTATTGGATGTTGTTCGTTACATAGTGTATCACCAGTAGCAACGTCTTTTAGTCCAACTGCTGCAGCGATGTCTCCTGCATAAACTTTATCAATATCTTTTCTTTCATTTGAGTGCATTTGAAGAATTCTTCCGATTCTTTCTTTTTTACCTTTATTTGCATTGTAAACGTATGAACCACTTTCTAATGTTCCAGAGTAAACTCTGAAGAAAGTTAATTTTCCTACGAATGGGTCAGTAGCAATTTTAAATGCTAATGCTGCAAATGGTTCACTGTCAGATGAAGGTCTTTCATCTTCTTCACCATTTTCAAGTACACCTTTTATAGCTGGTACATCAAGTGGTGATGGCATATAATCAACTATAGCATCTAAAAGCTTTTGAACACCTTTGTTTTTATATGATGTTCCACAAGTTACAGGAACCATTTTGTTTTCTATTGTTGATTGTCTGATACATTTTTTGATTTCTTCTATAGAAAGTTCTTCGCCTTCTAAGTATTTCATCATTAATTCATCGTCAAATTCAACAATATGATCTAATAATTCAGATCTGTATTTTTCAGCTTCTGCTTTCATGTCTTCAGGAATTTCTTCTTCACGAATATCTTTTCCTAATTCATCATAATAAACATAAGCTTTCATTTCAACTAGATCTATAATACCTTTAAATGTATCTTCTTTACCTATTGGTAATTGAATAGGCACTGCATTTGCACCTAATCTTGTTCTTAACATGTTTACACAGTTATAGAAATCTGCACCCATGATATCCATTTTATTTACATATATCATTCTTGGTACGCTATATTTATTTGCTTGTCTCCATACAGTTTCAGATTGTGGTTGAACTCCACCTTTAGCACAAAGTACTGTTACAGAACCATCTAGAACTCTTAGAGATCTTTCAACTTCAATTGTAAAGTCAACGTGTCCTGGTGTGTCGATAATATTTATTCTGTTATTATTCCAGAAACAAGTTGTAGCAGCTGAAGTAATTGTTATACCCCTTTCTTGTTCTTGCTCCATCCAGTCCATAGTTGCGCTACCATCGTGAGTTTCTCCTATTTTATGATTTACACCTGTATAGAAAAGTATTCTTTCAGTAGTGGTTGTTTTACCAGCATCAATGTGAGCCATGATACCAATATTTCTTGTCCTCTCAAGAGGATATTCTCTATTTGCCACTTTAAATTACCTCCTAAACTCTTTGGTTTACCATCTGTAATGTGCAAATGCTTTGTTTGCTTCTGCCATACGATGAGTATCTTCTTTTTTCTTGAATGCTCCACCTTGACCGTTTATAGCATCCATAATTTCATTAGCTAGTTTTTCGTCCATTCCATGTTCATTTCTTTTTCTAGCATATTCAACTAACCATCTAATACCTAGACTTTGTCTTCTATCTGGTCTAATTTCGATTGGAACTTGGTAAGTTGCTCCACCAACACGTCTTGCTTTAACTTCAAGAACTGGCATTACATTATCCATTGCTTGTTGGAACGCATCAAGAGCATTTCTTCCAGTTTTTTCTGCAACCATTTCGAATGCAGAGTAAACGATTTTTTCAGCAACTGTTTTTTTACCGTCCCACATAACTTTATTTATTAATTTTGTTACAACTTTAGAACCATAAATTGCGTCTGGCATTACTTCTCTTTTTACTAAATGTCCTTTTCTTGGCACTTTTCTTCCCTCCTTACTGGTACTCAAAAATTCTTAAATTTCTGTTAGTGCTTTTATTAAAACTACTTATTTGTATATTTTAAAATCAAGCACCATGAAGTCTATTACTTCTTAGCTTTTTTAGCTCCATATTTTGATTTAGATTGTACTCTTCCAGCAACTCCTGCTGTATCTAGTACTCCTCTGATGATATGGTATCTAACACCAGGAAGATCTTTTACTCTTCCTCCTCTTATAAGAACAACACTGTGCTCTTGTAAGTTGTGACCTATACCTGGAATATAAGCTGAAACTTCCATTCCGTTTGTAAGTCTAACTCTGGCTACTTTTCTTAAAGCAGAGTTTGGTTTTTTAGGAGTTTGAGTTTTTACTACTGTACATACACCTCTTTTTTGTGGTGAAGATACATCTGTAGCTATTTTTCTTCTAGAGTTGTATCCTCTTTGCAAAGCTGGTGATTTAGATTTAGTAGTTTTATCTTCTCTTCCTTTTCTAACTAACTGGCTAAATGTTGGCACTTGACTTCACCTCCTTAAATTAATAAAATCGCTTGTCATTTTGAAGTGTTACAAATATATTACAAAAACACCTCAACATGCTATATTATTATAACATTTAAGGTGCTTACGTGTCAATAAAAATTGTTAATATTTAGCAAAATCTAGTTATATTTTTTACATAATATTTAAATTAACATTTGCCCAATTTAACGAGTCATATACGATATCATCTATACACTCTTCATTCGGCATAAAATGTGTTGTTTCTTGATACCATTTTATTCTTTTTTCTTTAGAACCAATTTTATCATATATTTCTTTTGCGCCAGCAGGCTCTGCTACGTAATCACGTACTGACTGAACAATATATGCATCTGAAGTTATATTCTCCAAGTTGTTTCTTACATAGCCTTGTAATCTTCTAAGTTCCAAACTATTACGTATTTTTGAGTAATTTAAGCTGCTTAATACCGTTTTAAGATGATATACCTTTTGCTTAGGTTTCTTGTTTACGATAGTCCATAAGAAGTTCCTAAAATTCCAAATATGCATAGGAGCATTAAACAATATAAGTTTATCTATTTTAGTATTTACAGCTAGCCCCATAGACACAAGTCCACCCATTGAATAGCCAAAAACATATATTTTATCGTACTCTAAACAATTATCGTTAATATATATTGTCAACCCATCAATTATATCTTCATATTTTGTTCCTATTTTTATTCTTCCTTTTATGCCATGTCCTTTTAACAAAGGTGTATATATGTCTTTTTCATTAATTCCATTTATAATAAGCTGTTTTTTTATGCTTTCAACATCTTTTGGCGTTCCACCAAATCCATGTACAACTATATATGCTATTCTTTCCACATTATCACCAGTTACATTATATCATATAACATGCCATAAATTAAACATTATTGTCAAAATTTATCGAATAAATTTCCACCAGCTTAGCTGGTGGTTTTTCCTTTTCGGCTGAAAGCCTATATTATTGGCATCCACTAAAGTGGCCTTTTGCGACTGACATTTGCAATTGTCACTCGCTACCCTTTAAAAGGGTCTATTTGTTCTATTGTCAATTGATCACTTA
>JAZSQI010000028.1:0-2025 GCA_045537895.1 Clostridia bacterium
TAAAAATATTATATATGAATATAATAGTGATGGAATAAGAACATATAAAAAAATAATAAATCCAGATAACACATATGAAGAAATACATTATGATGTATCAGGAGATATCATCTTACAAGAAAAAAGATTTAATTCATCAACAAATACAACAACATATATAAGATATATTTATGATGAAACAGGAGTAGTAGGATTAAAAACCGGAACTGACATAAATAACTTAACAACATATTATTTTGTTAAGAATATGCAAAACGATATAGTAGAAATAATTGACACTAATTTAAATAGTGTGGTAAAATATACATATGATGCATATGGTAATGTATTTATATCAGGAACATTATCATCAACAATAGGAGAACTTAATCCATATAGATATCGAGGATATTATTATGATGAGGAAACCAACCTATTTTTACTAACCTCACGTTATTATTCACCTGAATTATGTAGATTTATGAGTACAGATAAGATTGAGTATTTAGATTCAAGTTCTATCAATGGATTAAATTTATACTGCTATTGTGTGAACAATCCTGTTATGTATGTTGATAGTTCAGGAAATTTTCCTGTTAGGATATTAATTTTAAGCGTTATTGTTGCTTCAATTATGATTTCGGTTATGATTTCGGTAGCCGTTGTTTTAGGAGTGAAAAGCTGCATTGATAAAAATACTTCATTAAAAGAAGAAGATAAAACAAAGACTTCAGATGGTAAAAAAGAAGATGATTTTTTGGCAGATGTTTCTAGTGTCATAATGCCTAACGCTGATCCTAAAGTTGCAGTAAAATTAAGCGAAAGTTTCATAACGACTACTTTAGGAAAGTATCCAACTAAATCATATATGTTAGAAGACTATGGATTATGTATGAATGCAATTTCTAAGGGTAACTATGGTAGTTATGGATGTGGAAGAGCTGTTTTTGATTCCACTCGTGAAGAAGATTTATTTGATGTAATATTAGGCCAAAAAATATGGGACTTTTAATTTATGTTATAATTATCCTATAGAAAAGGAGGAAAATATGAAAAAAAGATTCTTAATAGCAATTATTGTGATTTTAATAATATCATGTTCAGGATGTGAGAATAGAAAATTAGATTTAGAAAAACTATATGAAAAGAATTCGGGGTTAGCTTTGGATTATTTTTATGGTTGGAGAGAAGAAGAGTTTAAACATGAATTAATTATATTTGAACCTGAAAATGCTACAGAATTGGAACTTGAACTTTGTTCTCCATATAATTTAGATGGTGTAGAAAAAGTGTTATATGTAAAGTATGAAAATGATATTATTTCTCCATATGTTGTTGCTTTACAATATAAATCAGTTAGACTTGCTAAAGAAGCTCAGAAAATGTATGGCTCACAAGAATTCTTGCGAGAAGCAAATATTTTAGCTCTTCCAATAACTCCTGCGTATATGTTTTTATATGGAGAATATAAAGAAGTTGATGGATATTACTTAAGTCCTGATGGTAAAGCCTTATTATTTGATACGCAACTTACTACAAGAACTGATATTGTTATACCAAAAGGTGTAAAATGTGTAGCAATATTTAGTTTATTTTCGAACACAGTTAAAACAATTAAATGTAATGAGGAATTAGAAGTTTTATATTCTGGAGCTTTTGGATATCTTTCTTCATTAGAAAAAGTTGAATTAAATGATGGCTTAAAAGAAATTGGTCCTTTATGTTTTGCATATCATAATTTAGAATATATCGTTATTCCAAAGAGTGTTGAATATATTGGTGCTGAAGCATTTCGAAATGTAACGATTTATTGTGAAATAGAGGAAAAGCCTATAGGATGGGATGAAAATTTTGCAGGAGAAAATTGTAAAGTCTATTGGGGAGGAACATGGAAATATGTAGAGGGAATTCCTCGACCAAACAGATTGATAGAAAGATAATAATTAAAATCATAAAATAACTTATAAAAATGTAAGACAATGTATTTATATCAGAAACATTATCATTAACAATAGGAGAACTTAATCCCTATAGATATCTTTGATA
>JAZSQI010000038.1:0-19350 GCA_045537895.1 Clostridia bacterium
TTTTCACGTTTTATACTTTAATTTTACACTCTAAACTAGAAAAAAGCAATATTTTGACTCCAAAACATTGCTTTTCTCTTGCGTTTTTTCTTACAACTTGCGTTTACTTTACAAACTTGCGTTTAACTTTTCACTTGACGAATTCAGTTAAATTGTTTTGTATAAAAAAGAGCGCCGTAATATAAATATATATTACAGCGCTGGAATTAATTATTCCACAGTAACAGATTTAGCAAGATTTCTAGGTTTATCAACATCTATTCCTTTGTTTTTAGATACATAATAAGCAAGTAACTGCAGAGGAATAATAGAAATGATAGAAGCTAGATAATTATTAATACTAGGCAAACCAATATAATAATCTGAATATGATTCGTAATCTTGTTCCAAAGAAGAAAGAATAATTGATTTTGCTCCTCTTGATATAACTTCTTTAATATTACTTAAAGTCTTTTGTGCTATATCTTTATTTGTTAGAATAGAAATAACAGGAACATTATCATCAATCAGTGCAATTGGACCGTGCTTTAATTCGCCAGAAGGATAGGCCTCAGAATGAATATATGTTATTTCTTTTAACTTAAGGGAACCTTCTAGAGCAGTAGTATAGTCGATACCTCTTCCTAAAAAGAAAACGTCTTTTTCTTTAAAGATGCTGTTTGCTATTTTCTGCACAGTAGAATCTGTTTTTAGAACTTCTTCAAGTTTATGAGGTAAGTTTTTTAATTCTTTTTTTACCGAATTTAAAAATTCTACATCACTATAGCATAATACTTCAGCCATATAAATAGCAAGAATGCTAAGTAGTGTAAGCTGAGAAGTGTATGCTTTAGTTGAAGCCACTGCTATTTCAGGACCTGCGTGAGTATACAAAGAAAAATCAGCTTCTCTAGTTATAGAGCTTCCTATTACATTTGTTATTGCAATTGTTTTAGCGCCTTTTGCTTTTGCAAGCTTTAAAGCTGCAATAGTATCGGCTGTTTCTCCTGATTGGCTTACAAATACACATAGAGTATTTGGTGAGATAATAGGAGAGTTATATCTAAACTCAGATGCAATATCAACAGTTACAGGAATGTTTAATATGTGCTCCATTAATGGTTTAGAGCCTAAACCAGCGTGCATTGCTGTGCCACATGCTACGATATATATGTGATTAAGTGAATTTATATAATCTTTAGAAAGATTTAAATCCGGAAAACAAACTTTATCTTCGTTAAGCAGTGTACCTATGGTTTCTCTGACAGCAGTAGGTTGTTCATAAATTTCTTTTAACATGAAATCTTTATACCCATTTTTTTGCACAGAGGAAGCATCTAAATCAATAGTTGTGATTTTTTTTGATATACTTTGAATATTTAAATCAAAAAACTTAACATCTTCTTTGGAAACTAATGCGATTTCTAAATCGTCTAATAGATAAAAATTATTCGTATAAGAAAGGATTGCAGGAATATCTGATGCTATAAAATTTTCATTAACATCTTTTCCTATAACGAGAGGACTATCTTTTCTTAAGGCAACTATATATTCTGGAAATAGATTGCACAATATTTCAAGAGCAAAGCTTCCGTCAAGTTTTAAGATAGCCTTTTTTACTGCATTAAGTACATCCATAATATTATTCATCGGTGTTTTTAAGAAATAATAATGAATAAGATTAGGAATAACTTCTGTATCAGTATCTGATAAAAACTGATAGTTTTCACTTTGTAAAAATTCTTTAATTTCTAAATAGTTTTCTATTATACCGTTGTGAACTACTGAAAAACATTTAGAGTTGTCTAAATGGGGATGTGAGTTTTCATCTGAAGGTTTTCCATGAGTTGCCCATCTTGTATGAGCTATTCCTATATTTGAAATAGTATTTTTTTCCTCATAAAGTTTAACAAGATTAGAAACTCTTCCCTTGTTTTTTAGAGTCACTAACCGATTTGATTGAATCATGGACATTCCAGCAGAATCATAACCTCTATATTCTAACTTTAAAAGTCCATCTAAAAGTACATCTCCAGCTTTTCTATACCCAACATAACCAACGATTCCACACATAGTAAAATCCTCCTAATAAATAATATATTGAATATATATAACTATTAAAAATTAATGTTACCCTATTAGATTTGTACTGGTAATTGCTTACCGGTTTTGCTAATATTTAATGGCAGTAACAATGCCACAGAACCACCCGCCGAAAAAATTCGATAAGTTCTGACCTCGTCAACAATAACAAGTTATTGTTCTGGCGCTAAATACCTTTTTACTCCTTTCTATATAATATTTGCCTTTAGATAAATATTAATTTATAAATAGTGATATATATTTCTAAAGTATGATACTATATTTTATGCTGAAAGTCAAATTCTCATATTAGCAAGGGTTGTATTTTGGGTAATTTGGCATTTTTTACATAATTTATTGTATTGACTTTGGTTTTCTTTAAGATTATACTAATTAATATAAAAGAGGGTGTAGTAGTGTTAGATATTAAAGTAAAATGTTTTAATTTGAAGTACACTTTAGAATGTGGACAATGTTTTAGGTGGAAAAGGGTAGAGGAGAATAAAGATAGATATATTGGCGTTATAAAAGACAGAGTTATAGATATAGAACAAATAAATAATAGATTGATAATATATAGTGATAAAGAAGAGGGTTTAGAAAAGGTAGTTAAAGAATATTTTGATTTAGATAAAGATTATAGCTTGTTAGAACAAAAAATATCACTGATAGATGATAATATAAAAGAGTCAGTGAAAAATACAAGTGGTATAAGAATATTAAATCAAGATTTGTTTGAAACAATAATATCGTATATAATATCTGCAAATAATAATATTAAGAGAATATCAAAATCTGTAAATATGATAAGTGAAATGTTTGGTAAAAAAGTAATATATGATGACGAGGAATATTATTTGTTTCCAACACCGGAGCAACTAAGTAAAGCTACAGTTGAAGATTTACTTTCTTGCTCAGTAGGATTTAGAGCAAAATATATAAAAAATACAGTAAAGGATTTGATGGAAAATAAAAGTTTATTACATACCTTACCTAATATGAGTACTGATAGAGCAAGAGAAATATTACTTGGATTTATGGGAGTAGGGCCTAAGGTATCTGATTGTATCTTATTATTTTCATTAAAGAAATCGGAAGTATTTCCGATTGATGTCTGGGTAAAAAGAGTTATGGAAAAACTATATTTCAAACATAATGTAAGTATGAAACACATAAGTAAATATGCTGAAGAAAACTTTGGAAAAGATGCAGGTATTATTCAGCAACATTTATTCTATAATGTAAGAGAAGGTAATATATAATAAAAAACTGATATTTAGAAAATTAAATCTAAATATCAGTTTTTGTATTAATGATCTATATCTTTGAAACAGTCAGTTGTGGTAGATATTTTTCGCCTTTTATATAGCCATTCTAAAAAATCTTGTAAGACACCTAATAGTACGTACATAAGAAAATAGAATCCACAAGAAAATGCAATAACAGATAAAATTAAAACAAATATAAAACCTGGAATACTAAGTGCTTTGTCATTTTTTTCCGAAAACATATAATCTGTATCTTTATCAAAGTATACTTTTAAAGAACATTGACTATTTTCAAGTACAATAAAAATATGATCTCTTCTAATGTGTACATCAGCGTTTTCTTGCTCGTATATTTTGTTAAAGTCTTTTGATATAATTTCCTGTTGCTTAATAAGAGGTGCGTAATCGTTTTTTGTAGCTGGAACATAATCAAAATTACAAAAAGCTAAAATAATACCTAATATAGTACCAATCACAAAACATAAAACCGTGAAAAAATTACTTTCTATAAGTTTATCTAGCTTATCTAATTTTTCAAATGTCATTTTCACTTCCTCCTTAAATAAGTAATCTGCAAATTTTTTCTAGTAACTTTAAGAGTAATGAAATTACATAGAGAATACCAGCAATTATGAATATTATTAATGCGTTGCACATTATTGAGAAAAAGAGCAAGGAAATAAATATAGCTCCAAAAACAGGCATAGCTTTATCTATTTTTTTATTTTCTATAAAATTTCTTTCTCTATCAAATGAAGATATAAGCTTGCATTGGTCATTTTCAAATGTAACTGTGATAGTATTTTTACCTGCAGATGTTATAGTGAAGTTATCGTAGTTATATACCTTATCGAAATCTTTAGATATAACCTCCTGTTGCTCTATAAGAGGAGTATAATCTTTGTCTGTAGCTGGCGTATAATCTACTAAAAATCGCATAGAAAGCACAAATAGTATAATAGCAAATAAACAAAAAGTAGTTACTATTACCATATCATTTCTTATTATGCTGTCGTCAATAAATTTGTAAATTTTTCTTAACATACTAATCTCTCCTTTAAAATAATTATTTTAAGATTTATATAAATTTTGACGCTATTTTATCATGGCAATATATAAATGTCAATAAAGATAGATAGGTAAATGAATAGTAGTATATTGTATATTTTTTGAAATTAACATAAGTTCTAATTTTTTGTTGACATATTATAACTTATGTGTTAGAATATATAGGCAATATTATGAGAAATAGAAATAGCTTAAGTCGGAGGTGTAAAACATGAGAGAAAACATTACTTTAGCTTGCACAGAATGTAAACAAAGAAATTATGAAACAAGCAAGAACAAAAAAACAAATTCAGAAAGAATTGAATTAAACAAATATTGTAAATTCTGCAAAAAACATACAGCACATAAAGAAACTAAGTAAGATAGGAAGTGAGTAATATGGCAAAAGGATTTTTTAAAGACATGAAATCAGAACTAAAAAAAGTAGTATGGCCAACAAAAAGACAAGTTATAAATAACACATTATTAGTTGTTGCGTTAGTTATTGTAGTATCACTTGTAGTTCTTGGAATAGACTTAGTTTTAAAATATGCAGATATTAAGTTGTGGGATTTAATATCAAATTATATTGGATAAAAGGGAGCTGATTAAATGTCAGAAGATAAATCTGAAATTTCAATGGAATGGTATGTTATATATACCTATTCTGGCTATGAAAATAAAGTTAAAACTACATTAGAAAAATTAATAGAAAACAGAGGATTAGAAGACAAAATAGAAGAAATTATAATACCAATGGAAGAGGAAATAGAAATCAAAGATGGAAAACAAAAAACATCTATAAAAAAAGTATTCCCAGGTTATGTATTAGTTAAAATGATAATGACTGATGAAACATGGTATATAATTAAAGGGATAAAGGGTGTATTTAACTTTGTTGGAATGGGTGAGAAACCTTTACCATTAACAGAAGAAGAATTAAAAAGTCTTGGAATCGGTGGCGTAGTTAATGTTGACTACGAAGTAGGAGATTCTATAACAATAATTACAGAACCGTTTTATAACTATGCTGGAATTATTGAAAAATTAGACAAGGAAAGACAAAGAGTTACTGTTAGAGTTGACATGTTTGGAAGAGAAACAACAGTAGAACTTGATTTTACACAAGTACAAAAAATATAATAAATATATTATATATAAGTAGCTTTTAAGGAGGTGAAAAAGATGGCAGAAAAAAAGGTAACACACGTTATTAAATTACAAATTGAAGCAGGTAAAGCAAATCCAGCTCCACCAGTTGGACCAGCGTTAGGACCTTCTGGAATAAATATCATGCAATTCTGTAAAGAATTTAATGAAAAAACTGCAAAAGATGCAGGAACAATATTCCCAGTTGTTTTAACAGTTTACCAAGATAAATCATTTGAATTTATAATGAAAACTCCACCAGCAGCAGTATTACTTAAAAAAGCAGCAGGCCTTCAAAAGGCTTCTGGAAAACCACACAAAGAAAAAGTTGGTAAAGTAACTATGGCTCAAGTGGAAGAAATAGCTAAAACAAAAATGGCAGATTTAAATGCCGCATCTTTAGAGTCAGCAGTATCTATGGTTAAAGGAACTGCTAGATCAATGGGGATCGTAGTAACTGAATAATAATGGGAGAGCAAGAGCTCGATAGAACCAAAGGAGGGAAGAAAGTAAATGAAGAGAAGTAAAAAATACAATGAAGCTGCTAAACTTATAGAGAAATCTAAAGTTTATGAAATCGATGAAGCATTAGAATTAATAAACAAACTTCCTAAAGCTAAATTTGATGAAAGCGTTGAATTACATGTTAAATTAGGTGTTGATTCAAAACAAGCAGATCAACAAGTTAGAGGTACAGTAGTACATCCAAATGGAACAGGTAAAACAAAGAAAGTATTAGTATTAGCAAAAGGAGATAAAGCGACAGCTGCTGAAGAAGCAGGAGCTGACTATGTTGGAGAAGAAGATATGGTAGCTAAAATCGTATCTGAAGGATGGTTAGATTTTGACGCTGTTGTAGCAACTCCAGATATGATGCCAGTACTAGGAAGAGCTGCTAAAATATTAGGACCAAAAGGTCTTATGCCAAATCCAAAAGCAGGAACTGTAACTGTAGATACAGCAAAAGCTGTTAAAGATATTAAAGCAGGTAAAGTTGAGTATAGATTAGATAAAAATAATATAATCCATGCTTCAATAGGTAAAGTTTCTTTTGGAGAAGCTAAAGTAAAAGAAAATCTTATGACATTACTTGAAGCTATTATAAAAGCTAAACCAGCTGCAGCTAAAGGACAATATATTAAGTCTATTTCTATTTCTACAACAATGGGACCAGGACTTAGCATTAATACAGCTGTAAAATTATAATATAAATAAGACAAAAGAATATGCAGGGTATACCTTGCATATTTTTTTGTGTTTATATATAATAGATTATATGTAAAAAGGGAGAAAAGATATGCCAAGTTATGACGTATATGAAATGATTAAACCAGATAAAGAAATTAGAAAAGGTAAAATTAAAAGAATAAGTAAAAAGGTATTTGTTACAGGATTTATAATATTGTCACTAGTAATTCTTGCTGTAATATATTGGTTTTGTTTTATTAAACCAAGTATATTAAATGCGAGAGAAAGTAAAGCAATTTCAAATATAATAAATGAAGTAGATATTTCTGATGTTTCGGAAGTAGAATCCAAAGGAAAAACAGATAGACAACTTAAAGTATCAGAGCTTAGACAAATGTATCCAAATCTAGTGGGATGGATTAGAATAGAAGGAACTAATATAGATTATCCTGTAATGCAATGGACTGATAATGAACATTATCTAAAATATAGTTATGATGGAAAAGAGTCTAAATTAGGTTCTATATATCTTCACAAAGATGCAGATATAAATAAACCAAGTGATAACTTTATAATATATGGTCATAACATAACAACAGGTGTAATGTTTAATGAGCTTTTAGATTATAAGAAAGAAAGCTTCTATAATGATCATAAGATTATAGAGTTTACAACTGAAAATAAAGATGCAAAATATGAAATAGTATCGGTATTTGTATCTAAGGTATATAATACTAATGAAAATGTATTTAAGTATTATAATTTTATAGATACATCAATAGAAAGTGAATATAACGATTACATTAGTAATGTTAAAAGATTATCAATATATAACACTGGTGTAGATGCAAAATATGGAGATCAATTAATAACACTTACGACATGTGAATATAGTCAAAAAAATGGAAGAATTGTTGTAGTAGCAAGAGAAATGAAATAACAAATAGCAAAAGAGTCTAGAAATACTAGGCTCTTTTATTGTTTGTAATAAAATAAACATTATTGTGTAATAAAGTTGACATAATCGCACAAATATGCTATAATATAAATATATTTTGTTTATTTGGAGGGAAAAAATGAAAAAATTATTTAGAAAAACAATATCAATATTTCTATTAATGGCAGTTGTAGTATCAAATTTACCATTAGGAACTATTGTAGCTGGTGTTAGACCTTCTGTATCTATGAGTGCGCCAAGCACAAAAACAGTTGAAGAAGGAGCTTCAGTTTCATATACAATAAGATTTTCAAGCGAAGATGAAATAAATGCATTAGAAAGCTATGTTAATCTTAATGGATTTGATGCAAATATAACTGTATCTGGAAGTGGAAGCACTAGAACTATAGTATTATCAAATGTACAAGGAACAGCTGGTAAAAAAACAATATCTATGAAATCAGGGGCAGCAGTTAATGAAAATGGTAATTCTTTAGCGACTCCACCATCTGAATCATTCACTCTTGTTCAAAAAATAGTTAATGAGGAAATAAATAATGGTACAAACAATAATGTAAATAATAATACTAACAACAATACAAATGATAATGTAAATAACAACACAAATAATAACGTAGTTGTTAATACTCAAGATAAAACAAGACCATCTATATCTATAAGTACACCAAGTGTTAAAAGTGTTAATGTTGGGGGAACAGTTAAGTTTGTTATAACATTTGCAGATAACAGAGGAGTATCTAATGTTAACTTATCAAAAGATTATATTAACTTAAATGGATTTACAGCAAATGTAGATGTAACTGGAAGTGGGAATGCTAGAACTGTTGTATTATCAAATATACAAGGAGCAGCTGGCAAAAAAACAATATCTATAAAAGCAGGAGCAGCAAATGATGCAGCAGGAAATAATTCTTTAGCAACACCTGTATCTGAATCATTTACATTAAATGGTGTAGCTATAAAAGGTAGTGTTGATGAAACAAGACCATCTGTATCAATAAGTGATCCAAGTGCTAAGAAAATATATGCTGGTGGAACAGTAACATACGTTGTAACATTTGCAGATAACAGAGGAGTAGCTAAAATAAACTTAACAGATGCTTCATATTTAATATTTAATGGATTTACAGCAGATGTAAAAGTAACAGGAACAGGAAATACTAGAACTGTAACATTATCTAATATTCAAGGAGAAGTAGGAACTAACTATAATATAATAGTTAAAAAAGGAGCAGCAGAAGATGCAACAGGTAATCTATCAATAGAAACACCACATTCTGTATCTTTCCAAATAGTTAATAAAACTCAGGCTCCAGCAACTAATAACAATAATAAATTAGATAATGAACCAAATACAGGTGTAGAATCTTTACCATTATTACCAATAATGGGTGGAGCAGCATCAGTATTAGCAGTAGCTGGTTATGTAATAACTAAAAAAATATATGGTTAATATATATAAAGAGAAGCTAGAGCTTCTCTTTTTTGTGTAAACAAAACATTATAAAATGTGATAAAATATTACAAAATATTGAAAAGCTTTATAAGTCTATGATATAATATATGGAGTTATGGTTATAGGTAATCCAGAAAACCTAAATTTATGCTAATAGGTGATTTGTATGTCATTAATAGAGTACTTAAATGAATTAGTAAAAGAAGTATTTCATAACAATGGTTACGAAGTAAACGATAAAATTGTAAAATTATCAGATAGACCAGATTTATCTCAATTTCAGTGTAATGAAGCTTTTGAACTTGCTAAAATAGCAAAACAAAACCCAAGAGCTGTAGCAGAAAAAATAGCTGATGATTTAAAACAAAATTGTATATTTAAAGAAGTGTCTGTTGCTGGTCCTGGTTTTATTAATATATCACTAACAGACGAATTTTTGGCTGAGCACATCCAAGAATTATCATTAGATTCAAACATGGGAATTAAATCTAATAAGAAGAAAAAAATAATTGTAGATTATGGTGGAGCAAATGTTGCAAAACCATTACATGTAGGACATTTAAGAGCAGCTATAATCGGTGAAGGTTTAAAAAGACTAGCCAAGGAATTAGGACATGAAGTTATTGGAGATGTTCATTTAGGTGACTGGGGAAGACCTCTTGGAATAGTAATATCTGAGATAAAAAGGAGAAATCCAGAGTTAGTGTATTTTGATGAAAATTATACTGGTGAATATCCAAAAGAGTCTCCTGTAACAATGGATGATTTAAATGAGATTTATCCAACAGCTAGCTTAGCTGTAAAAAATGATGAACAAAGAATGGAAGAGGCAAGGGAAGCAACAGCGATTTTACAAAACGAAGATAGAGTTGGACACAGAGGTTATCTTGCTCTTTGGAGACATATAGTAGATGAATCAATAAAAGATTTGAAGAAAAGTTATGATAGATTGGGAGTTCATTTTGAACTATGGAGAGGCGAAAGCGACTGTTTTAAATCAATTCCTGAAATGATGAATATATTTAGTGATAAGAAATTATTAAAAGAAAGCGATGGAGCTGTAATAATGGAAGTTGGAGAGCCAGAGGATGTGGCAGAAGTTCCACCACTAATTTTAAAAACACAAAGTGGATCAGTAGGATATCAAACTACTGAACTTGCAACAATATATGAAAGGGTTAAAGAATTTAATCCAGACGAAATTTGGTATGTTGTTGACGGAAGACAGGGAATGCATTTTAGACAAGTATTTAGAGGCGCATATAAATCAGAAATAGCTTCTAAAGACTTAAAGTTGGATTTTGTAGGTTTTGGCACAATGAATGGTAAGGATGGAAAACCATTTAAAACTAGAGATGGTGGCGTTATGAAATTAGCTGACTTATTAGAGTTAGTTGAACAGTCTTCTGAAAAGAAATTAGAAGAAAGTAATATACAAAATCTTTCAGAAGCAGAGAAGAAAGAGAGTGCATATAGAATTGCAGATGCAACAATAAAATACGCAGATGCTCTTTCAAATAGAGCAACAGATTATATATTCGATGTTGATAAGTTTACTGAAACTCAAGGAAAAACAGGTCCATACATATTATATTCAGCAGTTAGAATTAATTCTTTACTTAAGAAGGCAGCAGAAAAAGATATTAATCCTGGTAAAGTGCAAGCACCTTCTAAAGATGAGGAAAGAAGCTTAATTTTAACTATATCGAAATTTCCTGATGTACTAGATACTGCATTTGAAAGTAAATCTCTTACAGAAATTGCTAATTATTTATATGAATTAAATTCTGTATATAATGCTTTCTATAATAGTACTAGAATAATCAGTGAAGAAGATAGTACTAAAAAAGAATCATGGATTATGCTTTCAAAAATAACAGGAGATATTAATAAAAAATTATTAGATATAATGTCTATAAAAATACCTGAAAGAATGTAAAAATAGATATATAAAAGGTGTTAACTAAAAATATTTAGTTAACACCTTTTAAAATGATTAAATTATACAAAAGGTATTGCAGAATTTACAAGTATGCCTATATTATCAGCGTATATTTCTTTAAACTGCGATATAGGAAGAGGATTTATACCAATTCCTGCTTCTATTGTGTATCCAGGTTTATTAAAGTTTTGAATAAACCAATCTTTAAAACCAGCA
The DNA here is from genome assembly GCA_045537895.1 of Clostridia bacterium. GTDB lineage: Bacteria > Bacillota > Clostridia > TANB77 > CAG-465 > CALXJE01. The sequence continues at coordinate 11,286 of JAZSQI010000038.1, forward strand.
AAACTAGATGAATATGGTGTTTCTTCAAGGACATAACTACTAACCCTTGATAATAGTTCTCCTATTTTTTGACTATTAGGAGGATTATAATCTAGAAATTGCCAATAGATAACCTTGCCTTGAGTGTGATAAGTAAGCATAAGATTAAAGCCTAAGGAATTTGCAAAGTCATAAATAGCTATTGCCTCAGGAGCTTGAAGAGGAAAATTACCAACAAAATCTCTTGGAGCAGGAGAAGAATATCCTTGATTATATTTAATTTCTTTTGCTTGCTCCCAACCAGCAGGAAATTGTAAATTTAAATCAATTCCTGAGATATTTGCTTTCCATCCATTAGGAAAAGCTATTGTAGGATAGTTTTGTGATATCTTTTTTGCATTTATATATTCTTCAGACATAGCATCAATATCGTTTACAACTAAATCAACACCATCTGGGTTTAACATTGGAACTATAAATATAGAAGAGTTTTCATATATTTCCTTTGCGTTAAAATTATTTATTTTTCCACCGTTAAGATACGCATCACTAAAATCTTCAACAAATTTCATTAACACAGTTGATGTAATCCATTCGTTTGCATGGGTTGAACCAACATATAATACGTAATTACTTCCAAATCCTATACGAATATATGGTAAATTTTTTCCCATAACACTTGTTCCAATATTCCCAATATCTATGAAAGGGTATTTTAATATTAATCTTTGTATATTTAACATCATAATATCATAGGAGTAGTTAATTGTAGTAGGCACTATTGCATATGAAGCTAGAGCATTCCAAGTGGAATTATTGGCAACACCAGTTTCATCTATTGTTGCGTTTTTTTGAAAAGTCAAAACGGAATTTCTTGTATTATTTCCAAAAATTCCATCAATATTTCCGTTATATATGTTTAAGTTTTTTAGTAATAATTGTAAATATTCTACTTGCAATCCCCTCGAGCCTAATTTTAATGTTTTCATATAATCACCTAATATAATATTATTAAAAATATTAATAAATATTATATAAATTATAGAAAAAAGTTGCATTTTACAAAATATGTGGTATAATATTTATATCATTTATGTATACCATAGACAGTAGGTTACTTGTTTAAGTTAGAAATCCTACCGAGGTGAGAAAAAAATATAGTAAATAATTCGCAAGATTTATATAGATATATTGCTATCACCTGTGTTACATGGTGATAGTATTTTTTATCTTAAGGAGGTGCGAAATGCCAAGTGCAAAAATTTTAGAGAAGAAACAAGCTCAAGTTAAAGACGTTGCTGAAAAATTAGCAAAATCTAAGATGACTGTTTTCACTGATTACAGAGGAATTACAGTTGAAGATGATATGAATCTTAGAAAAAAACTTAGAGAAGCTGGTTGTGAATGTGCAGTTATTAAAAATTCTATATTAAAACTTGCTGCAAAAGAAGCTGGTATAGAAATAAACGAAGCAACATTTGAAGGACCAACATCTGTAATATTCAGTTATGAAGATGTTGTTGCACCAGCAAAAGTAGCATATGATTATGCAAAAGATCATGACTTCTATCAGTTTAAAGGTGGAGTTATGGAACAAAAAGAAGTGAGCAAGGAAGAAATAATGAAACTTGCAAAATTACCATCAAAAGAAACACTTCTTACTATGCTTGCATCTGCATTGCTTGGAAATATACGTAACCTAGCAGTTGTAATAAATGAAGTAAGCAAACAAAAATCTGAGGAACCAGTTAATGCCTAAAAGGTTAACTAATTAAAATAATGAAAATAATGGAGGAATTTAAAATGGAAAAAATTGAAAAAATTATAGCTGATGTTGAAGCTTTAACAGTTATTGAATTAGCTGATTTAGTAAAAGCTATCGAAGAAAAATTTGGAGTATCTGCACAAGCAGCAGTAGTTGCAGTAGCAGGTGGAGCAGGTGCAGGAGCAGCAGCTGCTGATGAAAAAACTGAATTTAACGTTGTATTAAAAGATGCAGGAGCAACTAAAATACAAGTTATAAAAGCAGTTAGAGAAGCAACTGGATTAGGATTAAAAGAAGCTAAAGATTTAGTTGATACAGCTCCTCAAACAGTAAAAGAAAATATGCCTAAAGAAGATGCTGAAAAACTAGTAGAAGCTTTAAAAGCAGCTGGTGCATTAGCAGAAATGGTATAATCCATAAGATAAAAAATAAAAAACAAGCTAGAATGTTCTGGCTTGCTTTTTTTACGTGGGTTAATAATAATCACCTTTACTAATATATTCTACAACATAATAATTACCTATGATAGCAAACTGAAGTATTATTACCTCTGAATACTTATCTGTCATAGAATATCCCATTGGAAAAGATGTATCAAGTAGTTTTTTTAACTCTTTAGAATTATTATTAAAAACCCGTATTACACTTCTTGGATGCGATTTAGCAATGATGCTTTTTATTTCGCATCCTTTTTCACTATCAATAGAAAATCCCTCCTAAAAATTATTTTTGCAATATTTTTTTGTTCACATATATTATATCATATATGTCAAGAAAATAGCTGATGAACAAAGAAAATGACTACATAATTTAGAACGTTAATATGCATAATATTTAATATAAAAAATTACAAGCTAGAAATTAATCTAGCTTGTTTACTTTATTTTTCTTCAAAATGAAAAATCCAAATAGGGTAGCCTGTAGATAAGTTACAACATTTTTCGATAGCAACAAGGTTTAAGTTATGTCCAAAATATTTTATAAGAAACTTTTCGATATCTTTTGGGTTTCTGTCATCAAAAGATTGTTTTTGATTTCCGAATATTTCCTCAGTGCATTTTGCAAATTTATCTCTATCCCATTCTAACATTCTATCAGAATACTCTGCAGAGTATATTTTGTTTTTATCAAACTCTTTTGATACCCAAATTACATGTTGATCAAAGTCGTATGGATTCGAATAAGGTGTTTTTTTAATGGGGTTACCATACAAATCTGTGAGCATAGGAATTGGCTTGCCCCAAGCCTCTTGATAATTATTCATAATATATTTCTCCTCTTAAAATTTACTTCTGAACATGGAATCTCATTGTCACGCATTTTTATTTGTCCTAGTTTTTCTTCATATATACCGAAGAATATAGATAGCATGAATAGAATTATGCTGATTACATATAGAGTTAATCTCATTATTATTTCCTCCTTAAAATTATTTATTGAGTTTATATTTTTATACACATATATTATACCACACATGTCAAGAAAAATAGCCAGTAGAGTTAACTACTGACTACATAATATGTTTATTGCTATTTTTCTCTATGAGTAAGCTCTTCCATAGTAAGAAGATATTCCCATTTTTTATCTACTTCTTTTTGGAACTGTTCTATCATCCATTCATTACCTTCTTTAAACATGTGTTTAAATCTTTTCTGTGGTCTTAAGAATTCTTCAACAGGAAGTTTTTTAGCTGGTTTGTAATTTACTGTATAAACACCATCTTTTACTTCATATAAAGGCCAAAAACATGTATCAACAGCAAGTTTTGATATCTCCATAAGCATATCTGTAGGATAACCCCAACCACGTGGGCAAGGAGAAAGTACTGCCATAAAACAAGGTCCTTCTGTATAAATAGCTTTTTCAGCTTTTTCATGAATATCTTTAAAATTTCCAATTAATGCTGTTTGTGCAACATATGCAGTGTTATTCTTTGCCATTATTTCAGTTAAGTCTTTTCTTGCTTGAATTTTACCAGGCATGACTTTTCCTGCAGGAGCAGTTGTAGTATCAGCAAAATGTGGAGTAGCAGAAGAACGCTGAGTTCCAGTATTCATGTATGCACCGTTATCGTAACATACATAAACCATATCATGTCCTCTTTCCATAGCACCAGATAGTGATTGGAAACCTATATCATAAGTGCCACCATCACCACCAAATGCTATAAACTTAACATTTTTATCGTCTTTTAATTTACCTTGTTTTTTCATTGCTTTATATGCTGCCTCGGCTCCTGAACATGTAGCTCCAGCATTTTCAAAAGCACTATGAATAAATGATGAGTTTTTCCAAGATGTATATGGATAAATACAAGAAGAAACTTCTAAACAACCAGTTGCAGAAGTAATAACTGCATCATCTTCATCTCTTAGAGCAGATAGTATTGCGCGTACAGTAGTAGGAGCACCACAACCAGCACACATTCTATGTCCAGAAGTAAATCTTACTTTTTTCTTAATAACTTCTTTTAAATTATATGCCATATTTTTTACCTCCTAATCACGTACACCAAGATAATAAGTAGTTTTTTCTTTCTTACCATCTTTAGCTATTTTTATAATATTTTTGCAAACTTCTTCTATATCATCAGCTTTAACGTCTCTACCACCAAGACCATATATATAGTTTACGGCAGGAACAGTTACACCTTCAGAATATAGTGCACTTGTAATTTCAGAATATAACGGACCAGAAAAACCATTTACGCTATCTGCTTTGTCCATAATTGCAATAGCTTTCATATCTTTTAGACTATCTGCAAGTTCTTTATATGGAAGTGGTCTAAAAGCTCTAGGTTTAATAAGTCCAATTTTTATTCCATCATCTCTTAATTTGTCTACAACATCTTTTGCTGTACCAGCAGTAGAATTTAGAACAACTAAGCTAACTTCACTATCATCCATTTTATATTTTTCAAATAAATCATAATGTCTTCCTGAAATTTTAGCAAATTCTTCAGATACTTCTTCAATTATTTTTTTACTATCTATCATTGCATCAGCAAGTTGTTTTCTGTGTTCGAAGAAATAATTTTGTAAATCTAGAGGCCCCATTGAAATATATTCATCAGGATTTAATAAATAATGTTCAGGCTCATATTTACCAACAAAGTTTTTAACAACATCATCTTCTAAAAGTTCAATGTTTTCAACTGAGTGTGATGTAATAAATCCATCAAAGCATACCATAACAGGTAGCATAGCTTTTTCTGCTATTTTTACAGCCATTATAACATTATCATATGCTTCTTGGTTTGACTCACAATATAATTGTATAAATCCACAGTCTCTTGCACCCATTGAATCAGAGTGGTCATTGTGTATATTTATTGGAGCAGAAACAGCTCTATTAACACAAGTTAAAACAATTGGAAGTCTCATTCCACTTGCGATATATAACATTTCATACATAAGTGATAATCCTTGAGAAGATGTAGCACTCATTACTCTTGCACCGGCAGCAGATGCACCAATACAAGCTGACATTGCACTGTGCTCACTTTCTACAGGAACAAATTCTGTATTAACACTTCCATTTGCCATAAAGCTTGAAAAGTATTGAGGTATTTCTGTAGAAGGAGTAATAGGGTAGGCAGGAACAACATCAGGATTTATTTGTTTCATTGCAAAAGCAACAGCTTCGTTTCCACTTAATCTTTCTCTAATCATATATTTACCTCCTATTCGTCTTTCATTTCAATTGCTTTGAATGGGCATACTTTAGCACATACACCACAACCTTTACATTTACTATAATCAAAACCTACCATTTTATCGTTTTCATCATGGATTACGGCATTGTCAGGACAAGGCATAACACAAAGCATACAATGTTTACATTTTTCATCTAGATGAATAGGCTTTTTGTTTCTCCATTCACCAGTATTAAAAGTTTCTGAATTTCCATGCTCTAATATATTACCAGCAAGTGGTAAATCTTTAGCACCCATTTTATCAGTTATCATTATTTGTTACCTCCTTTAACTTCATCCCAAGCACGTCTTACAGCTTCCATATTAGGCTCTATAACATCAGGTTTTTTAGCAAATTTATGTTTAAAAGAATCTAACATGTTTTCTTCTAAAGTTTCTTTATCCATTATACCAGTTAATTTAATAATAGCAGATAGAAGTGCAGTATTAGGGAAATTAGCTTTAAGACAATCAATACTTATTCTAGTTGCATCAATAGTGTAAATTTTTCCTGAGTAATCAGGTAACATTTTTTTGATTTCATTAACATCTAAAGATGTATTAATTAAAATTGCTCCATCTTCTTTTAATCCTTTAGTAACATCAACAGCAGAAAGCAATGTATCATCTACAACTACTACAAAATTAGGTTCGTAAATATTTGAGTGAATTCTTATAGCATCATCGCTAATTCTGTTGTATGCAGTTATTGGAGCACCCATTCTTTCTGGTCCATATTCAGGAAATCCTTGTATATATTTTCCTGTATTAAACGCAACATCAGCAAGAAGTAGAGATGCAGTTTTAGCACCTTGGCCACCTCTTCCGTGCCATCTTATTTCAATCATAATTACCTCCTTTATACATAATAACATAAGTATATAACTAATATAGTCTCAAGTCAATTGATTATGCATGAAAGTTGTGAAAAAAATGACTGTTTTTGTTATTTTTTAGTATAAATATTTTCATATATATATAAATAATATATAATAAATGGCGACACAAAAATGTGTCGCCTTGTGAAATAATTTATTCGAAAGTACTTTTCAGTACTAAGGAAATTGGCAAAGTAATTTAGTTAAACATATCTAATCTTATTTCAAAATGTTCCATCTACATTAGCAATCATGTAAGAAACATGATAATTTAATCTCTTTAAAATTATTCTGAGAGTAGTATGATATAACTATATATATATTATACCATAAAAGCGTTACAAAGTTGATTGTTTACATAAAACAAAAAAGAGAGAAGGGGTAATATAAAAGGAAAGATTGTATGTAATATATTAATAATAATTTATATATTAAGTTTAATTTTTAATGTATATAAATATGAGTATAAATATATAAGTGATAATAAAAATATGAAGTATAAAGTTATGATTATAGAAAAGGAAAAAGAAGATGATGATAAAATATCATATTTGGTAAAATTAAATAACGATAAATTTATATTAAATATTTATACTAAAAATAAATATGATAATGCAAAAGATTTTGATGAAGAAAAGATAAATGAGATTAGTAAATACACATATGGTGATAATATGAATATATCGGGGAAAATAGTAATACCGGAACTTCTAGGAAATATAGGGGAATTTAATTATAAAAGATATTTAAATTCTAAAGATGTATGTGGTTTGATTAATGCATATGATGTTAAATATGTGGAAAATTCAGGAAGCAAGTTAATAAAATTCATATATGATGTTAAGAATAATATATCAAAAAGTATTGATAATAATTTATCAGGTAAAGAGGCAGGGCTTTTAAAAGCAATGATATATGGAGATAAAATAAATTTGGATGATGAAATAAAAAATCAGTTTAATGAAATATCAATTAGTCATATAACAGCTGTATCAGGTTCAAATATAAGTATATTACTAATGTTTTTATCTATTATTTTTGCTAAAATCAAAAACAACAAAAAAATATATCTTTTTATTCAGTTATTAGTTATTTCATTTTTTTGTATCTTATCAAGTTTAGAATTATCTGTAATTAGAGCAACTATCATGAGTTATATAATGCTAATCAGTAGATATAAAAATATTAAACTTTCAACAGCAAATATATTATTAATTACTATGTACATAATGACTTTAATAAATCCATTTAGAATATATAATATTGGACTCACGTATTCATTTTTAGCAATAATTGGACTAGTATTTTTTTCAAAAAGAATATCTAATTATTTAGAAAGTAAGATAAAATGGAATATAAAAAATAAGATATTAATAAAAATACTTTTGGGTCTATCAAATATTTTTGCCATAACTATATCTGTAAATATTTTAGTTCTTCCATTAAGTATATATACTTTTAATAAAGTTTCACTAATATTTGTTCTATCAAATATAATTATTTCGCCAGTTGCAAGCTTAATAAGTATACTTGGAATTATATCAATTATAGTAACTAAAATTCCAATAATTTCAACTGTCTGTTATTTTGTTTTAGAAAAGTGTTTAAAGTTAGTTATATTTTTAAGTAAATTTTTAAGTGATATAAATTATACAGTAAAAATAAAAGCTTTCCCTATTTATATACTAATTATTTATTATCTATATATTTTAGTTGTTTGTATTAAATTTAAGAGTAATAGGAAATATA
>JAZSQI010000036.1:0-71802 GCA_045537895.1 Clostridia bacterium
TAAACTAATGACTTTCTCAATAAATTGTTGTATAATATCTTTCATAAAACACCCTCCTATGATTGGTTTTAGCAACCTTATTATATCATAAAAGGGTGTTTTCTTTTTATATTTTAAAACCTAAGATTATTTTACCCTAACGTCTTATTTTTTGTCTTGTAAAGGAAATAATAAAAACTCCTTGAAAAACAAGATAAACAAATCATCCTATTTTTCAAAGAGAATATATTAATTATTTAAGGTATAAAGCTATACGGAAGCCATATGGTTTCCATGCAGTGTTTGTAGCATTGTGGCTACGAAAAGAAGCATAAAGTCCATTATAGAAACCTCCTCTAACAGAACGATTATGATTATAACATGCTACCATAGTCCACTCGTATACATTTCCACCCATGTCATATATGTTATTTACCCCATAATATCCTGTTTTCTCTAAATCACCAGTAAAATTACCTTTTGTTGAAGAATTTGTTAAATATTCTGAATCATTTGTAGCAATAAATCTTAATGCAGCATCCCACTGAACACCATAACACAAAGTACTTGAAACCGATATTGAACTTTTGTACATATTTCGTGATAATTCAACAGCTCCTTTTCCTTGATTCATATCACTATATATAACATCCCCCTTGACTGATGTCATGCTAGGACCCCATCCCACATAATTATATACATGCATATTTCTTTGTACTACTAATTCCGTTGTTTCGTTTGATTTTTCTGTTCTTTCATTTATTGTACCCGTTTCATACCTTCCTATATAAAACCCTTTATATTTTTTAACACTTTCTCTCATTAGTTTATATTCCAAATATTCTCCAGTTAAATCATTTGTCAATGATAGTGACACTCCTGTCGAGGTTGTCTTACTGAACGGCTCTGTATAGGTATCTCCCGGATCCGATATTGTTGTTCCTGTATATGTAGTTGTCCTTTCAAATTTCGTAATGTCATCTACCGGTACCCATACGAATTCATTTCCTTTGATATCTTTTATTACTAGCCCCTCAGTTACAGTATCTTCCTCAGCTATTGTCGATACTGTAAACCCTTCTGGTATTATTGCTTGCCTGTCATCTGAATCAATATATATTGTGTTTATAGCTCCATTATTTGATACTGATATACCTCTATTTCCTTCAACTTTATAACCTGCTTTTGATAATTCGCTTTTAGCATAATCAGTATACGTTCCTATTTTTTCTTGTTCTCCTTTAGACATTAAATCCCATTCAGCTCTTGCAAGAGTAACAACATTTTTTGCATTAGCTAAGTCGCTTATACTTTTTGCTTCTTTAGCTTTCCCTATTATACCACTTCCATTAAGCGATAGTATAATTGCAGTTGCTAAGATTATCATTACTATTATTGTTATTACCAATACTATTAATGATATACCATTCTTTTGTTTAATACTCATTTTCATTCCTCCTATTATATTTATTAAACATCATATATAGATACATTATTCCATATATAAAAATTTTTTTCAATATTTTTTATTACATGTAATATTATTGTAATATATAGAAAGCCGACTATATATTTAATACATAGCCAGCTTATTTCTATTTTTTCTTAATAACAACTTTGCTATCTACATAGTCAATAACTACACTATCTTTTGTTTCTACTTCCTTATCTAGTATTGCTTCTGCAAATTTATCTTCAATTTTTCTTTGTATAGCACGTCTAAGTGGTCTTGCTCCATATACATCATCGAATCCAACCTTGCTTATATGCTTAACAAGTTCATCTGTAAACTCTACATTTATATCTTGAGATTTTACTCTATCTGCAAATTCTGTTATCATAAGTTTTGTAATTTTTTCTATACTCTCAGTGTCCAATTTTCTAAATATTATAATTTCATCTAGTCTATTTAAAAATTCAGGTCTAAATATTTTTTTAAGCTCACTTTGAACATCATTTTTCATATCATCATAATCTTTTTCTTTATCTGCTTTTGATGCAAATCCGATATGTTTTTTTTCAGTTATATTTTTTATACCTGCATTAGATGTCATTATAATAACAGTATTTTTAAAGTTTACAACTCTACCATTTGAATCAGTTAGTCTTCCATCTTCTAGTATTTGAAGTAGCATATTAAATACATCAGGATGTGCTTTTTCTATTTCATCAAAAAGAACAATACTGTATGGTTTTCTTCTTACTTTTTCAGTAAGCTGACCACCATCTTCGTAACCAACGTAACCAGGAGGAGAACCTATTAATTTTGATACACTATGAGGTTCCATATACTCTGACATATCTAATCTTATCATTGCGTTTTCATCACTAAATAATGCCTCGGATAATGCTTTTGTAAGTTCCGTTTTACCAACACCTGTAGGGCCTAAAAGCATAAACGAACCTATTGGTCTTTTTGGATCTTTTAAACCTACTCTTCCTCTTTTTATAGCTCTAGCTAACGATTCTACAGCTTCGTCTTGACCAATAACTCTACTTTTTAGTATTTTATCTAAATTCTTTAAATTTTCTCCTTCTGTTTCTGTAAGTTTAGTTACAGGCACTTTTATACTTCTTGCTATTACTGTAGCTATATCTTCTGATGTTACCATAGCCTTATCGGATTTTGTTTTTTCTTCCCATTTTTTTCTTGCCTTTGCTAGTTCTTCTTTTACTTTAGTTTCTTCATCCCTTACTTTAGCTGCTTTTTCAAAATCTTGTGATATAACTGCTTCTTCCTTTTCTTTATTTAATTTTTCTACCTTCTTAACCAATTTATTTACATTATCTGGTTCAGTTATATTTTTTAATTTAACTTTAGAAGAGGCTTCATCTATTAAATCGATAGCCTTATCAGGAAGATATCTATCATTAATATACCTTACACTTAGTTTTACTGCTGTATCTATTGCTTCGTCTGTTATTTTTACTTTATGATGAGCTTCATATTTATCTCTTAAACCTTTTAGTATAAGAATAGTATCTTCTGATGATGGTTCTGCTACAATAACGCTTTGAAATCTTCTTTCTAAAGCTGCGTCTTTTTCTATATGTTTTCTATATTCATTTAAAGTAGTAGCACCAATAATTTGTACCTCTCCTCTAGATAATAGTGGTTTTAAGATATTAGCTGCATCCATAGCACCTTCTGCAGAACCTGCACCTATTATTGTGTGAAGCTCATCTATAAATAATACTATATTAGCGCTCTTCTTTATTTCTGCTAAACACTTCTTTAATCTTTCTTCAAAATCTCCTCTATATTTAGCTCCTGCTATCATAGAAGACATGTCTAAAGATACTAATCTTTTATTTTTTAAAACTTCAGGAACCTTTCCCTCTACAATACAGGTAGCTAATCCTTCTACAACTGCTGTTTTACCCACACCAGGTTCTCCTATAAGTACTGGGTTATTTTTGGTTCTTCTGCTTAATATTTCTATTATTCTTTCTACTTCATCCTCTCTTCCTATTACAGGGTCTAATTTGTTTTCCTTTGCCATCTGTGTTAAATCTTTAGAATATTGGTTTAATGTTGGTGTTGTTATATCTTTTTGTTCTGTGCTAAATGAAGTAATTGGACTATCTTCACTTATTAACCTTAGAAGTTCTGCAAATAATTTTTGTGGGTCTACATTTGCCTCTATAAGTATTCTAACAGCTACACTATCAATTTCTCTCATTAATGCTAAAAGTATATGCTCTGTTCCTATATAATTGTGATTCATTCTTTTTGATTCTCTAATACTATTTTCAACTATTCTTTTTGCTCTTGGAGTAAGGTCTGGCTCTTCAAATTCTTTAGTTGTCATTACTCCATCAATTTTTATTATTTCTTGCTCTATATAGTCTAAAGTTATACCTTGATTTAATAATATCTTTGCAGCTAAGCCTTCTCCTTCTTTAACTAAACCATATAATATATGCTCCGTTCCTATATAACTATAATTATGTTCTATTGCAAAATCTTTAGCATAATCAAGTGCAGCAGCTGCTCTTTCTGTAAATTCATACATATTATTCTAACTCCTTTCTTATATAATTTGCTCTTTCTTCATCTCTTTTTATTTCGTCCATATCTTGTTTTAGTTCAAGTTTCAGCATATTTGGATATATATTTACGCTTATTTTCTGTAATTTATTTATATCTATATCTTTAATTACATTACTTTCTATACCCATTCTAACTATGGAGATATTTTTCTCAGCTTCATGCGTGTCAATTTTTCTTGCATACTTTAATGTTCCCAATGCTCTCATAACCTTATCTTCAAAAAACACTTTATCCTCAGCCAGTATTTTTCTTGCTTTCTTTTCTTGACCAATTATATTATTAACTATCTTTTCTACATTTGATAAAACTTCATCATCTGACATTCCTAAAGTTCTTTGATTTGATATTTGATATATACTTCCCTGGGCAGCTGTATTTTCTCCATATAATCCCCTTATTGCAATGCCAAAGGTAGCAGCATCAGATAACAATTTAGACATATAGCCAAGTTTTGTTAAAGCAGGCAAATGAAGCATTACAGATACTCTCATTCCACTACCCACATTTGTAGGACATGCTGTTAAATAGCCAAATTTATCATGAATTGCATATTCCATTTTTTTAGCTATTTTTTCTTCAATCTCTTTTGCTCTTTTATATGCCGAATTTATATCATTACCTGAACTAAATCCTTGTATTCTTAAGTGATCCTCTTCATTTATCATTACACTAATTGTACAATCATCATTAAGCAAAACTGCTTTTGAATTAATATCTGTTATAAACTCCTTAGAAACTAGATGTCTTTCAACTAGACTATTTAATGTAATATTATCTATATCTTTTAATTTTAATAATTTAATTTCTTTATTATCTATTATGCTTTCTATAGAATTAATTAATCTATTCACTTCTTCTTTTTTCATAATATGAGGAAAATTATATTCTTTAAAATTTCTTGCAAGTCTTACTCTTGATGATATTGCAATAGGTTCTTTTCCAACTTTATAGTACCACATATTATTCCTCACCTCTTTCTTTTAAGTCTTTAATCTTATCACGTAACTCTGCTGCTCTTTCATATTCTTCCTTCTTTATAGCTTTATTAAGTTCCTGTCTTAATTTATCTATTTCACTTATTTTTTTATTATTTACTTTATTAACTTCTGTGTTTGTTTTTTCATTAATATGATAAGATTTACCATGTAATTTACGAAGTATAGGCTCTAATTTGTTTTCAAATGTTGTATAACATTGGTCACATCCAAATAATCCAGTATTAGCATAATCTGAAAATGTATAACCACATTTTGGGCATTGCTTTTCCTTTAATTTTTCATATTCTATATTAATTGGTTCATCAAAAAATGATAATAACATATTGTCCATAAAACTTGTGTTAAATATACCTAGTTTTTGACTACATAAATTGCATAAATTAACTTTTTTCTTCTCTCCATTTATATTTTCTTCATATACGACTGTTGCATGTCTTTTTTTACAATTATCACATAACATATATATCACTCCTTTATATAACATTTAAAATAACATTTTTAAATATATTTGCTCTCGTAGTATCTCTATCTTCATAATTTAAATTTGATAATGCTTTATCAGATGTTGCTACTTTTATTATTAAAGCAGTATTTTTATCAATAACATTGTAATCCAAAAGTGCTTTCAAGTATACATCTACGACAGTCTGCGACATTTTACTACCAATCTTGTCAAATATATCAGCTACAATTTCATCTTCGTATGAAGCAACTTTTTTTATTCTAATGTAACCTCCTCCACCTCTTCTAGTTTCTACATAGAATCCCATTTCTGGAGCAAATCTTGTTGATATAACATAATTAATCTGAGATGGTACACAAGAAAATAGCTCTGCTAAATCGCTTCTTCTTACTTCTAAAACTGCATTATCACATTTTTCTACTTCCTCTTTTATATATCTTTCAATCATATCTACTAAATTCATTTTATCACCTTTGTCCTTTTTTGACTTTTTGACCTTTTCTGACTATTATTTTATATCTATTTAGTTTAAATGTCAATAATATATAATTAAATTTTATTCATCATTTTACTTTTATGTAAAGTTGTGGTATAATAGTTACAGTAGTTTATATAAATACAAAAAATAATTTTTATGGAGGATTTTTATTATGAGATTTAAATCAATCGTTATTACTTCTGTAGCTTTAGCTGTTACTATTTGTTTAGCTGTTTTCTGCTTATCAGGATGTGAATGGCTAAACAGTGAGATGAATTCCCTAAAAGGAAGTCTTAAAGGTGTTACTTATAACATTGAGACATACGACAATTATGGCAGTCTCACTCAAACAACTTCTGGCGAAAACATAGATATTGAAGGTAATAAAGTTGAAGAAATCGGTTTTGATTCTTCTGGAAGCACTATTACAAACTATACTCTTTCTTCTGTAATTACAATTACAATTGATGGACATGAAATGGAAAGTTGTGGAGATACTGTGATATTTGCAGAAAGTGGACTTAAAAAAGATGTGGATTTTACGCTTTCTGATATTGAAAGTAGTAACGAAAAGGGACTTGGTGGTTTTACGGCACCTGCAAAATTTGTCAATAAGTACAAAAACTATTTTGGTAAGTCTAGGGTTGTCGTTATAAAATCACAGATGGGTGTTCCAATTTGTGCATATAGTGGTGAAAGTGTATATTGGGAAATTCCTGATGATTTACCTAAAACAACAAAACTTTCTATAGATGGCAAAGCTCTTTATATTCATAGAGCTAACTTTACTATAATTGATACTGCACTTATTGACTAAAGCTAAAAAGTGGAATGTTATTTCATTCCACTTTTTTCATATACATTTTTATTTACTATTTTTTGCTAAATCTACAACGTTTTCCATAAGAGTATATACTGTTGTAAGTCCAACTCCACCAGGAACAGGAGTTATATACTTTGCTTTTTTTAATACATTTTCTGTATCTACATCTCCTATTAATTTTCCATCTACTCTATTTATTCCAACATCTATAACAGTAGCTCCTTCTTTAACCATATCTTCCGTTATTAGATGAGGATGCCCAACTGCTACAACTAATATATCAGCATTTTTTGTATGCTCTTTAAGGTTTCTTGTCTTAGAATGACAAGTCGTTACAGTTGCTCCTTTGTTTAAAAGTAACGCACCCATAGGTCTTCCAACTATTATACTTCTTCCCACAACAGTTACATTCTTTCCTTCAATATCTATACCCATCTCTTCAAGTATAGTCATTACTCCCTTTGGAGTGCATGGTGCTAATCCTCCAACCCCTTGCATGATTTTTCCAATGTTTATTGGATGAAATCCATCTACATCTTTATTAGGAGAAATAGCTTCTAGAATATTAGCTGTATCTAAATGTCTAAATATAGGGAGCTGAACTAATATTCCATGGACGCTTTCATCTAAGTTCAACTTCTTTATTAAATCCAATATTTCTTTCTCAGTTACATTTTCATCAAAATCATATTCTTCCTCAAGAATTCCTAGTTCCTCACACATCTTCCTTTTTTTAGATATATATACATTTGATGCTTCATCTTGATTTGCGTGTATAACTACAAGTTTCGGATTTATTCCTTCCTTTTGTAAAGCGCATATCTTTTCTTTTAAATCTAACTTTCTTCTTTCAATTATATCTTTTACGTTTATTATTTCTCCCATTAATCTATCCACCTACTTATTTTATCTTATCCATATTGTTATTAATATTATGGCTGCTAAAACTACTCTATATATAGCAAAAATTCCAAACCCTATTTTTTCTACAATTTTCATTAAAGCTTTAATTGAAATTAGTCCTACAATGAATGATACTACAACACCAACTACAAACTCTATAGTTATCATATCTAGTGTTAAGTCCTTTAATGCAAGCAGTGCTGCACCAAACATTACAGGCGCTCCAAGTAAAAATGAAAATTTTGCTGCAGACTTTCTATCTATTTTCATAGCTCTTGCTGCAGTCATTGTAGTCCCAGATCTTGAAAAACCTGGTATCATTGCCATCATTTGACCAATTCCTACTCCCATTGCTTGTTTTAATGTAAGTCCTTCCATATCTGTTTCTGATTTAGAAAATTTATCAGCTACATACATTATTATTCCCATAACTCCCATAGCAATAGCTACTACAAGTGGTGTTCTAATATATTTTTCTATAATATCATCAAATAATATTCCAACCACACCTGCAGGTATACATGCAGCTACAATATACCACATTATCTTACCTTCATGTTTTAAATTTTTAAAGCTGAATTTACCATCTTTTCCTTTAAATCTAAATCCTTCCGTTATCATTTTCCAAAAATCTTTAAAGAAGAATATAAATATGGCAAGGAAAGTACCAAAGTGTAATGCTATATCAAATATCATTTCTGCTTTCTCGCTATCAAGTCCGAAGTCAAATAAATATCTAATTGCAATTAGATGTCCTGAACTAGATATTGGAAAAAATTCCGTTATTCCTTGCACGATTCCTAAAATTATTGATTGTAAAAGTGTCATATGTTTTCCTCCTATTAATTATATTTCTTGAACTATCTTATCAATTATCTGTTTAAAATAAATTGCGGATGATTTTGGCGCAATTTTAGCTGGCAAAGCAAGCTCCAATGAAGCATTAATATTAATTTCCTTAGCATATTCAAAATCAACCCCTCCTGGTTTAGAAGCTAAATCTATTATACAAACATCTTTTTTTACTAAATCCAATCTACATTTATCTAATATCATATATGGTATTGTATTAAATATATAGTCAAATTTAGAAAGATAATTATCAAGATCTTTTAAATCTACATCATTATACCCCATTGACTTAATTTGCGCAAGGTCTTTTGACTTTCTTGCTTCGCAATATACCTTTGCACCTATACCTAAAAGCATTTTTGAAAGCACTTTTCCTATTCTTCCAAACCCTAAAACAAGTACATTTGCACCACATAAAGTTATGTCTGTCTTTTCCATAGCTATTTTTATAGCTCCTTCGGCTGTAGGAATAGCATTTAATATAGCCAGTTCATCATATTCCATTAAATCATAATATTTAATTTTTTCTTTTTCTAGCTGCTGCCTAACTGCTTTTGGTATTGCTCCTGAGAATAATACTTTATCTTTGCACCACATTACACCTTCTTCACATTTAATATTAGTTCCTGTAATATTTACTCCATCTTTACTAAATGGAGTTGGTGCAATTATATATTTTGCATCTAAAGAGCTTTCTACTATCTTACCTTCATTTTTATACATCTCTTTAATATTAATTATTCTCTTATCTGCTCCTATAATATAAAACAAGCTCATAAAATCACCTCTTAAAATTATATGATTTATATAAGCTCTTTTATTCTTTTACTATTTAACTATTTTTCTTGCAACAACAGCAAATCTTCCATCTTTTTGAGAATACTCACATGTAGATAATGTCATAAGCTGATCACCATATTTTGCAGTAGCTTCAATACTATATAAACTAGCTTTTTTAGCACTAGATACATAATTATTAAATTCTGCTTCATTATTTGCATGAATGAAATAATAATACCTAAATACATTTTGTTCATGTTGATAATATACTCTAGATTTAAATACTGCTATTATTTCATACTCAGCTTCTTCAGAAAGTGTAGTAAATTTTATTGTTTTATGTGCTTTATAAAAATCTTCATTTTTATACTTTAATAGTTCTACAAACATCTCACTGCTACCAACATTATTATGACCATATATTAAAAGATTTGTACTTGGTACATTCCAATTATATGCTTTATCTAAAAAAAGCGAGCCATCTTTAGAATATTCTTTTTTATAATTATGAGTCATATAATAGTCATTGTTTGTTGTTTGCATAACAGGATAATTTATATTAGTTCCATCTATTTCTATCAAAGCAACTATATCAGGATTGATTTGTTTAAGTTCGTTAAGCTTTTCTATTCTAGTCTTTTCTTTTGGTTTTTCCTCATTACCATTATCTTCATATATATTATTTAATTCATCTCTTATATCACTATTTGTTTTGTTATCTCTAAAATGAATAAATAAATAGAAAACGACTATTGATATACTTACTAAAAAGATTGATAGAAGAATTATAAATCTTCTTTTTGTAATACGAATATTTTGTTTTTTTATTGCTGCGCGCATAATTATTCCTCCATAATATTTTAGAGCAGAATACACAACTCTGCTCTAATAATATATTTAATTTATATATTTAAATTAATTGTTTTTAGCATATTTTTTAGATACTAATACACCAAATGTAGCTACAGCTAAAACTGCACTAACAAGCATTACAACGTTCATAGAACCAGTTGCTGGTGTACCATCTTTTTTCATTTCTTTAAATGTAACTTCTACTGTTACATCTAAATCAGGCATTATAAATGCATTATCTTTAACAACTATTTCATTTCCGTCTAAATCTGTAACTTTTATGCTAGCTACTTCATAGTTTTTATTTGGAGTTACTGTTACTTTAACAGGTTGTCCTTCAACTGCCTTTTCAGGAGCTGTTGCTTTTCCATTTAATCCAGCTTTTACTGTAATTTCTCCTTCAACACCTACATAGTTTACTCCATTAACTTCCTTACTAGCTACACCTGACTCAAGATATGCAGAAACATCATCTGTAAATGCTCCACCTTGAACGATAGCAGTTCCATGGTCATCAGAAACTTTTATTTCACCATCAACTAATCCACCTGTAATTCCAAGTACACCAGCCTTAGTGTTTCCTCCTGCTTGACTTACTAATATAGCATCTCCTATACCACTTGTAGAAGTATTATCTTTAATTTCTCCACCTTCGATTAACATATTTCCACGAGCTACATATACACCAGCACCACCACCATCTTTAAGTGTAGTTGCATTTGGTATTCCTTTTGCAGTATTTCCAGTAATTAGTCCACCCATCATTGTTATGTGACCAGTCACAGCATTTGTTTTTGGTCCATTTACGTAAACGCCTCCACCAGCTCCAGCAGCCACGTTATTTTTAATAACTGCTGTATCTTCAATTATAATATGTTTAGTATCATCAGATAAAAATGTATATAAACCACCACCATTATCAGTAGTAGCTTCATTTCCTTCTATAGTTCCGGCTATTGTAGCATTTGAATCTCCAATATGTATTCCTGCGCCCTCTTTTGCTTTATTATCTTTAACAACAGAGTCTTTATCAAAAGTAAATGTTTCAACTTTTTGAATACTTACTGTACCATTGTTATCTCCAGTATTACCAGAAATTATTGTTTTTTCAATTAAAACATCCTCAGCTCCTTCAATTCCCATCGCTGAACCTGAGTTTTTTGCATAGTTATCTTTTATTGTAGAATTAGTAAAAGTAACACTTTTTGCACCTGTTGCTTTAAGTGCACCACCATACATTCCACTAACATTATTTTGTAATGTAGAATCCTTTACCGTCAAACTTGCTCCAGCTTTAACATAAACTCCAGCCGTTGCATAATCATAAGACCCTTGTGCTCCAACTTCTACGTTTTTACCATCAACAATAACCCCATTTAATGTTAATTCAGCATTAACACCATCTACAATCACTAATGAGCCTCTTATAACTGAAGCATCTCTAGCTATTGTTCCATTTTTTATTTCTAATTTAGAATTTACTATTATTGGGTTTGATCTACCATAATCAAAAACACCTTTTATTGTAAGTGTTTTTCCACCCAAATCAACAACTTCAACATCGGATGGTACAACTAAATTGTCAGTTAAAGTAACATCATCTGCTAAAGTAATAGTTTTATTGCTATCTACAGTTGCTAAAAGTTCTGCTGCAGTCATGTTTGCTGCATAAACACTACTGCAAGCAAATACAGCTATTAGCATAAAACTTGCTAAAAATAATATTTTCTTCATATTCATTTTCATCCTTTGAATATTATATAAATTATATATATCACATATTTTTTACTTTGTAAAGATATATTACAATTTTTACAAAAATTGTAATATATCTACATTATTTTTCATAACCATATTTTTTATAAAATTCATCTCTAAATTCTAAAAGTCTATCTTCTCTTATAGCTGTCCTTACGTTCTCCATAAGCTTAGTTAAAAATCTCAAGTTATGAATTGTCATAAGCCTTGCACCAAGTATTTCATTGCACTTTATAAGGTGTCTAAGATATGATTTTGTATAGTTTCTACAAGTATAGCAATCACATTCTTCATCTAACTTAGAAAAATCCATTTCATATTTTTTATTCTTAATTATTACCCTTCCATGAGAAGTCATAGCAGTACCATTTCTTGCCATTCTTGTAGGAAGTACGCAATCACACATATCTATTCCACGTAGTGCTGCTTCTATAAGGTAATCAGGACTTCCAACTCCCATTAGATATCTTGTTTTATCTTCTGGAAGATGAGGAACTGTAGCTTCTAGTATATCTAGCATTATATCTTTAGGTTCACCTACAGAAAGGCCACCAACTGCATAGCCATCAAATCCTATTTCTTGCAAATCTTTAGCGCTTTTTTCTCTTAAATCTTTATACATTCCACCTTGAACAATCCCAAATAAAGCTTGCGTATTTCTATTAGTATGAGCTTCTCTACATCTCTTTGCCCATCTTGTAGTTCTTTCCATAGATTTTTCAACGTAATCTCTTTCAGCAGGATAAGGTGCACATTCGTCAAAACACATCATTATATCTGAGCCTAATGTTTGCTGTATATCTATTGCTTTTTCAGGTGATAGGAAATGTTTTTCTCCATTTAAATGTGATCTGAATTCTACTCCTTCTTCTGTTATTTTCCTTAAGGAATTTAAGCTAAATACCTGAAAACCACCACTATCAGTAAGTATATTATGGTTCCAGTTCATAAATTTGTGAAGCCCTCCTGCTTTTTTTATTACATCCATTCCAGGTCTTAAATACAAATGATAAGTATTTCCCAGTATTATATTAGCCTTAACCATCTCTTCTAATTCTTCAACCGTCATTGCTTTTACTGTGCCTAAGGTTCCAACTGGCATAAATACAGGTGTCTCAAATGTGCCATGTGGCAAGGTAATTTTTCCATACCTTGCCCCTGAATTTTTATCTTTATGTAATAGTTCATATTTAATTGCACTCATATCGCATTTCCTTTCTAATATGGTCTTTTTCTCCTATCCCAAAGTGTTGGAGGTTCATTTTCATCATTTGTTTGCTCTTTTTCTTCTTTCTCTGCATCTTCACTTATCTCATTTATATTATCTAAATATTCTTCAGCCTGTTCAGGTGTAGAAGGATCTTCTAATGCTTGACTCTTAAGCTGACTCATAAGATCAGTTGACATTTCACTTGGATTAATATTATCTGTCATCTCTTCAAATTCTTCAGTAACATGTTCCCTCTCTTTTTCTGATGTTTCTAAATCTCCATAACTTTGAGCACCTGCTTCCATATTTTTCTCTAAGTTCTGCATTTGTTTTTCTTGCGATAATTTTTGAGCTTCTAATGTTTGAATTTCACCAATTAATTCTAACGCTTGTTTTTTTCCTTCAGGCGTTTCTATATTAACTTCTTTTAACTTTTTCCTTAATTCATATAATCTTTCTTCTTTTTGAGTAATATCTCTACTTATCACATCTTTCATATCTTCATGAACCATTTCTGCCATACCATCTTGCTTTTTATCACTATAATTAAGAGCCGATTCTTTAGCTTTATTTTCAGATGTCATTTCTTTTTTTCTTTCTTTTTCTATCTTAGCTGTTGTTGTTTTTCTTTCATATTTATCTCTTAATTTTAAATTTTCTTGTTTTTCTTCTAAAAGTCCAGGATTTAATCTATTTATTTGCCATAAAGTATCTAATTTATCTTTTTCTAAAGAATTAATTTCATCGTTGTAATCTTCAAGAGACATACTTCCCATCTCTAAACTGTTTTGAAGTGCCTGCATTTTATCTAAAATTGAATCTAGTTTTTGGTCAAGCGCTCTTAATCTTATTAAATCCTTTTCCATGCGTATATTTAATGTTTTTTCATATTTTAACTCTTCTTTTAAATACTGGTTTTCAATTGCAGATAATTCTTCTATTCCATATTCTTTCACAAAAGCATCTCTTTGCCTATTTATATTTCTTTGAAGGTACATCATTGTTATAAAATACTTGTCAACATTAGTATTATCTTTTCTTAGTTGTTCTTTATAATCTACAATTTTCATATCATGTAATTTCTTTACTTTTGCCAAATATTCATCTTTTCTAGGTACTTCTTGAGCTTCTTTTTCCTCTTTATTTTCTTCAGCTTTTTCTTCTTTTTCTTCTAACTTTTTATCATCTTCATCTTGAGATTGCTTTCTCTTTTCTTGTTTTCTTTTTTTAGTAACTTCTTCTTTCTTATCTGCATCTAACTCTTCTTTCCCATCTAATTCATCTAAATTATCCTTTTCTTCTGTTTCATCAGATTCAGTTACTTCTTTTATATTTTCCTCTTTTAAAGATGATATAATTTCTTGTATTTTTACTCTCATTTTCTTAGTTAAACTTTCATATTCACCAATTGGGTTATTACTATCCTTTAAGAAATCCTCAAAATCCTGCTCAGTTATATTTCCTGATAACTCCTGAGCATCACTAAAAGACAACTTCATGTTGTTATCTTTATTAAAATGTTCTAATAACTCTTCTGCCGTAAAATTTCTCTTTTCCCTCATCATAAGTACCTCCTTAAAATTTTATTTTACTTTATGTAATATATTTTCCTACTATAGGTATTTTAGATAAAATGTATGTTAATGCCATACTACAAACATAAACTATAACAACTGTTAAAGGAACTGCAACAAGTACATTCCATTTTAACATGTTTATATTTAACTTTTCCATAAAAATAATAAACATAGGATGTGCTAAATAAACACCTAATGATAATTTAACTATCTTTTTAATAATAGCTCTTATTTTTTCTTTAAATTTTAGTTTACCACATAATTCTCTAACAATCAAATATATGGCTATAGCTGTAATGCATACCGGCAATGTTAAATAATCATAGAAAAATTGTTCTGCAAATCTAGTATTTTCTCTTATTTTTATAATGCTTGTCCCTACTACTATACAAATTACAGATAAAACTGCTAATGCGTATATAATTATTCTTGTTTTCTTACTATATCGTTTTTTACTTAAATAATATCCTAAAATATAGTAACCTACATAGCCCATTATTAATGACATATTAAAATTAGGTATTGTCATATTTACCCTATTACCATATATAATTGTATTTATCATTGGAACCAATAGTTGAAATACGCCCCACAATATCAAAAAATATTCAATAATCTTATCATTATTTTTATCAATAATACTTTTTATTATTGGTGTAATTAAATACAAACCTATAAGCATATATAAATACCATAAATGGTAATGACTTGCAAAATATTTATTAACAATCATCCCAATAGAAACTTTAAACTCAGAATTAATAAATGGAACTAATGCATACACAATTTGCCAAAAAACTAATAAGATTACTATCTTTTTTATATATTTAATAAAAACATTTTTTAAAGTGATATCCTTTTCCGGATTAAGTAATAATATACCAGAAGCCATAACAAATATAGGTACAGCCCATCTACAAAACGAATCAGCTATATTTAAAGCCTGCCATCGCAAACTCGTTGGATTTATAGTATACCACTCAATTGCAACAACATGGATTATCACAACAGCAATACTAGCTATTATTTTTAATATATCAACATATATAATATTTTTGTTTTCCATAATATTCACTCACGCTTTATCATCTTATTTTTACCAAATTAAAATCAGTATAATCACCTGCTACCATTATATATTTAATGCCATCTATATTTCCTTGCCTAACCATATAATGCCCATCCCCATGCAGATGTCCATATATACAAATATTTGCACCTATTTCATTTAGTACTTCCCTAAACTCATGATAAAAAGGTGGAAAATGAGTGATTACAATTTTCTCTTTCCTCTTATCTTCTTCATTTAAAGAATTATATGATAATCTTAATCTAATACATTCTCTCTTGATTATTTTATTATTATCAACTTTTTCTTCTGCTTCTACAACATTGCCCCAACCTCTTGTGCCACATATAACAGTATCTTCTACTACATATGAGTTATTATATAGTATATGTATTGTATTAAAATTATTAACTTTTAAAAACTCATTAACTTTTTTCGTTGTAGAAAAATAATAGTCATGATTTCCTTTTATAATTATTTTCTGGCCAGGAAGACTATCTATAAAAGCAAAGTCTTCTTTTGCATTTTCTAGATTATTTGCCCAAGAAATATCTCCAGCAATAAGTACTGTATCTTCTTCCTTTACAGTATTTTTCCAATTGATATCTATTTTTTTTACATAATCTTTCCAATCGGGTCCAAAAAATTCCATTGATTTACTATCATCACTAAAGGACAAGTGTAAATCTGATATTGCGTATATAGACACTTTATTCCTCCTCTATATTAATACAAGCTTTAGCATTTAATGCTAAATTATTTGTATATTTACCTGCTAAATAATTATAATAACCTGCCATAGCTATCATTGCAGCATTATCTGTACAATACTCTAAATTTGGTATATATGAATTAAAATTATTTTCTTTTGCTTTTTCTTCTAATGTTTTTCTAAGAACATCATTTGCAGCAACACCACCTGCTAAGGCAACATTTTTAATGTTATTTTCTTTCATTACTTTGATAGTATTTTCTACTAATACATTACATACATTATCTTCAAAGCTTTTTGCTAAATCTTCTTTTCTTAATTTATCTTTTTCTTTATTTGCCAAATTAAGTACTGCTGTCTTTATCCCACTAAAACTAAAATCCAAATTATCAAATTTAGTTGTAGGAAGCTTGTATGTAGCTTGTCCAATTTTTGCTAGCTTACTTACCTTTGGGCCTCCTGGATAACCAAGACCCAAAACTCTAGCTACCTTATCAAAAGCTTCTCCTACTGCATCATCTCTAGTTTTAGCTAATATTTTAAACTTTGTGTAATCTTTAACTTCTATTATATGAGAATGTCCACCTGATACAACTAGTGATATAAAGGGTGGTTTTAAATCAGGATGTGTTAAATAATTAGCAGCAATGTGTCCTTGAATATGATGTACAGGTATTAATGGTATATTTAAAGCATAGGATAAACTCTTTGCAAAAGATACTCCTACAAGCAGTGCTCCTACAAGTCCTGGTCCATATGTCACAGCTATTGCTGTAATATCTTCTAACTTTATATTTGCTTTTTCTAGTGCCTCTTCTAAAACATATGATATATTTTTTATGTGGTGTCTTGAAGCTATTTCAGGAACAACGCCTCCAAATTCTTTATGTATATTTATTTGTGATGATACAATATTAGATAGAACTTCTTTTCCATCTTTTAATATGCATATAGAAGTCTCATCACAACTTGTTTCAATTCCTAATATTATCATTCTTTTACCTTCTTTTTCTACAATCCTAAAATTAAATTAATTACAAATGCAACTCCCATGTATGCTGGTAATATTATGTACGAATAAAGTCCAGTCCATAAAAGAAATATTAAAATCCAAATTGAGTATTTTTCTATACTATTCATGAATTGTTTTCCTTTATATGGAAGGAAATAATATAATATTTTTGATCCATCAAATGGTGGAAGTGGTAGTAAATTAAAAACTGCGAAAATTATATTAAACTGTATAGCTATATTAAGCATATAATATAATATTTGACCAACACTTGATGTTATTGTATCTGGTGTTATTCCAAATACCCATAATAATTTAAGAACAACGGTTAGTACTATCGCAAGTATTATATTAAATAATGGCCCTGCGAGTGACACTAGCATGTTTCCTTTTGCTCTATTTTTAAAGTTTCTATCATCTATTAATACAGGTTTTCCCCAACCAAATCTAAATAAAAGTATGAATATAAAGCCAAGTGGATCTATGTGTGCAAATGGAGAAAGCGTAAGTCTTCCTAATGCTTTTTGACTTTTATCTCCTAATTTATATGCAACAAGCGAATGACCAAATTCGTGTATAGAAAGCGATAATAATAACGCTGGTATAAAATATAGCATTTCTAAAAAACCGTCTCTTGTAAATATATCAAACATTAAAAATTCTCCTTATAAAAAATAAAATATCATTACACATATTATACTATATGTAATGATATTAAACAAGTATTTATTCCTCTATAAATTATTTATTTTTAGCTCTTTAGCTTCTTTTTCAGCGTTCCTTCTAAATATCTCTACGCCACCTGCTGCTAAAATATATACTATAATTTTTGCTATATACGAAGTGTTTCCATTTACTTCTGCAAACATATATGTAAAGAAATTAACTAATATTATAATATAAAGTAGATACAATCTTTTATCTTCTATATTTCTAAATTTACTATATAATACTATTATTGCCATATTAATAGTACAAAATAGAAAGATAGATTTATCATATAATTTTATAATTTCTAAAACATTTTTTTCTTCTATGTTACTAAATATTGATTCATAAGAGGAATAAGTCCAAAACGCTTTTTCTCTTTCCTCAATTGATATTGCCTTTTCTTTTAAAGAAGTTATATTACTTTCGTCCTTATTTATTAATTCAAAGTATGTTTTATTTCCAAATAATCCTACATCATTTACACCTGTTAATTTTATTATAAATGATGCTGATATATTAACAATGAAAAATATGGTAATAATACAAATTACAGAAATCATTCCACTTTTTATTTTTTCTTTACTTAATGAATTTATAATTACATATGCAAGTATAACTACTACATATAAAGTAGCTTCTGGTCTAAGTATGTTAGAAACTGAAAGCAAAACAGCAATAATAGAATATTTTAATATATTATTCATTTTACTATATCTTTTCGAGATTAACATATATATTGCTGTTAATATAAATACTGTGAATATATGTACACTTGTTAACTTCCCACACAAAGCTGATACGTATATTCCAATGCAATATAATATAGAAACAACAATAGCAGATTTCTTACTAAATAGTTCCTTTGATATTAGGTATATAAACAAACATATAACTGCTCCATATATACAATCAAAGATATGTAGCCATACATCACTGCCTAAAAGTCCTATTATAACAGCATCATAAATTACCATCACTGTTTGATATGCATAAGAAGCAAAATATGGTGTTATATTTATATTATTAATACCATTAACTAATTCTTTAGCTGTATTAAGTACTGTTAAAAATTCTCCCTCTTGCAAGATTTGTAATTTAATGCACATCACAAATCTTATTACAAATGCACAAATTAATATTACAAAATGAAAATTTTTGCCTAAAAATACAAATATTTTCTTAAATATGTTATCTTTTTTCTCTTTTTTAGAATATTTATAATTTTCAATACATTCTAATATTATTTCAACTATTATAAGGAAAAACACTGCTAGTAAAAGGTTAATTATATTAAAATTCCAACAAGCAATACATATAGAAATTATCATTATTACAAGTTGAATAATGTATCTAAAAAAATTTACTGGTGCATCAGCAATATCAAGCGCAGAATAACACTCTTTCTTTTCTTTATTTTCGGTCTTATCATTAAATATAAATAATTTACTGAAAATATAATTTAATGCTATAACTACAAAATTAGATGCTAGTTTCATAATTAAATCGTTTATTCCCATTAAATCTACAGAAACATACATAACTACAATATCAATAACACCTGATAATATTCTAAACCAGAAAAAAGATACTATCTCTCTAAACATTTCTGATTTCTTAGTTACTTTACTTTCAAATACATATTTTCTATTAGTTATATATGCAAATAATACTGATACAAACCAAGCAATACTAGTTGAAACAACTAGCTCAATTCTAATTGCTTTCGCACAAATAACATATACAATATAATTAACTAGTGTTGTTAATACGCCAAAAATTATATAATTAGCAAGTTCTTTATATTTTATATAATATTTCATAAAAATATCAAAAATCTTCTTCATAACAATACCCCATCATATTATTTTTCCCAATTTAAATATTCTTTCCCAAAATGACCATAAACTGTTGTATCTGAATAATTTACGTTTAGTAAATCTAAATCATCTATTATTCCTCTTGGTGTTAAATCGTAATTATCTTTAATATAATTTACTATTTCGCTTAACTCAATTTTCTCTGTATTGAAACAATCAACAAATATTGATATTGGCTCTTTTACACCAATTGCATATGACAATTGTATTTCACATTTATCCACCATATTTTTTCTTACTACATCTTTTGCAATTTTTCTTGCCATATATGCTGCACTCCTATCAACCTTGGTAGGATCTTTTCCAGAAAAAGCGCCACCTCCATGATGTGCATATCCTCCATAAGTGTCTGCAATTATTTTTCTTCCTGTAACACCAGCATCTCCAATACTACCACCTATCATAAATCTTCCTGTAGGGTTTATTAATATTTTAAAATCCGTGTTCATATCATATTCTTTTGCAGTATATATCATAATTTTAGTTACTATTTCTTTAACTTCTTCAAGAGATGTTTCCTCTTTATGCTGCGTTGATATAAGGAAAGTATCTATTCTGCTTGGCACATTGTCTATATATTCTATCGTAACTTGTGCTTTTGCATCTGGAAGAAGTTTATCGCTATTTAACTTTTTCAAATTAACTAAAGCTTTATTTGCTATAGACCAAGCAATTGGCATCATCTCTTTCGTCTCATTAGTAGCATAGCCAAACATTATTCCTTGGTCTCCAGCTCCACCAATATCAACTCCCATTGCAATATCCGGTGATTGTCTGTCTAACAAATTTGTTATAATATACTTATCTTTATTTGGAACACCAACATATGTTAATACCTCATCTAGAACTTGATATAAAATCTCATCAGTTATATCAAATTTAGTAGTAACTTCTCCTGCTATTATAACATCATAATTTTTCATCATAACTTCAGTTGCTACCCTGCTTGCCTTATCATATTGCAAACATAAATCAAGTATTTTATCTGCTATTTGATCACACATTTTATCAGGATGTCCACAAGATACTTGTTCACTTGTTACGTATTTTTTCATATACACTTTTCACCTCTTACCATTCTTTAGCTACTATTTTATCTAGTCCAAAATAAATACGAATATTTTCATTAGTCCAATATGCTGTAGTTGTTGACAAATCAGCCAATCCATCAAGACCACAATATTTATTATTTACAGCTATTTTATACACTTCTAACTCTAAATTTCCTTTTCCTTTTTCACTTTCAATATATTCTATTCTTTGATTCCATTCATAATTTACTCTTGATGATTCTCTAAACGCATACCAATAATCTTTAAGTGCAATTACTATAAATATTGTAAGTAACATATATGACATGTTTTTTACTAAACTATTATTTTCATCAAACTCAGCATAAACTGTCCCTATCGCAATAATTATATATACTATAACACCTGTCCAAGCTCTATATGGAAAATCTGGTGAAAGTATCATGCTATATATTGCAGCTAATGTTCCAATAAAAAATATAACTGATGTAGTTAGCTTATTATTTTGATATCTACTCACAATAGCTGTAATAAAATAAATAACAACTAATGGTAATACTATTTCACAAGCTAACAAAGAATAATCAACTATCCTATTAATAATAGTAATAATAAACGGTATTTGTTCTTTAAATTCTTCTGCTCTAACATAATTTCCAGGAGCAGCAATCATTATTACAAAGCCTATTATTAATCCAATAAATGCTATTATATCAACCCTATTTATTTTAATATTACTTCTTTTAAATTGTATTAAATACAAAAATACTATAACTATTGCAGCTGCTGCAGTATTTTCGTTTGTCCATCCTGCAAGGACGCCAAATATAAAAGCTGGTATTAAAAGTAAATTTTTATGGTTATATTCTTTTTTACCTACAAGTCTTATTTTATACATAAGTAGAAATGCTAAAACAATTGTTATTCCATACATATAATTTGCACTTCCAGTCACCCATAAAAAGGCTTGTCCAAAAGCAGGAACTCCAAACCAAACTAACAAAAATATTCCTAAAAACAATAACAGATTTGTCTTTTTACCATAATTACAATTTAAATATATTAAAAATACAAATATCAAAAAGACTGCTGTATTTAATATATTTATGTATGTTTTTGATATCATCAACATAACTTGAGCTATAAAATGAACTATACTTCTTCCTCCCCAAGTCATATAATGAGTAACCTGAGATTTAAAAATATCAGCAATACTAGTTACTCTGTCTGTTGTTCCAAATATAAAAGAATAACTATAATCATCTGCGGCCATTGGAGTATTGCAATTTAGTACCCAAATTAATAATCCAATTACTACTATTGAAAGAAAAATAAAAATTTTCTTCCTTTTACTTATAAAATCAGTTATTTTTTCATAATACGAAAGCAACCATTTAATAGCCATTTTAAGAAAAATTTCCACTTTATTTATCAAGTTAATCACTTCCTTACATTATATATCTGTATTTTCTTAAGCTTCTTTACGTCTTCTTAAGATTTTTGATAAAAATGTTTTTAACAAATCAAAAAAGTATTTAAACTCATTTGTCTTTACAAATAATATTAAATACATAATATTAGGTATCAATATTACTGTAATAATAGCAACTATCAATTGAATAATATCACTCGTAATCATTAGTCTTTCTGATGCAAAATCAAACAAAATATGCGATAAAACTACTGACACAAAAGCTACAAAAGCATATTTTAAATATAATTTGTAATATTCCAATATATTTCTATTAAATACTTTTTTATACACAAAGTATGGTAAACTATAAAATACTACTATTAAAGAACTCATAAATGTTCCTATAAATATTCCAACCATACCAAATAATTCAACGAATATTATAGAAAATACTATATTAAGTACTGATTCTATAATTGGAACAAACCTATCTTCATAATATATTCCTGCAGCATCTTTATATGTTCCAATTGAAGCTCTCATTCCTGTCATATAAAAATTAATTACTAATATTATTAAAATACTATTTGCAAGCAAATATTCTGAACCCAACCAAATAGTAACAAACGGTTCCATCATCACATACATTGCTGCAGAAGCGAAGCCATATATCCAAAAATTAAGAAACATTATCTTTTTGAAGATATCATATGACTTTTCCTTAGATTCTTTTACTAGTAGATTCCCTACACTAGCTGTAATCGCCGTAAAAATTTGTGATATAAAAGTTGCTGTTGAATTTATTATTAAATAATAATTCGAATACAATCCTACTTCAACAATACCAACAAATTTTGATATTAATATATTATCTGTTCCCATTACAACAAATCCACCTATTTTGTGGAAAACTAAACCTTTTACTTTTTTAAATATAGATTTTTTCTCTTTTTCATCAATATCTTCTACTTTTTTTTCTTTTATATAGCTATACTTATGGTTTGCATATATGTTAATTAATACATTTTCAATTACTCTAAATACTATTTTTATAATTAGATATATAAAATAATCTTTTTTTACTAATAAGAAACATATTTGCAATACACTCATTATAAAATACACTATCCCGTGAATTAAGTTAATAATTCTAACTTTCTGATCAGCTTGGATTATTGATCTTTTATATGAGCAGATGTATGATAACGCTGCATCTATTATAAATAGTAAAAATATTCCATATACACCTGAAAAACTCATTTCTATATTCGTATCAACAAAGTATTTTATAAAAGGCATTGTACATAATCCAATAGCAAATATTAATAATGCAATTATTGTATAACACTTTTTATAAAACTTAAGTATCGATTTTACCTTTTCTTTATTATCTTCTGCTAGAGGGCCATAAAGACTATATATTATAGCTGGCCCTATACCTAACTCTACAATTGCAAGCATTGATACTATATTTGTAAATAATCCATTTATGCCTAGATATTCAGTTCCTAAGGTTTTGACAAATATTGTTTGTGAAACAAATCCTATCACCATAATTAAAATGTTGGATAACATTGCTATAGCAGAATTCTTTATAGAATTGTTTACTCTCATTTACTACTCTCCTGTTTTTTAAATAAATCTTTAAGTTTTTTAGCAAAAATTCCAATTTTTATGCTTAATGTGCTTGTTTGTAAATCAATAGCTATATCTTTTAAACTTTTACTATCTTTAACTGCATCATAATAACCATAATAATGACTTAATCTACCTTTTATAGATACATAGCTATATCTTATATTATTTCTTATAAATAGCAAATATCCTTTCGGATTTCTCTTATATAAGCCCATTCCTTGATTAGTAAGACCGTCATTTAAGTAATCACATATGTATATTATATCCTTGAACCATCTAATTTTATATCCAGTTCCACCTATTTTATTCCAAACCACATTCTCAGATACAAATTTTTCTCCTTCTATTTCAGGGAATTTATATCTTCTTAATAAATCAGTATAGTATACCTCTGCTTTGTCGCCTAAAAGATTATTAATATTTCTTTCATTATTTGGACAGTCTAAATATTTTTTATTTAACTTTAGTCCAATAGTTTTTTCTAAGCTATATCCTCTAAATCCTGATATTCCTGCAAAATTTTCTTCATTTTTTATAGTCTCTTCAAATTTAAATACTTTTTCAATAGAATCATTTGTTAAGTAGTCATCCGAATCTACAATAAAGAACATTTTTCCTTTAGCTAAATCAAGACCTTTATTTATTGCCCTTTGCTTACCACCGTTTTTAACTTTAACGTAATTTATATTAAAATCATTTTTCTCTTTTAACCATTTACTAAATAATTCTTCTGTATTATCCTTACTTCCATCATCTATAACTAACCACTCAAAATCTTTAATAGTTTGCGATTTTAATGAATCATATAACCTTTCTAATGTATAAGCCCTGTTATACGCTGGAGTAAAAACGGTACAGAAAACCTCACCTTGTTTTTTTATTGGACTTTTAATATCAAACACCTTTTCAATTTCATTAATAGTATTGTTAATATTAAAAATCTCTTTCCTTTCTATAGAATCATGTTTCATTTTCAATAATAGTTTTTTATCTGATAATATCTGTTTTATTCCAGAATATATACCTTCAAAACTATTATCTACAATTAATCCGTATTTTCCGTTATCAAGAATATTTAAAGGTCCTGAAGTGTTGGTGCTTAGTACAGGGACATCTAGCACAATAGCTTCTGCTAATGCCAAACTGAATCCTTCTACAAGTGAAGATGATATAAATAAATCAGCTTGCTTCACATATTTATATGGATTTTTTACAAATCCTAGTAATTTGATAAAATTGTTTAATTTATTTTCTTCTATGTATTTTTCTAATTTTTTTCTCTCAGTTCCTTCACCTATTATTAAAAGTTCAATATTGTTATATTCATCTTTTAATTTATTAATAACTTCACAAAGTCTCATATAACCTTTTGGTTCAGTTAATCGTCCTACAGTAGCTATAGTAAATTTATTTTTGTCTTTTATATATTCGCATTCTTCATTTGATTTCTTTACAATTTGTTCTTTATCAATAGGATTATATATAGTTATTGTATCTTGGTACAAATTTGTTAAATTACAAAAATTTTCCTTTGAACTATCTGATACGCATATTACTTTATCGAAGTTTTGATAACCTGATATAATTTTCTTTTTATTTTTAAACAAAAATGGGCTTATACCTTTTTCTGATATATCGGTATGGAACCATGCTATTTTAGTGGCACTGCTATTACTTCCAGATATTACCTTAGTTGAAAGAAATTCTAGAAATGTAATTTCTACATCATACCTTTTTTCTATAAACAAATTATATATAAATCTACTAGGCAAATATTTTATAAGTCTATTAACAATCCTTTTCTTCCATATATTAGGTCTTTTTATGACTGAAGTGTAACATATAGCCTCATTTAATTGTTCCCTATATACTCCCTCATTATATATAGTCTTTACTTCTATATTATATTTTTCCATATTTAAATTGTTTGTAACATCAATTAATACTTTTTCTGCTCCACCTTCTGCTAAACTATCAATCAGTATTAATACATCTTTTTTATTTTTATCTGTGTTTTTTTCACTCAATTTAATAAGTCTATCTACATTACAAATAGAGGTCCAAAAAATTGGTACTACAAATAACGAAAAGAAATATAATAAATTAGAATCAGATAGATTTATTGCTAATATACTTATGATTAGACAAACATATGACAGTATTAAATTATATAATGACTCACAATTCTTTTTATATTTCAATAAATATTTTAAATAATCTATTCCTTTTATTATAAAATATGAAACAAATACTATAAATGCAAAAATACCATGCCCTGCTAATATTTGTAAGAAAATATTATGAATATTTTCGGATAATCTAGGCTTTATTTTTACAGTTCTTTCTGTCATATATTTATTTGCAACTTGATTAACATTTTTTATACCTACTCCAAATAGAGGTTTTTCTGAGAAAGTTTTTAATCCTGCTTTCCATAATTCAAATCTACCATTGGATGTGTCTCCACTGCTATTTGGTTTTCTTTGGACACTGTTAATTGTATTATTTCCAATTTCTTTCCCATCTATCTTTATAAAACTAAATAAATTTGAAACAAGTGGCATACTATATTTTAAAGCCATTGATATAATAAACACACATACAAATGCAACTATAGTTTTTCTTACCAACTTTAATTTATTATTTAAACAATATCTCACAATAGTTTGTTCATCATTTTTACTTTTTATGGCAGTATTTAGTATATAATATATAATTATGGAAATTATTGAACCCAACATAGATGATCTAGAATTTGATAATAAAACACAAATCCATTGTATAACAATATTAGTATATAGTATTGTTTTGTTTTGTTTTTTCCCTAATATTTTATTAATGTGTAATAAAATCAAACTATTCCAAATGGAAAACAATGAAAAATGGCCTAAAGTATTTGGATTTCCATAAATACTCCATAACCTTCCTTCAAATGTACCTATCAACATTTTATGATAGCCATTATTAACTGAAAATTTAAATCCTGCAATATAAATAACAATAGATACTATTGAACATACCATCGTTAAAATAACTATCAAATAAGAATATGTTTTTAATTCTTTTAATAAACTCTTTAAGTTAAAATTTTTATTACTATATATAGTCATACAAAATGTTTGCACAAACATATAGAATACATTTACAACATTAGCAACTAAATTACTTTTATAATTTGTTAAACAGCCTATACCAGCTATAACTATCATAATTAACAATAAATAATTTTTTTTATTAATAGTTAATTCTTTTCTCTTTATTAAATCATATAGCACAATAACTACAGCCCATACAAGAAATATTTTTATAACAGAACTCATAAAAGCTGATGTAAATGGAAATGTATATAGAAAACATGCCACAAGAAAAACAAGTTTAAAATTCTTTACATCAGTTAACATATTTACTAACTTCTTAAATGTTTTTATTATCACAACTATACCTCCTCATTATACAAACTATAAAAAGTATTTATACTACTTTTTATACTATATCCTTTTTCATCCATTTTTTTATCAATAATTGTATAATCAAGTTCTTGACTACTATTATTTTCGAAATTATAAATCCAATCATTAATATTTTCTATATCTATTCCTACAAATTGAATTAATCCTAACCCTAAATCAATTTCTTTTGTTACCTTATCAGAAACAATTGCCATTATCCCTGCTGCTTGTGATTCTATAGTCACAACTGGTAATCCTTCATAAAGGGAAGGTAAAATAAGAAAATCAAAGGTTTGAATAATTTCTGGAATATCGTTTGTTGTTCCAAAAAATATAATGTTATCAGAAAGGTTTTCTTTATTTGAAAACTCTTTATATTTTTTAAGAGCTTCACCATCACCCACAAATACAAACAAATACTTATCTAGTTTTTTTTGTTTTTTCATAGTACTAATAATTTCAAATATATATTTATGATTTTTTACAGGACCATCAAACCTGCCTATGTGTCCAATTATAATTTTATCACAAGGTAATTTATATTTAGTTCTTATTTCGTCTTTTCTCCCATAATACTCTTTAAATTTATCTACATCCACGCCATTATTAACCACAATTACTTTACCTTTATTTACGCATCTCTTCCCGTATAAAAATTCTCCAGCAAGCTTTCCACATGCACAGTATTTAGTAGCAACTAATTTATTTAAAAGTTTCATAACGTCAGTAGCAATATTATATTTAAGTGTATTAGGTTTTTCTGTAGTAGTTGTATGAGCGTGGGAAATTCTAATTTTTGCACCACCTAACATTGCGCCAAGCAGTACTAAAGAATTATTTATACTAATATGCGAATGAACTATATCATAGTTATTTTCTTTAACAAGTTTCTTTACTCCTTTAATATATTTGATAACTCCAACTCGCCTTATTGGTTCAATATACTGTATTTTCCCACCTAAATTTAAAATTTCTTCTTCATATTTTCCTGCTTCTTTATCATGATTAGTAAAATCAAACTGTACTTTTGATTTATCTATATTTCTATATACGTTCATTAGCATCGTTTCAACTCCACCTAAGTGTGGTCTACTAACAACTTGAAGCACTCTTTTTATATTTTCTTTTTCTGTATCTTTTTTTGTTGTTTTTTTTCTTATAGAATATTGTATCTTTCTAGGTATTAATCCTACTATTAGAGGCTTAATAGCGAAAATTACTCCTATAGGCATTAATTTTAATTCTTTATACGCACTCCATCTCATTTTTGCTTCTTGAATTCTATATTTATATTCTCTTCGCATATAAGCATCAATGTTTTCGTTATAATAATATAATTTTTCTAATATATTAGCACCTCTAAAACCAGCAATATGTAATCTTAAAAGCAAATCAAAATCTTCTGTTCTTGCATTATTTTTCCCTGGTTTATATCCTTCCACTTTCTTTAAAGCTTCTCTTCTAAACATTGTAGTTCCATGAACATAAGGAAGCCCCCACAAGAAATCTTTATTTGTAGGTTCAGCATTCCAAGGATAATATTCACCCCATATTCCATCCTCATTATATCTATACATAGCTGTCGATACAAAAGCTATTTCTTCTCTTTCCTCTAACACTTTTACTTGTTTTTCTATTCTAGTATAATCTGAATAGTCATCTGCATCTTGAACTGCAACATACTTACCTGTAGCTTTTCTTATGCATTTATTTCTAGTTTCTCCAGCTTTAAGATTACTATCGTTTTTTAATACAATTATTCTACTATCTTTTTTTTCATATTCATATAACTTTTTCAGTGAATTATCAGAAGATAAGTCATCACATAATATAATTTCTAAATTTTTATATGTTTGATTTAAAATGCTTTCTAAACACTTATCAATATGCTTTTCTACGTTGTACACTGGTATTACAACTGACACTTTTGGTTCATTCATTTATTTTCTCATTCCCCTATATATATTTCTATAATTTTATCTAAAACATTATCTAATAGATAGTCTTTTATTATTTCACTATTTTTTTGTTTTATTTCTTTTAATTCTCTCTCGTCATAACTTGAGTAATGTTTAACTTTATTTAAAAAATCCTTCCTATCATTTATTCCTACGATATAACCATTTTCTCCATTTTGTATTAAATCTCTATTTCCTCTACACGCAGTCACTACTACAGGTAGACCTACATACATTGCTTCCATTACATTTACAGGCAATCCCTCTCTTATTGAAGAAGATACTGCCAAATTAGCAATATTCAATAACTTAGGTATATCATTTCTAAAACCAAGAACGTGTATTTGATTTTTCAATTTTAACTTTTCAACTAAATCGTGAACTTTTCCATTCATTGAGTCTTGACCTGGAAGTAAAATATGTATTTTTTGATTATCTTTTAATAATTGTTTTAAAGTCTCAATTAACCAAAGTTGACGCTTTTCTGCAGTTAATTCAGCCGTATATATTATAACATAATCATCTTTTTTAATTCCCAACTCTTTTCTAAGTTCCTGTTTTTCGTTTTCAGTCATTTTAAAATCAAATTTCCTAACATCAAGACCTATTCCACTAACTAACCTAACATCGGTTTTAAATTTTTTCTTAGCAATTTCATAATCATCTAAATTAATTGTAATAAGTCTATCTGTATACTTAGCAAGATATTTTTCTGCATTGTAAAATAATAACCAATAAATAGGTGATGAGCCTTTATAAAAATGAAATCCATGCACCATATAAACCATTCTAGTATCTTTAATTTTTAGATTTTTAAAAGCTAGTCTAGTTATTGCTCCTCCCATAGGTGTATGACAACTGATTATATCATAATGCTCATTTTTTAGTAGTTCTATCATTTGTTTATATGATTCAATATTTTGTTTAAGATTAAGGCTTCTTGCAAAATTAACATCAAACTTTTTATCACAATATGGTATATCTATATCTTCAGATTTACTTGCCACATGTACTTCATAACCATTATTTTTAAAATACTCTAATTGTGGAATTAAAAATTTAGTAAAAAACGAATCTAAATTTGCAGTAAATAATATTTTTTTTGACATGCAACCCTCCGTGTTTTTCTTTTTATACTTTGAATAAGTATAGTGTTTTAAATATCTTTTTCACTTTCTCTAACAATATATATAGGTCTATTTTTTGTTTCTAAGTATGTTTTAGCTAAATATTGACCAATAATTCCTATACAAAACAATTGTATTCCACCTATCATAAACATTATACAAACCATAGATGGCCATCCACTTGTTGGATCTCCAAACACAACAGTTTTTATTATAATAACAAAAATCATAATAAATGATATTATACAAAAAAGAATTCCTATAAATGCTGACATAACAAGTGGTGCTGTAGAAAACGCAGTTATTCCTTCTAAAGAATATTTAAATAATTTCCAAAAATTCCACTTTGTATTTCCTGCAACTCTTTCAAT
Source organism: Clostridia bacterium (assembly GCA_045537895.1). GTDB lineage: Bacteria > Bacillota > Clostridia > TANB77 > CAG-465 > CALXJE01. The sequence goes on from JAZSQI010000036.1 coordinate 31,097, forward strand.
ATTATCATAAGCTAACCATTTTGTCTTAAATCCTACCCAACCAAATATACCTTTTGAAAATCTATTGTATTCTGTCATACTTAATATTGAATCCACCATTTTTCTCTTCATTAATCTATAATCTCTTGCACCATCTACAATATCTGCATCAGACATTTTATTTATTAATTTATAGAACATTCTTGCAAAAAAACTACGTATAACAGGCTCTCCTTTTCTTGTTTTTCTTCTAGTAGCTATTGAATCATAATCTTCATTTATTAATGTATTATACATTTCTTCTAACAATGATGGTGGATCTTGAAGATCAGCATCCATTATTGCTACAAAATCTCCTGTTGATTCTTTAAGTCCAGCATACATAGCTGCTTCTTTACCAAAGTTTCTTGAAAAAGATATATATCTAACTCTATTATCTTTTTTTCTAAGCTCTCTTAATATATTTATTGTATTATCTTTCGAACCATCATCTATAAATATAAGTTCAAAATCTACATAATCCATCTTATTTATTTGTTTTAGTGCCTCATCATAAAAATAAGGTAATGATTCTTCTTCATTATAACAAGGAACTACAATTGATATTTTGTTTTTTCTACTCACACAAATCACTCCATTTATCCAAACAGCTAACTTTATCCAAAATTGCAAACTAATTATACTATACTAAAGCTGTAAATTCAAGTTTTTACATATGAGTCACATAAAATATCTCAATCATTAAATGTTGTGTTTAATGATTGAGATTACCTAATTTAATCCTTCTTCGCAACCGGCTTCATTGACCATTTTTGCATTTTCCTAAAACCTTTTATTTTCATTAGTTTTAAGTACTTTTTAGTTTTCAATGAATGCAATTTGAATGCTACCAAATTTAATCTATTAGCACTTATTACGCTTTTCATTTATTGCCTTTGCTTTTTCATATATGATTTTGATGCTATATTTTCTGTAATTACATAATGAGATTTATTTTGTACTGTTGCATAAAACACTATTTTAAAATATTTATTATTTTTATAATATTTATCCCATATATATTTAAATATCTTTCATTAAAAGCTAATCCCATTAAATGGCTGTTAGGACCAGTTGGTGCATAAGTATTTCCGTTATGATATATCGGAATTAAAAAAGTTATCAAAATAAAAATCAAATAAATAATTACATATGCCTTAGTTATTCTATTCTTTCTAAAAAATAGTACTCCAAAAATTAGATTTATTAATTCAATAATAAGTAGTAGTAAATAATATGTTTCATTGTATATCTCGTAACCATCTGATAAAACAATAGTTGTCATAACAAAAACAATAATTGAAATAATAAAACTTATAGCCCAAACTATCTTTAATATTTTATCGTTTTTCATTTAATTCTCCTTATTATTTTTTATCTTTTAAGTAATTCTTTTTTATTAATTACTGAATGCAATTTGAATGCTACCAGCAAACTTTTATTAAAATTTATTAACTTTTTGTATATATGTCAAATTATTTAATAATGTCTCATTCATTTCTATTTGAACGCTTTGCAAGCTTTTATGCTTTGTTAAAATTTATAAAATGTTCTCACGCAAGTGGTTTCATCGTTGGGAAGAATAATATATCTCTAATTGAATAACTGTTTGTAAGAAGCATAATAAGTCTATCTAGACCAATTCCAAGTCCACCTGTAGGAGGAAGCCCAATTTCAAGTGCATTTATGAAATCCTCATCCATTCCACCAGCTTCTTCATCACCTAAAGCTTTTGCTTCGGCTTGTTTTACAAATCTTTCATGTTGATCAATTGGGTCATTAAGCTCAGAATAAGCATTACCATATTCTCTTCCACCAATAAATAATTCAAATCTTTCAACTAAACTTGGTTCAGAAGGTTTTCTCTTAGTAAGTGGAGATACCTCTACAGGATAGTCAATAATAAATGTTGGCTGTATTAAAGTTTCTTCAACAAATGTTTCAAAGAATTCATTTATAATATGTCCTCTTGTATTTTTAATTGGATCTATTTCAACATTTTTTTCTTCAGCTAATTTTCTTGCTTCTTCATCTGTTTTTATCTCATTAAAATCAATTCCTGTAACTTCTTTTATACTATCAATCATAGATATTCTTCTCCAACCTGGCGTTAAATCTATATCTGTTCCTTGATAATTTATTTTAGTTGTTCCAAGAACATTTTGAGCAATAGTTGAAATAATTTCTTCTGATATATTCATCATATCATTATAATCTTCATATGCAGCATATATCTCTACATTTGTAAATTCAGGATTATGTTTTATATCCATTCCTTCGTTTCTAAAGTTCTTACCTATTTCATATACTTTATCTATTCCACCAACTATAATTCTCTTTAAATTAAGTTCAGGTGCAATTCTTAAATACATATCTAAATCAAGTGTATTATGATGAGTAACAAATGGTCTTGCACTATCTCCCGTTGCCACTGTTGTAAGCATAGGAGTTTCTACTTCCATGTAGCCTTTTTCATCTAATATTCTTCTTAATTCCTTTATAATTTTACTTCTAAGTACAAAAGTTTCTTTTACTTCTGGATTTACTATTAAATCCACATATCTTTGTCTATATCTAAGATCAGGATCTTTTAATCCATGCCATTTTTCTGGAAGTGGTCTTAAAGATTTAGTTAAAAGTTTTACTTCTTTAGCATGTACCGATATTTCTTCCGTCTTAGTTTTAAATACAAATCCTTTAATACCTATAATATCTCCTATATCATAAGTTTTAAATTCTTTATATGATTCTTCTCCTAAATCGTTAGTGCTAACATAACTTTGGATTCTACCTTGTCCATCTTGAATATGGCAAAAAGAAGCTTTTCCCATAACTCTTTTTGCAACTATTCTACCAGCAATAGACACATCTTTTCCTTCCAAATTTTCGTAATTTTCTTTAATATCTAAACTTGTATGTGTTCTATCATATTTTGTTACATCGAAAGGATTTTTTCCTTTTTCTTGTAATTCCTTTAACTTTTGAATTCTTACTTCAACAAGTTTATTCATATCCTCCATAGTTATTTCTTCATTATTTACATTTTCATTATTCACTTATATTCACTTCCTATTCTTTTATCTTAAACTGTTTTTTTAATATCTTCTATTTTATATTTAGCAACTCCGTCTGGAATTTCAACTTCTATTTCTTCACCTTTTTTCTTTCCAAATAAAGCTTTACCAACAGGTGATTCTATAGAAATTTTGCTTGCTATAACATCAACTTCTGTTGCTGGTACTATATGATATTCAACATTTTCATCAAATTCATAATCATATAATGTAACTGTTACACCAATACCAACTGATCTAGTTGATATTTTATCAACTATTTTAGCTGTTCTTAAAGTATTTTCCATTTCAATTATTTTAGCTTCTAATTGCGCTTGTTCATTTTTGGCTTCATCATATTCAGAGTTTTCAGAAATATCTCCAAATTCTCTTGCAACTTTTATTCTTTCAGCAACTTCCATTTTTTTAGTACCCTTTAGGTATTTTAATTCTTCTTCTAATTTTTGATATCCTTCTTCAGTAAGTAATACTGCTTCTTTTTCTTCCATTGTTATTTCCTCCTAATATTTATATCCTGTTAATTAGTATACCAACCAATTAACCTAATATACTATACTCCATCATTTAATATTTGTCAATATTTATGTTACCTTCTATTTAATAATTCTTCTTTTTTTAATTAACCTAGATCTTCTTTTTATAGCTTTGTATATTCCAATTATTATTAGCATAATGATTTGTGATGCGCAAAAATATATAGATATAAATGTAAAATTATCTTCCATAGGTCCATATTTGCTAACAAATACTTCATAATCTTCCATAGCTTTATACGATAAAGTAAGCAAATACGAAAATGTTACAACACCTATTATTTCTTCTATAACCATTAAAAATGCTGTTAATCTACTTTTTATATTAATCAGTTTTTTTATAGTAATTACACATAATATAACCATAAACATTAATACAGCAATAGTTAAATATATCGATTTTATATCTATTATCATTTGTATATCACCTCTTTATTTAATTTATTATGCTATTTGAAACTGTAATTTTCCCATATTGTTCATATAATTCTTTTATTTTATTTGAATAGTAAACGCCTTCTTTTATTTTCTTTTCTAGTTTAATATATTTTAAATTAAACTTGTCATTTTCTTTATTTGTAAAATCTATAAAACAAGATTTTTTACTAAATTTACCTGTGCTATATTCAGTCCTTGCTAAATCAACAAAAATACATACGTTGTATTTTCTAAAATCTTTTTCTTTTTTATCCAGCACCTGAATACATGAGCCATATTCATCATTAATTCTTTTAATTCTATTTCTAAAGCTTTTACAAACACCATTATCACAAAAAACTGTAATCTCTTTGTATTTACTATTTAATTTTTCTACCAATTCAAAATCCAGGTTCTTTGAATCATTTAAAAATATTATTGGCTTTAAGCTTTCTTTTCCTAAATCATTATTTTTTATATATTCATCAATGTACTTATATACATTTTCTTTAACCGTACTTGTATTAACATATTCGTTTATACTAAATCTATTAAATATTTCATCCATGTATTCTTTTATTTTTTTATCTTTCTTTATGTTATTAGAGTAGATTATAGAATAGCCTATTAAATCATTCTTTTTAATGATTTTAGCTATATCTTTATTTAATCTGTTTAAAGTCAGTTTCATATTTAATGTATCAGTCCATGTTAACTTATTACGTTGCTCACCTAAACGTTTTAAATTAGTAATATATTTTGTAATATTTTTTATAGCTTTATTTGAGATGTTTAGTTCTAATATATATTCATCATCGCTCACATTAGTATAACTTAATTTAATTAATTTACCATTTAATACAGTATCAGAAACTTCCTTTAGAAATATTGTATTCATATATATCACCTCTACGAATAATATATATGAACCTTCAAAATATTTATTACACTTTTTTATCTTTGACTGCGAATAGTTTCTTTCATTTTTGTTGCAACAATTTTATCTTTGTTTTTTTCTAGACCTTTTAATAATATTGCTGTAAGTTTTTCTCCTGTCAAATCTCTTTTCATCTTTCCACTTTCAACAAAAGATATTGTTCCAGTTTCCTCTGAAACTACAATAACAAGAGCATCAGATACTTCACTCATACCAACTGCAGCCCTGTGTCTTGTACCAAGATTTTTAGGAACAAGATTTTCAGATGCTAAAGGAAGTACACAGCTAGCTGCCTTTATTTTATTATCTCCAATTACTACTGCTCCATCATGAAGAGGTGTTCTTGGTATAAATATAGTTTGAAGTAATTCAGCCGATACTTTTGCAGATAAATCTACACCTTCTCTTGCTATATCTGATATTTTTGTACTTTGCTCTATTACTATTAAAGCTCCTATTTTCTTTAATGACATTATTTCAACAGCTTTAACTATCTCAGAAACAATTTGTTTGTTTTTTAATTTATCATCAAAATCAAATATATCAACTATTTTCTTTCTACCTAATTTTTCAAACGCATTTCTAAGCTCAGGCTGAAATACAACTATAAATAAAAGCATACCATACGTCATTACATTTGTAAGTATAAAATCAAGAATAACAAGATCTAGCGCCTTACTTATTATCATAAGCACAAACAGAATTAAAATTCCTTTTACTATTTGCATAGCTCTTGTTTGTTTTATAATTCTAATGACATAGAAAACTATAAATGCTACTAATGTTATATCAACTACAAGCGCTACAACTCTCCAAGCGCTTGTTAGATCTAAAACATCTTTTAATTTATACATAAAATCTATTATTATGTTCCATAAATTTTTCATTAACTTTTTTCACCTCTTCCTAAAATACAATTTTATATTACACTATAAATTAACGCTAAAAATGCAGTAAATACAGTAGAACCTATTAAAAGCCATACTATAATTTTTATTAATTTACTATCTTTGCTCATCCAAAACTCTCCTCTCGTATAATTAAATTTTCTATTTTGTTATAGTTATATCAACAACGCCATAACTTTTATCAACCACTTCTCCTTCATTTAAAAGCATGTGGAATTTATTTTCTTTAACATAGAATTGTTCCATACCAGTTATAGTATAATTATATTTGCTTTCAGCTATCATTTTTGAAGCAATAACTGTACTTTTTACTTGTTCACGTATAAGAGCTGAATAATTTGACCCTAAAACTTCAAGAGCAGTATCTTCCTGAGAAAGTAATTTTTTTTCTGCCAAGTCAATATTATATGCATCAACTCTATCTGTTGTAGTAGAACCAAGCGCATTATCTATTATTCTCTCATGAATTGTTATAGAAATAATTCTTCTATCTCCTACTTTATTTTCATATTTTTTATGTGTTACTTTATATGTAAATTTATTCTCTGCATTTTTCATCTGTTCAAGCATTGTACTTGCTCTATCTTCATAATGTTTTTTAATATCGTTATTTATTTCATCCAAAGCAATACCGTTTATACTAACTACTGGAAGCGACATATTAATACTAAAATTACCTTCTTTATTAGTAACTGCTTCAGCTGCTACATCATATGTTATATCATCTAAATTAATAGTATTTGTACTTGTTACTTCCTCAGCCTTATCTTCCTCATCATATATTTCTACATCTTTTAACGGATCTTTTCCTAATACCGTAGGTTTTGGCTCATTTATTATAGAGTAAGCAACAAGGGTTGTCCCAAGTATTATAAATAGAAAATATGCATATACTCCTACGCTTTTTCTTTTCTTTCTTATCTTGTTATAACTCATTGTTTCCATATAAATTACATCTCCTTTTAATCTTTATTCTTAATATTTTCTATAGCATCTTTAATATCTTCTGGAATATTATTTACTTTGTCTTTAATCTCATCTATATCTATCTTTTCCTTTATATTATCTATAAAATTAACTCGATTATTTATGTTTGTTTTTTATTTTTCTTCAGTTTCTACATTCTCTTTTTCTTCTGCAAAGTAACCTCTTTTTACGTTCTCACTATATTCTTTATCTTTCTTTAATTTAGTAACAAGATTAATTACAAAATAAATAATATTTATAGCAATAACTATGCTAAAGAGAGCTCTTGGAAAAGTCATGTATGCTTTGTCACAATCATCCTCCAAAAGTACCCCATGTGGTCCAAGTCTAGATACTAAAACAGCAGATATTATGCTAAAGACTATATATATTCCGATAGTAAATAAATTTATAACTTCAATATAATCTCTTCTTTTTATCTTCCATAGTTTTCTAAACATATATATATTGGCAAACATAATAATTAAACAAATTAAAATGCCAAAATTAGTAAACGGTTCTATTAAATATTCAGATAATTTTTCAGGTATAGTATGAACCTCATTTGCTGCAACATATTGTGGATTCATATAATCCCTCCTAATTATTATCTCCCATTGCTTGAACTGCAGTTATTGCAATTACTCCTACGATATCTTCTGCAATACATCCTCTTGATAAATCATTAATTGGTTTTGCTAAACCTTGTGTTATTGGTCCATAAGCATTTGCCTTAGCAAATCTTTGAACTAATTTATATCCTATATTCCCTGCGTTTAAATCTGGAAATATAAATACATTCGCATCTCCTGCCACATCACTTTCAGGAGCTTTTAAATTTGCAACAGTTTTATCTACTGCAGCGTCTAATTGTAACTCACCATCAATTTTTATATCAGGTCTTCTTTCTCTTACTATGTTAAGTGAATTCTTAACGCTTTCTATACTATCAGACTTAGCGCTTCCTTTTGTTGAATATGAAAGCATTGCTACTTTTGCCTCTTCTCCTAAAAGAAGTTTGCAACTTTCACTAGATTCTATAGCAATCTCAGCTCTTTGCTCGTCTGTTGGAAACTCAACTAGCCCACTATCTGCAAATATATATGCATCTTTGTAATTAGAATTTGGTATTTCCATTATAAAGAAAGCTGATACACATTTAGCTCCTTTTTTTGTCTTTATTATTTGAAGTGCTGGTCTTAAAGTGTCTGCAGTAGAATGACATGCTCCACAAACAAGTCCATCTGCTAAATTTTCTTTAATCATCATTACACCAAAGTATATATAATCATGTACTAACTCATTTGCTTTTTCTTCTGTCATTCCTTTTTCTTTTCTTAACTCGTAAAGTTTTTTTGCAAATCCATCTGTATACTCAGAAGTTTCAGGATCAATTATTTCCACTCCAGCTAAATCTATATTTTCAATTTTGCAAATTTCTTCTATTTTTTCTTTATTTCCAACAACTATTATCTTAGCTATATTCTCCTCTGTAGCTACTGATGATGCCTTAAGCACTCTTATATCTTCGCTTTCTGGAAGAACTATTTTCTTTACATTACTTCTTGCTCTTTCTTTTATTTTTGAAATTACAGTTTCCATATTTAACTTACTCCTTAAAATAATTTATTTTCTTCTTTATTTATAATTCTTTTTATGTTTGCTCTATGTTTGTATATTATAATAAAGGCTGCTATACATACTCCAACAGCATATTTAGGTTCTAGTACAAGTATCATAATTGCAAAAAGTCCTATTGCACTTACACTACCTAAAGATACCATTCTTCCAATTATTATAATTATAACACCTACAATTATACAAACTAGTGCTGGTTTTGGTGCTATTATTGAACAAGCAATAAGCATAGCTGCAACACCTTTTCCACCTTTAAAATTATAATATATAGGGTAACAATGACCTATTATTGAACCAACTAAGTAAAAAGATTTTGAAGCAGCTGTAGCTCCATCACCAAACAAATTAACTAAAACAAGCATTAACCAGTATGATACTACTACTTTAAAAGAATCTAGTATAAATACAAGTGCTCCCCAGCCTTTTCCCATTGTTCTTAATGCATTAGTTGTTCCAGCATTTCCACTTCCAACTTTTCTTATATCAGTTCCTATTACTTTTTTGCTAAGTATTATTGCTGGATTTATTGAACATACTAAATATGAAAATATAAATACAAATACATTTAACATTATTTATTCCTCCAAATATTAAACCTCTTTTTCATTTTTCCCTCTAGCCATAATTACTATTGGTGTTCCTTCTAAATCAAAATTCTTCCTTATATGATTTTCCAAATATCTTAGATATGAAAAATGCATAAGCTCTTTATCATTTACAAACGCTACGAAAGTAGGTGGTTTGTTTCTTACTTGAGTCACATAGTATACTTTTAATCTTTTACCTTTTTCCACATTAGGTGGGGTAACTGCTAAAGCTTCAATTATTACATCATTTAAAATACTAGTAGATACTCTAAAGTTATTAGCTTTGTATACTTTATTTATCATTTCAAATAATTTTTCAACTCTTTGACCTGTTTTTGTTGATATAAACACAATAGGAGCATAAGACATAAATTTAAAGTTTTCTCTTACTCTTTTCTTGTATGAATCAAAAGTTGTATCTCCTTTATTTATTAAATCCCATTTGTTTATTGCTATTATCATAGCTTTACCTTTTTCATGAGCATAACCTGCAATTTTTTCATCTTGCTCTGTAACTCCTTCTGTTGCATCAATCATTATAATACAAACGTCAGCCCTATCAATTGCAGATTGTGCTTTAAGTACGCTATATTTTTCTATTTTATCATATACTTTACTTTTTCTTCTTATTCCAGCTGTATCAATAAAAGTATATTTCCCATAATTATTTTCAAAATCGCTATCTATTGCATCTCTTGTAGTTCCTGCTATGTCACTTACTATTGTTCTTTCTTCACCTAAAATATAATTTACTAAAGATGATTTTCCTACATTTGGCTTACCAATTATTGCAACATTTATTCTCTCATCATCTTCTTCATCAATACTTGTTTTAGGAAAATGAGAGCATATTTCATCTAGCACTTCCCCTATACCAAGTTTAGCTTTAGCAGATACTGGCATAGGCTCTCCTAAACCTAAATTATAAAATTCGTATATGTCTGCTGGTGGCTTTCCAACATTATCACACTTATTACAAACAAGAATTACAGGTTTTCTTGTTCTTCTAAGCATTTCTGCTACTTCCTCATCTTGAACTGTGATTCCTGCTTTTACATCAGTTATAAAAACAATAACATCAGCCATATCCATAGCAAGCTCTGCCTGTCTTCTCATCTGTTTTAAAATTATATCTTCTGATTCTGGTTCTATTCCACCTGTATCTACCACTTGAAACACCTGTGAACACCATTCTGCATCTGCATATATTCTATCGCGAGTTACACCTGGTCTATCTTCAATTATTGCTAATTTTTCACCTATTAATACGTTAAAAAACGTAGATTTTCCAACATTTGGTCTTCCTATTATCGCAACTACTGGTTTTACCATTTTAGGCCTCCTTTTTTACTTATATATTTTACTTTATTTTACACTTTTAGTCAATAAATATACGGGGAAAAGGTAAAATAAACATAAATTTATCAATAAAAAAACAGATGCTAAACAAAGCACCTGTTTTTTTATGAAAGTTTAGGTAGGGTGACATTCCTACATCTCCTAACTCAGGGCGACGGCTGCCTGTTCCGTCCTCAGAAACTTTCTTAACATATTATATGTATGAATAAATTATATCATACATTTATTGTTTTTTCAATATTTTTTAGCATATCCCTTTTTTAAATATATTTCTTTTTTTCTACTGGACATTTTAAAGAGTGTTTTTGCAAACATATTTCCCCTGTTGCTTATTCTTACAGCCACCAATATAAAATCATTATTACTATAATATTCTTTTATATACTCAATAGAATTTTGCATTGGATTCTTTGCAACATATGTTGGATTATTTAATATTTTTTCTATATCTTTTCCATATTTTTTATAATCCTCCAAATGTTTCCTTTTCATATGTTCTATATTAGTTTCCCCTATTAATATTGGCAGTTCCTTTTTGAATTCTAAATTTAATAACTTAATTACTCTTTTATTAACTATTCCAATCTGTCTATTTGTATTATGCTTATCTATATTTACTACTCATCTCCTTGCACAAACAGATTATATCAAAAATTTCAATAAATTCTTTTTATATTACAAAACTAGTCATTATATTTTATTTTTCAACAACAAATTAAGAAAACAGATGCTAAACCAAGCACCTGTTTTCTTAATTTACTCTTTCTTTAAATTGATTTATAGCTTTTGTAACTACATCACTATTTAAATATTTGTTATCGTCTTCAAGTTCTCCTATATATTTATTACACATAGTATGATATATCTCATTTGCCTTATTTGAAAGTGGACTAAGCATAATTATTCTATCTGTAAGTTTTAACGCATAATTTAAATAAAATGCGTATGCTACCTCTTCACTAGAGAATTGCTCTTTGTATATATCAGCAAATATAATGTAATTTTCTATATATACATCTGCTACATCATTTAATACATATTTATCATAGTATTCATATTCTAGCATCTTATCCGTATTTTCTTTTATTTTAATTACTACTCCTTTCAACTCTTTATTTAATTCTTCTCTTATTTCTTTATCATTTCCTGCATTTATATAGCCTTCTGTTACTAGCTCTTTATATTTATAATATTCTTTATTTAACTCTTTCATGTAGTCCATATCGTATCTATCTTGAGATCTTTTTAATTCTAAATATGCAATATTTTCTGCAACTTCAAGTATATTTAAATCTCCTGATTTATTTGGAACCTTAATCAAACTTGCTCTATATGCATTTATAGAAAAATATGATGCATAAACAAATGTAACCACAGACATTGAAAGTACTACTATTTTTATATATGACCAGTCTATCTTGCTTTTACTTTCTTTTATTTTTTCATACATAAATATAGTGTCTATATATGCTTTTAAAAGAAGTGCCGTAACTATAGCAAAAACATATATCATAAATGCATATGAAAATGCTAAATCAACTATCATTATACTAAAAAGTAATATATATATCGATGCTATCATAGATATATGCATTTTATCTTCTAAGGAAAATCTTTTAAAGTTACTTATTAATTTTATTATTATACACACTGAAACACAAAGTATTCCTAAAAATACAACTGTTCCTACTGTTCCAACCTCAACAAGCGATTGAAGCACGGCAGAATGGGCCTCACTCGACACATACCCTATACTTTGAACACTTGCATAAGTATGCTTAAATCCTTCTCCACCAATTCCTATTATAGGATTTTTCATAAATAGTTTAAATGTATCTTTTACATATTCCAATCTGTGATAATCACCATAATATGCTCCACTTAATGTATCTTTAATTTTAAACACTATACTATCAGGTATCAATATGTATGACAATTTTATATTTTTATTATTTATTTTAAATCTTTCTATATCTATATTTCCATCTTGTACTTTTATTATTACGCTTATTTTTTTTGCATTTTTGCTAACTTCAAAATCAACATTAAAAGTATTTTCCTCTTTATTATAATTGTTAAAATTAGCTATCACGTTAGATGTATAATTCTCTTTTATTTCTATAATATCAGCCGAATACTTAGCAGAATTGTAGGTATTAACTTTAACATCAAGCTCATTTTCCCCCTCTTTAAAATCATATATACTTCTCTCGATTTCTACTGGCTCTTGTGTATTACAAACAATTCTTAATTTTTTAGGTGCTATTTGAAGCACTATAGTAATAGCCAAAACAAATATCACAATAATAATTTTCACAAATCTATTATTAAGCCCAAATACTTTAAAAACTCTACTTTCTTTTACTATTTTTTCATTTATAAATCTAAAAATTATTCTAATTAGTTCCGTAATTAAAACAAAAGCTATTGCAAATATTCCTAAAAGTATGTATATCTTCAAATATTCTTTTCTTGATATAGCCATCTCTATTATACTGCTTGAAAAAACAGAAAAAATACCTAATATTAATTTATATATTCCTTGTTTTTTACTTATGCATACAAAATTTAGTATGCAATCTACAAATAACAACAAAGCTGATATTATTATTGCTGTTCTAGAATCAGTAAGTATAATTGCAGAAAACTCAAGTAAAATAGCAAAAACACAAATTATTTTTTCTATATATTTATTCTTTTTTGCAAGTAAATTAGAAAGTTTATTAAAACATATAACAAGTCCAAAAGCTATAACAATTCCTGTCACATTTGCATACTGAATTGTAGCAGATAATCTATCATTATTTGGCAAATACCCAGTCGATATAGTATTTAAAAATTTTTCAAATGTTCTAAAAGTTAGTTGATCTATTCCTAATATACTTTGAACTATAGATATAATTACAAATATATTTAAGTATATTTTCTCGCTTTTAGTATTTCTAACAATATAATAAATAACTGTCATATTAACATATCTAAGCATTTCAAAAATACTATCTGGCAGACTTACATATTTCTTAAATATTATGGGTAATAAATATGTAAAAGGTAAAAGAAGCATAAACATATCTAAAAATATTTTTAACTTTGGTCTTACTTTTTTATCTTCACTTTTACTTATTACTTCTTTTATTATTTTATATACTAAATATATAGTACCTATAATTGATATTATTGCGTTGGGAAATAAAAAATCTGATTTATAGAAAGAACCCTTATATATAGAAGTTATAAAAAGGAGCAGGCATATTATAATGTCTAATATGCCTGTTAAACTTTGAGCAATATAATTTGTTTTTTCAGTTTTTCCCATTAGTTATTTCTCCTTTTTATAAATATATTCATTTACAAAAATAATGTTTACTATTTTCTCATTTCATCATAAAAGCTATTTTTATACTCTTCAATTTTATCTTTATCTATTGTTCCAATTTTAAACATTATTTGTTCATTTAATATTTTATATATTACATCTGTTTTCACTATACTATCTTTATGCAAATGATTTAAATTATCTTTTTCTAATAATTTATTAGCTTTAAACTTTAATTTTTCTAAATTAGATGATATAAGCATTCCAAAGTTTTCAATAGGTACTGCCGTATTATCTTTATCTATTATAACAAAAAGGTGATTAATCCCTTTTTTACCATTAGAATAACTATATTCTTTGACGAATACAATATCACCAATGCTATAATTCACATCATAATGTTCAGTACATTCCATTATAACATTTTCTACTTTGCCTTTGTGCCATTCATCCTCTACTGGAAATTCTTCAAATGCTTCTTTTAAATCTCTCACTTTATTATATTTGTACGCCATTTTTAAGAAATCACTCAATTCTTCTTTCATAGTAACTCCTTTCAAATCATTATACTAAATTAATATATTTATAACTTAAGCAGAATAATTATATATTTTTAACTACTTAACAATACTATAACCATTTTTTTCAATGTTTTGTAATATTTCATCAGATACAACTTGTATTTCTTCATGAGTTAAAGTTTTATCATTAGCTCCAACTGTAAATCTTATTGTAACTTTTTTCTTATCGTCAATATATAAATCATGTAGATTATATGATATTAAATAATCATTAGTATATTTATTTAATACTTTTTCTAGATTATCATATAGATCATCTTTTTCCATTATTACAGTGTAATCTACTGTAGTTACAGGGTATTTAGATGGTTCTAAATACGCTATATCTTCTTTATTTATCTCAAGTAATCTTTCTACATTTAATTCAACATTTACTATCTCTGATTTTTTAGAACATTCTTTTGAAAACATTTTATCAAAAACAGATATATACCCTACATCTATTCCATTTGCTTTTATAGCAAGAGAATATTCCTCGTTTATATATTTTCTATTAACGTTAGCTCTTTCAAACGAAACTGATATATTTTTATTTGCCTTAATTAGTTTATTTACTAATTTTTTAAGCTCCATGTATTTCTTTTCTAAATTTGATTTTAAACATACTGATAATATACTTAAAATTCTTTCCTCTTTTTCTTTAGTCATTGTGCTTCCAATTTCAAATATACCATATTCAGAATAATATTTAGAATTCTTTATACATTGTTCAAATAATGATAATGATAAATCATCACGAATAATGCTGTTATCTTTTTTATTTACCAATCTTACATTATCATCTTTTTCTATTCCATATTTATTTAATAAATCTGTAGAATACCATAAATATGTATGAATTTCACTAAATCCTGTATCTGTAGATACTGTTTTCTTCAAATCATATTCCAAATCGTATTTATTATCTCCATTTGTAACTATTAAATCTAGTTTTAATGGTACTTCTTTTAAATTATTATAGCCATATATTCTTGCTATTTCCTCTATTATATCAGCTGAATATGAAATATCTTTTGTAGAACGATAAGTTGGTGCTGTAACAATATATTCATCTTGAGCTACTTCTACTTTAAAATGCAGCGAATTTAATATTTTACATACAATCTCATCTTCTAAAACAAATCCCATATACTTTCTTAAGTAGTCTTTTTTTAGATGTACAATATTTTCTTTAACTTCATTTACATATATATCTTCAAGTCTAGAATCAATTGTAATTTGCTCATCTACTTCTTTTAATAATTTTACAAATCTCTTAACTGCTAAAGTAGTCATATTAGGGTCTAAACTTTTTTCATATCTTGCACTAGCCTCTGTTCTTAAACCTAATTTAGTTGCACTTTTTCTAACACAAGTAGCATCAAAATTTGCAGATTCTAATATTAATGAAGTTGTATCATCATCAATTTCAGAGTTAAGGCCACCCATAATACCAGCTATAGCTACTGGTTCTTTTTCATTACATATCATAAGTGTGTTTTCGGGTATTTCTCTTTCTTCAGAATCTAAAGTTGTAAATTTAATCTTTTCATTTCCTACATTTTTAACAATTATGCTATCTATTTTAGAGCTGTCAAATGCATGCATTGGTTGACCAAGTTCTAACATTAAGAAGTTTGTTAAATCAACAAGAAGTGAAATACTCCTCATACCACAATAATACAGCATAACTTTCATATCTAACAATGATTCTTTTTTAGTTATATTACCTATTTTTAGACATGAATATCTATTACAATTTTCAGTATCTTCAACTTTAATATTTAATGGAGTAGTATTTGTTATTTCATCAAATATTTCTAAAGGTAATAATTCTTTTTCTGATATTGCAGCTACTTCTCTTGCTATTCCATAATGGCCCCACATATCAGGTCTATTTGTTAAAGATTTATTATCTATTTCAATTATAAGATCATCAATTGGAATGTATTTTTTTATGTTTTCACCAATTTCATATGATTTATCTAAATCCATTACGCCTAAGTGACTATCGCTTATTCCAAGTTCTCTTTCACTAGCAAGTACACCTTCACTAGGAACTCCACCTAAATTTGCTGATGTTACTTTATCTAACCCTTTTAAGCTTCCACCTTGAAGTGCACAAGGAACATACATGCCCTCATACAAATTAGTTGCGCTACTTACAACAGTTATATTTTTGCCACTACCTATATCTAGTTTTGCAACATTATATTTTTCATTTGATGGATGCTTTGAAAGCTGTAATATTTTTGCTACTACAACATTTTGTATATCGTTACCTTTTTCTTCTATACCATCTATTTCAGCAGAGCGAATAGTAAAGTCTTGCCATACCTTTTTAAAATCAATAGTATCTGCATCTTTTATATATTTTTTTAAACAATTAGTTGATATATACATTTTACGCCCTCCTTATTTAATTCCAAATTGTTTTAAATGTCTAATTTCACCTGAATTTAAAACCCTTATATCATTTATTTTGTATTTCATCATTGCCATACGAGTAAGTCCTATACCAAACGCAAATCCACTATACTCATCTGGATTTATTCCTCCCATTCTTAAAACTTCTGGATGTATCATTCCACAAGGGCATAGTTCAAGCCATCCACTATTTTTACAAGTTGGACATCCTTCACCTTGGCATATTAAGCATTTTATATCTAGTTCAAAGCCTGGCTCAACAAATGGGAAAAATCCTGGTCTTAATCTTACTTCTATATCTTTTTTATATATTTCCTTTAATATATTTTTCATTACATATATTAAATTACTAATAGATACTTCTTTATCTATTACCATTCCTTCTAATTGGAAGAATGTATTTTCATGACAAGCATCCAAATCTTCATTTCTAAAACATCTTCCTGGTGCTGCCATTCTAAGAGGTGCTCCATATATTTCCATACTTCTTGCTTGTACTGGTGAAGTATGAGTTCTTAAAACATCACCTAAATCAGTCCAATATGTATCCTGCATATCTCTTGCAGGATGATTTTTAGGTATATTAAGGGCTTCAAAGTTATAATATTCTTTTTCCATTTCAGGTCCAGATACAATTATAAATCCCATCTTTTTTAATACTTCTGCAACTTCATTTGCAACAATAGTAATAGGGCTAAGTGATCCTATTTCTTCATCTACAGGAACAGTATTATCAAAAATTCTTTTATTTTCTTTTTTTGATACTAACTCATCCATTTTGCTTTTTACACTTTTTTCTATGTAACCTTTTATTTCATTCGCAAGCTTTCCTACTATTTTTTTATCTTCTATAGATAAATCTTTCATACTTCTCATTACTTGCATAATTTCACTATCTTTTCCAAGATATTCTGATTTTATTTTTAATATATCTTGCTCACTAGTAGCTTTTGATATTGCATGAATTGCACTATCTTTTAACGCTTCTAACTTTTCTTTCATATTTATTCCTACTTTCCAAATTTTTCTTTATATGCTTTTATACAACTATCAACTATTTCAATTGCTTCTTCTTTTCCTTTAAATCCTCTGATTTCTACTTTTTTCTCTTCAAATGCTTTATACACATTAAAGAAATGTTCCATTTCAATAGTTATATGTTCAGGTAAATCTTCTAACTTTTTAAACGAAGAATATACTCTATCTTTTACTGGAACTGCTATAATTTTTTCATCTAAGCGACCATCATCTTCCATAAGCATAACTCCAATTGGTCTTACTTCTAATATAACACTCTGAGGAATTGCTTCTTGGCACAATACAAGAACATCAAGAGGGTCATCATCATTTGCATAAGTTTTTGGTATAAAACCATAGTTTGCAGGATATTGCACAGATGTACTAAGTACTCTATCTAACTTTACAAGTCCTGTTTCCTTATCTAATTCATATTTATTTTTGCTTCCTTTAGGTATTTCAATAAACGCCCAAAATCTATCTTTTTTTATTCTCTTAATATTAAAATCATGCCATGCATTAAACATACTAATTCCTTCTTTCTTACAAAACGTAATATTTTACTAAAAAATTATATAATATATATGCTTAAAATGCAAGGTTTCAAGTATTTATTTTTACGTAATTCTATTAGCTTTTTTACCTACTTTTTATATCTGATCTTAAAAATATTTCCACCTAAAAATTCTTAGCGCATTATATTAATGTAAATATAGATTGTTTCTTCAAATAGCAAAACAAAAGCAATAAACAATTACTTAATTGTAATATATTTATTGCTTTCTAGAAATAATCAAAATATTATATATTAGCACAAAGTGCACTATATACTACATTTGCTATTTTTGTATAACCACTTGTCAATGGATGTATAGAATCACTTGTTCCGAAGTCATTTACCATATCTACAGCTAGCTCTATTGGAACTATTGTAACATTATTATATGTTCCAAAAGTGCTATAGAAATATTTTAAGAAGTTATATGCTGTTCCTATTCTATAATATTTATTTACTGTAGTCATTGGTGTTATTAAATATATTGGTAAATCAGCATCATATGATTTTATATTATCTACTATTGCTTTTAGCTTTATATCTTCAAGTGTTCTATTCGGATAATACGACCCATTAATATTCATATCATTAGTTCCTAAAAATACCATTACCGAATCATAACTTGCATTATTTGTCTCTATATAATATTCATAATCAAAAGTGCCTTTTTCTGAATTATAGAATGGATTTGTAATATTTGCTATAGTAGATGCCGTATAATAATTTTGTGTTGAGGCACCACTAATTGCAGATTCAATAATATCAATCTTCCCATCTGACATAGTTTCTACATCTGTAATCCACGATTTATTGTTTGACAAACTATCTCCTATCAATAATATATCTTGTTCTTTACTAATTGTATTTTCTACAACATTTATCTTTATAGTTTCACCATCAACTATTTTATTATCTTCATTATATACTGATACTTTTGCTGTATAATTACCTATATCTTCACTTGTAGGACTAAATGATATTCCATCACTATTACTTGTTCCTATGTCACACTCCCATTTAAATGTTAATTCTTCCCAATGTGAATTAAGACATATGTTTGAATTATATATATTAAATGTTGCTCCTACACATACATCAATTTCTTCTGGTAAATATGTTTCATAATCTACAATTGCATAGGCTTTCATATATTCAGAATAATATTTAGGTGGTTCATTTTTACAAATAACAAGTGTATCTGCCAATTTTACTTTACCGTTACCTGTACTAAAGGAAAATCTTACATAAGATACACCTTCTGGAACTTCCCATGGAATTGGCTCATTATTATTGTCACTATCGAATGACCTTCCACCAGTTTGCTCTTCTTTTATGAAATTTTTATTTTCATCAAAATATGCAACATATACTACATTTTGAAGATGATAGTAAGCAGTTATAAATTGATAATCAAACGCTGCATATTTTGGTACATATGCAGACCAATATAATTTATCCCCTGGATTTACTGGTATATACCCCGTTAACATATAATTATCATTTTTACCTTCTTTTGGACCTCTCTGAAAATACCCTATCTTCATCTCTTCTTTATTGTACAAATTTACATTTTCTACCGGAACTTTAATTATATCATATTCATTTATATATACTACTCCATTATCGCTTATTTTTACTTTATTAATTTCTACATCTGTAAAACCATTTTTTAATAATTTTGTTTTAATATAGTCAATTTTCGGTTCCTCTGCATTTCCCAAGTTTTTTTCAAGATCCCATTCTGCTGCTGCCAAATTTGCAGCTTCGAGTAAAGCTGCCTCGTTAGTAGCAGTTTTTGCTTCTCCTGCTTTTCCAATTATTCCACTTCCATTTAGTGCTAAAATAATTGTTGTTGCTAAGATTATCATTACAATTATTGTTATTACTAGTACTATTAATGATATTCCCTTCTTTTGTTTAATTTTCATTTCAATTCCTCCCTCTTCTTTTATTAAACAATATTTATATATAATCACAACTTAATTGTGTTTATATCAGCACTATTTTTTAGGCGCAAAAAAGCCAGCTATGTAAAAACTACATAACTAGCTTTATATTTATATTTTTAGGCATGCTAACTAAATCTAGACTATTTCTAGATATTACTTGTGTGTGTGTGTGTGTGTGTGTGTGTGTGTGTGTGTTACTCTCTCAGCGATTTCAAACGTTTTAGTTAACATATTTTATTTTTCACCTCTTATACTCGTAATTATTTTACAATATTCTATTTTTTTATTCAACTATTTTTTATATTGTAATATATTTGTAATATTTTCGTAACATTACAGTTTACGTAACCTTGACAAATTTATATATTATGATATAATTATTTAGATAATACATTTTGATTGTATTGTAATTACAGTACATAACGTTAAGATGTTTATTTTTATCCAACTTTTTAAAAACTAATTAACTTTATGAATATTTTTTAATGAGGTGTTAATTTTGACAGCAAAAGAAAGACGTAAATTAAAGCATACATTAAAAACAAACATTGATCGTGCAGACATGTACATCAAATTAGCTCTTATAGGTAATGGTATTGGTATAAATACCGATGAGTATCGTGACGAAACTAAAGAATCAAGAGCTACTATTGTTAAAGATTTAACAATGCTAAGAGACGCAATTTCTAAAGACTCCTCCTCCCTTCTCTCCGAGATAGATAATTTAATATCTAATCTTAAGTAAATAATTATATATTCATAAAAAGTTGGAAAAGACGCAGACTAAAAATCTGCGTCTTTTAAATATTAATCGAATATTTTGCTTCTATTCAACGTAGGATGCCCATAATTTATAATAGTAATTAAACTCTTCGATTCCCGTAATATCATAAAATATTTTGCAAAATACTATGTGGTATCTGTGATACGGGACACCAACATGTGGTTTTTCTAATCCCCATGTAATATGTGATAAATCATATGCTGTAAAACCTCCTATATCATAGTATGGTAATATCTGTACTAAAGTTTTAATACCTAAATCAAAATATTCCTTAGCTATTTCGCTTGTTGGATCAGCAACACAGCTCCAGTCATATAGTCCTATTAATGTAAACATAAAGCCATTCAAAGTATACGTTGGAGGTAAACATGGATATTCTTCATAAATTTTATACTTTTTTAAAGATTTATGTAATGCGTACATCGATGTAAACATTCCTCCTTCTTCTATTGGTTTATTCCAAACTGCCAACTCTTTTTCAGCAGCCTCCCTATATTTGGAATTGTTAGTTACATTATAAGCTCTAGCCAATACAGAAAGAAAATGACCCGAATCCATACCTGAAACCCATCCTGGTTTAAAATAATTTTTACTATCGACATAATATGGATATGAAAACTCGTATGGTAATTGTCCTTCTTTACTTTGCATAGACATTAGAAAATCTGCAATTTTCAAAAACTCTTCTTTATCCACTTTTCCGTTTAAATATTGACCATAAACAGTTAAAGCATGTTGAGCAGTAGTGCATGGATTATATCTATACTATCCATCATATTCTACCATAACCATTCCTTCTAAATCAGTTTTCAATGAGGAAAAATTTCTATATGTTGACCAGTTTAAATAATCACCAAAAGCATCATAACCATTTTCCGAAAGAAAAACTGTATGGTCACAATTTCTTGCTTTATATTCTTCAACTGATTTTTTTGCAATCTCCGAATAAGTTTTATTAGCTGGTATTTCTGGCCATTTTTCATAACAAATTAATTTAGTAATAACAAAACTAGTAATTATTAGTATAATTGCAATAACACAAAATTTATATATTTTAAATTTATTCACCATTTTTTCTCCTTTATTTTACTTGCTTAAGCATTATTATCTATTAAAATTATATGTTAATTGCCCAAAATATTATTTATTTCCTGCTTTGCATTATCCACTGTTGATTGATCTGGAACCATAACATATAACAATTGTGAACCATATGAATATGTTATTTCATTTGCTCCTATTCCATTTACACTTATAGATTTAATAGTCCAACCAGACATATCATTTAATAAGGTCTTAACCATTTCACTTATATCATTTTGAGATATATTAGTTTGAAAATACCCTTCTAACGCACTTAAAATACTTGTGTACTTTGTTAATATGGTATCGCTACTTAATACTTTATTCATTATAGCTGTAATAACTGCTTGTTGATTTTTTATTCTTTGTCTATCTCCTCCTGGAAGTGTATTTCTTTCCCTACTAAATATCAAAGCCTTCTTTCCATTTAATTGATTTGTACCTTTTCTAAAACTATAGCCCAAACTACTAAATGCATATTCTGAATATACCTCTATACCACCTAAAGTATCAATTAATTTTTGAAGTGTTGTAAAGTTTACTCTAACATAATAATTTATATCAATATCAAACAAGTCTTCAACCGTAGCAACGGTTTCATTTATTCCATACATTCCTGAATGTGTCAATTTATCTTTTTTTCCTTTACTATGTAATGTAACATAAAAATCTCTTGGTATGGAAGTTAGCAATATTTCCTTTGTATCAGCATTAACCGTAATTAATATATTAGCATCACTTCTTGCAACATTTGTAATACTACCAGATGTGTCTATACCACTTACATATATATTAAACCTACCATTTTTAATAGAATATATACTATCTTCTTTATCACTCGGTTCTTGAATTCTTTTTTCAATTTTGTGTTTAATTGTATAAATTATTTTTGTTTTTTTATCAAAATCTGAAATTTCATCATCAATCATCTCATATTGTGATGCACTTACTAAAGCAAAATAACTTTTTTGAGATATTATATCTTCTGCTAATTTATTTAAGTTTTCATCTTCCTTAAACAATACTTTTGCTTTTGTTTTAATTTCTTCTTTAACATCTTCATACTCTTCACCTCTACTGAATACATGGATGTTTTTCCCATCTGCTTCTTCTATTTTACTAAAATTACTACTTGCCGATACAATAACATGATATTCTTCAGTTTGCTCTATTTCCTCTGATATTGAACTAATAAAAGACATGGTTTTATTTAAATAACTATACAAAAAAACATATATAGCTGTTATTAAAATAGCTATAATTATACATATAATGTTTATTACTATCTTTTTTCTTTTTTTAGCAATTCCAACACATATTGCTCCTGTTATAATTAAATCTAATAATCCTATAACAACTAGATAAAGTGTTGGCAACATATTAAGACTTAATCCATATATATAGAATAATACACTCACTAATAAAAAGATAGAACAAATTATTTTAAAGAATACATTTACTTTTTTATTAGCATGTTTATCTATTTCATTATCATTTATTTTTCTTCTTGACATTAATATCCTCCTTAGATTAATTTGATTTTATATTTCATTATTGTTAATGCAAGAATATATGTTATTAATGCAATTAAAGCACTTATTAATAATTGTAGTATTAATGATACAAAATTACTAATAAAGTATATAAGATTTATATATTTTTTAAATATCATTAAAACTATAAACATTATAGTTGCAGCAATTGTTATTTTTAATATATTCATTATAAATTCTTTGTTTAATAAAGTCCCATATTTCTTTTTAAACATTTGTAATAACATAATTGTAGATATTACAGATGAAATTACTGTGGCTATAATTATTCCTTTATATCCAAATGGTTTTGCAAAAGTAATTGTAAGAACAATATTAGTTATAATTGCTATAACAGCCGATTTAGTAGGACTCTTGGTATCTTGCATAGCGTAAAAAACTTTAAACAATATTGTTTTTATGCAAACAAAAACTAAAGCTATTGAATATATAGATACAGCTGTGGCCGTTATGTTTAATGATGATATATCAAATTGTCCTCTAAAAAACAGTAATTTTATTATCTCTTTTGAAAACAATAAAATTAACATCATACAAGGAACAGAAACAAAAATAACCAGCTTTAAAATTTCACACGTTTTTTGTTTAATAGCTTCAATTCCTTCTGAACTAAACATCTTAACAACATTAGGAAAAAATACTGTAACTAGTGATGTCGCAAAAATAGCTGCAACCATATCTACAATATAATGAGAATAATTTATCGCAGATACATATCCTTCTCCTATTATACTAGCAATTGATTTATCTACTATACCATTAATCTGCCATACAACATCATTCAATAATATAGGTAAGGTTAAAATAACCATTCTTCTTAAGTACTTGTCTTTAAAATCCAAATTTATTTTTAATTCAAATTTGTTTCTTATTGCTATTATTAGTGTTATTATAAAATTTAATATATATCCAAATAATACACCATAGCCTAATATTTGATACTTTTCAGTAGAGCTTAATACAATTCCTAATATCATCCCTGCATTAGTAATTATTCCTTCTAATGCCGTACTTGTAAATTTTTCCTTATATTGAGAAAAACCTTTTAATATGTATGAAATAACTGTAAAAGGCATACAAAATATTGTTAATCTTGAAATATTACTCAAATAATCAATACCTGTTTTATCAAAACCTAATGCAAATATTTTTACGATATTTTCTGTAAATAGCAAGAACACTATTATTAATATAACTGTCATAATTAAGCAAATACTAGTTAAGTTTCCATTAAATTTCTTTGCTTCTTCTTTTGAGCTCTTCTCTGCTTGAGAAAGTAAAGGAATATAATTTGTTAAAATAGCCCCTGATATTGAAGTAATTAAAATAGTAGGAATATTTAAAGAAATAATAAATGAATCACTAATATATCCTGTACCATATTTATTAGCCAACAAAATCTCTCTTAATAAACCTAATCCTTTTGATAAAAGAGTTCCTAACATTATTATAATAACTGAATTTCTAAATTTTTTCATATTTTCCCTTTCCTACTATATTAATTTAGCTATATTCTCTGCTGCGTTCCCATCGCCAAAATAATTAATTTTATTTTTATCATCTATATTAGCATTTTGTATTGCATTAAGTAATAAATCATATTTAGGCTGTACTAATACGTTATATCCTCTTGACAATGTTTCAACCCATTCTGTTTGCTCTCTTATAGTGATACATGGAACATCTAAAAGATAACATTCCTTTTGTAATCCACCTGAATCGGTAACTACCTTAAATGCATTTTTTGTTAAATATAACATTGTTAAATAATCTACTGGTTCTATAAAATATATATTATTATACTTATTTTTTCGATTTAAGTCATCAATCATCTTTTTAATTCTAGGATGTACCGGAAAAATAACTAACTTATCTAATTTTTCAAAAACTTTAAGAATAGTTGCTAAAGCTTTGTTATTCATTGTGTTTTCTGCTCTATGAATAGTAGCTAAATACCAATCATTTACATTTTTTTTTTCATAAATGGGTATTAAGTTTATATTTTTGTTATTAATTTTAGCCTGTGCCATTTCTGAATAATATAAAACAGAATCACACATAACATCTCCTGTCAAATAAACATTCTCTGTTATTCCTTCTTTTTTCAAATTCTCAATTGCAGTATTGGTAGGGCAAATTAATATAGTCGATAAATGATCCGTTAAAACCCTATTTTGTTCTTCGGGCATAGATTTATTATATGAACGTAATCCTGCTTCAATATGTATTATAGGTATAAGTAATTTAGAAGAAGCTAATGCACCAGCTAAAGTAGAATTTGTATCTCCATAAACCATTACATAATCTGGTTTTTCTTTTAATAATACTTCTTCTATTTTGATTAACATTTCTCCGGTTTGTTTACCGTGTGAACCTGAACCGATTCCTAAATTATATTTAGGAACAGGTATCTCTAATTGCTCAAAAAACACATCTGACATATTTTTGTCATAATGCTGCCCTGTATGTACTAATATTTCTTCGAACTTATTTTTTAAAGCTTTAGAAACCATAGCTGCCTTAATAAATTGAGGCCTTGCCCCTATAATAGTTACAATTTTTTTCATATTATGTATTACTCCTTTTCTTTAGATTTTCTACCTATATTTATGTAATCTTTTTCAAAAAATAGGATTACAACATATAACAATAATAAACTTCCAAAAGTCAACGAAGGCAATAAATGCTTTTCATTCAAGGACATAAATGCTAGTATTGAAATTCCCATAAAAAACCCCTTATTGTTACTATTTATTTTTTTAGAAAAAACAAATAATAATATTCCTAATATTATTGGTATTAATATAATTCCTATCCACCCAAATCTAGCATAACCTTCAGCCAAAAAACCAGTGCTAGAATACATTGATGGTTTATTAAAATACTGCTCTGCTATAACATTAGGGTACGGCATATCGGAATATGGATTTGGCTCCTTTAAAATTGAATTTATAATCGTTCCAACCAACCCTATTTTGCTGTTCTTGGAAAAGAAATCAATATGAATAAATTTCAACATTGCAGGTGTTATGCACAATCTCATAACGAAAATCCCAAAAGCCATTGCAGTAATTCCATATATTAGCATTGAAACAAAAACAGTCATAGCAAAAATTGCTGGCAATAATTTATTTATGTTATTCCCCACAAGTTTAAATATGTAGTATATCCCTACACTTAAAGGTATAGATAATAATGTAATTTTATCCCCCTTCCATAAGAAAAATAAAATCTGTAATACTATTGATATACTTGTCAATATATATTGTTTTTTATCTATAAATAATATTATAAAAAAAGTTATTATAAATTGTGTTTCAAAAACAAATAGGTAACTTAAAATGTTAGGCAAATAGAAATTTTCCCTAACAGTATAAACATTATTTAAGTTAAATGCCGTTAATGAAGGTAATGAATTATAATAGCAGCAGCCAACTAATACTACTAACGTATTAATAATAAATAATGTAAAAATTAATTTTGTTAATATTTTTTTGTTCAATATTTTTTTTATCTTTTTAGTATATTTTTCCCAATTAATTTTTTGAAAAATCTTTTGCATGATAGTTATTGTATATATTATAATTAATATTTGCAACATTAAAGCTAAATATATTCCTATTGAATAATCTTTTCCAACGTAAACACAAGAAATTGGTATTACCATTAAATAAAGAAATATTTTCAAGTAAAATTCTAATTCCAAACATTTTACACTTTTTATTCTATAAAATATAAACATAATAACAGGAATAGTTATAACACACTTTATCAAACTAAAATGGGTCTTTTTCTCCTCATAAACTTCTGGTTGAATAAATACCAAAAAACCAAAATAAATTAAAAAAGTGTATATCATAACACATATAATCTCAAAATATTTTGAATTTATAGTTTTTTTTATTTTATCAAATATATATTGTAATTTATTATTTACAAGCATATTATATTTCTCCTTTGTATTTACCTAATTGATAGAATCTTTTTTATACATTTTTTTATTTTTCTAAAGAAATTTCTTCTGTTGCTATAGTTCTTAAACGCACTATGTTTTCTAATTATACCGTTACTTATTATTTCATCAAATTCTTCTCTAGAAATATTAATTTTATTTATAAAATCATTAATATCTGCTTCCATTAATTCTTTATTGTTTGAATATTCATTTTCTTTTAACATTTCAAGTGCTATACTTCTATCTAACTGACCTGCAACTATTAAACTAGAATAATGAGCCTTTGTTTTATTAATACCAAATTTCTCAGGTAAAATGTAGTTTTGATATAATCTAGTAAAAATACTTTCACAATGTTTTCCACCATAATATTCAAATCCTATCTTATCATGTAATTCGTCTATAGCTTTTTCTTTATTATAATTAATATAATTAAGTGGTCTTATTTTATTTAATTTATCTATATATGGTATTTTTATAAATATTTCCCAAAATGATAAAGGTTTTATGCTTTTTAATTTTATAGAGCCATATTTTTTATGAATGTCTTTTAAATTTTTTCCATCCATAGCATCGAATCCCCAACATCTTGGTAATATAGATTCACTAGCAAAATTTCCTCCTCCAACAAAATATTTTATACCGTGCTTTAATGCATATCTGTACAAGCAAGCAAAAAATATGTGATCTTGTGGTACATCTTGATTTAATACTTCAGCTAAAAAATATGCTCTCTGTAGATCAAAAATTTCTTTTTCATCAATTTTAATAACATGTAATTCAATTCCTAATTTATCGCATAGTAATTTAACATTTCTATTAGAAACTTCTGTATTCCAACCAGCATCAATATGAACGGCTAACATCCTTACTTTATACTTACTCAACAAATATGCTGTATAACAACTATCTATACCACCACTAAGCCCTAATATGCAATCATATTTTTTGTGCATATTCTCTTTTTTCATTTTATTAATTATCTCTTCTAATTCAAATTTCCCGTTTTCGCTATTATGCCATATCTTATCTTTTAATTTTAACGCATCTGTACAATAATTACAGAAACCATTTTCATCAAACGATATTTCTGTATTTTTATCATCCATTACGCATCTTTTACAAATCTTACTCATACTTTCCCTCACAATATATTTTATTTAAATTTAAACTAATTTTTTCCCATGTAAATTCTTCAAAATTACTGTTTTTAATATTTTCTGCTTTTTCTTTTAAAAGATTAGGATTATTTAATATTTCATCTACCACATTTTTTATATCCATATAATCAGTTCCATCAACTTCAAATCCTATATTATATTTTTTAACAAAGTCTCCCATAGCAGAATTTTTTGAAACAATTAATGGTATTTTAGTAAGCAAAGCCTCATAGAATTTTGTAGGAATTGCAGTTTCATCATTCTTGTTTTGTTGATTATATACACAATATAACAAGTCACTATTTTCATAAAATTTTGCAATATCATTATGATCATATTTCCCAGTTAATTCAGAATTTTTCAATTCTCTGCTATCATCCTTTAGTCTTTGATATGCTCCACCTTCACCATTAATAGTAACATATACATTATTAAGTTTATCAACAGCTTTCATTAAATTTATTAAAGGAATATAGTGTCTAACATATCCTGTGTAACTAATTCTTAATTTTTCAGAATCTTTATGTTTAAAATCAGTAAATTTTCTTTTTTCTGGATAGTTTGGAACATATACTAGTTTTTCCCTTTGTCTTACATCTTTAACTTGGAAATCATTTACATGTACTATCCACTTACATCTTTTCTGTACATATTTTACTATTTTAGATATAAAAAAATTTAATATTTTGTTTTTCTTATTAGAATAGTACTCATGCATATCAAATACAACTTTTTTATTTCTAAAAAAAAGTACCCCACACAAAGCCATTTCTAAATCATGACAATGCAATATTTCATATTCATTATTACTCTTTAAATACTTTTTAACTTCTCTAATAAACTTTAAAAGCCAAAAAAAATAAATAAAATATTTTAATTTTTTTATAATAGTATATTTATCTATTAATCTTGTCGTCTTATCTGTTCTAGGATAAAACCTTGTTATATTTATTCCATCAAATATTTCTTTTGGTTTATCTTTATATTCATTTTTTCTATCCATGCAAATAATCTCAACATTATTGCCTTGTTCCTTAAGAAATTTAGCCTCTTTATAAACCCTTAAATCTGGTGCAAAACCATTATTTAATAGCATTATTATTTTTTTTTGTTTCATTTTTATCCCTTCTAAATATTATTCATAGTTATATATATCTTTTAAATTTTTAACTATCTCTTCCCATTTATATGTATCACATATCTTTTTAAGGCTTTCAATATAGTTTAGATAATTATTATTTACTTTAAATATAGCCTTTTTTAATGATTCAACATTATTATATTCAATTACTTCCCCTATTTTATTTTTTAAAACAAAATCTCCTGCTACTGTATTTTTACTAACAATAATTGGAGTTAATGTAACAATTGCCTCAAAAAGTTTTACAGGATAAGCATTATTCCAATTCGAAATATTTGGATTATATGAACAGTACAATATATCTGTATTTCTATAAATATCCCCACTATCTCTTATTCCATCATATTTTCCATACAATTTTGTTTTTTGATTTTTATTGTTTTCTTTTAACTTATCAATACACACACCTGTACCGTAAATGCCAGTAACTACCTCATCACATTCATTTGCAATTTTCATTAAATTATTTAAAGAATCATAATCTCTAACGCTTCCAATATAATTAATTCTCGGTTTACTGCTTTTTGTTTTTTCTATAGGTGTATACGTACTTTTTTCAGGATAATTAGGTAAATATATTAATTTTGTTTTTTGATTATCAGTTAAATTTTGTATCTGTTTTTCGTTTACATATATAACATAATTGACGGTATTTAATATCTTATTAAACACAATATTAAATATTTTATTATCAGCATATGCATAATGATCATATATTTCATGCATATCAAAAATCAACTTTATTTTTTTAACTCTCTTAGTGCATATTCCAACTATTATACCGTCAAAATCATGGCAATGCAAATAGCCATATTCCTTATCTTTTAAATGTTTTCTTACACATTTCACAAAATTTAAAAAAGGAATTATCTGTTTCATACCAGAACCTGGTATAGATGGGATTTCAAACCTAGTTATCTTTATCCCATCTATTTTTTCTTCTGTTTTTTCTTTGTAATCGCCTTTTCTATCCCAGCATAATATTTCAACTTCAAACCCTTTTTCGACCAAATATTTAGCCTCTTTATACACTCTAACATCTGGATCAAACCCATTTGTTAAAACCATATAAACTTTTTTTGAATTATTCATTTATTCACACCTACAATAATTCTATGTTATCTCTATCTGTAATATTTTTCATTGCATTTCTTGTATCAAATATGGCTTTAGCATTCTTTTGAATCATATTATAATCAAAATTGCTATGAGCAGCTGTAAACACCACAATGTCTGCATCTGCAACTACTTTTTCGTCAATAGCAGTTAATCCATTATGAATCTTACCTTTATATTTGTACTGACTTATCCATGGATCATAGAAAGTAACATTTGCACTTTGTTCTTCTAATATTTCTATAACTCTTAATGCAGGACTTTCTCTATAATCATCTATATCGTTCTTGTATGCAACTCCAAGCACTAAAACATTTGCACCATTAATTGCTTTTTTAAATTTAGCACTTAACATTTTTCCTATTCTTTCTACGCAATATTCTGGCATTCTGTCATTTATAATACCAGAAGCTTGAATAAGTGAAGTATGGAATCCATATTCTCTTGCTTTCCAGTCTAAATAATATGGATCAAGTGGTATACAATGTCCTCCTAAACCAGGACCAGGATAAAACGCTTGGAACCCATATGGTTTAGTTTTAGCCGCGTCTACAACTTCCCACAAACTAATCCCCATTTTTTCGCATAACATAGCAAGCTCATTAACTAAGCCTATGTTTATGTTTCTATATGTATTTTCTAATATTTTCTCCATTTCTGCTACTGCAGGTGAAGATACTTCATGAACATCTGCACCTAACACTGCTCTATACATTCTAGCTATTACTTCAGTCGCATCTTTACCTATTGCTCCAACAACCTTAGGTGTATTCTTAGTTTTATATACCAAATTACCTGGATCAACTCTTTCTGGAGAAAATCCTAAATAGAAATCTTGTCCACATTTTAATCCTGAACCTTCTTCTAATATTGGTTTTATTAATTCTTCAGTTGTTCCAGGATATGTTGTAGATTCTAGAACTACCATTGTTTCTTTTCCTAAATATTTTGATATAGCTATAGAACTATTTTTTACATAGCTTATATCTGGTTGTTGATGCTCATCTAAAGGTGTAGGAACGCATATTGCAATAAAATCAACATCTTTTATAAAACTAAAATCAGTTGTTGCTTTTAGCATTCCACTATTAACAATTTCTTTTAAGTCGTCATCTACTACATCACCAATATAGTTTTTTCCTTCATTTACCATGTTAACTTTTTCAGCTTGTACATCAAACCCAATTGTTTTAAATCCAGCTTTTGCCTTCTCTACTGCAAGAGGTAAACCAACATAACCTAGTCCTACTACTCCAACTACAATTTCCTTTCTATCGATTTTGTTTAATAAATTTTCTTTCATACTCATTATTATTTCCTCCTTACAATACAATTTTCTACAACATATTCCATGCCACACTCTGGACATCTGAAATAATTATCAACAAATTCCATTTTATGAGAACATTCACACACATAGTATCTTATTTTAGCAGGATTTCCCACTACCAATGCATAGTCAGGTACATCTTTTGTTACTACAGTTCCGGCACCAACAAAAGCATATTTACCTATGTTATGACCACAAACTATAGTAGCATTTGCTCCAATAGATGCTCCCTTACCAATTATTGTTCTTCTATATTCATCTTTCCTAGATATAAAGCTTCTAGGATTTATAACATTAGTAAACACACATGATGGTCCCAAAAAAACATCATCTTCACATATTACACCCGTATATACAGATACATTGTTTTGAATTTTTACTCCATCTCCTAATTTTACATCTGGGGATATTACAACGTTTTGTCCTATATTACAATTTTTTCCTATTTCACAATCTTTCATTATATGTGAAAAATGCCATATCTTTGTTCCTTCACCTATTTTACATGGCTCATCAACATAACTAGATTCATGGACGAAATATTTATTTTTCATATCTATACTCTCCTATTATTTGTTTCAATTTGCTTGTTATTTCATTGATTAATTCTTCAGACATATATGGATGCATAGGCAAACTAAGAACACATCCACACAATTTTTCAGATACTTTTAAATCATCTAAATTGAAATTATATCCTTCATATACAGATTGTAGGTGAAGAGGTATAGGATAGTATACCATTGTTGGTACGCCCTGTTCTTTCATTTTATTTTGAACAAAGTCTCTTTCTTCTCTACTTTCCAACAATATTGTATACTGAGCCCAACTACTTACATACCCTTCCGGTACTTTAGGAGTTTTAACAATATTGTTTAATCTTTCTGTGTACATTTTTGCAAATTTGTTTCTCGCATCTAGCTCATATTCTTCAAATGCTTGTAGTTTTGGAAGAAGAATTGCAGCTTGCATAGTATCTAACCTTGAGTTTAAACCAACTCTTACATTTTCATATTTATATGAACCTTTCCCATGAACTCTAAAAGAAAGTATTTTGTTATACAATTCTTCATCATCAGTGAAAATTGCTCCACCATCACCATAACAACCTAATGGCTTAGCTGGGAAGAAAGAAGTTGTTGATATGCGCCCAAAAGAACATGCCTTTTTGCCATTTATAGAACCACCAAATCCTTGGGCTCCATCTTCAATAACTTCAAGATTATATTTCTCAGCAATTTTACTTATTTTATCAAATTCTGCAGGTTGGCCAAATAAATCAACAGGAATAATAGCTCTAGGTATTAACTTTCCTTCTTCTAATACTTTTTTTATAGCTCTTTCTAATTTTTCTATATCTATATTAAATGTTCTTTCATCTACATCAATAAATATTGGTGTAGCACCTTCTAAAGACACTATTTCAGATGTTGAATAAAATGTAAATGTTGGTACAAATACTGCATCTCCTTGCTTAATATCAAACGCTTTCATAGCAAGTGTTAACGCATCTGTTCCATTAGCACATGTCGCACAATATTTTGTTCCAACATATTTTGCTAAATTAAGTTCTAATTCTTTTACTTCTTCTCCCATGATATAGTGTCCATGCTTCAAAACTTTATTTATATTATTGTTTATTTCTTTTTCTAGTTTTTTATATTGGCTTTTTAAATCAATAAATTCCATAACTTTCTCCCCTATTTATCAAATCTTCCCACAAAATCCAATGTAGAACAACTATCCAACGGAAGTTTAACAGGTCTTTTTTCTGCTGCAGATTTATATATAGCAAGAACCATCTCTAAAGCCCTTTTACCCGCTTCTGCATCTACCAATGGTTTTGTATTTGTTTTAATTGCATTTATAACATCTTTATATAACGGTGTATGTCCAAATCCATATATGTTTTTTGGCATTTCACTATTTTTTTCTTTTATTATATCAGAACTTTCATTTTGGTTTTCAAACACCCATTCCTCTAATATATTAACAGATTTACCTCCTGCTTTTACAGTTCCTTTTTGTCCAAATAAATATAATGTTTCTTCTAGATTTTTTGGATATACATCTGTTGTACCTTCTATTATACCATATGAACCATTTTTAAATTTAACTATCGCAATTCCTAAATCCTCTGCCTCTATAAAATCATGATTAAGGTTATCTGTATAAGCACAAACTTCTTCTACTTCATCACCCATCATCCATCTTAATAAATCTATATTATGAATACATTGATTCATTAAAGCTCCACCATCTTGTGCCCATGTTCCCCTCCAAGGAGCTTGAGTATAATAATCTTGTCCTCTATTCCACCTTACATGTGCTGTACCATACATCATTCTGCCAAAATCTCCAGCTTCAATAGCTTGTCTTATTCTTTGAATCGATTTATTAAATCTATTCTGATGATTAGCGCAAACTACCAAGCCTTTTTCTTTTGATTTTTGAATGATTTTATTTGCGTCTTCGATTGATAAAGCTATTGGCTTTTCTATTATAAGATGTGTTCCAAAATCTAAGCAGTCTAAAGCTATTCTTGCATGTTCACCACTTTCTGTAGCTATTGCAACTAATTCTGGCTTTTCTGCTTCTAACATTTCTTTGTAATCAGTATATTTTTTTATTTTATCGTTTGCTATTTGTAATTTTTCTAATATACTATCCATGTTATGAGGAACAATATCACAAATCCCTACTATTTCTAATTCATTATTTATAGCAGCTTCTAAATGATTTGGTGCTATTCTTCCACAACCTATTAATGCATATTTCATATTTTTTCCTCCTTTAATTCTTCTAAATATTCTACTAATTCTTTATAAATCTGTTTTGCAACAAATTTTTGATCATATAATTTTTTTGCATTTAAAGCTATTTCATTGTATTTTTTATTGTCATTTTTTAGCATTAATATATATTCACAAATATAATCACTATCTAACGATGCAACTCCACAATTATTTTCTTCTATTAATTCTTTCATATAGCCCTCAGTTGTCAATATTAATGGCAATCCATATGAAGTATATTCACAAAATTTATTTGAAACACTCATTTGAAAATCAAATGTATTATTATATGGTGCTAATCCCATTTTAGAATTTTCCAATATAGTTATTAATTCTTGCTTTCCAAGCCATCCATGCAACTTTATATTTGTAACTTCACTTGCTAATTTCTTTAGTTCATCAAACTTAGGGCCTGTCCCACAAATATTTATAACTATATCCTTATCTTTTAATTCTAATCGTTTTGCTATATCAACTATTTTTTTATAATCAAACTGATTATTAATTGTTGCAAAAAAAGATATATTAAATTTATGAGCATTCAATATTATTTTGTCATTTTCCTTCACTACAGTATCTTTTTTGTCATAACCTATGTAGAATGTCCTATCCATATTTGTTTTTTCTCTTTTTCCTTTTCTTAGTCCCCAATTTAGCATAGCATCTGATATAGAGTTTATTGCTGTAGCATTTTTCATTATTTTTTTTGTCTTATAATCCATATACCAAATATATGGTTTAGCTGCGATTTTAACTATTCCATG
Source organism: Clostridia bacterium (assembly GCA_045537895.1). GTDB lineage: Bacteria > Bacillota > Clostridia > TANB77 > CAG-465 > CALXJE01. Next base: position 67,040 of record JAZSQI010000036.1, read on the forward strand.
TAAATTATGATTAAATATATCCGGCCACAAATCTCTTATGTCGACTATCACTGGTACATTGTTCTTTTTTCCATATCTTATTGCTTCTTCTGCATAATCAATTGTAGGAAAAGATACATATATAAGATCAGGCTTTTCCAACTTATTAGCTATTTTCCTAAATTTTAAAGCTAACAATTTATGATTAATTATTCTACTAATTGAAATATTTCTTTTATATTTTATTGAATGTATCAAATATATATAGTAATTATCTTTTAATTTCACTATTGTATTTTCATCAAAAAGTTGCTTTTTTTGAAAGTGATCAAATGTAGCAGAAAACCACATTATTTCATGTCCCTTTTTACTAAGTTCTTCTGCCATCATCCCTGTTCTTAATAATCTACTATCGTTTTTATCAAGTGGCATTATTTCACTAGGTTGCATGAGCCATATTTTCATTTACTTTAGCACCTCCAAAACCGTTTTTACACAAATCTTCATATCTTCTATCAAACTAAACTTTTTTAAATAATCTAAGTTGTATTCCATTTTGTCAGGTAAAATATAATTTACGTATACTGCATCAATGTCATTACACTTTTTTAGATGTTCTTTAATCTTTTCATCTTCATTTTTATATTCTATACTAGCTCTTGAAGTAACACCTGCTGGTAAAAGCAATGTTGCCTTCATTTCGTCAGTATAACAATCAACATATTTTTTCACTTCAGGTCTTGTTCCAACAAACGACATTTCTCCTAAAAATATATTAAATAATTGAGGTACCTCATCAAGGCGTAACTTTCTTATCTTTTTACCAACATTTGTGATCCTATTATCTTCTCCAATTGTTACTAAACTACCTTTTTTATCAGCATCCTGTATCATTGTTCTAAATTTAAATATTTTAAATATTTTACCATTAGTTGTTACTCTTTCCTGTCTGTAGAAAACAGGTCCTTTAGAGTCTATTTTTATGATAAGCGCTATTATAAACATGAAAGGCAATGTTATAATGATTAATACTAAAGAAAATAATATATCAACTATTCTTTTTACTAATAATGAAATTTTCTTTTTTCTAATAATTTCATAGTATTCTTTTACTTGTTCATTTTTCATATAATCTGGAATTTTCTTCCATTTTAATAATAACATTAATTTAATTCTCCTTTAACACTTCCGTTACATTTTGTATTATAAACTTCACATCCTCATTACTTAGTAATGTATGTAATGGTAAAGTTATTTCATTTTTATACATATCATATGCATTTGGAAAATCTTTAATATCATAGCCTAACTCTTTATATGCTGTCATCATTGGTAAAGGTTTGTAATGTACATTTGTGGGAACCCCTAATTCTGCTAGTTTCACTATAAGGTCATTTCTCTGTTGCTCATTTTTATCTAAAATTCTCATTAAGAATAAGTGAAAACTTGAAGTATGCTCCTGGTTATAATGTTCTAATACTTGTACATTAAACCCTTTCAATGCATTTTCATACATTTCAACTATTTCTTTTCTTCTACTTAATATTGAATTGTACCTACTCAATTGTGCAAGACCAATAGAAGCCATTATATCAGTCATATTACACTTATATCCAGGTATTTTAATATCATATTCCCAGCTACTTGATTTGCTTTTTTGTAACGCATCTTTATTTTGTCCATGCAAAGATAACAACATAAATTCTTTGTAAAGCTCTTCATTATCTATATTAATGTTACTCTTCCAGGTTACTGCCCCTCCCTCTGCAGTAGTTAAATTTTTTACTGCATGAAATGAAAAACTAGTAAAATCTGCTATATTTCCTGTCATAACACCTTTATATTTAGCTCCTATAGAATGAGCTCCATCAGCTATTACAGCAATTCTTCCTATTTTTTCTTGATATCTAGACATAGGAGTAAATTTATCCTTATTCCTATTAACAATATCGAATATGGTATCATAATCAGCTGGAATACCTGCTAGATCAACAGCAATAATTGCTTTTGTTTTAGAAGTTATACTTTTTTCTACTAAAGTATAATCCATCTCCAACGAGTCTTTCTGACAATCAACAAATACAATTTTTGCACCCACATGATTAACAACACTAGCTGATGCTGTATATGTATACGCTGGAACTATTACTTCATCTCCTGAACCAATACCTAGAATTCTTAATATAAGTTCTAATCCTGCTGTATTAGAATTTAAACACACTGCTTTTTCAGTATTACAATACTCTGCAATTCTACTTTCAAAAAGTTTTGTTTTTGGTCCTGTAGTTATCCATCCAGATTTTAATGTATCGACAACTTCCTCAATTTCTATATCTGTAATATCAGGTGGTGAAAATTGAATTTTTTTGTTTTCCATTATATCTCCTCCTTATACAATCTATTATACCTCTCTATACGTAGGCACAATATCTTTCATTGCTTTTTTTATAGCCCCAAGATTATTATTGCTACTGTTTACTACAATTTCTAATTTAGATATTTTTTCATTTATTTCATTTATTCCAATGTCCATAGGTTTAGCTATAAATATTTTTTTATGTTCAGTTTCTTTTAACCCTTCTTCACTCATTAATAATTCTTCATATAGCTTTTCTCCTGGTCTTAAACCAGTAATTTCTATAGCTATATCAATATTAGGTTCTAGACCAGACAATCTAATTAAAGTTTCAGCTAAATTATATATTTTAACTGGTTCCCCCATATCAAGTACAAATATTTCCCCACCTTTAGCATAACTCATCGCTTGAAGCACTAATTGTACTGCTTCTGGAATAGTCATAAAAAATCTTGTAATTTCCTTATGTGTAACTGTAACCGGTCCTCCTTTTTCTATTTGTTTTTTAAATAGAGGGATTACAGACCCATTACTTCCTAAAACATTGCCAAATCTTACTGCCGCATACTCTGTATTACTTACTTTATTTTTTGCTTGTACAATCATTTCGCACATTCTCTTCGTTGCACCCATAATATTAGTAGGATTTACAGCTTTATCTGTAGAAATTAATATAAATCTTTTAACACAATATTTATCAGCAAAATTAACAACATTATATGTTCCAAAAATATTATTTTTTATTGCCTCTAAAGGACTTACTTCCATAAGAGGTACATGTTTATGGGCTGCTGCATGAAAAACCAAATATGGTTTAAATTCTTCAAACACTTCTTTTAAACGTTCCTTATCCCTTACACTCCCTATTATTCCAGCTATTTTATTCTTATCATAAATTTGCTGTAATTCCATTTGAATATCGTACAAATTATTCTCATATATATCAAATATAACTAGCTTTTTAGGAGAATATTTCATTATCTGTCTACAAAGCTCCGATCCAATAGAACCTCCCCCACCAGTAACCATAACCACATTATCTTTTATTAAATCTCCAATATTTTCGTTATCTAACTTTATAACATCTCTATAGAGAACATCCTCTATATTTAAATTTCTTAGATTGTCCTTTATTTCTTTTCCCTTAATCATATTAGCAGTATCAGTAAGAATTCTAACTTTAGCACCTGTTTCCTGACATATTCTTAAGGTTTTACTTTTTTCCTCTGGATTCATTTCTATATCTGTAAAAAATATTGCATCTACTGCTTTTTCTTTGCAAATTGTTTTAATATCTTTAAGAGAACCTATTATTTTTATTCCAGAAATATTAAAGTGATATTTTTCTTCCGATTTATCAACAATTCCAACCACTTTATACTCTTGAACAAATCCTTCTTTAATAGACTTTATTATATCTCTAGTTGCAACATTGGCACCAACAATTAATAGTCTTTTCTTCTCAATTCCCTTAACATTACCTTTATCTAAATATAAGAGCATCATTCTTAGTATTACCCTATAAGTTATTAAGCTCATCACAATAAAAATGGTTGCTAAGATAAGTTCCCTAATCCCAAAAATATCTCTTACAAATACTATTTTTATTATAAGCAAAATAATAAACGAAACAAACGATATAAATCCATACATTAAATACGAATTGCCATTTTCATACTTCGTAACATTATTATATACGTCAAACCACAATAACAATATCTCATAAACACCCAAAGATATTAAAGCAAATTGTAATGTTTCCTTAACAATTTGTAAATTGAGATTGTTATTTAGTATTATCGTTGATAAAACATTAGCGATAATTATTATCACTGCATCCATAAGTAACAATAATATTTTTCTTTTTTTATTAACTATTTTTTTAAATATACTTAACATTATTATCCTCTATTTTTTTATTTATAAACTATTTAACTTATATATACTGTTTTACGCATGCGCATAATATAACCAGTATATTTTTTAACTCATCTAATATTTATATTATTACATATTTCTACATGTTTTTCAATAGTTTTAGAGTTTTTTGTATATAAAACGCTTACAATAAAATTCCACCAGCTAAGCTGGTGATTTTTCCTTTTCGGCTGAAAGCCTATATTACTAGCATCCACTAAAGTGGTCTTTTGCAACTGACATTTGCAATTGTCACTCACTACACTTTTAAATGGTAGCGAGAAATAAAAATTGCAGTTGTCGAACAAAGATATCTCTTAAGAGATTGCTCTCGATAGTCCCTTATATGGCTCAAATAAATTTCCACCAACTTAGCTGGTGGTTTTTCCTTTTCGGCTGAAAGCCTATATTATTGGCATCCACTAAAGTGGCCTTTTGCGACTGACATTTGCAATTGTCACTCGCTACCCTTTAAAAGGGTCTATTTGTTCTATTGTCAATTGATCACTTA
>JAZSQI010000004.1:0-22305 GCA_045537895.1 Clostridia bacterium
CAGATGTTTAAAAAACAAATATATACATCTGTGCGTTAGCATGCTCTTTTTTTATCAATAACAAATTTTTAATGTTTTTACAGATTTTCTATTGACTTCATATAGTTAGTCTCCTAATTTATATCTGTATTTTACATCACAAGTAGTTCTTTTGCAATATATTATGGCTATTTTTTACAAAAATATGTCTTTGTATAAAGAAAAAGCTAGGAAATGATTCCTAGCTTTTTGAGATTTTTATTCTCCACTGTTAATAAAGATAACTACTGGGTTAGACTCTGCTGATACATTACCAGCTACGTCAGTAGCTACACCTGCATCGATGCAAAGTTCTAATGCTGATACTTCAACACCCATTAAAGTGATTTCATAAGTATCGTTAGATACTTTCTTAATCTTGTTAATAGATGCTCCACCTGTAAGACCAAGGAGGTCTTTTTCAGTGATTTCGAATTTGCTAATGTTTTCTTCATTAACTTTTACAGTTAATGTAACCATCTGACCAACTGCAACATTATTGGCGCCTGTAATTTCTACTGTAGGAGCAGTTGTATCATTAGAAGTATTTCCTGCTGTTACAGTTACATCAATTGTTGCCATAATACTGCTATCATCTTCAGATTTTGCAGTTATGGTTGCAGTTCCAATACCTACTGCTGTAATTTTTCCATTCTGATTAACTGTTGCAACCTTTTCATTATATGATTCCCAAACAATGTCTTTATTAGCTGCATTTGTAGGATATACAGTTGCAGTTATTGATTTGCTTTCACCTACTTTAAGTTCTACAGCTGAAGGATTAACTTTAATACTTGTAACATTTACATCGTCATCTACATATTCTTCATCTGATATAACTATAGTATAGTTTACACTTACGTCTTCATCTCTACTTGCTGTAGCTGTAACAGTAACTTTGCCTTCTTTTAAAGCTTTAACTGTTACAACAGCATATCTGTCATCTTCAATCTTCTCATTACTAAGTCTTACATAACCTGTTCTTGCTGCTTCCCACTTAACGTCAGATTTGCTAAGCTCAATATCAGAGGGAGTTGCCTTAACTTTAAGCTGTGTTGTTTCTCCAGTCTCCAAATAAATAGTTTTGCTACCATAAGCTGCAAGATCAAATTCTTCATAGCCATAACCTTCAAAATCAATATCCATTGTTGAACTTATTCCATAAGCCACATCATCAATATCCATTGCATATGAACTATTAGTTGTTCTTTCTGCCATTCTGATCATTACTGTTACAAACTCTTCATATGTTACTGTATGTTCAGGTGCAAATTCATAAATGCTTTTACCTAACATAAGACCCATAGCGTTACATTCATTGATGAACTGTTCTGCCCAATGTCCTTCAATATCAGTAAACTGTGAATTTACATTATTATACATACTGTAAATACCATTCTGCTTAGCTGTTACTACAAGAACTTTTGCAAATTCAGCACGTGTAATGTTTTTAGGGAACCTTACTGTATTATCTTCTGGATAACCACTCATAATAGAGCGCTGGTAAAGACCACCTGCTACATCATACAAAGATGAATCCCAAGTAAAATCTACGAAAGGCACTCCATATGACATTGAAAAATTCCGGCCATTATCTTCGTAAGCATTTTTCATAGCTTTACCTATTGGAGCAAATACGTCTGATCTTGATATAGGCATCTGAGGAGGTAAATGGAATACAACGCCATACTGCTCTGCATAGGTATCAAACCAAGCACTTGGTTGATATTCTTCATCAGAGTATGTTGTTCTTATTCCAGTACAGTTATAATAATTATAACCGTAGCCATAATTATTGTTGTAACCATAGTTGGGGTTATAGCCATAGCCATAATTGTAACCATAGTTATAAGCTGTTGGATCTGTGTAAGCAGAAACTGAAACTGCTAAACTCATAACCATTAAAACTGCAAGTACCAATGTTGTAATTTTTTTCATTTTTAAATCTCCTTTTCTCCTACATGCTCTGCATGAGGACCTTCTTAATATTTTTATAATTATATATATAAACGGGTCACCCCTAATTATTTTCTCTTGCCATTTATTTAAATAGCATATAAACTATTTAAGATACTATAATTATAACATAATTTACATAAAAAATCAAGTTTTATGTATACTTGCTTATAAAAAATAAATAGAGTTAGTTTCTTCTTCAAAATCTAACCCTATTTTTAAATTAACTCCATAATCCTACTTTGTTTTTTCTTGCTTGTTTTTGAATTTCTGTAAAATCATCCACATATTTTACATTAGGAGGATAAGTTGCAATTTTAGCATAACCAATCTCCAATAATTCTTTATTATACATTTCGCCGTCTATATATACATATGCTAATATTCTCCCGTATTTATCTCTTTCTTGAACATCAAGTTCAATCTCTACTATTTTACCTTCTAATCTTTGCTTTGTATAATTAGCTGTTACTATTCCTTCTTCTGTATTTTTATTTTCATTTGGATGTACACTTTCTGGAGTATCTATTCCTATAAGTCTTACTTTTTCTTCACTGCCTTTATAATCAACTACAATAGTATCACCATCTACAACTCTAATAACTTCGCATTTAGCTTTTTCTTTCTCGTCATCAGACTTATTTTCTTCTTCATAATTAACTGCCAAATCTATATTATAATTTTGATTTAAATAACTTATTATGCTATCATTCTTAGTTATTAAAGCTATTAAAACCAATATTACTACTATAATACCTGTTATAACTTTTTTATTTTTCATAAACTATTACCCCTTACAAAAATAACCTCCTAATAACATAGGAGGTTATAATTTGGTGCGGGTGAAAGGACTTGAACCTTCACACCGGTTGGTACCAGATTCTAAGTCTGGCGCGTCTGCCAATTCCGCCACACCCGCGACCGTGTTAATATAATAACACATGTTTTGGTGTTTGTCAATTGTTATTTTTAAATTTTTATAAACAAAAACAACAAATTTAAATAAGTATTCCATAAGCCGGGTTCTGTATTAGATGATCATTAATCTTGAATATACATCACTGCATATTTCTTTGCCACCAATTCAAAAGACGTCAAGGCGACTTAACCTTTTATTCTGGTGTTGCACCAGGTGGAGTTTACACCGAAGATATGTCACCATATCAGCTAGTAGGCTCTTACCCTACTTTTTCACCCTTACCATTTTCATGGCGGTTATTTTCTGTTGCACTTTTCTTAGAATCACTTCCACTAGATGTTATCTAGCACCCTGCCTTGTGGTGCCCGGACTTTCCTCACATTTCGCGCGATCATCAGAAATACTTATGTATCAATTATATCATACAAAAGTATATTTTGTCCACATAAAACTCCCTCTTTAAACAATATAATTAAATATCATACTAGAGGGAGTTTTCTTTTGATGGTTTAACTGTCTTCGTGCTTATTTCGTTTTTTCACATTTCTGATTTGCTACACCACAAGAAGTTTTACATGCGCTTTGACAAGAAGTTTGACATTCACCACAACCACCATTTTTAAAATTTTTCTGAGCCTCAACACCTTTTGAGACCGTAACTATTCTTTTCATCTTTTTCATCTCCTTTCATATTAATGATTAAATTTATTATATATTTTTTTACATACATAACTATATCATCTAAGGAGATTAATATCAATACTAAAAATCATATTCTTTTAAGAAATCTTCTAAACTTAATATTTTAACATTATTTTGTTCTGCTTTTATAAGTTTAGAACCTGCATTTTCTCCTGCTATAAGCAAGCTAGTTTTCTTTGATACAGTAGATGTTGCTTTACCACTATTTAATTCAATAATTTCTACTATATTATCTCTAGTATACCCATCAAAAGAACCAGTAACTGCAATCATCATACCTTCTAATTTATTTGAATTTAATACTTTTTTTTGACCTTTTATATTTACTCCAGCTTCTTCTAATCTATTTACTATTTCAGCTGTTTTAGTTTTTCTCATAAATTCATAAACAGAGTCTGCCATTTTAGGTCCAAAATCCTCTAACGAAACAATCTCATCATAACTTGCTTTCATTATTTCATATATATCATCAAAGTTTTCAGATAATATTTTAGCTGCTTTTTTACCTATATGTCTCATACCAAGTCCAAACAATAATTTGTCTAAACTGTTTGCTTTAGACTTTTCTATTGCATTAATCAAATTTCTTGCAGATTTTGCACCATATCTATCTAATGATTTTATATCTTCATATTTTAAGTAATATATATCTGCTACATCTTTTATATATTCACCTGATATAAGAGAATCAACTACTGCTTCTCCCATACCTTCAATATCCATACACTCTCTTGAAGCAAAATGAATAATAGCTCTATAGATTTGGGCTTCACATTCGCTATTTAAGCAGCGAAGTGCCACCTCATCACCTACTTTTTCAAGTTTTTCATTACATATAGGACAAACTGCAGGAATAATATATTCTATTTCTTCACCAGTTCTTTTTTCTTTTACAACAGAAACAACTTCTGGTATAACATCACCAGCTTTTTTTATTCTAACTATATCTCCTATTTTTATATCTTTTTCTTTTATATAGTCAAAATTATGAAGTGTAGTCTTAGAAATAACAGAACCAGCAATTCTTACCGGATTTACTATTGCCATTGGTGTAACTTGCCCTGTTCTTCCTACTTGTACTTTTATATCTACTAACTTTGTTTCTCTTTCCTCAGGTGGATATTTATATGCAACTGCCCACTTAGGCACTTTAGAAGTAGTTCCTAAAGTTTCTCTTAAAGACAAATCATTTACCTTAATAACAGCTCCATCAATATCATATGGAAGCGTTTCTCTTTTTCTACCTATCTCATCTATTGCTTTTAAAACCTCATCTAATCCTTTACAAACTTTAGAATATTCAATTGTTTGTATTCCAAGTCTCTTACATAAATCTAGTCCATCACTATGTTTAGTAACAACTCCTGTTTGTAATTTTTGTATATTAAAAACAAATATACTAAGGTCTCTTTCTTTAACTAGTTCAGGATTTAATTGTCTTAAAGTTCCAGCAGCCGCATTTCTAGGATTAGCTAACTGTTGTTTACCTTGTAATTGTAATTTTTCATTTAAGTTATCAAATTGTTCTCTTTTTAAGTAAACTTCTCCTCTTACTTCTATAGTGGTTTTTTCAGTTAATTCATCTTTAATTTCATCAAGCATTTTTAAATTTTCAGTTACATCTTCTCCTACAAGCCCATTACCTCTTGTAGACCCCCTTACTAACTTACCATCTACATACTCTAAAGATACTGATAAGCCATCTATTTTTGTTTCTACACAAAATTCTATGTCTTCTCCATATTCTCCAACTATTCTATTCACATAATCCTCTACATCAGAATATGAAAATACATCTTGAAGACTCTGCATTGGTACATCGTGTGAGACTTCATCAAAACTACTACTATTAGTTCCTCCCACAATTTGTGTAGGTGAAGTCTTAGTCAAAAGACTTGGAAATCTTTTTTCCAAGTCTTTTAATCTATTCATCAACATATCGTATTCATAATCTGATATTTCTGGATTATCGTCATTGTAGTAAAGATCACTATGATATCTAATTTCTTTTCTTAACTTGGCTACTTCTTTTTTTGCTTCTTTAAATTCTAACTCGTTTTTTTCTTCATTTTGATCCTTAAACAAATTTAATTGTTCCATAACATCAAACTCCATATCTAATTAATTATTTTTCAACATCAATATGTTTTCCAAATTTAACAATATAATCAAATAATGACCAAATTGTAGCAAGTAATGCTAAAGAAATTGAAACTGTCATAAATACATTTATTCCAAGTTCAATAAATCCCATACTTGTTCCTCTTACTATAAATTCACCAAATGGATTTGTATCAATAATTGCAAAAGCAATACCTAACATTTGGAATATTGTTTTAATCTTACCAGATTTTACAGCTGCTATAGCAACTCCATTATCTGAACCGAACATTCTAAGTGATGACGCAAAGAAATCTCTACAAATAATAACTGCTACAATCCATGCTGGAATTGTTCCTGTTCCAACAAGCATAATCAATCCTGATGCTACTAATAATTTATCTGCTAAAGGATCCATTATTTTACCAAAGTTTGTAACTAAATTGTGTTTTCTAGATATTCTTCCATCTAAAGCATCTGTAATAGCTGCTGCTGCAAATACTACAAGTGCAACATATCTCATATACTCCCATACATTTAATTCTACTAATACCATAAGTACTATAAATATTGGTACTAGTGCTATTCTTAGCATTGTTAACCTATTTGGTACATTCATTTTTTTTAACATTTTAATCATAAATCTCTCTCCTTTTCATTTTACATTTATAATGCTAATAATATTTAAGTAATTTTGGAAATTATCTTAAGTTATTTACTAACTCTTTAAAATGATTTCCTCTTACTTCAAAGTTTTTGTACATATCAAACGAGGCTGATGCTGGTGACAGTACAACTATATCATTACTTTTTGCTATAGAATTAGCATAATTTACCCCCTCTTCCATTGAGCTTAAAGTAATTATATCTAATTTATTTTCTGCACCTACTTTTTCTAGTTCCTTCCTAACTGCATTTTCTATTTTAGGTGCTGTTTTTCCCATTAATATTAATGTTTTTACTTTATCTAAAATATATGGTGCAAGTGGAGCATAATCTAAGTTTTTATCATAGCCACCTGCTATTAATATAATTTTCTGATTAAATGATTTTAATCCTGCTATAGTTCTAGTTGGACTAGATGCTATAGAATCATTAAACCATTTAACATTATCTTTTTCTCTTACAAATTCTATTCTATGTTCTACTCCACCAAAGTTTTCTATTACATCTATTATATCTTCTTTTTTAACAAGAGACTTTGTAGCAGCCACAGCTGCACATATATTTGCTATATTGTGAATCCCAACAAGTTTTACATTATCTCTACTGTCTATAATTTCTTCATTACCAATATTTGAAACTATATTGTTATTCTCAAAATATACTCCATTGTTTAATCTGTTTTTTAAACTAAAATATCTTATATCAATGCTATCTTTTACTTTTTCTAAATATTTTTCTGTAATTTCATCATCTGCGTTAAATACAATCAGGCTACCTGACTTTTGATGTTTGAATATATTTGCCTTTGCATCTATATATTCATCATAACTTCTATGATAATCAAGATGATTTGGCGATATATTAGTTACAACTGCAATATTTGGACTTTCCTCCATTGTCATTAGCTGAAAACTACTTAATTCCAAAACTACAATATCACTTTCTTTTATTTCTTCAATTTTAGAAAATATAGCTTTTCCAATATTTCCTCCAAGCCATACCTTATACCCTGCTTTTTCTAAAAACTTAGATATTAGAGTAGTAGTTGTTGTTTTTCCATCGCTTCCAGTAACAGCTATTACTTTACATGGACATAAATGTATTAGCATCTCAATTTCAGATGTAATTATAGTTCCATTTGCTTCAGCTTCTTCAAGTTCTGGATAAAATGGCCTTATACCAGGAGATCTAAATATATAATCTAAACCAGATAAATGATTTAAATAATCTTCACCTAAATGACATTCTAAATTCATCTCTTTTAAAGTTTTATGTTCTTCCAATAATTTTTCATTTTTGTCATATAAAACTACATTTGCACCAAGAGAATTTAAATATTCAATAACAGGAAGATTACTAACACCTATTCCTACTAATCCTATTTTTTTCCCTTTTACACTATTTTTAAATTCACTCAGTCTACTCATACCTATCTACCTCCGCCTCATTATATTACATATATATTCATTTTGCAATATTTTAAGCTTTTTTTACATTATTTTTACATATTAAATAAATCCACAAATTATATAAAAAAAGAAACTAGTATTAACTAGTCTCTCCTATTTTATTTACATTGATAAAACCTTTTGTAAAACTTTTTTCTGCAAATGTAAGAACATAAACTACACCATATTTATTCATACAAGCATCATTCTGAACACAAACCCATCCTTTTTCAAGCATATAATTTAATGCTATTTGTTTTAGTATACCTCTTTCTTCACAAAGACATACGATAGAGTTGTTTTCGATTCCATTTTTCAAATACTCCAAAAGCTCCTGCTTTTCTTTCTCAGCCTTTTTTCTTGCTTGTTCTTCTCTTTGTCTTTCTCGTTCATCCTCTTCCTGTTGCAAAATCTTTTTAAGTTCTTCTTGTTCTTCTAATTTTTGCTGTTTAGACTTAAACACAGACTCTCCTCCTTATAAATTATTAAATCATAAAAATAGTTTTTAGAATTTTTACATATAATACTTTGCTTCTCTTATCATATGTATTAATTCCTCGTTTTTTGCTGCGCTGTCTATTTGAGGTTGATAACTTAATTCCCTAAGTCTATTAATTTTATCTTCGACTTCCTTTTCTTTTACTACTTTCTCATTATAATTACACATCAATACTCCTCCTACAAATTATTATTAGATTTATATTACATACGTTATTATTATACCACATTTTTCAAATTATGTAAACATTGAATTACTGCTTTGTCTTTATATATCATATTATTTTTTTGCATAAAAAATATCGCATATTAAATATGCGATACATTAATTCGTAAAATTTAATTATTTACCATTAACTATTTCTTTAAGAGCTTTTCCAGCTTTGAATACAGGTGCTTTAGAAGCAGGTATTTTTATTTCAGCTCTAGTTAAAGGATTTCTTCCTTTTCTAGCTGCTCTTTGTCTAACTTCGAAAGTTCCAAATCCAACTAATTGAACTTTTTCTCCGTTTTTTAAAGCTCCTTCAACAGATGCTACGAATGCATCTAATGCAGCTTCAGCAGCTTTTTTAGTTAATTTGCTTTCTTCAGCGATTTTTGCGATTAATTCTCCTTTATTCATCTTAATTTACCTCCTATTTTTTAAGATTACACTTATGTTATACTTTATTTGTTGAATATTGTCAACACTTTTTTCAAACTTTTTTTATTTTTTTAACAAAGTGACATATTTTGTTTCCATAAGGAAGTTCCATAATTTCATCGTTTGTTAAGACATTCAAGTTCACTATACTTAGCATGTATGCTATAACAGCTACGCATATACTTATCATTGTAGATACAGAATTCGACATAGTTATGTAATTTACTAAATTATATGTTAATATTGTCACGACAGCCATAATTAACGAAGCTAGTAATGGCTTAATAATAATGGTGTTTTTGTCATATTTTGTTCTTAAAGTTGAATACAAGAATACAGTTGATACAAGAACAGCTATACCTTGATATACTAAAGTTGTTATTGGAACTACAACTTCACCAAATAAAGGAACGAATATTACATTTAAAAAATATTTAGTTACAGCTCCAATAAGAAGTGAAATTCCTGGTATATATAATTTTCCTAATCCATGAAGAGAACCATATGCTGTCTGCGCTAAAACAGAGAATATAACAACAAAAGCTTCTATTCTAAGTAAATATGCACCCTCACTAGCGTTTGGGAATAACATTTCAATTATAGGACCTGCTAAAACAGATAAACCAACTGCACATGGAAATGCAATAATAGAAGATATTTTCATAGAATAATTTATCTTTTTAATGGCTTCTTTCTTTTCACCTCTTGTTATTGCTCTAGTTACGACTGGCACTAAAGATGTTGAAAATGCAACATTTAAAGCAAGTGGAACTGATGTTAATATATCTACTTTTCCAAGTATAATTCCAAATTTTTCATTTGCCTGCTCTAATGTATAACCAAATTTTTGAAGTCCATCCATTACTGTTACAAGGTCTATCATACCCGCTAAAGCCACTACTATACTTCCAAAAGAAATTGGAATAACATAATGTATTATTTTCCTTACAATTTGTCTTCTTCCCTCTTGCTCTACATCGACAGAATTCTTTACATTTTCCTTTATATCTTTTCTACTTTTTCTATAATATATTACTAAATATAATAATGCAACGAGTGTAGATATTGCTGTAGCTGCCGTAGAGCCTGCAGCCATAATTTCAGGAGATTTTGTAACAAGCATCATTACAAATACAACTGATAATATACTATTTACTATTTGTTCAATTATTTGAGCTACACTATGTGCGCTCATATTTTCCATTCCAACAAAATAGCCTCTAAATACAGATGCTATTGAAACAAATAATACTGCTGGTGATAATACCATAAGAGTATATTTAACCCCTGGATTTGATAATATGTTTGTTGCAACATAATTTGAAGAGAATAATAACAGTAATGCAAAAAACATTCCAACAGCTGTAAATACAGTTAAGGCTGTTTTAAATACTTTATGAGCCCCTCTATTGTCTCCTACGGCAAGTTTTTCCGATACAAGTTTTGAAATTGTATTAGGAATACCCATTGTAGCGACAGCAAGTATAAAAGAATACACTTTATACCCTGCGCCATAATAGCTGTTTCCTATGTCACTAAATCCTTCTATATTAGTAAGTATTATTCTATAAATAAACCCAAATATTTTTATAAGTATTTGGGAAACCATTATAATCATTACACCTTTCATAAAGGTTTGCTTTTTAATAGCCAAAATTACACCACCCAATTAATTATATTATCTAACAATAAATATTATATGTTAATTTTAAAAAATATTCAACATATAATTAAAGCTTTCTATTACTAATAAATAAATTTGACAAAATTTTATAATCAGGTTATAATAATTATGTAATCTACGCAAATTCTATTTTATAATTAAAAGGAGGATATCTCATGGCAACTTATGTTTATACACTTTCACATTTAGGTTCAAAGACAGAAATTGCAAAATTAGAAAATGGTAGAATCTATGACCAAAGATATACTTTTACCAAAGATTATATCGCAGATGCTATAGGAAACAATGTTCATGAAAAAACAGTATATGGACATGATACTAGTTTTATAACAGCTAAGGATAATATTTCATATTATCAATACTCTACTTTTAACAAATCTCCCTTGTATATTGCAATTAAAGGTTATATTTATTCCTATTCAAATTATTCAAGAGGAGACATGCTTGCTGAGTATACGGGAGATCCAACAGAAGCTGTTCTATGTTATACAGCCCTTGTATATTTTGGCACATACAAAAAAGAAGAAACAATGAAAAAACACGATTCCATTACTAAAACAAGTTCCGGCAATAATAAACAAACTTCAACATCACAAAGTTCTGGTGGTGGAGGTTGGTTAGGTACCTTCATTGGATTATTTCTTATTTCACTATTTTTCACCTTTTGCAAACAACATCCAAATTATTTAACAGCAATTTTCTACTTAGGAATACCTGGCATAATTTTACTAATATTATTTATTGTTAAACTTTTTACAGGCAATTTAAGGTTTTCCATAGGAAGAAGTATTTCAGGTTTTCTTGGTGGCCTTCCCATCGCATTTATATATGTATTAATAATTAATGCTTTTATTCATAAATACTGTGATATTCAAGTAGTAAATGAAGATATGGGAATAATTTGCGCTTTTGTACTCTTTGGACTTATCATAAGTGTTGCATGTAATTCAAAGAGTAACTAACTACAAAAAAGAGATTCAAATTGAATCTCTTTTTTAATTATAACTATTTCTTCATCGTCTCTATTACTTGTTTTAAATCAGTCAATTTTTCACGAAGCATTACTAATTCTTCTTCCTCAACATTATGTTTTAACTGACCTTTTATTACATTTGTCATATCGTCTACGCCTAATTTTAAATCTGATAATAATTCAAGTACTTCAAATCTAGAAGATACATATTTAAGATTAAATTTATCTTTAACACATGTTTTATTATCATCAATCGTATAACTATCTTCAAGTTCAGGAATTATACATTCTATACCTAATTTTTCTTCAATTTCAGCCTTTAATTTAAGTTGACCTGTATATTCCCCATGAACTAAAAATATCTGTTTAGGTTTAATTTTTAAGTCATCTACCCACTTTAAAAGACCATTCTGGTCTGCATGACCAGAGAAAGCATCCAAATATCTTATCTCAGCGTTTACTCCTATTTCTTCTCCAAATATTTTTACTAATTTTTCTCCATTTAATAGTCTTCTACCCAACGTTCCTTCTGCCTGATAACCAACAAAAAGAACAGTACATTCTGGTCTCCATAAATTCCATTTTAAATGATGTTTTATTCTACCAACTTCACACATACCACTTGCAGATATTATTATTTTTGGCGTTGGGTCTTCATTTAGAGCTCTTGACTGGTCTGCTGTCTCTACAAAATGAAGATTTTTAAATGCCAATGGATTATCACCTTTAAGCAAATACTGAAGTGCCTCATCATCATAACATTCTGGATTTCTTTCAAATACTTTAGTCGCACTAATTGCAAGTGGGCTATCTACATAAACTGGTATTTCAGCCATTTTTTTAATATATCTTTCATTGTTTTCAACATATTTATTTATTTCATATAATAGCTCTTGAGTTCTTCCAACAGCAAACGATGGTATTATTACATTTCCACCTCTGTCAATTGTATCAAGTATTATTGATATAAGTTCTTCTGATTGTTCTTTCATTTCCCCATGTAGTCTTCCACCATAGGTGGATTCTAATACCATAAAATCTGTTTCTTCCACGGGATCAGGATCACGAATTATTGGCATATTACTATTTCCTAAATCTCCTGAAAAAACTATCTTCTTAGTTTCTTTACCATCTTCTGTTATCCATATCTCAACAACAGCAGAGCCTAACATGTGTCCAGCATCCATCATTCTGAAAGATATTCCTGGTGCTACTTCAATGCATTTATTATATTCTACTCTTTCAAATATATTAATTGCATTTAAACCATCTTCTGCTGTGTACATTGGAGTAGTAGGCTTTTTCCCTGCTCTCATTCTTTTCCTATTTACCCACTCTATTTCTTTTTCTTGTATATGCCCACTATCGGGTAGCATAATAGAGCAAAGGTCACACGTAGCCTTTGTTGCGTATACAGGTCTATCATAGCCACTTACAAATAATTTTGGAATTCTACCACTATGGTCTATATGAGCGTGTGTTAAAATTACAAAATCTATATCTTGCACGTTAAAAGGAAATTCTTCATAATTAATCATTTGTTCTGTAAGTGTTCCTTGGAACATTCCACAATCAACTAAGAATTTCTTACCACAAGCTTCTACCATATGGCATGAACCTGTGACGCCTCTTGCTGCGCCAAAAAATGTTATTTTCATATATCTATTCCTCCTATATATTATTTTCTTTTGTTATTCATCGTATAATTCAAATTTATACTTTTGGTTTGTTATATTATCTGCTCTATTTCCTACTTCAGATAAAAAATCTTCTTTATCTCTAACCCATAATTTATTATCACCATATAAAGCTCTATATATTACCATTTCTCTTAATGTTTCACAGTCAATAGCAATATCTTCTACTCTATATAGCTTATCTTCACCTTTAAAATGCCTATATATACTTCCTATTTTTAACTCTCTCAATCCTATTCACTCTCTTTTTCCTCTTCTAAATCTGCTGCTCCCATTTTTAGTTCTTGCCATTCCTCTTTCGATATTAGAACCTGCCTTGGCTTACTTCCATCAGGTCCAGATATAATTCCACGTAGTTCCATTTGATCTATAATTCTTCCAGCTCTTGCGTAACCTACAGAAAATCTTCTTTGAATTGTTGAGGCTGACGCTCTTCCAAGATCTACAACTAAATCAATTGCATCATTTAATAAAGCATCTGCTTCTTTTGCGTCTTCTCCTTCTTCTTCTCTTCCTTTTTTATTTGCTTTTTCTATACTTTCTATTATATTTTCATCATATGTGCTAGTAGTATGATTTTTAATATATTCTACTATACTTTCAACTTCTTTTTCAGTTACAAATGCACCTTGCATTCTAAGTGGTTTTATTTCTCCAACTGGGAAATAAAGCATATCACCTTTACCAAGTAGTTTTTCTGCACCAGCAGAGTCAAGTATAGTTCTTGAGTCTACTTGAGAAGATACTGTAAATGCAACTCTTGATGGTACGTTTGCTTTAATTATACCTGTTATTACATCAACAGATGGTCTTTGTGTTGCAATTATTAAATGCATTCCTGCAGCTCTTGCCATTTGGGCTAGACGACAAATAGCATCTTCTACATCATTTGGAGCTACCATCATAAGGTCTGCAAGCTCATCTATTATAATGACGATTTGAGGCAGTTTAACACCTGATTCCTCTGTTTCCATTATTTTATTATATCCTTTTATGTCTTTTACTCCTTTTGATGCAAATAGGCTATATCTATTTACCATTTCTTGTACTGCCCAATTAAGTGCACCAGCAGCTTTTTTAGGGTCAGTTACAACTGGAATAAGTAAATGTGGTATTCCGTTATATCCTGAAAGCTCAACCATCTTAGGATCAACCAATATAAGTTTTACCTCGCTTGGTTTTGATTTATATAGAATTGATGTTATTATTGCATTAATACAAACACTCTTACCTGAACCTGTAGCACCAGCAATTAACGCGTGAGGCATTTTTGCAATATCTCCTATTGCAATATCCCCTGCAGTATCTTTTCCAATTGCAAATGTAAGTTTTGATTCTGCTTTCTTAAATTTATCTGACTCAATTACTTCCCTTAAAAATACACCTTCGTTATTTGTATTTGGTATTTCTATACCAACTGCTGCTTTTCCAGGTATAGGTGCTTCTATTCTTATTGATTTAGCAGCTAAATTAAGTGCGATATCATCTGTTAAATTTACTATCTTACTAACTTTAACTCCTACACTTGGAGTAAGTTCATATCTTGTTACTGTAGGTCCTTTTGTAATATTAGTTACCTTAGCATCTACGCCAAAACTAGCAAGCGTTTTTTGAAGTTTTAAAGCAGTTGCTTGTATTGATTTTTTATCAGTTCCTTTATCATTTGCAGGTGGCTTTTGAAGAAGTGAGATTGGTGGAAATTCATATAATTCTTCAATCGCATGCTTAGTATGATCAAGCTGAAGTACTTCTTTTACAGAAGTATCTTCTTTTTCTTCTTTTTGCTTTTTAAAGAATTCATCTCTTTGTTCTTTTGCCTTTTCATCTCTATCTAGTTTTCCTAAATCAAAAACAAGTTGATCAGCAGAACCTTCTTTAATTAGCTTCTCAGATTTGTTTTCCTCTTTATCTGCCTTTTTAATTTCAAGTTTTCTTTCTTTCTCTCTTAATTTTTCTAGTTCTTTATTCCTTCTTCTACTTTCTTTTTCGTTTATCTGCTCTTCATCTTTTTCAAATACATCATTAAACATATTTAAAATCCACTCAATAATGGACATAAATATATTACATATTCCAAATATAAATTGTCTTAAACCTATGTTGAAAAAATATAATCCAACAAATAATGTTAATATTACCAATATGACTTTTGTAGCTAACGTTCCTAAAAGTCCTGCTATAGCAGATGTTATCATTGCACCTATAATACCTGCTACATTTTCTCCAGTAACTCCTCCTACCCAAGCCCATTTAACAAAGCTTGTAGCCTCTTTTGCTACAAATACTCTATCATATTCAAAACTATATACTGCTCCTGAAAGTATGCATAAAAGTACCATTCCTTTAATAATTTCAGAAACAGGATAAACAGCCTTATCAAGTGCTATACATTCTATTCCAACTATAATAAAAACAACTGGTATACCGGATTTTAAGAACCCCAAACAGCCCTCCCAATATTTCAGAAAGGACAAGGGCAAAACTACTAGTATTTTCAAAACCTAAAATTACTAGTAGTATTACACCTATTGCTATCAAGATTCCACCTATAAAATCCAAACCAATTGTATCATTTTTCTTTTTTCTTCTAGCAGTGCTAGATGTTTTTTTTGTACTTTTTCTTCTCCCCACTATATATCAACTCTCTTTTTTAAATTAATAAGTATTAATCTTATTTTAACTCTTTTCTATTATTGTGTATTACATTTAATGTTTCACTTAAGATTTCTTCTAATCTTTCTAGCAAAGCATCTGCGTATTCCCTTGTTCCCATACTAATTTCTTTAGATACTTTATTAGCAGACTCAATTATTTCTTCTTTTTGAGCCATAGCTTGTCTTGTTATTTCATGATCATCAATCATAGAAATAATTTTTGTTTCAGCCTCTTTTACTAATTCTTCTGCTTCTTTACTTGCATCTTGAAGAATTCTTTGTCTTTCTTCTTTTACCCATTTAGCTTGTTTTAATTCATCAGGTAGTTTTAATCTTATTTCCTCTAATGTTTCTCTAAGTTCATCTGCATCTACCAACACTTTTGATGAAAAAGGAACTTTTGCCCCTGTAGATAATAAATCCTCTAAATTTTCTAATAATGTAAATATTTCCATTATTTATTCCTCCCTTTTATATGTTCTAAGCATTACTCTTCCATATGTTCTTTTATCTACTAGTAGTAGACCCTCTATACATTCATTAAACTTTTTTTCCTTATCCGATTCTAAAATTATGCGTGTTTCTTCATTTATTAATGAGCTATTTGATATAATAGATAAACACTTTTCTTCCACTTTTGCTTCATAAGGTGGGTCTAAAAATATAATATCAAATTTAACATTTTCTTCGTTTAATGATTTCAAACACTTTTCATAATCTTTCTTCGTAATTTTAGCACAACTTTCGTAATTAGTCAATTGTACATTAGAATAAATTACTTTTATAGCCTCATGATTTATATCATTAAAATATACAAATTTAGCACCTCTACTTAAAGCCTCTATTCCTAAATTTCCCGTACCAGAAAACAAATCAAGCACTACTGCATCATTTAAGTATGGCGTAAGCATTGAAAATAAAGCTTCTTTTACCCTATCTAGAGTAGGTCTAGTCTTTTCTGTTTTTGGTGAATTTAATATTTTTCCTTTCCAATTTCCTGATATTACTCTCATATTAACTCCTTGCTATCTTTTATCAAATTTTGACTTTCTTTACCTTCTGACTGTTTATCTATAATATATGACTGTTCAGGTGTATACACAGATTGTTTTAAACTTTCACTTATATCTTTCTGATTATAATAAGAACTAACATTATTTGCTTCAGGTAGTTCCAGACTTTTTTGTTTAGAAAATCGTTTTTTCAACTCTGTTAACTTTTTCATTATTTTTTGCCCTACTGTTTTGTATTCATTTACATATGCTTTTCCAATTACATTCAATATATTAGTATTACCTTGTTCTTTCATTTTTTCGACAAGTTCAGGCTTAGGAACATAATTTTCTAATTCTTCCTCTGTTTTTTCTCTAGTAAATATATTTCCTTTTTCATCAATGTCTAAAACCAAATCTACAACTTCAGTTCTTTCTTTTGGAAGATTACATCTTCCTTTATATGTTATAGAATCATCATTAAATGTTCTTTGTCTAAACTTAGATAATTCTTCATTATTTGGCATAAGTTTTATAGCCTTAAATTCATATTTTGTTGCTTCACTTGCGCAGTTACTACTTAGATCTTTATAACTAGGCGTACCTGCAAAGAAAAAACACTTCTTTTTTCCTAATGAAAGAATAACATTACTCGGTTTTATATATCCCGACTCCATTATTTTTTCAGCATTTTCGTCTGTTGTAACATGATACAGTCCGTCCGATAAAATCTTATTTCTCATGTCCTTATCTACTTTAGTATTTATTGCTCTAGTTGCAAGTACTCCACTATTTATTGCAACAAACGTTTCTAATACCATTATTTCTCAACTCCTGTTATTATATCTAGAATATGTGGTTTGCTAATTACTATATTTTCTTGTATTTTAATAGCTTTTGCAATATGCTCTGCTGCATTTTCAAATTTTTCTCTATCGTTAAATAAAACCTGCATTATTGTTTCACCTTGTTTTACCTTCTCACCATTTTTCTTTTTAATATCAAATCCAACAGCTAGATCAACTATGTCTGTTTTTTTGTGTCTTCCTCCACCCAGTTCAACAAGTGCATAGCCTATCTCATCTGTCCTAATATAATTTACGTACCCATCTTTATCAGCCTTTATTTCTTTCATTAGCTTAGCTTTATGTGGAAGAATAGGAATATCTATATGTTTTCCTAAGTGCTCCATAAATACGCTAGTTATATTTCCCCCTTGTGCTTTAACAATATCAATAAATTTTTTATATGCTTTTCTTGAAAGTATTGCATCCATTATAGCTAATTTATTTTCTCTTATGCTATCACCAATACCTGCTAGTTTCATCATATAGCCTACTATTTCAAATACAACATCTTTAACATCTTTGTATTTTTCACTTTCTAACGTTTCTCTATCTGCTAATAAAAATTCTATTACTTCTTCTATTTCTAAAGTGTTTCCTATCTTTCTTCCCAAAGGTTCATCCATTGATGTTATAACAGCAACGGTTTCTTTTCCTACACCTCTTCCAATCCTGCACATCATATCTGCAAGCTTAATAGCTTCATCCTCTGTCTTACAAAAAGCTCCATCACCACATGTTACTTCTAGAACAATTTTATCTACACCCGATGCAATCTTTTTGCTCATTACAGAAGCTGCTATAAGAGGTATTGAATTAACTGTGGATGTAACATCTCGAAGAGCATATAACTTTTTATCAGCAATTGCTAACTCGTCTGCTTGAGTTATCATACATGCACCATTTTCATTTAATATACGCAGTGCACTTACTATGTTCTGCTCTATTTTATACCCTTCAATACTTTCTAATTTATCAGCTGTTCCCCCTGTAAAACCAAGACCTCTACCTGACATTTTAAATATTTTAACACCTAAAGCTGCTGCTATAGGAATTGCAATTATAGTTACCTTATCTCCTACACCACCTGTAGAATGCTTGTCTAAAATATAGCTATTTTTAAATATTCCGTCAAAATCTAGAACATTTGATGAATTTGCCATAGCCATAGTTAAATCAACTGTTTCATTTTCATTTAATCCATTTATATACATTGCCATTAAAAGAGCAGACGCCTGGTAATCTTCAATATTTCCTGCCACATACTCTTTTATAAAAAAATCTATTTCTTCTTTACTTAAAACTTTTTTATCTCTTTTTTTAGCTATTATATCTAAAATATTCATATATTAAACCTCCAATAATATACGTATTTAAACTAACATATTACATATAAATTATATTATATATATTAAAAATATACAATAATAAAAAACAATATTTTTCCAAAAAGCTTGACATAACTTAGTAAATGTGTTATTTTAAAATTATAGGGAATATTTAAATTCATATAAATTTATATTATTCCAAGAGTAAAAAATATGTATTTGTTATATAAAAATTGAAAGAAAAAGGAGGTATAACAATGCTACATACATTATGTTTTAAAGCTATAAACGAAGCATATCCAGTGTCAAGACACATGGGTAATTATTTGTCATACCTTTATACATACAAGAATTTTATAGTTTATAAAAATAAAAGAAATGATAATATTTAAATAGCTACTATAAAAAATTCAAGATGTGTTAAGGTTTGACCTTAGCACATCTTTTTATATATACAAAAATAAATAATTATATATTATATGAAAGGGGTTTTTGCTATGACAAAAATAATTGAAGTAAAAAATTTAAGTAAAACTTTCGAAACAAAGGTAAAAAATGAAAAAGGTAAAAAAGAAAAAGTTTTACTAACTGCAGTAGACAATGTTTCTTTTGATATTTCAAAAGGTGAAATCATTGGCTTTATAGGGCCAAACGGTGCTGGTAAATCCACAACAATAAAAATGCTTACAGGAATATTGTATCCATCTTGTGGAAATGCAAAAGTGTTAGATTTTATTCCTTGGAAAGATAGAAAAAAGATGGCATATGAAATTGCTACAGTATTTGGACAAAAAGGTTCACTTATTCCCCACCTTCCAGTAATAGATAGTTACAAACTAGCTGGGGCAATATATGACATCGAACCAGAACATTTAAACGCTCGCATAAATGAGATTGTTTCATTCTTTGGAATAGCCGAATTAATGGAGCGTAAAGCAAATACACTATCTCTTGGTCAAAGAATGATTTGCGAAGTTGCAATTGCTACTTTGCACAGTCCTAAAATCCTATTCTTGGATGAACCTACAATAGGACTTGATATCGTAATGAAGAAAAAAGTTCGTGAAATAATACGAAAATTAAATAAAGATTATGGTATGACTATATTTATAACCAGTCATGATATCTCTGACATAGAAAAGCTATGTTCTCGTATTATTTTAATAAATCACGGAAAGGTAATGCTTGATAGTAGTATGAAGGATATTAAAGATAAGTATTTATCTAAGTACAAAGCTGTTGCTACTTTCGAAAAAGAAATCGATAGTAAAGCTGCTAAGCATATTTTTGAAGACAAGTATGTTTCTTTTGAAGTGGACAATGATACTTTAACATTGGAATTCGATAAAAATAATATTTCAACAGGTGAAATATTATCTTCATTATCTTCTCTTGGAAACATATGTGACTTTAATGTAACAGGAAGTTCTCTTGAAAATGTAATTTACGATATCTATACAGCTAAAAAGGAGGAAGAAAAATGAAAAAGTACTTTGCATTTTTTAAAGCAGTTTTAAAAAATGAAATTAATAAATTTTCAGACACAATAGGCACTATAATTGGCTTTTCTATACATATATGTGTATTTTGTTTACTTTGGGAATTTGTTTTAGGAGACAAACTTCTTGCAGGTTATACTCGTGAAAAACTTATTTGGTATGTAATATTTGGTGAGTCTATTATTTACTCATACCATCATTATTTTAAAACTGTATCTACGCAGGTAGAAAATGGAACTATTGCATATGATCTATCAAAGCCATATAACTACATATTAAGAATAATATCAGAAGGTCTTGCTCTTCTTCCACTTACACTTATGCTGTTTGTTGTAGGGTCTATAATTGGAGTTGTAACTGCTGGAACACTTGAAATATCAATAGTAGGTATATTATGCTCATTTGTTGTAGTAGTATTTGCATGTATTTTACTATTATGTATACACATAATAGTTGGACTTTCAGCAATATGGGTTGGAAAAGATACGTCTTCTATTTGGCTTATAGTTCAAAAGTTAATGCTAATATTTGCATTTACACCTATAGAATTAATGCCAAAATTACTACAGAAACCACTATTGTTACTCCCAACTACACATATAATTTATACACCTAGTAAACTACTTATAGACTTTAGTTATGCACGCTTTTTTAAATCATTATTCATATATGAACTTGGTGCATTTATACTACTTAGTATAATATTTGCTATCATATATGTGAAAGGAGTGAAAAAATTAAATGTTAATGGTGTTTAATAAAATATCTAAGGACATTTGGTCATTTTCAAAATATATTGTTTACTGCATAAAGTGTAATATTGCTCAAGCCATATCAAACAAAAAGAGCTTTATAATTCAAACATTATTCATGTTTCTAAATAATCTTGTTTGGCTTGCCTTTTGGTTTATACTTTTCTACAATTCAGAAGGTGGTAATATTAATGGTGTTACTTTAAATGATATTATATATCTTTGGAGTGCTCCTACATTATCTTTTGGATTATGTTATTTTTTGTTTGGAGGTGTTGAAGATATATCATACAAAATTGCAAACAAAGAAATTGATAACGAGCTTACTAAACCAAAACATAGTTTGATTGCATTAATAACTTCCTCAGCAAAGCTTTCTGCCATGGGAGATATAATGTATGGACTTGTACTTGGAATATTTGCAGTAAATTTTAATCCTATTAAATATCTTTGGCTTATACTTATATCTATTATAGGGGCTATAGGATTTTTAGGAATAAGCATAATTGTGTATTCACTAGCTTTTTGGTTTGGTGATATATCCAAAAGTGCAAGAACTTATTCACACAATTTATTACTTACACTTACAATTTATCCCGAGGGTATGTTTAAAGGTATAATTAAAATATTAATGTATACAGCAATTCCTGCTATGTACATTGCTCATATACCTATCGCTATAATTCGAGATTTTGACTTAAGTTTATTATTACTTGAAATTATAGCTGTAACAATAATATTATTTCTAGGTATATTAACATACAACAAAGGGGTAAAAAAATACGGTAAGTAAATCATAACCACCGGCTAAGCCGGTGGTTTGTTCTGCCCCCTTAGGGCATATTGCCGGCTGAGCCTATAGGCTCGCCGAAGATATGACAGCCACAATTATTTTACAAACTAAACCCTAAAGGGTTTTTATTTTTTGTTT
>JAZSQI010000046.1:0-24477 GCA_045537895.1 Clostridia bacterium
ATAAAAGAAAAAGAAATTGGTATAAAGTTAAAAAGAGTACAAGGATGATATAATTTTAAGTAAATCATGGTGACATGGTTTATTTTTTTGTCCACCATAAAACACTTATAATATAATTTAAATTTATTTATGGTATAGTAAATATAGAACATAGAAATGCAAGGAGTAAGTTTATGTTAGAGTTTGTAAATAGTCTTTTAGATTCTAAAAATAATATTATAGATCAACTAAAACTATTAAAAGAAAATAAAGATAATAAAGAGGTTGAAAAGTATATTAAATATATAATGGAAGATAATATTTCACCATATTTAAAATATTTTATTAACAAGTATTATTTTGGCTTAGATGTTGAGGAAGTTAAACCATCAGGTAAATACAAAAATGCAAAATTGTATAAAATTTGTTTTTTAGATGAGGAGAAAATGAATGAAAATAATGTATACACAGATGATTATATGCAAAACAATATCAGTATAATAGGGACAAGACCTGCAAATGGTAAAATGGAATATATGAGTAAGATTATATGTGGTTTGTTAGATGATAATAAAAATGTGTTTCTAATTGGTTTAGGAGGAAAAACAAATTATTATGAACAATATTTATTAAATGAAATTACAAAAATTAATATAAATGTGCTAAAAAGTTATTTAAATCCTTGTTCAAGATTAAAAAAAGAGACTTTAGACATTAATAAAGAAAAATATATTAAAGGATTAGAATATTTATTAAATCATGATTTGGTTATAGAAGATTTCCATAGTATAAATGACTATATTATAGATGGAGCAAATACATTACTTAAAAAAATAATATATATGATTAATATGATAAAAAGTGATGTAGTAATTATAGATAATATTGAAAATATAGATGAGAATATACAAAAGACTTTGAAAACATTAAACAATGTTTCTAATAAAACTAGTACTAAATTTGTAGTATTTACAAATTTGAAAAAAGAGTATGAAGAAAATTTTAGAAAAGAATTATTATCATTTGAAAATAGTAAAGTGTTAGATAAATATGCTGACGATATAATCATTTTAGAAAAAGGTAAGATATATATAATTAAAAATAATTAGTAAATAAAGTAAGGAGTTAATTTATGCAAGTTAAAATTTTAAAAGGTATAAATCAAATAGGTGGATGTATTACTGAAATAACTAGCGCAAAAGGAACTAAAATAATTGTTGATTTAGGAGAAGATTTACCGTGTGAAAATGTTAAAACACTTTTTGAAAATCCTAATATTGAAGGTTTAACAATAGGTAATAAAAAATATGATGCTGTATTTATTACACATAGCCATCGGAGATCATATTGGATTAATCAATTATGTATTAGATGATATTCCTGTTTATGTGGAAAATATTTCAAGAAAAATATATGAATTATTAAATATATTTACACATAAAAATGTTGAATTAAAAACTTATGATATGAATTTTAAAGAAAAAATAATAGTAAATGATGACATTGTTGTAACACCATATATTGTTGATCATTCATCATATAACTCATCTATGTTATTAATAGAAGCAGATGGTAAAAGAATGTTACATACAGGAGATTTTAGGGGTCATGGAGTAAAAGGAAGAATATTTGAAAATACGTTAAAGCAGATAGGCAACGTTGATGTAATTGTAACAGAGGGAACAACTTTAGGAAGAAACAATGAAATATATGAGACAGAGGAACAAATTGCGCAAAAAGCAATTAATATATTTAAAAAATACAATCAAGTATTTATTTTACAATCATCGACTAATATTGATAGAATTTGTGGGTTATATAAGGCATCTAAAAAAACAGGAAAAAACTTTATACAGGATGTATTTACAAGTAATATTGTGTTAGCGTTAGAGAATAAGTGTATACCAAATCCCGTGACATTTAAAGATGTGTATACTTGGCTACCTACAAGATATACTAAAAGTAAAAATATAGTTTTTAAAAGAAAATATATCTTTCCATATAAAAAATATAGCGCAAGAAAATCATATATAAATAATAATTATTCATTAATGGTAAAGACTTCTATGCTTAAAGATATTGAAAAGTTATATAAAAAAGGACATATAACAAATGCTTGTTTAATATATTCTATGTGGGATGGCTATAAAGAAAAAAATGAAATGAAAGAATTTTTAGAAAATATTAAAAAGTATGGAATTTATGATATAATAGATTTACATACATCTGGGCATGCAGATATAAAAAGTATTAGAATGTTAAATAGTCTTAAAGCTAAGAAGGTTATTCCAATTCATACAACAAATCCTGAAGAATTAAAAAATATTTTAGATAATGTTTATTTACCAAAACTTAATGAAAATATAGAGGTATAATAAAAATAGAAAGGTGGTTAAAAAATGTCAAGAATAAGTTATTCAAGAAATGAAATAATAAGTAAATTAGAACAAATAAATAGCACTCAAGAAATATATAACTCGGATGTAATTAATTACAGAGGAAATACTAAAGATACAAAAGAAAAATACACAGAAATAGTAGCACAAGAAATCCTTAGAAATCCAGAAAAATATGATTTTTTATCTGTTAATAAAATTAATAGAGAGAGAACGTACAATGTGGGGCATGATGGAATATATAATGATAATAGCACAAGAAAAGAAGAAGTAATTGCTATGAAAATGTATAAAAGAAATTATGACGTTATGGGAAAAATATTAGATTATCAGGTACCACTTAAGGATGCACAAGATACAAAAGCAGGAAAAATTGATTTAATATCATTTAAAGAGGAAGAACAGTTTATGTATTTAATAGAGCTAAAAAATAATGTAAGTAAAGAAACTTTACTGAGGTGTGTACTTGAAATTATTACATATTATAGTCAAGTAGATAGAGAAAAATTAAAACAAGATTTTGGAGTGTCAAAAGAAGTAGAAGTAAAACCAGCAATACTTGTTTTTAAAAATACAAGACCATATGAAGATTTAAATGATAAATATGTAAATAAACTTATAGAAAAATTTGGTATAGATGTATTTGTTGCAAAACAAGAACATGATATAGAAAAAATAAGCAAATAAAAATAATAGAAGGCAAATCTAAGCTTTTAGATTTGCTTTCTATTATTTACTTCAAACTATAGCATTTATTATACAAATGTAGTATAATTTATATATCTAAAAATAGGAGAGAAAATAGATGTTAGAATTAAGAAATATTTCTTTTACAAGAGATAATAAAAAAATATTAGATAATGTAAATTTAAAAATAGATACAAACAAGTTTGTTGTAATAACAGGACCTAACGGTTCTGGAAAATCAACACTTGCAAAAATAATTATGGGAATAGTAAAGCAAGATGAAGGACAAGTTATCTTTAATGGAAAAGATATATCTAATTTAAGAATAGATGAAAGAGCAAAACTTGGAATAGGATTTGCATTCCAGCAACCAGTAAAATTTAAAGGAATTACAGTAAGGGATATTATTAACTTATCTGCTGGAAAAGAGCTATCAACGCAAGAAGTAAGAAAAGCTTTGTCTCATGTTGGTTTATGTCCTAATGAATATTTAGATAGAGAAGTAAATGCATCGCTTTCTGGTGGAGAGTTAAAAAGAATAGAAATAGCTTCAGTATCAGTAAAAAAATCTAAACTTACAATATTTGATGAACCAGAGGCTGGTATAGATCTATGGAGTTTTAATAATTTAATTCAAGTTTTTGAGAATATGAGAGAAGAAATAAAAGGGTCAAGTATAATAATATCTCATCAAGAAAGAATTTTAAATATAGCAGATGAAATTGTTGTACTTAAACAAGGTAAAATATCAAAAATAGGAACTCGTGATGAAGTGCTTCATCATGTTGTAGGAAGAAAGTGTCCTAGAAGATTAAAATTAGGAGGAAAATGTGAATAAGTTAGATAAAAAATTATTAAACATAATTTCAGGAATAGATTCAAAGCTAACAGGAGCATATAATATTAGAAAAGATGGTAAATCTCTAGAGAGAAAAACAACAAATAACGTTAGTATTGTAAATAAAGAAGATAAACCGGGAATTGATATATACGTTTCAGAAAATGCAAAAGAAGAAACTATTCATATTCCTGTAATAATAACTGAAAGTGGACTAGTAGATGTTGTATACAACGATTTCTATATAGGCAAAAATGCAGATGTAACTATTATGGCAGGGTGTGGAATTCATAATGACCATGAAGGAATTGCTCAGCATGATGGAATACATAGATTCTTTTTAGAAGAAGGAGCACATGTTAAATATGTGGAAAAACATTATGGAGAAGGCAAAGGAAAAGGCGAAAAAATATTAAATCCAGTAACAGAGATAACTCTTAAAAAAGGTGCTACTTTAGAGATGGAAACGGTTCAGATAAAAGGAGTTAACTCATCTATTAGAACAACAAAGGGTAAATTATATAAAGAGGCTAATTTGGTTATACAAGAAAAAATAATGACAAATGAAAATCAATTTGCTAAAACAATATTTGATGTAAAATTAAATGGAGAAAATGCAAGTACACATGTTACATCTAGGTCAGTTGCTACAGATAGTTCAAAACAAGAGTTTATATCTAAAATATCTGGCAATAAAAAATGTTTTGCACATGTAGAATGTGATGCTATAGTAAAAGATAATGCTAAAGTCAAAGCTGTACCTGCAATAAATGCAAACAATGTAGAAGCTAATTTAATACATGAAGCTGCAATAGGAAAAATAGCAGGAGAACAACTTACAAAATTGATGTCTTTAGGACTTAGCGAAAAAGAAGCTGAACAAGAAATTATAAAAGGATTTTTAAAATAAAGTGAAAAAGAGATTTCAAAAAGTATATATTGAGATAACAAATAGATGTAATTTAAATTGTGAGTTTTGTCCTAAAAATATACGAAAAATACAAGATATGTCACAGACAAATTTTGAATATATATTAAAACAAGTTAAAGAATATACTAATTTAATATATTTACATGTAAAAGGTGAGCCACTGCTACATAAAGATATAAAAGAAATATTAGACATTTGTGAAAAACATAATACGATGGTAAATTTAACAACTAACGGAACATTAATAAAAAACAATTTAGACACACTTATTAATTCAAAAGCTTTAAGACAAATAAATATATCTATACATAGCAGTATGGAAAATAAGAAAAGCGATAAAGAAATAACTAAATATATGAATGAAGTATTTGGATGCGTAGATAAATTAAAATAAAATACAATAATTTCATATAGGTTGTGGAATATAAAAAATATACATGAAAATGAACATAATAAATTAGCATTAGAATTCTTAGGACATAGATATAATATACCTATGTTATATAACATAGCAAAAGAAAACGACTATGTAAAATTAGATGATAATATTTATTTAAATCAAGATATACAGTTTACATGGCCTAATATTAATGGTGAAGTTGTATCAACAACAGGAACATGTTTAGGGTTAAAAAATCAAATAGCTATTTTAGTAAATGGAGATGTAGTTCCTTGTTGCTTAGATGAAAATGGGAACATTCTTTTAGGAAATATTTTTAAATCGGACTTAGAGCAAATAATAAATTCAGAAAAAAGTAGAAAAATAATAGAAGGATTTAACAATAATAAATTAGAAGAAAAACTATGTAGAACATGTGGTTTTAGAAGTAGATTTGATAGAAATAATAAGTAAGGTATTGAACTATTTTTAAATATACGATACAATTAAAAAGTAAAAATAAGAGGTGAAATAAAATATGTTAACTAAAGTGCTAAAATGTGCTGAAATACTAACACACACACACACACACACACACACAAGCATATCTAGAAATAATCTAGATTTAGTTAGCATGCCTAAAAATATATACACAAAGCTAGTTATGTAGAAAACTACATAGCTGGCTTTTTTGCACTTAAAATGTAGTGCTGATATAAACACCAAAAAGGTGATTATATATAAAGTTTAATAAAGAATAGGGAGGAATGAAAATGAGTATTAAACAAAAGAAAGGTATATCATTAATAGTATTAATTATAACAATAATAGTAATGATTATCTTAGCAACAGCAATTATTCTATCACTTAATGGAAGTGGAATAATTGGGAAAGCTAAAGAAGCAAAAACAGAAAGTGACGAAGCAAGTATAAAAGAAGCAGCATCATTAGCGTATGCAGAGT
Organism: Clostridia bacterium; assembly: GCA_045537895.1. Classification (GTDB taxonomy): domain Bacteria; phylum Bacillota; class Clostridia; order TANB77; family CAG-465; genus CALXJE01. The sequence continues at coordinate 6,174 of JAZSQI010000046.1, forward strand.
ATGATTTGGCAGTAAAAACAGGAGAAACAGTAGAAGGTACAGCAGATGAATATGTAAAAGAGAGATTAAAAGAAGAAGGAATATTAGAAGAAGTATTAAAATTGTTACAAGTTACAGATGATGGAAAGATATATGTATATAAAATGCCAATAATCCCAGAAGGTTTTGTAGCATCTGATATAGAGACAGAAGATGATGTCTTAGAAGGTTTAGTAATATATGAAGGAACAGAAAAAGTATCAACAGATGAAGATGCAATGATGACAAGAGACCAATATGTATGGGTACCAGTGCCGGAAATAAGTGAATTTGTGAGAAAAGATGGATATCAGAGTGGTGTATTACAAAACTATGTAACAAGTGGAAAATCAAGTGAACCAATGAGTAAAGCAAATGAGGTAATACTATCAGAAACAAATGATTTAACAGGGGAATATGCAGAATATACAAAAATGAGAGCAAGTGTAGAAAAATATGGAGGTTTTTATATAGCAAGATATGAGGCTGGAACAAGTATACAAAGAATAGATTCTTCAAATGGAACGTCATCAGATATATTATTTCAAAAAGATAAATATGCATACAACTATGTAGCATGGGGCCCTAATGTGGCATCAGCAATAGGAGATGTAACGGTGAATGGGAAAAATCAAGGGAAAGGTGCTGTAGAGTTAGCAAGAAGCATATATTCAGAAAATAGTAATAATGATATAGTGAGTACATTATGTTATGGTGTGCAGTGGGATGCAATTATGACCTTTATGAAAGAAATAGAAAATCCATATCTAGAAGGAAAGAAATATATAGAAGATAGTACATCAATGGGGTGGTATCGTAATAATAAATCTGGAAACACAAGTCAAAAAACAGGGAGAGACGTGGATGATTATAAATCAAATATGATAAAAAACATATATGATATGGCAGGAAATGTGCACGAATGGACCATGGAGGGAAGATATATTTACGATAATTCTCATCGTTTTCCTCGTGGAGGTAGTAACAACGATAATGGTTCTGTTAGTTCAGCTTCTAATCGTGACGCTGGTGGAAATCCTGGATATGCTAGTTCTGATCATGGATTCCGTGTAGCACTTTATTTAAAATAATTATTAAATATTGAGAATATATTACATAAAGGTGTGGGATTTTCCTACACCTTTTACATATTGTTATGTAAGTCAAAATGTGATATACTATAGATGTTTTAGGAGAGTGCTTAAAATGAAAAAAGTAATTATAAAAATATCAGGTATGACATGTGCAGGTTGTTCATCAGGTTTAGAAAAATATTTAAACAAACAAAATGGTATTATAAAAGCAGAAGTAAATCTTGTTATGAATAATGCAAGTATTGAGTATGATGAAAAGATTATAGATTTAGATAAGATAGATATGTTTGTTAAAGAAGCAGGATTTAGAAGTTTAGGTATAGATAAATTTGAAGAAGAGAAAAAAAGCTTTAAAAAAGATAGAATAAAATTAGCTATAACAATTATTTTAGGTATACTTTTAATGGGTATCTGTATGTCACATATTATAGATGTAGATATACCACATCTAAGTATGGATGCTAATCCAAAACTATATGCTGGTGTTTTAGGTGCTTTAGCTACAATCATAATAGCTATGTCTTTTGATATTGCTATAAATGGTGTAAAAAAATTAATACATAAAACGCCTAATATGGACAGTTTGATTTGTATTGGTGTAATTACTTCATATTTATATAGTATATACTCTTTAATTATGACTATATTTGTAGATGTGGGCTATGTTCATAAAATATATTTTGAATCAGCAGCCATGGTTATTGTATTTACAAAGATAGGTAGGTATATTGATAGCAAGAGTAAAATAAAGGTTAAAGAGGCTATTACAAAACTTATGACTATTACACCTTCTAAAGCAACAATAATAAGAGATGAATACGAAGTAAAAGTAAATATAGATGAAATATTAAAAGGTGAAATTGTAATTTGTAAGCCAGGAGAAAAGATTGCAGTAGATGGAACTATTACAAGTGGGTTCACTCATATAGATGAATCATTTATTACAGGCGAAAGTCTTCCGAAAGATAAAAAAATTGGAGATAAAGTAGTAGCAGGAAGTATTAACTTAGATGGTTACATAGAATACAGAGCAGAAAAAATAGGAAAAGATAGTGCTGTATCTGAAATAGTTAGAATGGTTGTAAATGCTGTAAATAGTAAAGCTCCTATTGCAAGAGTAGCTGATAAAATAAGTTACTATTTTGTACCAGCAATAATACTAATTGCAATAATTTCTTTAATTATATGGTTAATTTTAGGTAAATCAATATTCTTTGCACTTAATATATTTATTAGCGTACTAGTTGTAGCATGTCCATGTGCATTAGGATTAGCTACTCCAATAGCAACTACTGTTGCAACTGGAACAAGTGTAAAAAATGGAATATTGATAAAAAATAATAAAGTATTAGAGAATATAAACAAGATAGATACTGTAATATTTGATAAGACAGGAACGTTAACAGAAGGTAAATTAAAAGTATCGAAAATATGTAAATATAGCAGTTTAAGTGAAAACGGAATATTACAGCTTGTTGGAACAATAGAAAGAAAATCCGAACATCCAATAGCAAAAGCTATAGTAAAAAGATGTAGCGTGCAAGGAATAAAATTGGGACAAGCAAGAGAAGTAGAAATATTAACAGGTTTAGGTGTTAAAGCAAGATATAAAAGTGAAGATATATTGATAGGTAACAAAAAATTAATGCTTGAAAACAATGTAGCTATAAACGAAGAAGATGAACAAAGGCTATATGATGACGGGAATATTGTAATATTTGTAGCAGTAAATAACGAATTAGTATCAACAATTGGATTAAAAGATAAAGTTAAAGCTTCTGCAAAAGATTTAGTTATTGATTTAACTAAAAGAAATATAGAAGTAATAATGCTTACAGGAGATAATGAAAAGGCTGCAAAAATAGTTGCAGATGAAGTAGGAATAACTAATATTATTTGTGATGTACTTCCAAGTGAAAAGTCTAGTAAAATAGAAGAATTACGAAATAGTGGAAAGAAAGTAATGATGGTTGGAGATGGAATTAATGATGCTCCAAGTTTAGTTAATGCAGATGTAGGTGTTAGTCTAGAAGATGCAACAGATATAGCAATAGATAGTAGTGATGTTGTAATAATGAATTCTGATTTAACAAAAATTAGTAAGTTATTTAATATAAGTAAAAAGACGTTAAAAGTTATTAAACAAAATTTATTCTGGGCATTTATATATAATATAATAATGATACCAATTGCTTCTGGCGCATTGAGTAAATTAGATATATTGCTTAATCCTATGTATTCGGCTTTAGCTATGACAATAAGCAGTATAGCAGTTGTGATCAATTCACTAAGATTAAAAAGAATTAAATAATATAATTAGGGGGAGAATATGAAGAAACTTAAATATGTTATATCAATATTAACATTACTAGTTTTAGCATTATGTTCAAATGTAGAGGCAGGAGAGCTTAATTTAAATAAATTAAGCTTTAATGCAGAACTAAATGAAGATGGAAGTATGGATGTTACAGAAGTATGGGACCTAGACGTATATGATACAAATACGTTGTATAAAACATTTGAATTAGATAGCGAAGGTTATGATGGCTTTTCTAACGTAACGGTTTATGAAATAAAAGAAAATGGAAATAAAATTCCTTTTAGTAAAATAGATGATGAAATGTATCATGTTACAAAAGGTTGTTATTATGGCTTAATAAATTCAAATGATAAATATGAAATAGCGTGGGGAGTAAGTATAGATAACTCTGATACGAGGAAGTACGAAATTAATTACACAGTAGATAATATTATACATAAATATATGGATTGTGCTGAGTTATATTGGCAATTTATAGGTAATGAATTTGAAATAGATTGTGATGTAATAGAAGGGAAAATTACACTTCCATATAATGAATATTTGACAGAAGAAATAAAAGCATGGGCTCACGGTCCATTAAATGGAACTATTACCATATTAAATAATCAAGAAATTACTTTTAATGTAGATAACTTTAATGCTGGAAATATGTTAGAGATAAGGATAGCAACACCAATCTCATTATTTCCATTATCAAATAAAAATATAAAGATAGATAAATTATATGAAATAATTTCAGAAGAAAATGTTTGGGCAAATGAAGCAAATGAGGCAAGAGAAAGACAGGAAAAATATAGAAAGATAGCAGATATAGTTGTTATTATAATTTGCTCTGCTTTTGGCTTATTTGGTGTTTTTAAAATTAAAAAGTACTTAGGAATAATAAAAAACACTCCAAAATTAAAACCAGATATAAAACTTGATTATTATAGAGAAATTCCTGGTGGTGATGACTCGCTTCCAACAGATGCAACATTTATGAAAAGTTACTATATGGAAACAAATATTCCAAATACTATTTCTGCGATGATGCTTAATTTAGCATTAAAGAAAGCTATATCTTTTGAGGTGAATTCTAAAAATAATATAAAGGTTAATTTGCTATTAACAGAAGACAATAATGTATTAAAAAAAGAAGAAAAAATATTATATGATTATTTAAAAAAAGTTGCAAAAGATGATAATTATTTTAGTATGAAAGAAATGGAGAAATATATAGAGAAACATATAACTTCCTTTAACAAAATGACAGATGAAATTGTTAAGGAAACAAAGAAAAAGCAATTAGAAAAAGGTACATATAATAAAGAAAATGAAAAACCAAGAACAAAATATACTGTGATAGCGATATTTAGTTTTGTATTCTTAGTCTTTACAATACTTGGTTTGATTATGACAATAGTAATGTATAGTAGATGGTATATGTTACTTATTCCATTAGTAGTATTATCAGTATTACTTATATTATCATTTATATTAATATCAAGATATAATTATCTTACACAAGAAGGAATAAATGAGAGAGAAAGATGGAATGGATTAAAAAAATATATGGAGGACTTTTCTCTTCTTAATGAAAAAGAAGTACCTGATTTAATACTATGGGAAAAATATCTAGTATATGCAACAGTTTTTGGAATTTCAGAAAAAGTATTAAAACAATTAAAGATAAAATACCCTGATATGATGAATGATAACAATTTAAATAATACAACATACATGTATTTGATGTATAATAGTAGTCTAAATACTTCTTTTATATCATCAATCAATAATAGTATAACAACTTCATATACAGCAGGTAACTATTCTTCTGGAAGTGGTTCTGGTGGAGGATTTTCAGGAGGAGGCCGGTGGTGGCTTCGGTGGAGGAGGCCGGTGGTGGTCGCTAATATATAGAAAAGTACCCTTAGAATTTCTAAGGGTACAATTGTTTTTAAATGATAGGATTATTTTTTAAATATGTTTTACAACCTTTAATAAACTGGGAGTTTGTAGGGTAAGATTTGAAGTTGCCAAATAATTTACAATACAATTCGGCAGTATCTGTATTAGTTATAGCAGTTTCAATTGCATGCCGTATAGCTCTCTCTACTCTTGATGCCGTAGTATTAAATACCTTAGCAACAGTTGGATACAACGCTTTTGTAATACTTGCGTTGTATGATCTGTTTTTTTCCAAAATGTATTCAAGGTAATCAAAACCTTTGATATGAGGTCTTACACCTAAAGCAAGTAAAAATTCACTTACGTTTGAATATGCAATGTCATTTACTTTGCTTAATTTAGGTGCATCAAAATCTTCTTTGTCGATTTCTAAGACCTTAAATCCCTTTCTCCGTGCAATTTCCAATAATTCCTTTTCATTGTTTGTTACTATTACGTACATAGTAAGTCCTCCTTCAATAATTATATTTAAAATATATATAAATTGGTTACATAAATATTATACAATAAAGTAAAGAATTTGTCAATTATGTAAACTCATTTATAGTAAATAATTAGACTAATTATAATAAAATCTCTCCTATATATAGAGGAGAGATATAAATTATCGATTAATACTAATTAAATAGTTATATTTATTTGCGTGTCTTATTTCATCTGATAGCACATAAAAAAACATATCTGCTAGATTTTTGTTTGGCATGTATGCCATTGTTTCTCTGTATTTTTTTACTGCATCTAATTCTCCAAATAACGCTTTTTTTAATCCTTCTTTATATGAAAATGTTGTGTCAGTACTTTGATTAGTCATTTGAGATGAAGTAGGTAAAACTACACCTGTTAACATAGTAAATATTTTTCTAAATATTTGAGTATGTATTCTTTCATCATTACGTATGTCCTCTATAATTTTTTTCTGTTCTTCATTAGGTGCAAGTGCAATTAACTTAGTATAAAATTCACTATCTTCAGTTTCATCCATAATATATTCTTTTACACTTTCTATAGCCTTGCTAAGTAAATACTGCTGGCTTTTACTTTGGAAAGTAAGAGGCCATACTTGAGCATCTATTCTAGATATATCATAATCATTTCCAATATTATTCATTAATTCTAAATTCCTTAAATATGTATAATAATCCATAAAAAACCTCCTTACATAATATATATATGCAAAGAGATAAAAAGTGTTATTATTTTATATAAACGCTAAGGTTATTATTGGTATCACAAGTAGCTAAAAATATATTTGATACGTCTGAAATGTTTTGTTCTTTTAAATTATTTTTAAGCCATGGTATATTATTACCACTGGATTTTAAATTTTCCTCAATAATTTTACCATCAATTATAACATTAAAAACAGCTTTTTCTTGTATAGGAGAGATATTTATATCTTCTGGACATAAAGATCGTTTTGTGTTTATGGGTAAGAAACTTATTTGTCCACTTGTTTCTAATGTTGCAGAATATAAATCAGATAAATTGAAATAACCATTTATTCTACATTGAGTTAAAAATTCATTAATATCAAGTTTTGCTTTTTTAAAGTTTTTTTCTATTAATTTGCCATTTTCAAATAATACATATGATGATCCATCGATTAGTTTTCTAGCTCTTAATGATTTTTGAGAAATAAAAGAGAAAATACAAATAGAAATAGCGTAAACTATTATAGCAATAAATGGTTTAAAAAAATCCTTGTTTGGAGATGTTGCCATCTCAGCAGCCATTGACCCTATGGTTATTCCATTAATATAGTCAAACATGCCAAGCTGCGACATTTGTCTATTACCAAGAATTTTCATTAGTATAAATAAAACTGCAATAGAACCAAGTGATGATAATAATATTTTAAATATTTCCATAATGCACCTCTTAATAATATTTTGGTATAAAAAATATGTAAAATACATTATTTATGATATAATGTATAAAAACGAGGGATTAAAATGAGCAAAAATTGTAATATATGTCCGTTTAAATGTAATGTAAATAGAGAGTCAAAAAGTTTAGGAGTTTGTAAAATAGGTGGAAAGATAAAAATATCGTATATAAGCACTCATATGTGGGAGGAACCATGTATAAGTGGAAGTAAAGGTTCTGGCACGATATTTTTTACTGGTTGTAATTTAAGATGTGTTTTTTGCCAAAATCATAAAATAAGCAGAGAAGAATCTGAAGGAAAAGAAATAACAGAAGATGAGCTTGCTGATATTTTTATAGACAAACAAAAAGAAGGGGTTCATAATATAAATTTAGTATCACCAACACCATATATAATGTATATAAAAAAAGCAATTAAGTTAGCAAAGAAAAAAGGATTATCAATACCAATTGTATATAATTCAAATGGCTATGAAAATGTAGAATCAATAAAAGAGCTAGAGGGCCTTATTGATGTATATTTACCAGATTTTAAATATGCAGATGATGTTTTAGCAAAAAGATATTCTGGTGCTGTAAACTACAGGCAAAATGCACTTTCTGTTATAAAAGAAATGTATAGGCAAGTAGGAAATGCTAAATTTAATGATGATGGAATAATAAAAAAGGGATTAATAATAAGGCATTTAGTATTACCAAATAATGTTGAAAACAGTAAAAAAGTATTAAAAGAAATCTCAAAAAATATAGATAAAAAAGTATATATAAGCTTAATGGGACAATATATACCACAAGATAGCTCGAATGAATATGAGGAACTAAATAGAAAAATTACTAAGGAAGAATATGATGAAGTTATAGATTATTTCTTTGAAGTAGGTCTAGAAAATGGATTTATGCAAGAATTAGATTCTGCTTCTGATGAATATATACCAAGTTTTTGAAAAAATAGAATAATATATATTGACATTAAAAAAAATATGATATACAATATCATCAAAAGTAGGAATTGTTACTATTTTTAGAAAGGATATATTGTATGAATTATTCAAAGCAAAGAGATGCAATACAAACCTATCTTATGAGTGTTACTACTCATCCTACAGCAGAGGAAATATATAATGATCTCAGAGTAGACAATCCAGAACTTAGTTTAGGTACAGTATATAGGAATTTAGATAGATTGTCTAAATTAGGTGTTATACTTAGATTAAAAGGTTTTGGTGAAAAAGATAGATTTGATGGTAATACTAATCATCATTATCATTCTGAATGTATAAAATGTGGAAAAGTAACAGACATATTTACAGAATATATGAGTAATATAGATAGTGTGATTAGAAAAAATACAGATTTAAATATTGTATCACATGAATTAAAATTTAATATGATATGTTCAAATTGTAAATAAAAATATTAAGGAGGAATTTGAAATGGATTTAAAAGGATCAAAAACAGAAGCTAATTTAATGGCTGCATTTGCAGGAGAATCACAAGCAAGAAATAAATACACATACTATGCTTCAAAAGCTAAAAAGGAAGGTTATGAGCAAATAGCAGCGTTATTTACAGAGACTGCAGATAATGAAAAAGAACATGCTAAAATGTGGTTTAAATTACTACATGATGGTGCTGTTCCATCAACAGTAGAAAATTTAAAAGATGCAGCTGCTGGTGAAAATTATGAATGGACAGATATGTATGCAGGATTTGCTAAAACAGCAAAAGAAGAAGGATTTGATCATATTGCATATTTATTTGAAGCAGTTGGTAAAATAGAAAAAGAACATGAAGAAAGATATAAAAAACTTCTTGCAAACATTGAAAGTGGAGAAGTATTTGAATATGGTGATATAAAAATATGGAAATGTAGAAATTGTGGACATATTCATGTTGGAGAAAAAGCTCCAGAAGTTTGTCCAGTATGTGAACATCCAAAAGCATATTTTGAATTAAAAGCAGAAAATTATTAATAGTGGAGAGATTTATGAGTATTGAAAATAAAGCATTATTTGATATTACTTATGGATTGTATATATTATCAGGTCAAAAAAATGGTATAAAATATGGGAGAATAGTAGATGCTGTTGTTCAGCAAAATTTTTCTCCTGTTATTTTAACTGTAAGTTTAATGAAGACTGGTTATTCTGTAAATCAAATAGAAATAAATGATAAAATAGGAATATCTACCTTGGCTCAAGAGGTAAAGCCAAAATTAATATATAATTTTGGTATGAAGTCAGGAGATACATTTAATAAATTTGATTCAGTAGAATATATAACTACAGACAATGGAACTCCTATTGTCGTGCAAGATGTAATATCATATATGGAATGTGAAGTTGTTGAGAAAAAAGAGTTAGAAGACCATATAGTTTTATATCTTAATGTAATAAATGCAAAAAAACTATTTAATAAAGAGCCATTAACTTATGCCTACTATTTAAGCAATTTAAAAGATAAAGTAATGGAAGAAATTAATAGTAAAACTTTTAAGGAGGCAAAGAAAATGTTAAAATTAGATTTTTATTATTGCCCAATATGTAGAAATTTAGTAGAAGTAATAGATAAGGGTATTGCAACTATTTCATGTTGTGGATCAGAAATGATAAAATTAGAACCAAATACTACAGAAGCTAGTGAGGAAAAACATCTTCCAGTAGTACACTTTGAAGATGATGTAGCAAGTATATTTATAGGTGCTGAAGAGCACCCTATGGAAAATGCTCATTATATTCAAAAAATATGTGTAGTTACAGAAGAGGGAACATTATACAGAAAAGAATTTAAACCTATAGATAAACCTGAATTTGTAGTGGATATTGGAGACAGTAAAAAAATAGAAGTATATGCTTATTGTAATCAACATGGTTTGTGGAAAACAGTAGCTGAAAGATAATATATAAAATAGATAGTATATAAAATATAGTTTGCAATTTTGAAATGCAGGCTATATTTTTTATGAAAATATTTGCAAATTTTATTATATTTAGCTTGTATATAATCATATATTTTTATATAATAATATGAACGTTTTATTTAAATATAGCATAGAAAGAAGGATTTATTTAATGAAAAAATTACTAAAATACTTAAAAGAATTTAGATTTATGATTTTTACTATAGTTTTAATGATTGCTATTCAAGCAATTTCAGAATTATATATGCCAAATTTAATGTCCGATATTATAAATAATGGAATAAGTAAAGTAGAATATAACTTGGATTTAAAAGCGCTTGAAAACGCTATTTTAAATGGTAGTCTTCCTGAATTTGCTAATAAGTTAGAAGAGCAGGGAATAAGCATGGAAATGTTTGTGGAAAATAGTAGTAATATATTAGCTTCTATTGAAAATGAAATATTGTCAGCAGAAGATGCACAAGATTTAAATAGTCTAAGTGCAGAAGAGTATGTATTATTTCAAAAAATGTTATCTACTGGAATAATAGAGGCAAAAAATGTGTCTGATATGGATTATATAAAAGAAGTAGGAATAAAGATGCTTATAGTAGCTTTTGTAATAACTATTGTTACTATACTTGCTAATTTCTTGTCAGCAAAAATTTCTATGGGGTATGGTAGGGTTCTTAGACAGAAAATATTTGAAAAAGTATCTACATTTTCTCAAGGTGATATTAATAAATTTGGAACTCCTTCATTAATTACTAGAACTACAAATGATGTAACTCAAGTTCAAAATGCTACAGTAATGGTTCTAAGAATGATGGTTATGGTGCCTATAATGTGTATAGGCAGTATATTCATGGCATTATCAAAAGATAAAACATTAACATGGATTTTAGCCGTTTCTGTTCCAATATTATTTGTTATACTTGGTATTGTTATGAAAAAAGCAACCCCACTTTTTAAGTCTTTGCAAGTAAAATTAGACAATTTAAATAAAGTAATGAGAGAGCAGTTATCAGGTGTAAAGGTAATTAGAGCTTTTGATAAAGATGAATATGAAAGAAAAAGATTTAATAAAACAAATAAAGATCATATTGATACAGCAATAAAGGTAAATAGAATAATTGCTGTGCTTATGCCAACTATAACTATAATAATGAACTTTACAACTATTGCAGTTGTTTGGTTTGGAGCAAAGAGAATAGATATGGGAGCTATGCAAATAGGCGATATGATGGCATTTATACAATATGCTATGCATGTGCTATTTTCATTTGTAATGGCAACTGTAATGTTTGTAATGCTTCCAAGAGCTATAGCTTCGGGAGATAGAATAAATGACGTATTAGAAGTTGTCCCAGCAATAAAAAATAAAGAGAATACACAAAGTGATAGTAAAAACGAGGGTGTAATAGAATTTAAAAATGTTGATTTTAAATATCCTGATAGTGAAGGAGAATTAGCTTTAGAAAATATTTCATTTAAAACGCATCCTGGAAAAGTTACAGCTATTATTGGTTCAACAGGTAGTTCTAAAACAACAATTTTAAATCTAATATCTAGATATTATGATGTAACAAGTGGTGAAATATTAATAGATTCAATAAATGTAAAAGATTACAAAATAGAAGAGTTAAGAAATAAAATAGGCTATGTTCCTCAAAAAGCGTTTTTGTTTAGTGGGACTATAAAAGAGAATATATTATACGGAAAAGAAGATGCAACAGACGAAGAAATTATGCATGCGCTTGATGTTGCACAAGCTACAGAATTTGTAAATGGTTTAGAAGATGGAGTTATGGCACATGTAGCACAAGGAGGAAACAATTTTTCTGGTGGACAAAAGCAAAGATTAGCTATTGCAAGAGCAATTGTAAGAAAACCGGAAATATATATCTTTGATGATAGTTTCTCAGCACTGGATTTTAAAACAGATAGCAATCTAAGAAAAGCTTTAAAAGAAGAAACAAGCAATGCTTCCTTTATAATAGTAGCTCAAAGAGTTAGCACTATAATGGATGCAGATCAAATAATTGTTTTAAATGATGGAAAGATAGAAGGAATAGGGAAGCATAAAGAATTGCTAGAAAATTGTGAAGTGTATAAAGAGATAGTATATTCACAACTTTCGGGAGAGGAGGTAAATGGATAATGCCAGGACCACGTGGACCAATGGGAAGAGGAAATAAAGCACCAATTGAGAAAGCAAAGGATGCAAAAGGAACTTTAAAAAGGTTAATTAAATACTTTAAAGAATACAAAATTGCAATATTAGTTATATTGATATTTGCTATATTAAGTACAATATTTAGTATAGTAGGACCAAAAGTGCTTGGAAAAGCTACAACTGAACTCTTTAGTGGAATATTAGCTAAATTTACTGGAGAGGGCTGTGTTAATTTTGCATATATCGGTAAAATATTACTTCTTCTTGGAGGATTATATTTAATAAGTGCTGTATTTAGTTATGTACAACAATACCTTATGGCAGGTGTTTCACAAGGAATCGTATATAGACTTAGAAGAGAGGTAAATGAAAAATTAAGCAAGCTGCCTTTAAAATATTATGATAAAAATACAAAAGGTGATATTTTAAGTAGAACAACTAATGATATTGAAAACGTAAGTGCAGTTATAGGGCAAGCGATAACTCAAGTTATAACATCAGTAACAACAATAATTGGTATACTTGTAATGATGATTTCTATAAACTTAATGCTTACAGGAATTACAGTATTAATAATACCAGTATCTGTTTTTGTAATAAGTATAATAGCAAGGAAGTCTCAAAAATATTTTGCTGAGCAATGGAAAGTTACAGGGGATTTAAATGGACATGTAGAAGAGATGTTTACAGGGCATCAAATAGTAAAAGCCTTTGGAAATGAAGATAAATCAATAGAAAAATTTAGTAAGCTAAATGATGAGTTATATAACGTAAGCTGGAAAGCTCAATTTATATCAGGTATTATTAAACCTATAATGGATTTTGGAAGTAATTTAAATTATGTAATAATATGTTTAGTTGGTGCTATAAAGGTAACATCTGGTAGTATACAAATAGGAGATATACAAGCATTTATGCAGTACTCAAGACAATTTAATCAACCAATAGGTCAACTTTCTAATATTATAAATAATATACAGTCCGCAATTGCTTCTGCAGAAAGAGTTTTTGAATTATTAGATGAGAAAGAAGAAGTAAAAGAAAATCCGGAACCTAAGGAAATAAAAAATTTAAAAGGCAATGTTAAGATAGATAATATTGACTTTAGTTACTCAGAAGATAAAAAGCTTATACAAAATATGAATTTAGATATTAAACCTGGTCAAAAAGTAGCAATAGTTGGACCAACTGGAGCTGGAAAAACTACAATAGTAAATCTTCTTATGAGATTTTATGATGTTGATAAAGGTTCAATTCTTGTTGACTCAGTAAATATAAAGAGTATGAGAAGAGGTTATTTAAGAAACTTGTATGGAATGGTGCTTCAAGATACTTGGCTATTTAATGGAACTGTAAAGGAAAATATTGCATATGGAAAAGAAGATGCAACAGATGAGGAAATTATATCGGCAGCAAAAGCAGCATGTGCTCATCATTTTATAAAAACGTTACCTCATGGCTATGATACTGTACTTGATGAAGATGCAACTAATATATCTCAAGGACAAAAACAACTTCTTACAATAGCAAGAGCATTTTTAGCAAATAACCCAATAATTATTTTGGATGAAGCAACAAGCTCAGTAGATACAAGAACTGAAAAATTAATACAAGAGGCAATGGATAGGTTAATGAATGGAAGAACATCTTTTGTAATTGCACATAGATTATCTACTATAAAAAATGCAGACATAATACTTGTTATGAATAATGGAACTATAATAGAAACTGGAACTCATGATAAGTTACTAGAAAAAGATGGATTTTACGCAAGTTTATACAATAGTCAATTTACAGAGTGTATAGATGATATAGCGTAAATTAAGAGAGGAACAAAATGAAAGAGAAAATAAATAAAAATATAAAATGGATCATATTTGGAATCTCCTTGTTTATATTTACAATTATAGCTATATATATGGTTACAGATAAAATACATGTATTTGACAGTTATATATATAGTATTGTATCAAAGTGTATAACTCCAACAATGACAAGTATTGTAAAAGTAATAACTAATTTTGCAGACCCAATAACAATAGTAGTGTTTGCACTAATATTTAGTTATATTGTAGGAATAAGGAAAAAAGATAAGAAAACAGCAATATTATTTTGCTTGAATATAGTTAGTATAGCACTTTTAAACTATTTACTTAAAAATATATTTGTTAGAACAAGACCTGAATTAATTAATATAATAACAGAATCGGGGTATAGCTTTCCAAGTGGACATTCATCTATTAGTATGGCAATGTATGGCTATTTGATATATTTGATTAATACTAAGTGTAGTAATAAAAAAGTTAAAATAATATCGACAGTGTTATTAAGTGTATTAATATTTTTAGTAGGTACAAGTAGAGTATATCTAGGAGTTCACTATGCAAGTGATGTTATAGCAGCATTTTTAATATCACTTAGCTATTTAATAGTATATACTCATATGACAAGAGAAATATTTAACAAAAAGGTTGAATAAAAATATAATTAACAAAACAGGAAGTTATTTCGCTTCCTGTTTTGTTATAGTTCAATTTTACTATTTATCTCGTGGTGTCTTTCTTTTAACCTATCAATGATAGAATAATCAGAAATATTTAAGTTGTTATCGATTCCTTTTCCTATCTCTGTATCATTTTTTTTGGGAATATGCATTGCATGGTAATCAGAACCAACAGTTGGAACTAAGTCTAGTTCTTTTGCAATCTGAAGATAAGTATAAGTTTGTTCTTCGTTATTATTAGGGTTGTATACTTCTAAACCTTCAAGACCACATTTCCTAAGGAGACAGAGTAAATCAAACGTATCACCATAATTTAATTTTAAACTTTTAGGATGAAATAATACAGGAACACCTTCTGACATACGTATATGATAAATTAAATCCATAGGCGATAATTTTTCTCTAGTTACATATGCTGGCATGCCTTGATCTAAGTAGTCTCCATATGCTGAAATAGGGCTATCAGAATAACCCATGTTGTATAATGTAATTGCAATATCAAATCTTCCTATACTAGATTTTTTTCTAGCGTATTTTTCAACCTTGCTGTAAGTTATTGGAATGTCTAAACTCTGTAATTTTTTTAATGTGCGTTTAACACATTTATCTCTACTTGTTTCAAACATATCAAACACTTTAATAATCCGATATGATGGGTAATAGGCACCAATATGGCATACGTGTCTGTTGGACATTCCAAAACAGTCTAAACTGGTTCCAAATTCAACACCGGGAATTATTTCCATTTTGTCTTGAGCAAGCTTTCTTGCTTTTTGATATGAACCTAAGTTGTAATGTTCTGTAAGAGATAAAACACCAACATTGTTTTGGGTAGCCAATTCTAGTATATCTTCTACTTTTTTCCTTCCATCCGAACAAGTGCTGTGCACATGCAAGTCTATTATTTTACCAGTGTTTTGAGTTTCCATTTGTTTTTCCTCCTTTCAAAAATATATATTAATATATGATCAAATTATAAATTACAGGGTTAGTATAACACATTTAAATAAAATATGGTATAATATTAATCAATTAATTAGAATTTTTTGGAGGTGCAAAATGTCAAAGACAGAAATATATGAAAAAGAGTTTGAACTACATCTTAGAGATGTAGATAAAAATAATAAAATGAGATTATCATCTTATTTAAATTTTATGCAAGAAATAGGAGGGCTTCATTCTAAAGAGTTTGGTTATGGTTTAAATGATGAACCAATAACTCATAAGGCTTGGATTATAATATCATGGGATTTTAAAATATTAAGAAGACCTGTATGGAATGAAAAAGTACTAGTAAGAAGCTGGATTGGAAAGATAGATAAAATCTATCATTATAGAGATTATGAAATGCTAGATAAAGAAGGAAATGTTATTTCAAAAGGTGTTGCTAAATGGGTTATGGTAGATACAATAACTAAGAAAATACAAAAACTAGATGAAAAACACATAAATGAATTTCCTATAGTAAATAGAGAAGATTTTAATAATAATATAGAAAAAGTTAATATGAAATTTGATGTAAATGGTTTAAATAAAATATATGAATGTAAAATTCAAAAAAGAGATGTAGATACAAATAATCATATGAATAACATTATTTACTTAGATTTAGCTTTAGAAGGTTTAGAAGATGAAGATGTAGAAAACATATCAAGCATCCAAATACATTACAAAACAGAATGTAAATATAATGAGGAAATTGTATTTATGAAAGATGATGAAAATAAAATATATATTTTAGATAAAAACAAAGAAAAATTACATACTCTAGTTATATTAAAATAGAAAGGAATACATATATGGTAGATATGAAGAAGCCAGAATTGTTATGCCCAGTTGGAGGGAAAAAGCAACTAATTGCGGCAGTAGAAAATGGAGCAGATGCTGTGTATTTAGGTTCATCAGAGTTTAATGCAAGAATATATGCTGATAATTTTGAATCAATAGAAAATATAGAAGAAGCAGTAGATTATGCTCATTTAAGAAATGTTAAAGTATATATTACATTAAATACTTTAGTAAATGATGAAGAGTTTGATAGAGCGATAGATTATGCTAAAAAATTATATGAAATAGGCGTGGATGCTTTAATTATACAAGACATAGGACTAATAAATGAAATATCTCAAATATTGCCTGATTTTAAGATACATATAAGTACACAAGCTACCGTGTATAGCAAAGAGGGTATACAATATTTTAATAAGTATAAAAATATTGAAAGAATAGTACTTGCTCGTGAATTAGATTTAGAGGAGATAGAGGAAATAGTAAAAAGTACAGATAAAGAAATAGAAGTGTTTGTACATGGAGCACTATGTGTTTGTTATTCAGGACAATGTAAGTTAAGTAGTCAAATAGGTGCAAGAAGTGGAAATAGAGGAAAATGTGCACAACCTTGTAGACTGCCGTATAAATTAAAAGGTGAAAATTTAGAGCTTAAAGAAAATTACTATTTAAGTACAAAAGATATATGCAGTATAGATATTTTACCTAAAGTTATACAAGCAGGCGTTCACTCATTAAAAATTGAAGGAAGAATGAAATCACCAGAGTATGTTGTGGCAGTAACTAGAATATATAGAAAATATATAGATAAGTGTTTTGAACAAGATAATTATGTTGTTGATATTGAAGATAAAAACATGCTTCTTCAAGTATTTAATAGAGGTAATTTTTCAGACGGCTATTTAACAAATAAAGATTCATCTAAAATATGGTGTGATACAAAGCCAAAGCATTTAGGTACATATTTAGGAAAAGTTTTAGATTATGATAAGAGAAAGAAAAATATACTAGTAAAACTAGAGCAAGATGTAGCAATAGGAGATGTAATAGAAGTATCAAATAAAGAACTATCAAGCGCGATGATATCATTTATACGTAGTAAAATAGATAGAGTAAAACTTGCAAAAGCAGGAGATATTGTTACTATTGGAGATATAAAGGGGAAGATATCTAAAGGAGATAAAGTATATAAAATAACAAGTAGGGTTTTAAATGAAGAATTAAAACAATATATTAGTGGTAAATCAATTAAGAAAAATGATTTGGATTTGAAAATAACGCTTAATATAGACGAAGTGCCTGAAGTAGAAGTAAGTACAAAAATATTTGGAAAAGAGTATAGAGTAGCTATTAAAGAGGGGGCAAAATGTGAAAAAGGTATAAACAAAATACTTACAGAAGAAGATGTACGAAATCAATTTACAAAAACAGGAGATGTACCTTTTAAAGTAAATAATATTAAAATAAATTTACAAGATGGACTTATGACTACAATGTCAAATTTAAACAATATTAGAAGACAAGCTATAGAGGCTTTATCTAAAAAGATTATAGATAGTTTTAAACATAACAAAGTAAATATACAAAAAGAAACAGATAATAAAAAGATAAGAATATCAAATTCAAAAAAAGATACAAAACTTTCTCTATACATATATAATATACAAAA
>JAZSQI010000010.1:0-10747 GCA_045537895.1 Clostridia bacterium
GGAAATTATGAAACAAGAATGAAAATAAGAGAAATATTAGAATATAAAGCAATATAATAGTTGAATAGAAATAAAAATAGTGATACAATTTTTATGCATAAAAGGGTTTTATTAAAAACCTAACGAAAATTTACGCTATCATAACAAAGCCTATTTTGATTTTTTATGTAAATTGTGATATAATATACGTATATATTATTATGTACTTTAACTTAATTAAGATTAACGGAGGACAATTAAATGAAACTTATTTTATCCTATTTAAAAAACAATTGGAACTTTTTAAACACAAGTACTTTATTAATGGGGTTATGCTTAATATCACTATCAATTTTAACTTGGCATGCATTTGATATTTTTTCGAAAATAGCATTGCTCGTTTTTGGAATTGGTTATATGTTCTTTGCTATACTTGATTCCATCCCACGAAAAGATAGTGAAATTTAGCGCTATTAAAGTCACACAATTAATTTTGTGTGACTTTTTAATTTATATATTTTACTCTGTTCTTAAAGCTTCAACTGGATCTTTTTTACTTGCCATCTTAGATGGTACAAGACCCGCTATTACAGTAAGTAACATACTTATTACAACAAGCACTATTGCTCCTCCTAGTGGAAGTACAGATATTGTAGATATACCAACTAAATTTTTAATAATAATATTTATAGGTATATTTAAAAGCACTGTTACCCCTATTCCCAAAAGACCTGCTACTAAACCTACTATAAATGTTTCTGCATTAAATACTCTTGATATATCTTTTTTTGACGCACCTATTGCTCTAAGTATTCCAATTTCCTTAGTTCTCTCAAGAACTGATATGTATGTTATAATACCTATCATAATTGATGATACTACTAAAGATATTGCAACAAATGCAATTAATACATAACTTATTACATCAATAATTGTGGTTACCGAATTCATCATAAGACCTACTACATCTGTATAGTTTATAACATCCTCCTCTTTACCTTCTTTTTCTTTATTTGTATTATAATTTTCAATTGCATCTGCAATTAATTCTTTAGCTTCAAAATCTTTGGCATAAATATTAATTGTCTTTGGTTTATTTAAGTCAACAGAGCCTAACTTTTCTAAATTACTATCATATGTTGCACCAGCATTTGCCGAATATGTCTCCATAAGTTTTGCAAGTTCTGCTTGACTTAATGTTTGTAAATATTGTCTTTCTTCTAAAGAAAGTGATGAATAATCAAAGTTTTTAGAAGCTCCTTCTTCAGGAAATTTCAAACCAGTAAATACATTTATGTTTTGATTTTCTTTTTGCTTTTTAACAATCTCTGCTTCATTTATTTTATTTATCACATATTCTTCTAACTCTTTAGTATAACCTATTCTTCCATATTCTGAATTTGCAACAGTTTCATCATTTATTTTAACAATACCAACTATTTTTATACTTTCTGCATCTTTAATTTTTTGTTTCATATAATCTTCATCTTCACTTTTGTTTACCCACACATTATTTTCATTTGCATAATAATCAGTATTTAAAATAAGTTTATATGATAATCCTAATATCTCATCATATGAATATACTTTTGTCTCAAGCTTTTCTAATTCTTCTCCTGATGTAAGCTTTTTAAATTCTGCTTCCAAATTATCTTGGTCTAACAAACCAAGTGCATATAACGTGTAATCGCTTATTTCATTATCTTTTGTAACCATTAATACTACTTCGTTATATTTTTCCGGGAATTTACCAGCTAAAACATCATACTGCGATTTTAATAGCTCCTCATTATCTAAAAGCTTAGTCCATACATCTGTAGACATCATCCCCATAGAAGACATCATTCCATTTGTTGTTTCAGCTTGCATCATATCTCCAAATCCTATTTTTTCCATTACAGTACTTGGATTTACTCTAACTACTCCATCCTCTGTATTTTCTTTATACAGATTTAAATTTAAATTATAACTATACTCTATAGCATTTACATTATCTTGTATTTCTAAATTATTTTTATCATCTAAGTATTTTTTAAATTCTTCTAAATTATTACTTTCTACTTTAGATGACATGAAAGTCATCATATCACTCATTATATTTTTAGAATATAATTTATTTGCTTCTCTATCATCTATGTCACTTGTTTCCTCCATGAAACTACCCATCATAGAAGACATATCGATTGTTGTTTCTTCTATTGTTATAGGGTAAGAAGATAGTGTGTCTTCTTCCACTTTATTAATATACTCATGAACTCCATTTGATAGTGAAAGTATAAGTGCTATACCTATAATACCAATACTACCTGCAAATGCAGTAAGTATCGTTCTTCCCTTTTTAGTAAGTAAGTTATTAAAACTAAGAGATAATGCAGTTATAAAATTCATTGAAGTTTTTAATTTTTTACTACTTCTATCTTTATTTATTTTTTGGCTCTCATCAAATGGATTACTATCTTCTGTTACCTTTCCATCTAATACTTTTATTATTCTAGAAGAATATTTTTCTGCTATTTCAGGGTTATGTGTAACCATTACAATAAGTTTGTTTTTTGATATTTTCTTTAATATTTCCATTATCTGAATGCTAGTCTTAGTATCTAAAGCTCCTGTTGGCTCATCTGCTAAGATTATGTCAGGATCATTTACTAAGGCTCTTGCTATTGCCACTCTTTGCATTTGCCCACCTGATAATTGATTTGGTTTCTTATTTATTTGGTCTTTTAATCCAACTTGCTCCAATGCTTTGGTAGCTTTTTTTCTTCTTTCTTCTTTTGACACTCCTGATAAAGTAAGTGCAAGTTCAACATTAGATAAAACTGTTTGATGAGGTATTAAATTGTAATTTTGAAATACAAATCCTACAGAATAATTTCTATATGCATCCCAATCTCTATCAGTAAATTCTTTTGTAGATTTTTCATTTATTATTAAATCTCCACTTGTATATCTATCTAAACCACCAATAATGTTTAATAGTGTTGTTTTTCCACATCCACTTGGTCCAAGTATTGAAACAAATTCTGACTTTCTAAACGAAATACTAACTCCTTTTAAAGCTTTTACCTTTGAATCGCCCGTTACATAATCTTTTGTAATACTTTTTAATTCTAACATCTATCTATACTCCTCCTTTACAACTCCATTTCTAATTATTTTTAATTGAATCTCTAGCTCAGATTTAACTTCTTTGTATTCTCCTTTGCCATTTAAAACAGAAATAATTCCTGTTCCTAAAGCTTTTATTATTAATTCTAAAAATGCTTTTAATTCTACTTTATTACTAATATCATACTCTGATATATTTATGCACTTTAATATTTTACTATCACAACATTCATTATTTTCTACATTTTTAATTTCCATTATATTAATACCTTTTGATGCAATCCCTTGAAATACATTCTGCATAAATTTAATATCTTCTCCATTTTTTCCATTTAATACTATTTCGTCAAAAAGAAAAGTAGCTGATTTGAAAATATCTCCATCGTTTTTAACGAGTATTTTTTTGATTTCTTGTTTTTTTTCCTCAATAAATTCTTTTAATATATATATTATTGCTTCTTCTTTATCTTTAAAATACTGATAAAAACTTCCTTTTGCAATTTTACTATCTTCAACTATTCTATTTACTGATATATCTTTAAGCTCAGCTGTGCTAAACTCTTTTTTTATAGCAGTAAGTATTGTCTTTTTCTTTTCTTCACTTAATTTATAAAAAGTATCAGTTGGCAATTTTCTCACCTCTTTCAAAAACAAAAGTGACTATAGGTCATATGATATCATGACCACTAGTCACTGTCAATATATATTACATTTGTTTACATTTTTTTCATATTATGTATTAATTATTTACCCAATCCTCAGTAAGCTTTAAATCAGATTCATAAGGTGTAAATACACCTCTTACTTTTTGGTAAGTTTCTTCGCCTTTTGCAAGAAGAACTATAACATCTCCTTGTTTTGCATTTTCAAAAGCTTTTAAAACTGCTTCTTTTCTATCTTCAACAATTTCATATTTTCCATCATTGATATATGTTGCTATATCTTGACATATGTCTTTTACTTCCTCAAATTGTGGGTCTTCTGCTGTAAGGTAGATATAATTTGAATATTTCCCAACAATCTGACCAAAATCTTTTCTTCTTGCATATGCTTTTCCACCTGGTCCACCACCAACAGATATTATTCTTCTATTTGGGTAATCTAAAACTAAAGATTCATATAATTTAGTAAAACTTAGTTTGTTATGTGCATAGTCAACAATTACTGTTATTCCATCTTTTTCAAAAACATTCATTCTTCCCTTTACTTCTGTATTTTCTATACCATAAGCAATATCTTCATCACTTACGCCTATTTGTTTTGCAACAACTATTGCAGCAAGTGCGTTTTCAACATTAAATCTACCCTGCATATTAGTTTTGAATGTTTTTTTGTAACCTTTGCCTATTACGTCAAATACAGAATATATTCCATCTTTATGAATATCTGATACATAATAATCTGCTTTATCATCTGTTCCATACGTTATAACTTTAGCATTTTTTGCAGAATCTACTACAGCTTCATAAAAATCTGTATTTCTATTTATTATTGCTGTTTTTACATTTTTCATGAACTCTAATTTACAATTTAAATAATCTTCAAAATTTGGATGCTCTGCATCACTTATATGGTCTTCAGAAATATTTAAAAATACTCCTATATCAAATGTAACACCCTTTACTCTCTTTACTTTATATCCTTGAGATGCAACCTCCATAACAAGAAGTGGTATATTACTTTCTTTAGTTTCATGAAAAAATCTATGTAAATCTGGTGCTTCAGGAGTTGTTAAATGCGATTCTTCATCAGTAATTCCTGTATATGTATCTATTGTAGATATAATTGCACATCTTTTATTTAAATGCTTATTTAATATATTTTTTAAATAGTATGTAGTTGTAGTCTTCCCTTTTGTACCAGTTAATCCTACTGTTGTTATATCTTTCCAAGCAAAATTATAGAAAAGATTAGATACAAGATGCATTGCTTCACGTATATCTTTAACAACTAAATATGCTACATTTTCAGGTATATCTTCATAATAGGTTTCTGAAATATATGCAGTAACACCTCTATCTATAGCATCTTTTAAATACTCAGATTTAAATAATTTTCCCTTACATATAAATAAAGTTTTATCTTTTATATCTTTTGAATTATATGATAAATGATTTAGCTCTGTAGCTTTAAAAGATATATTTCTAGAATATCTTTCTACTTGTCCAGCTTCATTTAACACATCAAATACTTTATCTAGTGTTATCATTCACAAAACACTCCCATCTCTTATTTTTTCTCTTCCTTTTTATTATACCCAAAGCTTAAGAAATTATTTAACACTTCCCATGCCATAAATCCTGTTATACCTGTAGCATCATAATCAGGGCAAAGCTCAACTAAATCAAACGCTACTATATTAAGCTCTTTTAACTTTCTTAAAACATTAAGCGCTTTCATACCTTTTATTCCGTTATACTTAGGTGTTCCTGTTCCTTCCGAATATGCAGCTTCTAAACTGTCCATATCAAAAGTTACATATACACCATCTACGTCTGATAGCTTCTCTTTTAAATATTCTATTACTGCATCTTCTTCCATTTGATTAAATTCATTTGCAGTAATAATATTAATTCCTTTTTCTACAGCAAAGTCATGCCATTTTCTATCTACAAAACCTCTTAAACCAATTGTAACCATATTGTTTCCATCTAAATAGCCTTCATTAATTAAATGAGTAAATTGATTTGAATGACATATATCGGGTAAATGCTCGTCATCTGGCTCTGTATCATTATGTGCATCAAATTGGATTAAACCTATTTTCTTTAAGCCTGTCCCTTCTTTGACTCCTTTAAATGAACCATATGTTATACTGTGATCTCCACCTAAAACAACAGGAAATGTATTTTTAGAAACTTCTGCAACTACTTTAGTAATTTCATTTTGCGTTTTCATTCCATTACCTTTAAATACATTTATATCTCCTAAATCGCAAACTTTTAATACGTTTGTTTTTGCATATGTTCTATTATCATAATCATAACATTCATCTTTATCAAATCTTTTCCAAGATGAGTACTCTCTTATTCTTCTTGGCGCTTTTTTACAACCTTCTCTATAACTTGCACCCTCATCATAAGGCACACCTACTACAGCTATATCATAATTTTTACATTCATTTATTTCTACATAATCACTACCTACAAATGTTGGTATTCCTGCATAAAATAATTCTTGTTGACTTTCTCTTTTCATTATAATTACTCCTCATATTTACTTTTTCTACATAGAATAATATCATTATTTTACATTTATTGCAACTATCTTTTATATGTTTTGTCTAACACCTCTTCTAATCTTATCGAATCATTTTCAATAAAATATTCATATTCGTATGGCTTATTATTAAAGTATGTATAAACATTGTGAAGACCATTTTTGTACCATACTGAATAATTAAATTCTTCTGTACCATACATTTTAACAAGTAACTTCTCTATTTCTACATTCTTCTTATCATATATATCGTCAAGTGACATGCTAGTATAATTATTTAATTTTTCATGATTAGTTAATGTTTTTAATATTGAACATCCGGCTATTTCTTCTTTATTCAAAATTTCAAAACCATAATCTAAATATAGTTTTGCAGCAAGCCAGGTATTAGTTTGTGTATGCAATATAATTTGCTTGTGTCCTAAATCTCTTGCTAGTTCTATAATTTTACTTATTAACGGTCTTGCTAATTTTTTTCCTTGATATCTTCTTTTTATTGCAACCCAATCCACAGCGGCTTCACATTCAAATTCTTTCTCTTTTAACAATGATATAGTTGCTGTACCAATCTTTTCATTAGTATGATTATCTACTATAAATACACATCTTTTACCTAAGTCATTAATAAAATAATCATAAAAATTATGGAAATATTGTAAGCCACGTTCTATAGATGTAAACTCTCCACTCTCTATATGAATCTTTGCCCACTCTTCTTCATCACCAGGCTTATAAAACTCATAATGAAATCCTTCTGGTAATTCGTATTTATCATATTTAGAAGTATCATCATATTTCATTAACAATTCATAATATTTAATTGTATTATCCAAATTTTTCATTACTTCTTTCTTCCTTTACTTAAGCTTTACATTACTTTCTCCAAACATATCTTTAAATGCAGATATTGTATCTTCATCTATCTCAGTCCACCATTTTTTAGCAAGAAGTTTTATTTCATCTTTCTCCTCAAAATATAGATATATTGGAATATTACCTTCTGTTTTATATATATTTGATACTACTTTATCTAGTATTTCTTTTTCATCTACTTCTCCAGTTATTTTAATATATATTTTAGAATAACCATTCATTTTATTCACATTACCCACAAGTATTTTAGGAAGTTCTCCTTCATTAATACTTATCTTACCTGAAAATTCTAAAACTTCTCCGGGTTTAATACTACTTGAATATTTATCATAAACATTTGGAAATACCACTGCTTCCATTTGACCATACAAATCTTCTATTAAAAGAAATGCCATTTGTCTGTTATTTTTAGTATATATTGTTTTTACAGATGATACTATACCACATATTGTTTGCTCTGTATTATCATATTTTTTTATAATTTCATTTGTTAGATTTATGCCGTTATCATTTTCTTCACTAGCTTCATCTACTAATAAATCTTTCGTAGTTACAGTAGATACTTTTGTTATTTGATTTATATATTCATCTAATGGATGACCTGATATATACAATCCCATCATCTCTTTTTCCATATCAAGCATTTCTTTTTTAGTAATATCTATATTGCTTTTCTTTAATGCTAACGATGTATCTTTTACTTCTTCAGTATCTGAAAATGTATCAAATATATTGACCTGATTTTTTATATTATTTCTTCTTTCCTGATTCAAAGAATCAAGTATAGTTTCAAAGTTATATAGCAAATCTCTACGGGTATATTCTTTTTCAAGCTCATCAAAAGCACCAGCCATAATTAAAGACTCAATACATTTTTTATTTACTTTTTCTGATTCTACTCTCTTTAAGAAATCCACAAAATCTTTGTATTTTCCATTTTCTTTTCTTTCTTTAACAATAGTGTCAATTGCAGCTTCACCAACATTTTTTATTGAAGCTAAAGCAAAACGTATTTTTGAGTTTATAACTGCAAATCTTGCATAACTTTCATTTATATCCGGTCTTAGTACTTCAATTCCTGACATCTTACATTCAGCAATATATTCAGGCACCTTATCTAAATTACCTAGAAAACTATTCATAGTAGCTGCCATAAATTCAGCTGGATAATGTGCTTTTAGATATGCAGTTTGATAAGATACAACTGCATAAGCTGCAGCATGAGATTTATTAAAAGCATATTTTGCAAACTCTGCCATTTCATCAAATATTTTATTAGCAGATACCTCATCTATTCCACGTCTTATTGCACCATCTATTGTATAATTACCATTTTCATCTTTTAGTCCATGTATAAATATTTCACGTTCTTTAGCCATTACATCTAGTTTCTTTTTACCCATTGCACGTCTAACTAAATCAGCTCTACCTAAGCTATAGCCTGCAAGATCTCTAAAAATTTGCATAACCTGTTCTTGATATACCATACAACCATAAGTAACATTTAAAATTGGTTCTAATGCTTTATGTGTATATTCTACATTCTGAGGGTTATTTTTGTTTTTAATATATCTTGGGATTTGATCCATTGGCCCTGGTCTATACAGAGAAATCATTACTATTATATCTTCTAAATTATTTGGTTTTAGCTCCTTCATTACGTTTCTAAAACCTGGACTTTCCATTTGAAATACTCCTGCACCTTTTCCATCAGAAAGCATTTTATATACATTACTGTCATCATAATCTTTTCCAAAATCCACATCAATTCTATGTATTTTTTTTACTAAATATTTAGTATCAGAAATAACTGTAAGTGTTCTAAGTCCTAAAAAGTCCATTTTTAAGAGTCCTAATTCTTCTAACGTTGTCATTGTAAATTGTGTTGAAATAGCCTCTTGATTTAAATAAAGTGGAACATATGTATCAACTGGATCTTTAGTTATAACTACACCTGCTGCGTGAGTTGAAGCATGCCTTGGAAGTCCCTCCATCTTTTTAGCTATATCTATTAATTTTTTTACTTCCTCATCTGTATCATATAGCATTTTTAATTCTGTAGATATCTCTAGTGCTTTGTTTATTGTCATTTTTAATTCTTGTGGCACAAGTTTTGCAACCATGTCAGCTTTTTGATATGAAATATCTAAAGCTCTTGCTGTATCTCTTATTGCATTTCTTGCTGCCATAGTTCCAAATGTTATTATTTGAGCAACATGGTCTCTTCCGTATTTTCTTGCTACATATTCTATAACTTCTTCACGTCTTTCATAACAAAAATCTACATCAAAGTCAGGCATACTTATTCTCTCAGGATTTAAAAAACGTTCAAATATTAAATTGAATTTTAAAGGGTCTATATTAGTTATACCACTTAAATATGCTGCTATGGAACCAGCACCTGAACCTCTTCCAGGTCCTACTGATATTCCGTTATCTTTTGCATATTTTATAAAATCGGCAACTATAAGAAAATAATCTATATAGCCCATTTTATCTATTACTTCTATTTCATATTTTAGTCTTTCTTCTGCTTCTTTATATTTTTCACCTTCATATTTTTCTTTTAAAGCTGTGTAACAAATATTCTTAAAATATTCTAAATGTGAAACCCCTTTCCCTACATCTATATGTGGAAGTATTGTATGTCCAAATTCTATTTCAACATTACACATATCTGCAATTTTTTTTGTATTTTCTATAGCTTCAGGAAAACTCTCAAAAGCATCATTCATCTCTTCCTTAGATTTAACATAGAATTCATTTTTTTCAAAAGACATTCTATCTTCATCAGACATTTTCTTTCTTGTTTGTATGCACAAAAGAACCTCATGTGCATAATAATCATCTCTAGTTAAATAATGACAGTCATTTGTTGCAACTAAAGGAACATTAAGCTCTTTTGAAAACGCAATGAGTTTTTGATTTACTAACATTTGCTCTCTTAATTTATTATCTTGAATCTCTAAATAATATCTATCTTTAAAAATTTCTTTATATGTAATTATTGTTTCCTTTGCCCCTTCTAAATCTCCAGCTATTATTTTTCTTGGAACAGCTCCTGCTAGACATCCAGAAAGCGCAATAATTCCCTCATTATATTTTTCTAACACCTCAATGTCTATTCTTGGTTTATAATAAAACCCCTCTGTATAAGCAATTGAACATAATTTTACTAAATTTTTATACCCAATATTGTTCATAGCAAGTAAAATTAAATGATTAGGTTCAGAATCCACTTTACCTTGTTTTTCTAATCTACTTCTAGGTGCAACATACGCCTCCATACCAAGTATTGGTTTAATACCGTTTTCTTTACACTCTTTATACATTTCAATAACACCAAACATGTTTCCATGGTCAGTAATTGCAACAGCATTCATATCAAGTTTTTTTACTCTTTTTACTAATTCTTTTATTCTATTCGCACCATCTAGTAGGCTATATTCAGTATGCATATGTAAGTGTACAAAATCTCTCGCCATATTGCACCTTGTATAATATAGTAAAGTAAAAATTTACTATATTATTTTCCTTTCTCTACTAATTATTGATAGGTTTAGTAGTA
>JAZSQI010000017.1:0-62643 GCA_045537895.1 Clostridia bacterium
TCAATGTGCATATTATGCTATTTACAGATGTTTAAAAAACAAATATATACATCTGTGCGTTAGCATGCTCTTTTTTTATCAATAACAAATTTTTAATGTTTTTACAGATTTTCTATTGACTTCATATAGTTAGTCTCCTAATTGTTACTTTTATTTATCATTTTATACATATTATTTAACAATACTATTTCTTTAACATAGTTAATTTTTTCATCTTTGAAAATCATAAATTCATTTAACACATTATCAATATATTTATTACTCTCCATACTTATATAATATTCTTTTTGCATATTCATCACCTAGTACATTATATACTTGTCTTAAAATTTTATGACTTATTGGTATTATTTTCAATTATATCACATATAATATATTGTACAAATATTAATTCATAAATTTAATTAAAGGAGTGAGAAAAAATGAGGAGAGATTTTTCCTTAGAAAATGGCATTTACTGCTATGGCATGGCTAACAATTTTAAACTATATTATAACAATATAGAGTTAACCCCATCATGTCACACAATAACATATATTCCTAGTACATTGATTGTTGTAAAAAGTAAAAACATCATCCATGTATACAGACCAAAAGTTATTGTAGTTGGGGCCACACCAAAACTTATTAAGTTAGCTTCAATTGAAATTTATACCTGTGCAACTTCCATAACTATAAACATCAATGATAAGATATATTTAATTGATTCTAACCTTAAGGTGCGTTTATGTACTTGCACAGAAATAAACTGACTAAAAGTAAAAAGGGTGTCTAATATATATTAGACACCCTCTTTATTTTACTCTTCATATTCAAATTTATAACCTACAATATCAACTGTATCTCCGTCTTTTATTCCTTTTTGTCTTAGCTCTTTTATAACTCCCATATTTATAAGAACACGTTGCATATACTGTCTAGATTCAACATCATACATATTAACTTTTTTCATTAAACGTTCTATTGGTTTTCCAGAAACTTTAAATCCACCTGATACTTGCTCAATTTCGTATCTTTCTTCTTCGAATGTTATTTCATCATATAAATCTTCAACATATACAATTTTTTCTGCTGGAATTTCTTGTAACATTTTAGCTACTTTATTTACTAATTCGTCTAAATTTTGATTTGTTACTGCTGATATTTCAATTAATTCTACTGAATCTTTTTGGCATGCTTCTTTAAGCTTTTCTAATTTACTCATATCTTGAAGCACATCTACCTTGTTTGCAACTACTAATTGCTTCTTGCTTGCTAATCTTTCACTAAATTTCTTAAGCTCTCTATTTATAATATTATAGTCATCAATTGGCTCTCTTCCTTCACTTCCACTAACATCTATAACATGAAGTAATAATCTTGTTCTTTCAACATGTTTTAAAAATTTAATACCAAGTCCAACTCCATCACTTGCCCCCTCAATAATTCCAGGAATATCTGCCATAACAAATGCTGTTCCATCTTTTGCTGTTACTATTCCTAAACTTGGTTCTAATGTCGTAAAGTGGTAATTAGCTATTTTAGGCTTTGCAGAAGATACACAAGAAATTATGGTAGATTTACCTACATTAGGAAATCCTACTAATCCAACATCAGCTAAAAGTTTTAATTCTAGTTCTAATTCTCTTTCTTCGCCTTCCTCACCTTGCTCTGCAAATCGTGGAGCCTGCCTTATAGAGTTGGCAAAATGTTGGTTACCTTTTCCACCTTTTCCACCTCTTGCTACCATAAATACATCATCATCGTGCGATAGGTCAGCAATAATTTTATCTTTAACAATATCTTTAATAATTGTTCCTTTAGGAACTGACACATATATATCTTCTGCTGATTTACCAGTACAATTTTTCTTTGTTCCATTTTCACCATTTTTAGCAGTAATCTTTTTGTTATATCTAAAATCAAGAAGTGTGTTTTTGTCTTTATCTACTTTAAAGTAAACACTACCTCCTCTTCCACCGTCTCCACCATCTGGTCCTCCGTTGTCTACGTATTTTTCTCTATGGAAACTAATTGCACCATTTCCTCCATTACCTGCCTTAACTTTTACCTTAGTATAATCTATAAACATAAATATCTCCTATCTATTTGTCACTATTAAAATAATCTGTTCTCATTGAATATCTAACTTTTTCCATTGTCTCTTTAGTTATTTTTCTAGCTTTTTCCGTACCCTTGTGAAGAATTTCTTTTACAAGTTCTGGTCTTTCTTCATAATATTTTCTTTTTTCTCTTATTGGTTTTAAAGCACTTATAATATTATCTGCTAGTTCTTTTTTACAAGAAACACAGCCTCTTTCTCCTTTTCTGCATTCAGAACAAATTGTTTCTAAATTATCCTTACTGAATAATTTATGATAATACCCTACCATACATATGTCTGGATTTGCTGGATCATCTTTTCTTATCTTACTAGTATCTGTTATTGCTCCCCTTACCTTTTCTCTTATAGTATCTTCATCATCTGCTAAGTATATAGCGTTACCTAAACTTTTACCCATTTTAGTAGAACCATCTAATCCTTTAATTCTCTTATGTTCACTAAGTAAGTATTCTGGCTCTTTCATAGTTTCACCATACAGCGAGTTAAACTTTCTAACAATTTCTTTTGTTTGCTCAATTAAAGGTAATTGGTCCTCTCCAACAGGAACTAAGTCAGCCTCAAATGCTGTAATATCTGCTGCCTGACTTACAGGATAACCTAAAAAGCCATAAGTAACTGATTCACCACTACTTCCAAATAATTCTTTTTTCTGCGCTATTTCAGTTTTAATTGTCGGATTTCTTTGAAGTCTTGATACAGTAACCAAATTAGAATAAAACACTGTAAGCTCTGCTATTTCTGGTACCATAGATTGTACTACAAATGTACATTTTTCAGGATCAAGTCCTGCTGCTAAATTATCCATTGTTGTTTCTAATATATTTTCTCTTATTTTTTCAGGATTATTAAAATTATCTGTAAGCGCTTGAACATCTGCAACAAGTATAAATGTCTCATATTCATCTTGTAATTTCACTCTATTTTGTAGTGAACCAAAATAATGTCCTATGTGCAACTTACCAGTTGGTCTATCTCCTGTTAATATTCTCTTTTTATTATTTTCCATTTTATTCATCTCCTATACAATATATATTAATTATTTTAGTGTCTTATTTAAAATTGCCAGCATAATACAATATCATAAAAGATTTTTAATTTCATAATTTGAGTCGATGTCATGATTTTCTCCTTACATTAATCTATACATAAAATTATACCTTTTTTTACATAAATATTCAATAGAAACAATAAAAAGAAACTACAAATTAATGTAGTTTCTTTTTGAAAGATCAATTATACAGTTTTAAATATCTACTTCTTGTATAAACAACCCTTTTGTTTATATTGAAGAGTTTTTTCTGTAATTCCTCAATAGTAACTGTGCCATTTCCTTCTCTTGCTATTTCAAAACAAGCTTTTGCATACATTTTTTCAGGTATTAAAAAACCATTAGCTAAATAAAATGTATCGTAATTTGATTCAATTTCATCCCTGGTTATCTTACTTACATCCGTCCCATTTAAATTCGTAATGTAATAAAACAAGAATAAAGAAAGATCATAAGACTCACCGTAGTAAGAATCTTTTGTTTTTATTACAAATGTAAACTCGCCATTTTCATAAGTAATATACGATATTCCTCTTTCATCTACTTCTTCAATTTTTACATTACTAAAATTTTTTAAAATTTTACTTTTCAAAGAATAAAAAGTAATACATTCGTATATAGTATACCCAAATAGTTCCCTGGCTCTTTCTATTAACCGTTCATAAATAGGATTATAACAATCACTCTTCATAAAAATTCCTCCTTAAATTATTTCTCTTACATATAAATTTATATGTAACTGTATTTTTGTGAACACTAATATATTAACACAAAATGCTAGAAAAAGCAACTTAGGCAAATTTGCGCCCGTTACACCGAGTAATCTTATGTTTTTTCATAAGCAGTTATATGTTTCATTATTGTTTTAAGAGCAAAGCAAAAAATGCACTGTTTTTTGAAAAAACAGTGCATTTTTATGTTTTTTGGTGCTAATTTTGCACTCTAAAAGTGCATTATCTATTATTTATATAACATTTTTTCCTACAAAAACATTATATATTTCTTTATACTTATATGTTTTTTTCACATGATTACTATCTATTTCCAATATATCCAATTCAATTAATTTATTGACTAATTTTGAAATAACATTACGAGATACTCCAGATTCATCTGCAATTTCTTTTTTTGTAAAAACAATTTGCCTCATTATTACAGGCATTATTCTGTATATAGAATTTCCCTTTATTTCTTTAATTTTTATCATATCATTCTTGTATATTTGCTTTATTCTATTAATTTTTAAAATATAATTATTGCATTGTTCAATAATGCACTGTAAAAAGAATTTTATAAATCCTACCATATTTCCTTTTCTACTCTCATTTAAAAATCTATGATAACTAGGTTTATATAATTCTATTACTTCAGATAAAAACAAAATCGGTTTTTCTTCTGTAAACATAGCTAGTTGGATAGGTATTAAAGCCCTTCCCAAACGTCCATTACCATCTCTATATGCATGTATTGTTTCAAATTGTGAATGCGCGATAGCTAAATTAACGAAAATAGGATCAATATACGCATCATTCATATACGAAAATAAATTATTTAATAATATCGGAACTTCTTCTGGTATTGGTGGAACAAATATAGCTTCATCAATTGTACACCCTTTCGGTCCAATCCAATTTTGTACTGTCCTTATCTTTCCGGGCTCTTTTTCGTTCCCTCTCACACTATCTAATAATATCTTGTGCATTCTATTTACAAATTTAAGGTTGATTTCTTGGTTTTCTTTTAAATATTCTTCGGAATATTCTATAACTTTTTTTAGATTTTGTATTTCTAAGTTCTCATCTGTCTTTGGCATATATTTAAGATAATACATGTCATCTTGAGAAATTTGTGTTCCTTCTATCTGCGTAGACTTTAAACTTTCATTAAGTAAAATTGAATCTAAAAAGAATTTCGAATCAAATTCAAGATTTTTTAAATACGATTTATATTCACCATATTTTTCATTTGCTTCTGAAATTAACCTAAGTAATTCCTTATCTATATTATATTCTATTGGTAACTCTTTTACTTTTATAGGTTGCATAATTATCACTCCTATTTATATTATATCATTTTTTATTTAAATGTAAACAAAAAATGCACTGTTTTTTGAAAAAATAGTGCATTTTTATGTTTTTTGGTGCTAGTTTTGCACTCTAAAAGTGCATTTTTATTATCTTTTTTATATTTTTGTATTAAGTATTTAGAAAACAAATATGGTAAATTTATTATTTAATACCTTTTGGAATATAAAAAAGCAGCACAAGAATATGCTACTCTTATGCTGTTTATATCTTTTTATTTTACTTAAGCTTCTGGATATACACTAACTTTTTTCTTGTCTCTACCTTTTCTTTCAAATTTAACTATACCATCAACAAGAGAAAATAATGTGTCATCTTTACCTTTTCCAACATTTGTTCCTGGATGTATCTTAGTACCTCTTTGTCTTACTAATATATTTCCTGCTAAAACAAATTGTCCATCTGCTCTTTTGGCTCCAAGTCTTTTAGCCTCACTATCTCTACCGTTCTTAGTAGAACCGCCACCTTTCTTATGTGCCATTTATATTCCCTCCTTAATTATTCATCTCATATTTTTAATATTATTCTGCTGCTTCTGCTTTTACTTCAGTTTCAACTTTTTTTGCTTTTGGTGCTGCAACTGAAATTTTTTCAATTTGTACTTTAGTATATGCTTGTCTGTGTCCTCTTCTTTTTCTTTCATTCTTTTTAGCTTTATACTTAAATACTAAAATTTTCTTACCTTTTCCATGACCTACAACAGTTGCTGTTACTTTTGCTCCTTTAACATTTGGAGTTCCAACAGTTGTTTTCTTGTCATCAGATATTAGAAGAACTTCACTAAAAGTAACTTTTTTTCCTTCTTCTTCCTCTAATCTCTCCATGAAAACAATATCGCCTTCTTGTACTTTATATTGTTTTCCACATGCTTCAATTATTGCGTACATTACTTTTCCTCCTTATTCTAACTTGCTCTCGCCAATATTCTAGGTAGTATAAATACTTTTCAACCCGATTTGAGCGGAATTTACCGTAATAGTTTACCACTTTTATTTATATTTGTCAAGATTTAAAGTTTAATTTCATATTAACATCTTTGCTACTTCACTAAATATATCATTATATAGTTTATCTAATTCTTCACTTTTAAACTTTCCAAGCACATAATCCATAAGTGGTATATTTTTATTTTCTCTATTTTCAATACCTATCCTTATTCTTCTTAGATCCTCTGTTTTAAGTATTGATAGTATATTTCTCATTCCATTATGTGTCCCAGCACTTCCACTTTCTCTATATCTAAAATTACCAAAGTCAAGATCCACATCATCATATACTATAATAACATCCTCATTTTCAACTTTATACCATTTTTTTGCTTTTACAATTGCTTCACCACTTAAATTCATATAAGTTGTTGGCTTTATAATTACAATTTTTTCACCACTTAAAGTTGTCTCTAAGTAATAATAATTGTCTCTTTTTTTATAATTTAATTCTTGTTTTAAAACTTTTTCAGCAAAATAATCTACAAACATAAATCCAACATTATGCCTTGTTAGTTCATATTCTTTACCTACATTTCCCAATCCTACTATTATTTTCACTTTTCTCACCTAAAATCTATTGTATTTTTACTCATATTATAGTATTATTATATAGTAGATTTAAGCGTTTTTCAAGGAAAAACTTATATAAGTTAATATAAACAGAAAGCGGTGGTTTTTTGCTAGAGAAAATTTTAAAATTTTTTAAGATAAAAAAGTATAATGATTTTATGGCTAAATTTTTAGGAACAATTTCAGCTGTAAGTATTCTGTATATTGTGGGACTATTATTCGCCTTTTTATTTGGAGACGGAACTATAGGTGTTAAAATTTCTCCATATATTTTTGCAGTACTAATAGCATTGCCTGCTCTATTTTTCTCATACTTAGTAAATTCGAAACTAAGTGTTGTAAAAACAGATAAAGGGAAAGTTCAATGGTTTATGATTACTTTAGTTGGACTAGCTACTATAGTAGGATTTATGGCGATAACATGGTTAAATGATACTATATGGACGGTACTTAAATTAATTCCTAATTACGATAAAGCAAGGAATCTTTACCCTGGTGTATTTGCACCAGCAGTAAAAACTATTTGTTTAGTTGGTCCATTCGTTTGTATATTCTATCTAGTTGATTATTTAACTATGATATTAAGAGAAGAGGATTATACAAAAGGAATAGCAGGATTTTGTGGTTTAAATGTTGCAAAACCAATTGACAACGTTGGACCGTTCTCTTGCGAGACAGTAATTTGTAGAGATCCTAAAACAGCTGCTGAAATAGTTGTTCCAGAAAAGAAGAGAATGGAAGCAACACTTGTACAAGGTGCTACAGGTACTGGTAAAACAGCAACTGTATTATTCCCGATGAGTGCTAGAGATATTGAGAAAAAATATTTCTTTAGAGAATATTCAAAAAAATTAGCATACGGTCTATTAAAAAAAGGAATAGCATACATAGAAGGACCTTTTACAAATGAATATATAAATAGAAATTTTAGATTAGATTTTGTTAAACCTAAAAAAGGATTAGAAAGAGATTTTTACGAAGCACTTGATAAAATTATATTATATAGGGATAAAACAACTGGTGAAGTTGTTTATAGGAACTTAGGTGTAACCGTTGTTGAAAATGATGGTAAATATGTTAGTGATTTTACAAAGGTTGCAAGCAATTATGATTTTGACGTTTGTACAATTGACCCTATCGCTCCTGAAACAACACTTAGTATTAACCCATTTGCAATCGAAGATCCAGCTAAATGTGCTTCTATAATAGCAGACGTTTTAAAATCAATGCAACAAAGCGAGGGTGGTAAAGAAGAAACTTTCTTCTCACAAGTAACACTTGATGCATTCCAAAACTTAGCAATACTTTTAAAAGAAATGTATCCTATTCTTCACAATGGAGAAATGCCTTCTTTGGAAGATATGTTAACATTATTATACAACTTCGATTCTGTTGAAGAGATGGTCGAAGACATGAAAAAGATTCCAGAACTTGAACAAAAATACAAACTTTTAATAGCATATTTTGAAAAGAATTTCTATAAACCATCACTAAATATAAATGGTTATGAAATACCTGGAACAAGAGGTAGTGGTAGAAAAGATACAGAAAAATTCTTATATGGTGCTATTACACAACTTAACAATTTATTAAGACACCCTGGTTTAAAGAAAGCATTATGTGGTAAAACCAATGTTATAAACTTCACAGAAGCAATACAAAGTGGTAAACTTATTACTGCTTGTTCTAGAAAAGGTGAACTTGGTATAATACAATCTAAAGCATTTGGTATGTTCTTTATACTTCAATTCCAAGATGCTGTACTTAGAAGAACAGGAAATGAAGATTCTCGTATTCCTCATTTCTTGTACATAGATGAGTTTCCTGAGTATATAAACAAAGAAATGGACGTAATGTTCACTCTATTTAGAAAATATAGATGTGGTGTTACTATTGCAATCCAGAACTTATCACAACTTGATAAAAACAACACATCATACTATAGACAAACTGTTCTTGCCAATACTAAAACACAAATTGTTTTTGGTGATACAGTACCTGAAGATAGTAAATATTGGAATGAGGCTTTTGGTAAAGAACTTAAAGTTGATAAAGATTCATCTTTTGATCCATCATCTGGTGATGTTAAGAGAAAAATGACTATAAAGATGAAAGATAAAGAGAGATTTAAAGTACATAAAATTCAAGAAAACAAATTTGGTAGTATTTATTACAAAACAAAAAATGCAAAAGGAAATTCAGTTTTTGGTGAAGGAAAAGTTTCATTTATTGATGAAAAATATCTGCAAAAACATCCTGCATATGAATATAACTTTGAAAAATTTATGGTTGTAAAACCAATTGATTCTGATTTTACAAGTGTAGAAAAAATAACTAATCCTGGACCTGTAATCGAAGATGATGATAACTATATTTTTGGAACTAATATAGATTCTGCTGGAGCTAGTTCAAATACTAACCCAAAATCAGAAGAAAGCAAAGTATTAAAAACTTTTAATTTTGATTTAGACGCTGATGATAGCGACATCGATATTGTTATAGACACAGGAACTGATCCTACTCATCCTACTGCAGAAAATTCAAAACTTGATGATGGCCCTATAACAGAAGATCATGAGGCACCTGCTATAGAAATAATAACTGATGAAAATAAAGATGATGAATAAGTAGTTTAGATTTAATTATAAGCTCACTAAATTATATTTAGTGGGTTTTTATTATATATTAATATGTACAAACATTCATTATATGTTTGTACATAAAACTAAAAACATATTATAGTTTAATTAATGCTGTTCTTCTAAAGTGCAATTTTTGCACTTTGAAATATTTTAAAGTGCACTTTGGAATTTGCAATAAAAACAGGTATAAGAGATATAAATAGATGTTTTTTGACATTTTTTATTAAAACAAAATTGC
This sequence comes from Clostridia bacterium, assembly GCA_045537895.1. Lineage (GTDB taxonomy): Bacteria > Bacillota > Clostridia > TANB77 > CAG-465 > CALXJE01. The sequence goes on from JAZSQI010000017.1 coordinate 9,676, forward strand.
ATAAATACATATATAATATTAGTAGAGGTGAAAAATATGTATCCTGAATACCCATATTTTAGTTATACAACAGAATGTCTTAATATACCAATTACTTTTCCAGCACAACATCAAGATATACAACCAGGAATGGAATATCTAATGAATCCTAAACCTATCTTTGATAATCCATACTATGTTCCTAGTAATAAACTTAAAGGAAAGGTTGCAATTATATCTGGTGGAGATAGTGGAATTGGAAGAGCAATTTCTATACTTTTTGCAAAAGAGGGAGCTTCTATAGTTATAGTATATTTAAATGAAGACAAAGACGCTGAAGCAACAAAAGCTATAGTTCAAAACTATGGAGCTAAATGTTTAACTATAAAAAAAGATTTAAGAATACCAGAAGCATCACAAGAAATAGTTGATTTGGTTTTATCAAAATTCTCTAAAATTGATATTGTTATTAATAACTGCGCTGTTCAATATGTGCAAAATAGTATTCTTGATATATCAAATGAACAATTAAAAGACACCTTCGAAACTAACATATTTTCATTTTTTTACTTAACCAAAGCTGCTTTACCTTACCTAAAAGAAAATGCTTCTATCATAAATACAACTTCGATAACAGCATTTAATGGTAAAATTAATTTAATTGATTATTCGGCTAGCAAAGGTGCTGTAACTGTATTTACAAAATCACTTGCCTTATCACTTGCAAGTAAGAAAATACGTGTTAATGCTGTCTCTCCAGGACCTATATGGACTCCACTTACCCCAGCATCATTTAGTGCTGAAGAAGTGGAAAGATTTGGACTAGATACTGCTCTTAAGAGAGCAGGTCAACCGTTTGAAGTTGCTCCTGCATATTTGTACTTAGCATCTGACGATTCAAGATATGTTACAGGTCAAATTATTCATGTAAATGGAGGAAGCATCGTATAATGCTTCCCCCATTTATCTATATATACTTAATTATTCTACTATTACGTTAGGACTGAATGTCTTCTTAACTATTTTACTTGCCTTATCTTCATCAGAACCTGGTTTTAATATTTCCCAATCTTTTTGAGTTAATTTATATTTGTTATTTTCTTTATCAAACTCAAACATGCTTATTGTTTTTTCTAAAGAAGATTCTAATTGCTCTAAATCAGTTGTAAATAATATTTCATCATCCGGTAATGCTAATCCTACCTTTTTAATTATTCTAAATATTTCTGCATTATGATTTACATCTTCACCCACAAAAATCAATTTAGGTGGAGCATAAAATCCTGCATCATTTTTAGCAAAATTCTCATAGAAATCACTATATAGTTGTAATTTTTCAGCTAGCATTGTTTGCCACTCTTCATTTCTTCTTACAACTTCAAAGATAATATCAATATCATCTTTGTCAACTTTTAATTTTACTGTTCCTCCAGTTGGTTTAAACTTTACGTTATATCTTTTTGATAATAATAGCAAGTTAGGATTTGCTTCTTCAAAAGCTCCTACTTTTTGCATATATGCTATTACTATTTGGTTTCCAGCTAATTTTCTTTTTAATGCATATGCTGGTTTTGTATTATCAGTTGGTTGCCAATTAGTTACAACATTTCTTTGTTTTAGTATGTATGTAGCTATTTTATCTAGTGCATATGCTCTATATGAACTCTTTCCACTTTCTGTTTGGAAATAGTATCTTGCAAGAACTTTAGATTTTGTTAAATCTTCTAACCATTTTGCCACTTTATCTTGCCTTTTTTCTTCTTCTATATGGTCTAATTTACCTCTAAAATCTAGCACTTGAGTTACTTGTCTTGAAGTTACAAATCCAAACTCATTTACCACTTCTAGAGCCTTTATATGGTCTTCTGATATATATCCCATATCCATTTTAAAAACTACTTGATTGATTGACGCAAAACCTTCTTTACCATCAAACACTTTAATTTCATTTGGTCTCACTGCAAAAGGTGAAACTCTTGTTTTTACTTCTTTATCATTTATCATATTAATTTTCCTCCATATTAAAATTTTAATATTCGATAGTTAGATTATATCATACTCTAACTAAATTTGTTAATACTTTTCCAAAATTTTGCATATTTTTTAGATTAACCAATAATCTTTAATTTAATCTTTCCTTTTTCCTCATTTATTTTCTTTATATATACTAAAACTTTTTGACCATATTCTACACCACTTACATGTTCTGAAAGACCAACTAGTCCATGTTTTAACTCTATAAATATACCATTCTTTTCTCTATTTCTTACAATACCTTCTACTATTTCTCCTTCTTTAATTTTCTTAATGTTATCTTTAAAAGTTCCTTGTAAATCCTTTAGAGAAAGTTCTATTCTTCCTGTATCTCTATCATATTTTTTAACAGATACTTCAAGTCTTTGTCCTAATCTTAGCTTATCTGATACTTTTTGTATACGTATATTTGATATCTCATCAATTTTTAAAAGACCTGTTACTCCTCCACCTACGTCAATAAATGCTGCAAAATCATTCATTCCTCTTACTACGCCTTTTAATTTCATTCCTTCTTTTAAATGCATATACATCCAACGTCTCACTTTAAGTTCTAACATTTTTTTAGATAGAATTACTTTATCTATTTTTTCATCAACAACTATTATATCTTTGATACAAACTTGCATTACTTTATCTACTTTATTTGTACATAACTTTTCATCAACTAATCCATCCTCATTAGCTATACTAGATACTTCTTCTCGAGGTACTATACATTCAATTCCATTTGCAAAAAAGCCATGCAAGTTAAAACTTTCGTCTACTTCTTTTATTATTGCATCAAATACTTGTCCTGATTTTTTTGCTTCTTCTAAATCAGCAAGTGTATAATTTTTCTTTTTTGTAGTTTTGTTTTTTACCTTTTTTTCCATATCTATTCCTCTTCCTCAAATATTCTATTAATTTCAAAATCCATAGGTCCTTTTTCTAATACTTCTATAAATATAGATCTAACTACTTTATTTTTTCCTAACAAATCTTTAGCAAGTTCTATATCTGATGGTGCAATAATTACTTCATAAGTTACAAGCACATTACCATTCTGCTCTGTTATGTCATATAATTGCACCATATATTTATTAGTTATTTTTTCTGATAATAAAATACTTTTATTAATATATGATTCTAAATCGTCTATGTTGTTCCCAAACTGCTCTTTTCCGTTTTTAGATAAATTTTCATATATGCTACTGAAATCCAAGTCATCAATCTTTGCTAATAAATTTTCTACATATTTTATTCTATTTTTTGTTATGTCCTGTACATTAATATATGAATCATACTCGTTTTTTGATAAAGCATTAGATAATATTATCTGTAATATTACATATATAATACTTATGATTAGAATAACTATAATCATTTTTTTAATTTTGTTAATCATAATATCACTACTCCTCATACAAGCTTACTATACAAAATAACATATGAATAGTTAGTTTCATCTAATAAAATTGTCATTATTCTTTCATCACTATCGTTATATTTATATACACAGCGATACATATTTTTTAAAACTTTTTTGGCTTCAATAATATTAACATTATGCTCTTCTGCATTAGTTAAAATTTTATCATATACTTTATTACTATTCTTTCCTCTATATAGTGTCATACCATCTAGAACTTCATATTTTTTACTCTCAAGAGCTTCATAATAATTGTCTATTACGTTTTTCAAGCAATAAAATGTTTTATAACTCGTAACTCCATCACCCATATTTATATTTACAAAAACAATATGTTTCAATATATATAATATGTTCATGAAAACAACTATAGCTAAACACACAAACAATATATTTAAAAATATTTTTTGCTTATTCATATAATTCCTCCACATATTTTTATTTAGCTTTTCCTGCATATCTATCTAATAACCATAATTTTGTTTTTGATATGGTTCCATTTAATCTACTTTCATATTCATTATATGCAGCCTGACCTTGAATTAAAGTACCAGCATCGTTATATATAGAATAGCACCATCCAGCTTGAGCAATAGCATTGGTTACACCTTTATACATTTCTTCAGCTGATTGCCCTGATGCAATAACTGCTTTTCTACCAGAGTATCTCGAATTTTCCTCTAAAAATGTAGCATATCTAAGAATAGAAGTGCTCATTTCTGTACCTGAATCTTGCCATCCAGATCCTTCTCCAGATTTTGTAATTCCAAAAACACTATTTAAACTAGAAACCTTTTCTCCATTTTCTGCTTTTTTGTAATTTACAATATTTTGCCAACCACCTTCATTACCTGCTTGAGCAATAAGTACTGAAGGAAGAACATCGTAATTTCGACTAACTGCTATTGCATATGGAGCCATATATTCAATAGCTTCTTTCTGATAACCACTGGCATTTATTTGAGACAGAATTTCTTTTAATTCAGAATCATTTCTTAGATTATCAACTTCTGTTAAATCTATACTGCCACCTGCTTTTGAGTATCTTATATAATGAGTATATGCAGTATATACATTACTCTCTCTTGGTCCTTTCCAATTTACATCACATTCTGAATTGCTATGATTAGAATGTGTACAAGGTCCACCTTGATCTATTTGCTTTCCATTACCCACATATACACCAACATGTCCATCAAACCATAAAATATCTCCTGGTTGAAGCACACTTGTGTCTCCGTTATATTCTCCAACAACTGCTGTCCAACCATTCTCAAGTGTTCCTTTTTCCGCATCTGATTTTATACTTGATGAACTAGTAGCTATATTTATTCCCATATATGATGAATACAATGAACTAACAAAACCACTACAATCGGTTTGAGTAATACCATTTAGCTTGTCTACCTCATAATATATTTGTCTACCTGATTGTCTATACAACATATTTTTAAGTTTTGCTAATTCTTTGGCTTTAGTAACAATTTGTTGCATTACTGCATAACTGCTACCCCCTCCTTTTGGCGAACAATCTTCATTAAACAATTCATCTGGTTCCAATACTTCAGCACTTTTAAATGTACCTTCACCTTTTCTAATCTCAAAATGTAAATGCGCACCAAAAGACATACCTGTATTTCCCATTAAACCTAACTCTTGTCCTTGTGACACTTGGGCTCCTACAACCAACTCTTGTGGTACAGAATTATGTTTCAAGTGAGCATATATTGTAAAATAGCCATCATTATGTTTCAATAAAACATAATTTCCATAACTTCCATCTACAAAGCCTGTTATATTTTTTACTACTTGTATAACTTCTCCTGCTTTTGAAGCTACTATTACCTTTTCTTCACTTTCTAAACTGCTTCTAATATCTATTCCCTTATGATTCGTATACGTCGTCTTTGTCGTTCCCGGCTTATCAACATAATATGATATTTGCTCAGTCTTAGTATAACCTTTTTCAATATATAGCGGTACTGGCCATATAAAACCGTAAGACATTCCACTTGTAGTATAATCATAAATTTGCTCTAAGTTTTCGGCAACAGATGCACCATATTTAAGCCTCAACGAATTCTCATTAGCTAACTTTGTTAAGTATCTTTCCATTAAGTCATACGATGTTGCTAAAGCTTTTCTAGTATAACCTATATTAGTACTAACACTTTTTGTAAATTGCTGTTTAGCAGATCTCTTTGAATTAACAGCATTTATTAAATCAATTCTATTAAATAATTCATCCTCATTTTCAAATATATCTGTATAATACGATTTTTCCTTAGAAGACAATATATTTTTATTTTCATATTCTTTAGATTTTTCTTCATAATCTTCAGCAGCTGCATTAAGAATAGTTTCTGTTTCAATGTATGAATTTAAATCAGCCATATCATATCTTCTAGTTACTGCCTGCTCTGTTTTAAACTTGTCCTCCCATTTCATTTGTTCTGTTACATAAGAACCTTGCTTAACTGTATAACTAACTGATCCACTAGATACCCAACCAGATTCACTACTAGGAACACTAGACAATGTTTTGTAACTCTCTAGCCCTGTATACTTTGTATAATCTGTTGTTTTTACTACCATTTTACTATCATAATTAACAAATCCTTCAACATCTGCATCGTTATATTTTTGAACTGAATATCTATTTTGTATAATATTATCAAACATTTCTGCTTTTACTAATTGATAATCGATTTTAGTTTCAAGTATTCTATCTTTAAAAGAAGAATCTAAAGTAATAGTTTGGGATACTAATGGTACATCTTCAGAAATATTATCTACCAATTCTGATTTTACATATGCTTTTTCAGTCGTACCGTCACCATTAGTCCTTTCATATGCTGTTATAGTATATGATTGTTGTCTATAGTTATCTAAAGTTCTATGCCTTGTCATGGTTTGTAACGTATGTTGGTGAATTTCTATATCATGCTTTGCATTCTCTATTATTTCGTATACAAAATTAGCATGATTACCTCCAACGGTTTCAGTTGATATACCAGAAAACATTGTAAGAGGTATAATCCATGTTAAAAGATATGGTCTAAGCAAATTTGCAAAATCTTTTAATTCTTTTTTATCATTGGCATCATTTGGATATTTTAATCCTGTTTCATCATCTGTAATCAAGGCTAAATCACCTTGATCGGCTCCTCTAACGAATTTTTTCCAAACAACACTATTAAAATTTATTTTTTCTGTATTTAATATATACTCATATGGATTTTTATATTTTAATTCTGCATAAGATGACAGTTCTGATATATTGTAGTTTCCAACTTTTTTAGTATCTGATAACAACTTATACATTACTTTACTTTCATTTTTAATTTCTTCAAAATACATATTAGAAAGATTTGAAATATCAGAACTAGTTGTAAGCAGTAACGAAGCATTATTCTCATAATATTTTTTTGTTTCTTCTGAAGAAACCGCATCACTTTTAGAAAAATATTCATCTGCTGTGTCTTCTGCAGCTTTAACTGTGTTGTCGGTTAAAACAAACCAAAATATTGCAAGAATAAGAATAACTAGTACAACTATCAAAAATATTTTTGCAGTTATAGGATTAGAGAATATAATTTTTATTCCTTTTACTATAGCTTTTGCTGCCTTTTTTGCAGTGTTTTTAGCTCCTTTTCTCAATTTGTTTGAAAGACCTTTTAGTCCCTTTGGAGGTCTAATTCTTTTACTCGATTGAGCTGGTTCAAGCTGCTCAATCGGTTCATTATCTTCATACTCTTCCAATATATCACCACCTTATGTGCTAATTTTACATTAATTTATACTTATAATTATAGTTTTTATTTCTCCATCTACGCTTACATTATCAAAAGTTAAACTATTCATATTACTTTGCACTGATGTAGCTATAGCGAAAACAAATTTACGATTAAGCATACCACCTTTAGTTATAGTATTATCTTCCGATGTTAAAACATTATTAGATAAATAATGTTTTTGTCCATCATTTGTTGTAATATATATATTTTCTGCATTTGCAAAATCAAATTTAACATATTCGTTTTCTTCATTTGTAAACGTAATATCAAATTCTAAATATTCTTGATCATAATATACTGAATTTCTTTTTACAGCTATTCCGTTAGAAAGATTAGAATAACTGTCTTGATCATATTTTACAAATGTACCAAATGTTACTTTATATTCATAAGGATATTCTTCTATAACATTAATTTGAGTTGATCCTCCTACATAATTTATTTTGCTACTATATACATAGTATTCTCCCATTTGTCTTGCATTTAATCCACTAATAATACTTGTCCCATCTATTTTTATTTCATTTTTTATATTATCAATAGTTTTATTTGTATATTCTAAATACTCTTCAGACATATGATTTTCAACAACTTCATCAAAAGAATTTACAATCTTATTAAAATAATAATTAGCCATATCTTTGTTTGTACTTTCTTGGTTATATTCTTCATATTTAATAACTTCTTTTTCAGTAGATGATTTAGGTTTCCATATCATAACAATTACTACTAAAATTATAACGATATAAAAAACACATCCTATAAAAGCTATTTTTTTATTTTCAAATAATGAATCTATTAAATTCTCCATGTTTATCTAGTCTCCTATTCGATATAAAATATTTTAAATGTTTCACTATCAACATCTAATTTAATTCCAATATATCTAGTACTTTGCATATTGTCAAGTTTTACCTCACAAAGATAACTATCTTTTTCTTCCATTATTTTTCTTACTTTTTTTAATATTCCTCTATATTGAAGTTCTGAGTTAGACTCAACATTTTGCAACATATAAAAATCTTTTAGAAAATCTTCTGATAAAGCATAATATTCTTTTTTATTTAAGTGCTCTTTGTATAAATCATCTAAAGAATAATAATAATCTTTATATGTTATTTCTTCATTATAATTATCCTTCGAATTGTATGAAGAAATATAATTAATTATAATATCTTCTAATATGTAATAAGTTTCACGTTCTTTAATAACGTAGCTATTAGGTATAAGTTCTCCAACAAAATTTTCACTATCATAATTATATATATTGCTTTTATTCCAATTTTTAATAGCATTTCCTAATACTAAAAAAACAATTATTAGTAACACTGCTAACAATAAATATTGTTTACTATTATTCTTTTCCATATTATATAGTAGTATGATATTTTTAAATTTACTTAAAAATATCATACTCTCCTTTCTATATATTAATTTTAATCTATCGATTCAACATTGTTATTTAATGGTATATGCTTAGTTGCTGTACTATTTGACATATGGCTTTGCAAATCTTTTAGTCCAGTTTCTAATTGTTTTAATCCACCATGTCTGCTCTTATATGCCTTAGTAGTTCCTTTTTTAACTGCGTTTTTCATTGCCGTTACTGTTTGTCGAGTTGATAATTCAACATCATTTTCTAAGCTTTCCCTAGCCTTTTCTACTTCTTTATTTATTCTTTTAACTTCTGCAGAAGCTTCATTATTCATCTGTGTGATTTGAGAAGAAACATTTTTCCTTTCTTCTTCATATTGACTCTTAATACTACTTGAATAATCCTTAATAGCTGAAGAAGTCGCTTTATATGCACTAGATATAGCGTCCTCTGTACCAAAAGACACGTTAGCAACTGTTTCGCCAACAACATCTCCTACACCGGCGCCAGATACTACGCTTCTAAGACCTTCATCAATATCTCCACCTGCAAATCCTAAAATTCCTCCTGCTGTAGCACCAACTACGGAACCACCCATCTCCATCACGCCTTTAGTCATCGTTCTAAAGCCTTCTTTTCTTCTCTTCTTAATACTAGAAATTTCTTTCTCATATTGTTCTTGTAAATCCAACATTTTTTGATGATAGTTGCCACTTTTAGTTGATTGAGAAGTTCCCGTAGATCTACCTGTAGATGAACCTCCAGCACTTGCTGATAATGATGCTGACCCACCTGATTCGCTTTCTACAATTGTGTCACTTAATCCACTAGCCATTGATTCATATTGTTGAGCTTCATCCATTAATGCTTTGTGTCTTGTTGGATCTGTTTCAGTTATAGCTAGCATACGGGATTTTTTAGCTTTAGCCAATAATTTAGCTTTTTCATCATTTTTTGAAGTAGCTAATACTGAACCAGCACCTCCTGCTTGTTGTGTTGCTGGTGTTGATAATTTATTTGTTTCATCATCCATTCCCATATCTTTATATAAAGCTTGTTTTCTTCTTTCAAGTCTATCGGCAGCTTTCTTTTCGTCTTTTCTTCCACCAAGCCAATTCTTGGTACCACCAACAACTTTTTTACCATTATCAAGTACTCTTTTACCAAGATTTACAGCTATTGCAGTTTTAGCTATATCCTTTACAGCACTTCCATGATCGGCCTTTGTTGAACCTATACCAAATATTTTTCTAGCCATATCTTCTACCTTAAATACAGATACTAATGCAACTACTGCAAAAAAACCTAAACCTGTAGCATAATCTGTATGTAAAGCATCTGCAGATGCTCTGTCAATTGCAGTATCATATATTGCCATAATCACTGAAATAATAATTGCATATATAAAAGCTTGTATTGTTTGAATAAAAACTAATTGTCCAAATTCTCTTAACCAAGAGCTTAACGCTCCACCTTTTCCAAACATACTCTATCCCTCCTAACTAGAAAATTTAGTAAAGAAATCATATACTACAACAATAGGTGCCATTAATATTAATATAATTATGTAGAATAATCTCTTTGCATAAGATATAAAGAATATTAATGATTGTGCAACTAATAATGCATATAACAGAGCTCCTGATATAGATACTCTTGTAGCTATCCATGATCCTTCTTCAAATTGCCAAGCCATTTTCTTAAATGCCTTACCAAGCGCTGAAATAACATTTGTATTTTTTGATTCTGTGTATGTCGAATGAGATTCAACCATTCGTATTATATCCTTTGCATGATTATAATAACTCACATCATAATTAACTGCGTCTTTTATTTTAGATTGTTCAGTATAAAATTCGCCCTCTTCATTAACCTTAATTATTGTAACAGTTTTACTAGGACAGGTCATATCTAACGGATTCTTAGGATCTTCATAACACTCATCTTGTTTATAACCACCATCCTTATCATCAACATAATAACTATTCAAAATTTTTTGGGTATCAGCATTATATTCTTTTCTAACAACGGTAAGAGGATATTTTTTAATTAAAATTTCTACAGTTTTAACATAGGCTTTACAAAGCTCATAATATGAAACTATATCTTGCCCAGCTGTACTCTCCCCCCCATTCTCCTCTGAAGTTAGTTCAAGAGTAAATGTATCAGTTCCTTTTGAAGCAATGGTTCTAGCATCAACTGCTACTAATTTAATTGCATTTTCAGTACCATATTCAGATTTTAAAAATTCAATATTACCATTTTCATCTGTACTTGTCGCTATTTTAAGAAGCCCACCAAAACTACTAACCATTTCCTTAAAAGCGGACTTATCATCAGCTTGTAAACTCAAATTTACACGATATTCTAATCTATCACGATAATTCTTATCTCTTAATAAACTAGCTGCAACCTTATAATCTTCTGCAAGTGTTTTCTTAGCATCTTCAATGTCCACATTTCGAACAATGTTCCTATCTATTTCGTTTACTACTTGCGTTAAGGCAACTGTAACTTGTGCACCAATAGTATCTCCATAGGCTATTCCAGTAATAATCCCTATTATAGCAGCAGCAGCCAACCCCACCTTAGGAATGAAGATAAAACACGCAGCTCCAACAACCAATGCAACAATTCCAGCCGCAGTCCAATTTATACCAGCATCAGACATAGCTTTAACAAATGATTCTACGATGTTTTTGTCGATATCATCGGAATTATATAATTTATCTATATTAATTACAGTATCTCCTATACTTTCAGACGCTATTTTTTGTGCTTCTATAACCAAATTTTCATTTAAATATATTGCAAATGACATAAACAAGTGTATTCCCCATAGCATGGCAAATCCAACAAGCCATTTTACAATTGCTTGTTTATATAAAGCTTTATCACTAGCAATTGTTGAAATTGCTAATTTTATAGCTGTAACCATAACTGCTATACCAAAGAACACTAACGCTAATGTAAAAACTGTCCAATATGTATCTTGAATAACACCTTGTATTGAAGTTATAAGCGAAGCTCCCGATGGATTAAATACGTTAATATCCAATATTGGAATTGCATTAAATACAATGGCGTCTGCCCATGGGAAAATATTATCTCCACTTATCATTTCAAAGATCGACCCCAGGATTTTCTCAAGCAATGCTCCAACTGCATAAATCATAAAAGCAATTGCCTCTAAAAGTGGTGAACTTTCTGTAGCAGTATCTGTATTTTCATTATCTACCGTAGTAGATTCTAATATATCAGTATAATATTTTTCATTAATAGCTCCAAATGCATTCGTATTAATAACTATTATAGTAACAAGAACTACAAGTATAACTCCTATTTTTAAAAACTTTTTTTTCATAAAGCACCTTCCAATCCCTATTTGTTAATTTCTCTTGCTTTTTTCATTTCTACTAATTTTGTTAAATTTGTCTCAACAAATTCAAATTCCCTCTGAGTCGGTCTAATAGCTATGATTGCTGATTCATAACCTATTCTTAGTAGACCTTCTCCTCTATTACAAGTAAGCAAGAAATCTTTTTCTCCTTCACTTAATTTGAAAACTTCTCTTATGTATTCTATTTCCGATTTATCTTGTGCTAAGAATAGTTTAGTTTCAGCAGATGTAAGAATTGCTTGTGCTTCTTTCTTTTCATAGAAATCTTGGAATTTTTGAGAAACAACTGTAAGTGATACATTTCTCTTTCTAGCACGTCTTGCCATTGTATTTAAGAACTGTATTGCTTCAGGATAATCAAGCATCATCCATGCTTCATCAACAAGAACCCTCTTATGTGATGCTTTTGTTTTATCTTCACTATTCTTTTTAACATATTTTTCCCAAATCCATGACATAAGTATTTGCTGTGCAAGAGGTCTTGCAAATCTTTCTTCTAGCCCAGATATGTCTATATTTATAAATAAGCTTCCATCTTGAAGATCAAATGTTGATTGACCATCAAAGTATGCCATTTGTCCATTAAACTTTCTACAATATTGCTTCATTACCTTTGTTAAATAGTTATAATGGAATTGATATGTTTCATTATCATTTTCTTTGGCTTTTTGTTCTAGTCTTTCATACCACGATGTTATAGTCGGCATTTGTTTTTTCTGTTTAGTAATTTTCCCTTCTAAAGAATCCAAATCTACATATAAACTATCAATATTTTCTGTTAATCCAATAGATTCATATTCTTCTGCTACAATCTCTGATATTATTTGTCTTGTAAGCTCTGTTACATCCTCTGATTTAGAAACACCTCTAGCCATTGTTGTAAGGGCTTGAGTGACGTCTTCTACTTTGTTTTCAACACTAAGCTTATATGTTTCTTTACCAGTTATTTCATCCAATACAAGCTCTGGCTCTATATCGAATATATTGATTATTGTATCACTTGTAGGACTTATTGTTATATTTATTCCTCTTAATGCATCTGCAACTGCAACATACTCACCTTCTGCGTCAAGAACCAAATTTTGGATTCCCATTAAAACAGCAGATCTTGCCATTATTGTTTTAATTGTAACCGATTTTCCAGAACCAGATTTACCAAAAATTATCATATTATAGTTAGTCATAGAATCATCGAAGTTATTAAATATAATAGGTAGACCTGTTTGTCTATTAATTCCTATAGGAACCCCTGTAGAATGTCCTACATCGGCATTTACAAATGGGAATACTGTAGCCATAGACCCTCTATCAAATGTATGCCTTCTACTCATTCTATTATTATTTAGTGGTACATTTGATTTAAATCCTTCTTCTTGAAGAGCCCATGCTGTTTTTAAACCAACTAAACTTTTAGAGGCTTCCATTGCAAGTAATTCAGATGATTTATCTAATTCTTCCTTAGAATATGCAAATAACGTTGCAATAATAGTCGCTTCAAATAATTTATTATATCCTGCTGCTATTTGATCACGAAGTGCTTCTGCTTCTGCTTGTTTTGCACTTAGTGTAGCATCCCTGTTTATATCTCCTCTGTCTTGAGCAACAAATCTTTCTGATTGTATTTCAACAATAGTTTTATTTAAATCGTTTTGTGATGTTGACTCAGGAATTGGATTTATATATACAGATGTATTTATATCTCCAAATTCATATATGTTCGATAAGAAATATGGAAATGTTGCTTGTCTTGGAAGAGTAGTTATATAAAAAGTACGTGCAAATCTAGATATTTTAGAAAATATTTCCAAATAATCAAAATGAGATGCATCTACTCCCGATGGTGCAAGCAAATCCTTCAATGTTGATTTATTAACATGCAAAACATCTTCGCTAATATTTTCAGTATTAACTAATTCATCTGTATTAACATTATCTATTACCTTTACTTCTTTTTCATTATTTTTAATTTTTGTTTTTTTAACCTTTAGTTTTTTTTCTTTTTTCATTAGAAAAGCACCTCCATAATTACACAATTAATGAATCGTCAGACGCTTCATTGTCATTATTAACTTCTGCCTGATCTGTTTCTAACATTTCACTAGCATTCTCTTCTTCAGTTAATGCCGTTTTCTTTCCATGTTTAGCAAGTTCCATATCTATTCTAATATCTTTTCTTTCCATTCTTTCTTGTTTTCCTTCTTTATAATCATTTATTATATTCTTTTTTGCTTTTTCTTTTATTTTATCTTCTACTTTTTCTTTTTTTACAAGTTCAATTGCTTGTTTACTTACTTGCTGCTCATAATTATCCTCTATATCTTCCTCTGTAACTACATCTCCATCTTCTATAGCCCTAATTAATGCATCAACTGCTTTTCTTTCAGCATCCTTTTTAATGCTTTCAAACAACATTTTATTTTTCTTAGTAATTGCATCTTCAGAAGTAGAATATAACCTATGGAATCCAGAATTTATTGCTTCTTTAAAATTAATATAGTTATGATCATCTCTGTTATATGAAGCATATAACAATTCAGCAATATCATTAGATCTTAAAATCTCACTACTTACTGAGCACATAGATAAACCACTCATAATTGTTTGAACCCTAGTAAACAATTCACTATAACATATATCTAATAATTCTTCTTTTTTAAACTCAGATGCTCCTGATATTTCAGATTTATAATAAGAACATAAAACATAGAAATTTCTCTGTAACATATTTTTATTAGTACTTAATCTTTCAACATACCTTACTATATCTTGACCGTATTCAACAACATTAAGGGCACTATTTTTCTTCATCTCTGCTTCATCTATTTCTTCGTCCGTTGACTCTAATGAATTAACTAAAATGTTGTATTCAGTATTTATATCATCATATTCTTCCATGAAGCCTTTTATGTTATCTCTATATTTATTTAAATTTTCTTTTAAATCAATAGTTTGAGCTTGAACATACAATTGTACTGGAAACCTTAAAGTATTTAAAAAATTGATAAAACCTTCTTCTACCGATAATTGTTCAACTTCAGACATAAGATTATAATTTATACCTTTACATCTTATAATAGCAGTAAATTTTGTACCATTATTCTGAATTACCATGTCGTCCTGTATCCTATCAAACTCCATAAAAGAAAATATATCTTGTTTTTTTACATCCGCAGATTTATTCTTTTTATATTCAAAAGCTTCCTCTTCAGATTGATTATTAGCTCTTCTAACAGCTACATCAGTAATTGTTTTTCCTTTATTTTTCATCCTTTCTATTAATATAAACACCGCTATTAATAATAGCATTATTCCAAGAGCTATTAGTGTTATATATAAACTTGAACTATTTGTCATTTGTATAACCTCCCTTTATAACTTTTCTTTTATAATTATATAAATATATTTTTTTCTTTGGGTTAAAAGTTGCTAATCTAAATAATATTTCACCTATATTTTCGCCACCAGCTTTTCTAAGTTTTCCCATTATAGGTATGTCAGGTATTTTTAAAGTTGCTATGCAAAAACCAATTGCTCCAAATATGCCGACTAAAATAAGTCCCGGAACGAAACCTATTTCTATTTCTGCCATTCCCAACAAATACCATATACCCGCTCCTATAAGACCAGTAATTAAAGTTGCAATAAAAGATTTGACAGAAAATATCAATAATATCCTAGATTCTCCCTTTACACTTCTAGGAACAAAATAAGTGCCTCCCATATATTACCTCCTAGTATAATAAACACATATAATAATACCATTTATGCAAAAAAAAATCTATAAATAATTGCTATTTTAAACAATTATTTATAGATTTATTTTTTTTATAATTAAAATGTAATATTTCTGTAATATTTACAAGAAACTTACAACAGATGTAAGGAATTTAATAGTAGCATATACTAAAACAATACCAATTATCAATGTTCCCCAATTTGTTTTTATATCCGCTTTTCCTTCTGCACTTGATAACATATATTTAACACCTAACCATATAAAACCAATTACAGCAAATATATCTACAAAGAATAATACCATGTTATATACATACGTAGCAGCCGATTCATAACTAGATTTCTCAAATATTGATTCAACACTCAACAAATCACTAATTGCTCCCCACCCATAAAAGAACAATGCTGCAACTACAATCGTAAGAAGACTATCTTTTACACGTGCTTTTGATTCAGCAGCTCCAAAAATATATCTTAAACCTAAAATAGAAGTAACTGCTATTATAATCATATTGCCAATATCAAAAATCATATCTGCAATATCATTTACAAAATCCATTTTAGTATCTGTACTTTCACCATTTCTAGCCGCCTTAAAGAACTCAACACCAGCCTTCCACCATTCGCTTCTACCATATGGTGATTTAGTGTCTTCTACGGCATGAGATATTTCTTCTTCGTCTAAAAGTCCATCATTCGCAATTTCATTTGTGAATTTACCATTATCTACCAATTGTTTATTTGCTTCAAAAAGTTCTCCCTTTATTTCCTGATGTACACTACCGGCTTCATTATTAACCTCTTTTAAATTATCTATTATTTGGATTAATGGCGCAAGTATTGCTCCACCAGTTGTACCAAACTTATATTTATACTGCAAAGATGACAATTTATCAAAGCCAGTAAACTCTGATCCAAAATGCGCTTTTAAAACAAAATAAATTTGAGCATTAATTAGCATATCTTCATCTACTTTATAACCAAGAATACTATTAGTCCTACCATCGCCGCATTCAAATGAGGCTAAATCATACAACAATGAAGTATGTTTGTAACTACGAGGAACATAAAAAGCTTCTTCATTATAATCACCAGTATTTTTCATTCTTTTATTATAAAAAGCTTCTAAGTTAGCATCAACTCCTTCAAAGGTTGTAGCCTGAACTATAAACGCCTTAAATTCCTCATCATACTCCTGTACCCCATTAGTATATTCCTCACTAGCTAAAATTTCTAAAATCTCATATAGTCGTAATGTCAGTTGATACAAATAAGGAACTATACCATCATACGGATCCACAATTGGATATTTTGTAAGAGCATCTTTCTTTCTAAACTCTCCTTCAAGATCTACCTCATTTTTTTCATCTTCATCTAGTTTATCTAGATCATAACCTGGACCTTGAGTAAATGCGATATATACATTTGGATTATAAAGAGTTTCTTTTATATGAGCATAATTTAGATCTTTATTTTTTACTAAATCACTCGCTGCAAATGAACACCCACCAACAAGCATAAGCAAAAATAGCACAACAGATATTATAGTAATTTTCTTTTTCATATTTATCTATTCCTCTCCGTAATATTTACCAACTATTCTATTAGCAATAGTTATAGCTTCTTCACAAGTTAAATTTCCTAAAGGATTTAAACTACCATGTTCATCTCCAACAATAATACTATAATTATACATGAAAACCATAGCATTTTTTGCATAGTCAGCAACTTCATTAAATTTATCAGCTTCTCCCCCAGTCAAATCTATCTCGCTTTCTTTAATAGATCCACTAAACAATAACAACCTATAAAAAATAGTTATAGCATCTTGTCTTGTAATATCATTATTAGGAGCAAAAGTCAATGCATTCACACTAGTTCCTGTTACAATCCCTGCATTATATAAATCAGTTATTTTTTTACCCAAATCAACGTTTGAAACATCTGTAAATTTATTTGTATTTCCTGCTTCAAAGCCATATACATATTCATCCAACAAAGCATGTACTAGTTCTGCAAATTGACCTCTAGTTATTTTTGCATCGTTTCCTAATTTATCTTTAATAGAATCCGGTATTATACCCTCATCTTCTGCCTCTCTCCATATATCTTCAGCCCAGTGAGAACCCGTTCCCGCAGGTTTTTCTACCGGAGTTATACTCACATGTTCTTCTCCTGTAATAACTTCTAATATTACAGCAATCAAAGTTGTCGAAGCAAACACAAAAATCGCTCCTATACACCACACAATTATTTCTTTTTTTATATTAGCCTTTCCTTCTGCTGAAACAAACATATACCTTAATCCCATTGCAATCATAGTTACTATGCAAAGAACCTGTACAATAAATATAAATGTTCCAACAAACGAATTTGTTTTATCTTTAAGAGCCTGATTATCAAACTTGGTTTCGTCATAACCTGGGTCAACTGGCATATTTACTGCAACTATACTATTAAATGTACTAAATATAGTTAAAACAATTAATAGTATACCTGATATTTTTAATATCTTTCTCATTGTCATATCACCTCTGTTTATTTTATAAAAGCCACCAGATATATAACTCAGGTGGCTTTTATAATTTACTACTTTCTTCATATTTATTTAGTTAATTCTTCTGTAGTATTTGCTATTATATCAATTATCCAAGTTGCACCAAATACTAATACAGCACCTACAACTAATATAATTGTTTGTTTCTTTATATCAGCTTTAGCATCTGCAGAAGCAAACATATACCTTAATCCTGCAAAAACAACACACGCTATTGCCAATACTTGTACAACAAGCGCTACTGTTCCCCATACATTATTAACTAAGGTCTCTACATCGCCTACTGGATCTGCAGCATCTTTTAGAACATCTTTATCATAATCTATTCCAAATACAGGCGCTACAAACGCAAATGCAACCATAACTAACACTAATACTGGTAATATTCTATTTAATTTTTTCATTTTATTTCCTCCTTATTGTTATTTCATATCTAGATTATAGCAAAGATTTGACATTTTGCAATAGTTTTTATACATATTTTTTCATTGTGTTTTTTTTGTAATTTTTCTGTATTTTTTTTGTAATATTTTGTATTACGATTTTTCTTGTGCATTTATTGGTGGCGATATATAATTAATTTGGAGGTATATATGATAAAAAAATATATTATTTCATTTCTTGTCCTCATTTTATCTTTTGTTGTTCTTTGTTTTTCTTCTAATAGTGGTTCTAATTTAATTTTTCCCATTCATTCTAATTACAACATTTCATCATATTACGGTTATCGCATGTTAGGTAGTAAACATTTTCATAATGGTATAGATATTCCAGGTAGTGTAGGTTGTCCTGTTTATGCTATTTCTTCTGGTGTTATATCTCAAATTGGTTTTTCTTCTTCGTATGGTAATTATATTATTATAACTTATTCAAATGGTTACAAAACATTATACGGACATATGTCAGGTAGTTATCCTTTTAGTGTAGGAGATTCTGTATGTTCATCTGATATAGTAGCATATATAGGTCCCAAATATTTATCTAATGGAAAACTTAACGGATTTACCACTGGACCACATCTACATTTAACTGTTTATAAAAATAATAAAATAATTGATCCTATGACTATTACTTTTGAGTATAAAAAATAAATGTATGATAAAAATTATCACACATCTATTTTATTTGTTTTTATTTTATTATTCTATACTTTCTTCTGCATTGTCATTTTCTTCTTTTATTATTTCAAATTTTGATACTGATACCTCATATGCAACTCTTTTTTCTATTGTTCCATCATCATGCTTTTTATCATATTCTCTTGATTGAATTCTACCTACTACTTTAACTGTTGTTCCCGTTTCTAGATGTTCACAATACTTAGCATTTCTTCCCCATATAATACATGGAATATAGTCAGATTTATTATATGATCTATTTACTGCAAGAAGTATATCAGCTATATCTCTTCCAAGTGGAGTTTTTCTGTATATAGGTTGTTTACATACTGTACCTGTTATTGTAAGCTCATTGATAGTTTTTACACTTTCATCAACATCAATTACACTTATATCTTTTACAAATACTGAAAGTATAAGTCTACTTCTATTATTTTCATCCATTTTGTTATATGATCTATATTGCCCTTCTATAAATATAACTTTACCAATATTAAAATCATCTACATCAATAAGTCTCTCTGAAATTATAACTGGAATATTATCTTTTTGACCACTAAGTCTATCTATTTCAATATAGAATCTATAAAATTTTTCCCCATAAATTTCATGACTTAACTCAAGCTCAGAAGCAACTATACCGCCCATTTTTACAACATTGTTTTCAAAACTTGATTCCATTATTTTTCCTCCTTTGATCTTTATACTTATTCTTATGTTTTAAACAACAAAAAAATTACTACGATATGTGCATTATACCACGCAAATCAATTTTTGTAAATACTTTATGTTAAATAGGCATGTAGTTTTCCTATACTATATCTTTAAAATTATCTTCTACTTAATAGTGATGCTAAATATATCAAAATATGTTGAAGAGGAAATACAGCATAAAATAGGTATTTTAATTTTTTATGGCCATTACCTCTTTCACCATTATAAAGAGATATAGGTATTATTGCAAAAAGCATATACCAATACATAGGATTTAAACTTCTAGTTATTATTACTAAAAGCGCTATTGCTATTAATAAAATGTAACCTGTTTTTATTTTATCTTCTGATATAAATGATGCTATTATTCCTTTCATATTCATATCATAATTTTGCCTATTAATATATATAGTTATCTTTAATTTCTCAATTAAATATAGCATTAAAACAAGAAGAGGTACATATATTTCATAATCAAATGGAATGAATAAAAACATTCCCAATATTAACACTAACATAAATATTTTAAAAAACATATTTTTATTACTATCAAACCTCTTTACTATATTTTTTTCATGTATAAGCCACAATGTAATCAACGATAAAGTGTATGAAAATAATATATTAAGTTGTGTATTTACTGACATATTTAATCTGTTACTATCTAAGATACTTACAACAAAAATACCAAGCTGAGTAATTACTGCAAAACCAAATATTCTTAATATATATTTTTTTAAATCACTTGTATGAAAGAATCCCTGAACAAGTATAAAAGTAAAAAGAGGCATTGATATTCTTCCAATAACTCTTAGTATATAATATATATATTCATTAATTTCTGGCTGAAAATAGTACCCTATATGATCAATAATCATAGTTACTATAGCTATTATTTTTAACTGATTAGAATTTAAGCTAACTTTACTTAATTTTGAAATAAATTTATTCATACTATTTTTTCTCCATCCTTATTTTTAAATATTATATCATATATTTTATATAAAATAAACAATTAATTCTCTTACCCGTTTTCATATAAAAAAGCTGGTAGCATTATAATATACTATCAGCTTTTATTCATCATTTATTAATCTTCTTTTCTTAATAGATTCATCATATTTTGCTTATACGCTTCAACACCAGGTTGATCAAATGGATTTATTCCAAGCACATAGCCACTAACAGCACATGCTTTCTCAAAGAAATATATTAATTGTCCAATATTATATGGTGTTAAATCCTTAATTGTCATTAAAATTACAGGAACCCCTCCGTCTATATGAGCTTTATATGTTCCTTCCAAAGCCTGTTTGTTAATATAGTCTATACTCTCTCCTGCTAAGTAATTTAAACCATCTGTATCATCAAATGTTTCAGGTAACTCTATTAAACTTCTATCAAGTCCAATTTTTATCATTGTTTCAAATAGATTTCTTTTTCCTTGTTGTACATATTGCCCCATAGAATGTAAATCAGTTGTAAAATCCATTCCATATGGAAGTATTCCTTTTTGTTCTTTACCTTCACTTTCTCCAAACAATTGTTTATACCATTCTATAAAATAGTGAAAATGTGATTCAAATGAAGATAATATTTCAACTGTCTTTCCTTTTGAATATAATATATTTCTTACTGCTGCGTATTTATAGCAATCATTGTTTTCAAGGTCTTTTTCATTGTACAAATGACTTGCAAACATCGCACCATCTAGTAGCTCTTCAATATCTATTCCTGCAACTGCTATTGGAAGCAGACCTACAGGGGTAAGTACTGAATATCTTCCTCCTATATCATCTGGAACTACAAAAGTTTGATAATAATTTTTGTCAGCTATTTCTTTTAATACTCCTGTTTCCCTATCTGTTGTAACATAAATTCTTTCAGAAGCTCCACCTACACCATATTTTTCTTCCATAAACACTTTTAACATTCTAAATGTTATTGCTGGCTCTAACGTTTTTCCTGATTTAGAAATTACATTTATAGCAACATCTTTATCACTTATATATTCAATTAAGCTTCTAATATACTTAGGACTCATGTTATTTCCTGCATATAATATTTGTGGTCCTTTTCTTTCTTCGTGGCTTCTCAGATTATATAATGGATCTGTAAATAAATCTATTATAGCTCTTGCTCCTAAATATGATCCACCTATACCAACTACAACAAACACATCTGCCTGTTTTCTTATCTTTTCTGCACATTTAAGTATTTTATTTATTTCCTCTTCATCTCTGTTTTCAGGAAGATTTAACCACCCTGTCATATTGCTACCTGCACCTGTTTTGTTAATTAACATTTCATGCGCTCTATATATGTCATTTTGTATCATTTGGTAATCATAATCTTGTATAACGTTTTTTACACCATTAAAATTTAACTCTACTCCATTCATATATCACACCTAACCTTCTTTATTAGTTATTATAGAACTTATTTAATATATTTGCAAGACATCTTGCAGCAAAATATGATTCTTCTAATGTATTTCCTGTTGTGCCAACCTCAATTAGGAAAGAATGCTTTATCAAATCTTGATTATATTTTGAATTACGTATTATCATTCCTCTGAAAAGTCCTGGATACATTTCTTCTCCCAATTTTTGTAATTTAAGAGCAAGTGCTAAATTATCTTCCCAATACTCATTTAAGTACGCTTCACTTCCAACTCCCATTACAAACATAAGCTTAGCTACTTTTTTACCGTTTATCTCCACTGTTGGTCCATTTGTTAAATCTCCTAAAGCATCTCTATGAACATCAATAGCAAGACCTATTCTTTGATTATTTGATATTGCATTTTGAATTGTTTTTCTAGAATTTGTGTATGCTATTTCGTAACTGCCATAATCATGTGGCGTAGTATCAAATATAACTTGCATATTATTTTCTTTTAAAGAATCAGAAAGTACTTTTCCAACAGATAACATATTATATTTTGCATCTCTTGTTCTGTACGTGCTACTATAATCAAATTTATATCTATCGCTGTTTGTATATGATTCTGATGTATGAGTAGAATATATTAATATTGGGTCACTTTTTTTTGTTAATACAATATTTTTTTCAAATAAATTTAATATATCAATATTTCTTTTTGATGAATAATTTGATATGCTCATGCCATAAACATTTATTGTTTGCATGGTGCCTCTATCTTTAATCTGCAGATTATGCTCAGTTTTTTTAGAAAATACATCTACTACATCAACTGCGCTTACATCAAATTCATCTTTATCTTCTTTTTTATCTTTTTCTGCTTTTTTCTCGTCTTTGTTTTCCACATTCTCCACATTTTTGCTTTGGCTTAAAAATGGAGAATTGTTATTTACAGCCATACTCATAAAATTCTCTTTACTTGTCTTTACTTTTTCTGCTTGTCTTATATTACTAGCCATACATAATATATTTTTGTTTATATATTCATTTTTTATTGCAAATATACCAGTTATAACAAGGAAAGTAATAAATAATATTATTCCAATTACATATTTAGTATATTTTATACCACTCAAAAACTTATTTATAACTGTTTTAATTATATATAAAAAATCAATTGTAATATTCATAGCTAACTACCTACCTAGTCCTATGTTTATTACAATTGACTTCAAATTATACTTAATTTATTATATTATATTTTTTAATCTAAAAGCTCTGTCATTGTCTCATTATATTTTTCTAGCACTCTTACAGTTCTTTCTTTTAAATCAATTACTTCTTTTTTTATATCAAGCAATTTTTCTTTTTCCATTTCAATAACTGTTTCAATTCTTTTCTTTTCATTTAATGCCTCTTGTCTTGCATTTTCTAGAATATTTCTTGCTTGATCTTCGGCAGTAATAAGAGCATTAGCAACTTTTTCTTGTTTTTCAATATATTCTGTATCGTATCTCTCTAATTTTTTACGTATTATTGTTATTTCGTTTGAAAGTCTATTTATTTCAGCTTTTTCAGCTTGCAAATTACTTTCATAATCTGCTTTCATTTCTCTTAAATATTCTTCTACCTCTTTTTTATCGTAGCCAAACATCTCTGTATTAAATTTCTTTTCGTTCTCCATTTATTACTACCTCCAGTACTACGTATATTCCATATTGTAACAGATTTCTAGCCATTTTTCAACTATTTAGTTAAAATTTCATATGTTTTATTAAATTTATCTATTTATATTAATTTTTAATATTTTAAAATATTTTATTTTTTTATTTCATTTTTTAAAATTATATTATATAATATACTAGTAAAATTAATTATTATAGGAGTAAATGATATATGAAATATAACGTAGGATACTTAGGAAATAATGAATATATACAAAATACGCTTTCTGTATATTCTAATCCAGGTGATGAAGAAAAAATAAATTATATTAACGTATTTAATTTAGATGAAGAACAAATCGAAGCTACAACATTTAATGGAATAGTTTTTGATACAAGCATGCATAATAATAGTCAGTATAATTCTTTGCTAGATCAAATAATAACAGAAAATACTGATATTGATATTATGCCTATAATTTCATCAACCTCTTCACATCATAAAATTGATGAATTAAGTGAAATTGAAACTGAAACTGAGCTTCTAAAAAACAAATATGATATTTCATCTATTCCTTATGTTGTTAACTCAGAAAGAGAAGCAAATATTTTTATGAATACTATATTTTCTACTCTTTCATCTAAAACCATAAGAAATATAGAAGAAATTGAAAATTATAAAATTGGTGCTAGAGAAAACTTATTAAAAGTTTTAAAGAAAATTATTATAACTTTAGAATTAAAAGACCCATATACAAAAGATCATTCTCGTAGAGTTTCTAATTATGCAAAGCAAATAGCAATAAATTTAGGTCTTCCTGATGAGCAAGTTTCAGAAATTGAACAAGCAGGATGGCTACATGATATTGGAAAACTTGCTATAAACGATTCTGTACTTTTAAAACCTGATAAATTAAACGATCCTGAATTTTTCCATATGCGTTCACACGCAACACTAGGAGGAGTTTTACTTAGCAACTTATTTGAAGATAATGAGTTTGATAATATAAAAGATTATGCTAGGCATCATCATGAAAGATATGATGGTAGAGGTTATCCTGATAAAATTTCAGGCGATGAAATTCCTCTTGGCGCAAGAATTCTTTGTCTTGCCGATTCATTTGATGCTATGACAACACAGCGTTCATATAACAGACCAAAAAAATTAGAAGATGCTATATTTGACCTAAAAACAAATGCCGGTGGTCAGTTTGACCCTCAACTTTCTGAAATATTTATCAATCTATTAAGGCAGGAACCTGAGAAATTAAAAGAAACATTAGGTATTTCTATAGATAATGATGGTTATATACAAGTTGAGCACGGGCCTGAAGTAGATAAAGAAAAAATTAATAATATAGATAAAAACAAAAAAGAAAACGAAAAAACTATAGAATAAATTTTAAAGGTGTCAGTTAATATTCTGACACCTTTAAAATATTCATGTAACTAACGTCAATTCTGTAAGAGGCTAAAATAGAAATATCTATGACAGACAATTTATTTAAATATGTAAACAATTCCATTGCATTGCTACATTTAATTAAATCATTAACAAGTTTACTTTGATTAGTTTTTTCATTAAAAACTTTTGCTTGTGCCATAATTTTCTTAAATTCTATTTCAGTTACATATTTAAAAGCCTCTAACTTTTCTTCATAAGATTTTTCTTTAACATCATTAATTAAAGTTAAACTCCGGTTGGTCATAGTCATTCCTCCATCATATATTTTATGTGCACATATTATATACTAAATTAGTTGTTTTGTCAAATTATGTTAACCCTTGTGTATTATAAACTGATTTGTAATACATATGGTGATTTATTCTATATTTTATATATTTTTCACATTTTGCAAATCGTCTTATTTAAGTTTTTAATAAAAATGTGTTTTTTGTATATTTTTTTCTTTTTTCCAAATAATATTTTTAGGTGATTTTTATGAATTATACAAAATTAAATATGAATGAGCAAGAATATTCTGACTATGTAGACGCCCACTCTAAAAAAAGTCCTATTCTTAAAGACTGTTTTTTAGCATTTTTAGTTGGTGGTCTTATTTGCATAATTGGTCAATCATTTACAGATATATTACAAACGTATTTTGACTTATCTTTTAAAACGGCTTCAACTTATTCTACCATACTACTTATATTAATAGCAGCTGTTTTAACTGCATTAAAATTATATGCAAAAATTGGTAAATTTGCTGGTGCTGGTTCTATTGTTCCGATAACTGGATTTTCTAACTCTATTGTTTCTCCTGCTATTGAATACAAAACAGAAGGAGTAATACTTGGTATAGGCGCAAATATGTTTAAAGTAGCTGGACCAGTACTTGTATATGGTATATGTAGTTCGACTATCGTCGGCTTTATATATTGGCTAACAAAGTTAATTTAAAAGGAGGAAAAAATGAAAATTGGCAAACAAACTTTAGAATTTAAAAACAAGCCTAAAATTTTAAATACTGCATCAGTAGTTGGGCCGAAAGAATCTGAGGGGCCACTTAGCATATATTTTGATAAAAAATTTAATAATGCACTATACGAAGAAACAACCTTCGAAAAAGCTGAAAGTAAAATGATAATGACTACTGTGGATACTCTTCTTAGTAAAATTCCTACCGACAACAGTTCAATAGATTATATTTTTGCAGGTGATCTTCTTAACCAATGTATTGCATCAGGCTATGCAGTTAGAGAGTTAGAGATTCCATTTTTTGGTCTTTATGGAGCATGCTCAACTTTTGTTGAAAGTTTAATTTTAGCATCATCATATATAAACGCAGAATATGGTAAGAAAATAATAGCTACTGCTTCATCTCACTTTTGTTCATCTGAAAGACAATTTAGATTACCACTAGAGCAAGGTACTCAAAGGAGTCCTACTCAGCAATGGACCGTTACAGGATGTGGTGCTGCTTTAGTTACTCCAAACAATAATAGTTATAAAGTGCCGGTTGTAACTTACGCTACAGTTGGTAAAATTGTTGATATGGGAATTAAAGATATTGCTAATATGGGAGCTGCTATGGCACCTGCTGCTTTTGATACAATACTTACTCATTTAGAAGATACAAAAAGAAGACCTGATTATTACGATTTAATATTAACAGGTGACTTAGGACTGCTTGGTTCTGAAATCCTCATAGATTTACTTTCTAAAAAAGGTATAGATATTTCAACAAATCATAACGATTGTGGAAAACTAATATATGATATAGAAAGTCAGGATATGCATGCTGGAGGAAGTGGTTGTGGATGCTGTGCAAGCGTTTTTTCAGGTTACATATATGAACTCCTAAAAACAAAAAAATTAAATAAAGTGTTGCTTGTTGCAACTGGTGCATTGATGAGCCCTTTATCACTTGGACAGGGTGAATCTATTCCATCTATAGCACATGCAATAGCAATAGAAAACGAGGTGTAATAAGTTTATGGATTTAATATTAACATATTTAAAAGTATTTTTAACCGGTGGTTTAATTTGTATTATAGGTCAAATATTAATTGATAAAACTAAACTTACACCTGCTAGAATATTGGTAGTTTTTGTTACAGCTGGTGCTATTTTAACTGGACTTGGACTATATGAATATATAGTAGAGTTCGGAAAAGCCGGAGCAACAGTTCCTATTTCCGGATTTGGTTACTCGCTTTCTAAGGGTGTAATGTCTGAAATAGATAAAATAGGGTTTTTAGGAATATTTACAGGTGGTGTAAAAGCTACAGCAGCTGGAATTGCTGCAGCAGTATTCTTCGGCTATTTTTCTGCATTATTTTCGAAATCTGATATCAAATAAAGGTAAGAAATGTATATTGATTTTTTCAATATACATTATGTTTTTGGAAAATTTGAAATTTTTTTCATAAACATTTCTACATATTTTTTTATATATAACTCATAATAATTTTGTAATTAAAGGAGGTTTATTATGGATTCATTAAATCAAATTGAAATTCAAAACATAAGACACATTGTAGGTTGTCTTTCAAATGTCTGCTGCAAAATTGATTACTACAAAACTTTAACAAATGATACTGAAATTACTGATTTGTACAGTCAAATTTGCACACAATCTGATACTTTAAAACAAGAATTAACAAATATGTTATAGGAGGAGGTAAAATTATGAATGAAAAATGTTCAGTAGCAGATACTTTATCTAGTATCAATTCAATTATCAACAAATTAAACTATTCTATCGAACAAGCAAACAACAAAAATTTTAGGGATGTATGTGTACAATACAGAAATGTATTTGAAAACATACAATGGAATGTATATGAATATGCTAAATCTAAACAGTATTATGTACCAGCTGCCCCAGCAGGTCAAGCAGACTTAGAGCAAGTTAAACAATCTGTTCAAAATGGTTAGTTTATGTACTAAAAATCGCCGAATCATATCGGCGATTTAATATTATATATCTTCATAAATTTCTTTCATTTTTTTACTATCAATTGATTGTGTCCCAGCTGATTCACAAATAATTATAGGTTCTAATTTTAATTTTTTTAAAGCTTTCGCCACAGAAGTAAAATCAGGACCATATTCTTCATTTTCAAATGTCACATGCCTTTTTTCTCCACCATTTTCTGTATATTCCATTTTACTAAAATGACTATGGAAATGCTTCATTCTTTCATAACCTAATTCATCTATATACATTTGAAGTTCTTTAACCCAATCATCTGTTGTAGCTATTGTTCCTAAGCTTCTACAATATAAATGACCAAAATCAATAGTTGGTATAAAAGATTCATCTACCTTACACATTTGTATAATCTCTTTACTATCTCCTAATTGATTTATTTTCCCCATAGTTTCAGGACATATATGTATATCATCAAGTCCTAATTTATCTGCTTCTTCCTTTGCTCTTTTTAAAAGTGTGCAACTGCTTTCTACAGCATACTTTCTATCAAGCCCAAGTAAAGCGCCGGCATGCACAACAACTCTTGTTGCTCCCATCTTTTTAGCTGCTATCATTGTATCAATTATATATTTTATTGTAGACTTCTTTTTTTCTTCTTCTTGAGTTGATAATGATATGTAATAAGGAGAATGAACACTTAATGATATATTATACTTTTCAGCTTCTTCTTTTAACTTTTTAGCTTTATCATCAGATATTCTTACACCTCTTGAACATTGATATTCATATGCACTCAGTCCCATTTTATTTAAATATTCAGGCATCTGTTCAGAATTTTTATAGCCACTTTCATAAAATTTTTCATCATTCCCTGCAGGTCCAAACTTAATCATTATATATTACTCCTTTTTCCTCTTTTTTCTTTTATAGGATTGGTATTTGATTTCATATAATCATCTAAATTAACTTCACCTTGTTTTGCATTATTAGTGTATTTTTGTTGTGGCTGAGCTTGAAAATCACTTGCCATATTTTGAAAATTATTTAAAATATTCTGATGAGTTCCTCTAAATGCTTTTACTATCTTTAAAGCATTTACTATAATAGTTACTACAAAAATTGCATAAATCACAAAAAACATTATACTCATGTAAAACACTCCTTTAATTCATAATTTTATATATTAAATCAGTTATGCCTGTCCCAATCCACATACATAAACTATAATAGGCATTTATAAATAAATCCGTATCAAAATACATAATTAAAATTGTTGCAATTACTATAAAAGGCCCAAATGGTATATAGCTGTCCATTTTTTTAAATCTAAATATCATTAAAATTATGCTAATAACTGCTCCTATTGCAAACGAAAGTATTGTTATTACTAATATTTTTTTAATACCAAATAACAAACCTAATGATGCCATTAACTTAACATCACCAAAGCCCATTCCTTCTTTTTTGTATATTAACAATGCTAGCATTCCAAGTAAATAAAATGAGCCTCCACCTATAACTGCCCCTATAAAATACTCATACCAAAGATTTAAATTAAAACCTATGTTAATTAATGCCACAGCTATAATTATTATATGACATTCGTCTGGTATTAACTGATATCTATAATCTATTGAAAAAACAATAGCTAAACTAAATATGCAAAACGCATATAGCATTGTTACATACGAAAATCCTTGCATATATATCAATAAATTATATAATATCAAATATATAATTGTATATTTAATATCTATCTTAAAATCATGTTTTAACGTCTCTAGATATTCTTTAAAAGATATTTTTTCTTCTACCCAATCAGGCATTTTTTTACATAAATGTTTAGTAACTTGTCCAAGTATTATAGCAAGAATACTCATTAAAGTATAATGCATATAAATCATATTATCTCCTCTTTACCTCTTTATTTATAAACAAATTCTCTATTGGTCTTTTTAATCTTACCCAAAACTCTTCATTTGTATCGAAAGGTCTAACCAAAATAGACATTATTCCAAATATGTTAGCTCCCCATATATCTGTGAAGATTTGGTCACCAATCATGCATGCATTTTTCTTGTCTACATCAAGTAGATTTAATGCATACCTATACCCTTTTTGAAATGGTTTCATAGCAAAATTAAGACCATTTATATCAAGTTCATTCATAAAGCTTTTTATTTTCTTCTGCCTATGACTATTACTTAATATACAAATATTTATTCCTCTTTTTTTTGCTTCTCTTATCCAATTTATTTTTTCCTCACTCATTACTCCATTATAATCAGTAAGTGTATTGTCTAAATCAAACATTATTCCCTTTATATCATGCTTTTCAAGTATTTCAAACGGTATCTTATCAATACTGTCATATATATATGTGGGTGTAAAAATCTTTGCCATAACGACCTCCATATTATCATAAATATATTATCATTTTATTATTACTTTTGCAATATATTCATGCAAATTATATACAATAAAATAATTGATTTTTTCCATTTGTTTTATGGAAACTATTTACTTTGAATACACCATGTTATATAATATTTGCATAATAATATTTAAATAAAATAATTAATTAATTTTTTAGGAGGTAGTTTTATGAAAAAACAAGCTGTATTAATTCAGCCCAGCAATGTGCACTTAGACAGTTGGGATGAAACTTTTCTTTTTATAAAAGGCTATGCAATAGCTAAAGAAATGCGAAACACTTTAATTGCACTAAGTGTTGCAAGTCAACTTCATGCTAATCAAAAAAGAAAAGGTGGTGCTCCATATCTTATTCATCCCCTCGAAGTTACATCTTACCTTATCAACCTTGGGATTGATGATGATATTACTTGCGCAGCATCCATACTTCACGATGTAGTTGAAGATTGTAATATCAAAGATCCATATAGAGAAATCGCCAAAAAATATGATCTTAGCAAGCAAGTTATAGATGTTGTTTTGCTTCTAACAAAAACATCTAGCTACAAAAAAGGGACAAGCAGTGAAAAGGAATATTACGAAAACATAAAGAAAGATAAACGGGCTTGTATAATTAAGCTTTCTGATAGAGCAAATAATCTTTCTACTGTTGACGTTTTTACAAAAGAGAAGATGATTGAATACGTAAACGAAACAAAAAATTTAATCTATCCTCTTTGTAAATATGCCAAAGAATATTATCCCGAACTTTCAAATGCTATCACTATAGTAAAATATCAAATTGTTTCTATATGTGAAACCATAGAAAGTTTATACGATATATGTTATTTCCCAACAAGCTTAACTAAGTATCGTAAAACACTTCTCTTTATACGTGGCTATGCTAAAGGTAAAAACATGCCAAACACATTAAAAGCTTTAGCACTTGCCGAAAGACTTCACGAAGGACAGAAAAGAAAATGTGGTGACCCCTTTATAATTCATCCTTTACGTGTAGCATCATATTTAATTTCTCTTAAAATAAATGATGATGTAACATGTGCTGCAGCACTTCTTCACGAGGTTTTCAAACATTGTAATATTAGTAGAAATGGTAATGAACTTGTAGATATATATGGTCTTGACCCTCAAGTTCCTGAAATCATACGGCTAGTATCTAAAGATGATAATATTTCCTTTGATGATTATTACAAAGCCTTAAAAAGTGACTACAGGGCTCTGCTCATTAAATTATCTAACAGGGCAAATACTTGCACTCGGTTAAGCATGTTAGATGATAAACAACGCGAAGAATATATTTTGGAAAACCAAAATTATATTTACCCACTCTGCACATATGCAAAAGCATATTTTCCTGATTATTCTGATCAAGTTGTTAATATGAAATATCATATTTCATCTATTTGCAGAGTTGTACGCTCTTTAACAAAATGTGAATAGCTTTTTTCTTTTTAATACTGATACTTTTATATGTATCAGTATTTTTTTATCTATTTTATAGTTTTTCTTCCTTTTTACTTTATTATATGTTATACTTATACATGTACAAATTAATAAAGGATGTGAAATTATGAATACAGTATACGACGAATTAAAATCTCGTGACTTAATAAAGCAATTACCTTTTGAAGATGAATTCATAGATTTAGTTAAAAATGAAAAAATATCTGTATATTTAGGAATTGATCCAACTGCAGATAGCATACATATAGGACATTTTATCCCACTTATGCTAATGTCATATTTTCAAAAGCATGGACATAGACCTATTCTTTTAATGGGTGGTGGAACTGCTATGATAGGTGATCCTTCTGGAAAGACTGATATGCGTAAAATGTTAACAAAAGAAGATATAGCAAATAATATAGAAAAAATAAAAAACCAAGTAAGTAAATTTGTCTCTTTTGAAGGTGAAAATGGCGCTATTATAGTAAACAATGCTGATTGGATTTTAAATCTTAACTACATGGACTTTATACGTACATATGGTGTTCATTTTAACGTAAATAGAATGCTAGATGCAGAATGTTTTAAAATGCGTATGGAAAAAGGTGGTTTAACATTTTTTGAAATGAACTACATGCTTATGCAAAGTTATGATTTTCTAAGATTATTTGAAAATTATGGATGTAAATTACAAATTGGTGGGGACGACCAATGGTCAAATATGCTTGCTGGTGTTGACTTAATACGTAAGCTTCACAAAAGTGGTAGTTTCTGTTTAACTTGTCCATTACTTCTTAATTCTGATGGAAAGAAAATGGGTAAAACTGAAAAAGGCGCTTTATGGCTAGATCCAGAAAAAACAACACCATATGAATTTTATCAATATTGGAGAAATATTGGAGATGGAGACGTTAATCAGGTTTTACGTATGCTTACATATCTTGATATGGAAGAAGTAACTAGACTTTCTAACTTAGAAGGCGAAAGTATTAACGAAGCTAAAAAGGTTGCAGCTTTTGAAATAACAAAATTAATTCACGGAGAAGAAGAAGCATTAAAAGCCAAAAAAACTTCTGAAGATTTATTTGAAAATGCATCAAATAGTGATAATATGCCTGAAATAAAGATTTCAAAAGATTTACTTAAAGATAACTCTCTAAGTATTTTAGATGCTATAATTGTGGCAAACGTTGCTCCTTCTAAAGGTCAATCTAGAATACTAGTAAATCAAGGTGGTATTTCTATTGATGATGTAAAAATAACTGATGATAAACATGTAATAAACATGTCTGAATTTGATAAAGGTTATGTTGTTTTGAAAAAAGGAAAAAAAGTATTTATTAAATTAATTATTGAATAAGATTTAAATAAATAGTAAATAATATAATTAGAAGCAAGTAGTATTAAATTATCTATTACTACTTGCTTTATATATTTCACATTTATCTATTTTTTTCATATATTATAATATATATATTTATGTATATATTAATCTATAATGAAAGGATTGATTAAATTGAATCCAACAACAGCTACGTTTAGTATAGTTGAAACAGTGAGATATAGAACTGATACGTATACGGCAACAACTACTTTCTCTGGAGTAGGAACTGGTGATAGCGAAGCATTAACTTTTGGTGGAATAATAACATTCTCACAAGTTTTTGAAGAATTTGCTATAGTATCAATTGCAGGTATATGTGGTTCTACTTGTTGTAAACTATTAAATTATAATTCGTGTCCTGTATCATGTACGTTCACAATCGGAGATAATTACACTTACATGGTTACTATCACATTAGTTCCTGATAGCGAGCTTACAGATACAACTAACACAACAAATAACGTAAATGTAACCGTTAGTTAATAATTATTTCTTATGTCTTTTAAGTTGCTATATTTAATATAGCAACTTTTTTATATACTATTTATTATGGACCTCTCTCAATGTGTTTACAATATTTTAAGTAATAAAATATCATCGTGCTTGATATTATTAATTTTCATCATATACTTTTAGCCAAAACTAATTAAATCTTGACCTACCTTGCTCTTCTTTTTCAATACTTTTTTCTTTTTGTATATCTTTTATTTCTTGAATTATTTCTTTTATTTCACTTAGTATTGGATTAATTCCATCACGAATTTCATTGATTGTATGCTTAAATTTTTCTACTATTTTTTGACCAAAACTATCATCATTAGATTTATTCTGCACATCTAATGAGTCTTCTTTATTTTTTTCCAACTCACTTTCAGCTTTAACATACGGATTACCTCTCATATTTAATGTAGGTCCACCTACACCTTCAGTATTCCAGCTGTTTACCCCTCTTAATGAGCCATCTTCATTATATTCATAATCGTCAATGTGAGCTTTATATGTTCCAGCATCATTGTCATATTCTTTATCAACAATCTGATATAATTTGTTAGTACTAAAATCGTCCATCTCTTGGTATTCTCTTGTTATTTGCCCTTCTTCGTTATATGTGTAATCATTTTCATATTTTATATTAGAGTCATGATCAACTGTCGTAGTACTACTTACAGTACCATCTTCATTATATTCATAAGTAAGTATCTGATTTGCATTCCCATCAGAATCATAAATAATCTCTTTTACAAGATTCCCATTTTCATCGTACGATTTTCCTCTTTCTTCACTCATTTTTTCCATTATTTCCTCCTAAATACATTTCTTAACATACCAACTAATTTTGATATAATACTTTCCTTTTTATATGTCTTTGGCAAATACTCTTCATTTGTTTCAACCTTTGGTTCCTCATTATATTCTTGATTAAACATATCATCAGTAAACCCATACAATAATTCATTTTGAACAATTTCTTCATTCTCTCTTAATCTTTGTTCAAAGTCTTTCTTACCAGCATCATCCGACCAATAATTTAAATATATATACCCTAGTAGCGCTTCTGTTTTTGGTTTTAACTCCATTTCTTCTATTTTTTTGCTATGGTCTAAATTACATATATAATATTCTGATTTATTTTCTTCTAAAAACCCAATAAACTTTGCTGGTATTTTTTTAAAATCTTCACTATCTACATGTTTTAGAATATCTAAAACCTCAACAGCAGCTTCTCCAAATTCTTTATTTTCCATATTTCTACCTCTTTTATTTATAATATTATATATAAGTATGATATATCATATACAAAAATATTTCAACATAAAAAAAAAAAACATCGTCTTTTCTTTACTTTTTTAGATAATATAAAAAAATAGCAACTCTTTCATACTATAGTACTACTTAAATTGCCGTATAAAAAAATGGTGCAGATGACCGGAATCGAATCAGAAGTGCTAGGTATTGTAGAATATCTTATAGTATTTCAAAGTATTGTAAATATTGGCTTTTGAGAAATTTGGTTATCTTATAATAGGCTAACTTATCTTAAAGTATTTTATATTTTGACACTTTTTATTGACACCCGAATTCATAAAAATAGAAAGGAGTTATCCACATGTTAGATAATAATTTAAATGAGCTTATAAATGATTTTATAGCACAAAGAACAAATCATATATGTATAAGAGTATATAAGAAAAAAGAATATAATAAGCTTAGAAAGAAATATATAAAGGTTAGAAATATTTTAGAGAAAGAACTTCCTACTAATAAAAAAGAATTAATAGAGAAGTTAGAAGAATTACATTATTCTATGCAAAGTATAGAGTTTGATGAGCTATATAGACATGGTTTTAATGATAGTATTAAGATAACATTTACTAAACACAAATTTTAGTTCAAATTTTCTTAATCTATGCAGATTTTTAGCATAAAACTTTAATAAGGTATAAAATACCATTGCTTAAATATATAAAGGTCTACAATTCCTTAATAGGTCATTAAATTGTAGCAATAAAAAATAAAGAGGTTATTCACACTATTAACAATGTGTAACCTCTTTTTAATGTTAATCACAGCTATATATCATTACAAAAATTATATTTTTTCCATTCCTATTAGTAGATAATTATTTCCATTTTTCTTATACTGTATTTTGTATGTAGCAATTATATCACTACTAGAATAATCTAAAATACTAGGTTCTTCTAATCCACCATCACCATAATCTAAATTGTCAAATGTTAATGTATAAACATTTGTCTTTTCATTTAAAACCACTTCTTTTACTTTATATAATTCAGCTCCAAATCCAGTAGGTGTTCCTGCTATTATTTTATCATTTACCATTTCATATGTTGTATTGTTAATATTTAGCTCTTTATCGAAAACTTTTTTAATTTGGTCCTTAATATATTCATAGTCATACTCATATTTAGGATAATCCTCACTAATATCTTTTCTAACATCATCTAATTTACCGTCACCCGAAAAATCCCAACATGTTATCAAATATACCATTTCTTGGTCTGTAAATCCCCCATTATTAAAACCATTTTCTCCACTCTTTGACATAATAATAAGTTGAAGTGGTATTGACTGTAATTTATCATTTATTTCTGATTTTTTAGCGTCAGTTAACGAAATCATTTTTGCATCACTTAAAACCACTTTATTTTCTTCATTTTTATTAGAACTTGTATCTTTTACATCTTCTTGTTTAACATTTTCATTATTAGAATTATTTTGCCCTTTTTCATCCTCTATTGTTTTGTTTTCATTAACAACACCGCTATTTTGTTTTTCTACTTCGCTTTCGTTAGATTTTTTACCAATTGAACTTAATCCCCATGCTAATGATATTCCGACTACTAATATAAAGAAAAATATCATTAGTCCTAGTACAATATTATACTTTTTATCTTTTTCCATTTTATCTTCCCCCTATTTATCATTTGTACATTTATATAATATCATAAACTTTTAAAATTTGTCAATTTATATTTAATATTTAATATCTTTCTGACACTTTTTATTGACTAGAAAAAACAGCAACCCTTTCATACCACTAGCAGTACTTGGATTGCTGCATAAAAAAATGGTGCAGATGACCGGAATCGAACCGGTACGAGTTTTGAAGCTCGCAGGATTTTAAGTCCTGTGCGTCTGCCAGTTCCGCCACATCTGCATCAATTTTATATCATTTTTTTGACATGAATATATTTTAGCACTTAAATTATAAAATGTCAACGATATTTTTGTAATTTATTTAAAAATAGGCTAAGATGTTATATCTTAGCCTATTTTTGTTATTTTTCTTCTTTGTTTTCTTCTACTTTTTGTTCTTTTTTGCCTTCAAATATTTCTTCAAATTCTTTAGCATCAATCTTTTCTTTTTCAAGTAATATCTTAGCTGTTGTGTGTAATTTATCAATATTTTCATTTAATATTCTTTGTGCTTCATTGTAACCTTTTATTACAATATTTCTAACTTCCTCATCTATCTCTGCTGCAACTTTTTCACTGTAATTTCTTTGATTGTTAAAATCTCTTCCTAAGAACACTTCTTCTTGATTAACACCAAATGTTAAAGGTCCTAATTTATCTGACATACCATATTGCATAACCATAGCCCTTGCTATTTTAGTTGCTCTTTCTATATCACTCGATGCTCCTGTGCTTATATCATCTAATACTAATTTTTCTGCAACTCTACCACCAAGAAGCGAAACAATATGTTCTTCCATTTCTCTTTTTGAGTGATAACTTTTATCTTCATTTGGCCTATACATTGTATATCCTCCAGCAGAGCCTCTTGGTATAATTGATATTTGATGTACTGTATCATGATTTTTCAAAAATCTTGATACTATAGCGTGACCTGCTTCATGATATGCTGTAAGTTTCTTTTCTTCGTCACTTATAACTCTTGAACGTTTTTCAGGTCCAAGCATAACTTTTACCATTGCTTCTTCTACATCTGTCATCTCAATGCTATTTTTACCTTTTCTAGCTGCTAAAAGTGCTGCTTCATTTAGCATATTCTCTAAATCTGCACCTGCAAACCCAGATGAGTTTTTAGCTATTATACTAAAGTCGACTTCTTTTGCCATCGGTTTGTTTTTAGCATGTAGTTTTAATATTTCTTCTCTAGCTTTTACGTCAGGTTGATGAACAACAATTTGTCTATCAAATCTGCCTGGTCTTAAAAGAGCTGGATCAAGTATATCAGGTCTGTTTGTAGCTGCCATAACAATTATTTCTTCTTTAGTGCCAAATCCATCCATTTCAACAAGCATTTGGTTTAAAGTTTGTTCTCTTTCATCATGTCCACCACCAAGACCTGCACCTCTATGTCTACCTACAGCATCTATTTCATCTATAAATACTATGCAAGGTGCTACTTTTTTTGCTTCATCAAACAAGTCTCTTACTCTTGATGCACCTACACCAACAAACATTTCTAAGAAATCAGAACCACTTATACTAAAAAATGGTACATTAGCTTCACCAGCTACTGCTTTTGCAAGAAGTGTTTTTCCTGTTCCCGGTCCACCAACTAAAAGAACTCCTTTTGGAACTCTAGCTCCCATTTCTTTAAATCTTTTTGGATCTTTTAGTATTTCGACTATTTCTTTTAATTCTTCTTTTTCCTCAGTAAGCCCTGCAACATTACCAAAGGTAATTTTCTTATCTGACTTTGGATCTACAAGTTTTGCTCTACTTTTCCCAAAGTTCATTGCTTTACTATTTCCTGCACCTGTTTGGTTTAACATTACTACAAGTAATATAACAAGAAGTCCAACAGTCGCAAGAGTTGGAAGTATTGATAAAAATACTACAAAACCTGACTGCTTTGCTATAGTCAGTTCAAATTCACCATTTTTAATATTTTCTTCTATCGACTGAATAAATGCACTACTATCTGGAATATCAACTGTTCTTTTTATTGTATCGTTTTGGTAAACCACTGTTGCATAATCTTTTTCATAAGATATCTCTACAGTTTTTACTTCTTTAGCAGTTATTTTACCCATTAATTCAGTATATGTAATTTGCTTGCTTGTTGCATCTTCCATATATTGTATAGCCATTACTATAACTGCAATTAACAGAATGTAACTTAATATACTTCTTAAAAAACTTTTTTTCTTCAACTTTTATTGCCTCCCTAAAACACTTGTCAATACTTTATCATATTTTAAGCGTTTTTTCAATATAAATACTAATAATCATCAAACTTTCACATATCAAAATTTGACATATTTCTTAGATATAACTGCAATTTTATTTTTGCAGATAGTAACAGTAAATCTATTACCTATAGAAAATTTTTTACCTGATATGCAATTGTCAAATAATTCACAAATATCGTCTAAATGTTTACTCTCAATACCTTTTACTGTACCAAGTAATTTTTCTATAGCTATGAGTATAACTCTTCTTTTTATTGCTATATTTTGAGTTTTAAACTCTCTTATATCTAACTTAATAGTTTCTTTATCTTCGTTAATCTTTATTTGATTATATTTATCAGTAGCAACACTTTCAATAAAATCTATATCGTCATTTATGCTACTTGCCATCCTATTTAGTGTCTGCACTATATTTGGATTATATTCTTTTTCAATCTTTGGAATTAAATCATTTCTTATTTTATTTCTTGTATAAATAAGCTGACTATTTGTTCTATCTACTTTATATTCTATCTCATTTTCATTTAAATACTCTAAAATTTCTTCTTTTTTAATATTTAATACCGGTCTTATAATATTTCCATTTTTTACAGATATTCCACAAAGTCCATTTAAGCCAGTTCCTCTCATAAAATTATGAAGTACTGTTTCTGCATTATCATTTGCATTATGTGCAACTGCTATTTTAGACCCACCATTTTCTTCTAATATCTTATAAAAAAATTCATACCTTATATTTCTTCCACATTCCTCTTCTGATATTTTTTGCTCTTTTGCTATAGCATGTACGTCTTTTTGTAATTTATAAAATTGATATTTAAATTTATTTGCATATTTTTCAGCTAATAATTCATCTTCTTTTGCTTCTTCTCTTATCATGTGATTTATATGACAAACTAT
Source organism: Clostridia bacterium (assembly GCA_045537895.1). Taxonomy (GTDB): domain Bacteria; phylum Bacillota; class Clostridia; order TANB77; family CAG-465; genus CALXJE01. The sequence continues at coordinate 50,077 of JAZSQI010000017.1, forward strand.
AACTGAGTAGTCAATGTTATACTTTTCTTTAAAACTTTTTTGCAAATAATTTAATACATGAAGCAAAAAAACTGAATCAGGTCCTGCTGACAGACCCAAAACAATTTTATCACCATTTTCTATTAATTTGTTTTTTAAAATATTTTCTCTTACTCTTGAGATAATTAATGATTCTCTCTTTGCCATTTAATTACTTCCCCTATATAAATTTGCAAATTTAGTATATTTGCCAATCCATGCTAGTTCTACAGTACCTGTTGAACCACTTCTGTTTTTTGCTATTATAACTTCAGCAACATTTTTCTTTTCAGTCTCTGCATTATAATAATCGTCTCTGTATAAAAACATAACTATATCAGCATCTTGCTCTATAGAACCTGATTCTCTTAAGTCACTAAGTATTGGTCTATGATCTGGTCTTGCTTCAGGAGCACGGCTAAGCTGTGATAAAGCTATTACTGGAATATTTAATTCCTTTGATAACAGTTTTAATCCTCTACTTATTTCTGATATTTCATTTTGTCTAGATTCAGATCTGCCTTTTCCCTCCATAAGTTGTAAATAGTCAATTATTACTAGTCCAATGTCTTTTTCAAGTTTGGCTTTTCTACATTTTGCCCTTAGCTCTGCAGGTGATAAACCAGGAGTATCGTCTATATATATTGGTGCTTCTGCTAGATTTCCACTTGCCTTTCCAAGTTTTATCCAATCTTCACTATCTAAGTCTCCTGTTCTTACCTTCATACTATCTACTTCTGCTTCAGAACATAGAATTCTGTTTACCATTTGTTCTTTTGACATTTCCAGACTAAATATCATAACAGGCACTCTACCATTCATTGCTACATGATGTGCTATATTAAGCACGAAAGCACTCTTACCCATAGCAGGTCTTGCGGCAACAAGTATAAGTTCTGAAGGATTAAGTCCTGATGTTTTTAAGTCTAAATCGTTAAATCCTGATTCAATACCTGACACCTTAGATTTTTTCTTGTATAATTTTTCTATATTATCAAAAGTATCTACTAAAATATCTTTAATGCTAGCATAGCCTTTACTATTTCTGTTTTGAAGAACATCAAATATTTTCTTTTCTGTTTTTTCAATAATTGCTCCTACTTCTTCATTTGATGCATAACCCATAGCTAGTATATCGTTAGCTGCTTTTATAAGGCTACGAAGAACTGATTTTTCTTCAACTATTTTTACGTAAGATTCAATGTTTGAAGTAGTTGGAACACTATCAATTAAAGTAGATAAATACATTTCAGAACCTACTTTTTCTAAAGTTCCTCTCTGCTCTAAATTACTTCTTAATGTTAAAAAATCAATAGGTTCTCCAATCCCATATAGTTCTAGCATAGCGCTATATATTTCTTTATGGTCATCCCTATAAAAATCATTTGGCTTTAATATTTCTATTGCTTTTACAGTTGCATCTTTGTCTGCAAGCATTGAACCTAAAACTGCTTGCTCTGCAACAATGTCGTTTGGTGGTATTTTACTAACTATTTCTTTCTCCAACTTAAATCACCTATATTCCTACTACTCTAACTTTTAGTTTTGCAACTACTCCTTCGTATAATTTTACGCTTGCCATGTACATTCCTGGTGTTTTTACTTGTGAATCTATTTCTATTTTTTTCTTGTCTATATCTAGTTTTAATGTTTCGTTTAATTTTTCTTTAACTTCTTTATTTGTTACACTTCCAAATAATTTATTACCATCACCTAGTTTTAATCTAAATTCAACAACTGTTTTTTCTATTTTTGCTTTTATTTCTTCTGCTTTTTCCCTTTCTGTATCTTTCTTAAACTGTATTGCTTGTTTTTTAGAATTAGCTTCTGCTTCTGATGCATTATCAGCAAGTCTTGCTAATTTTTTTGGAAGTAAAAAATTTCTCGCGTAGCCTTCGCTAACTTCCACCTTATCAAGTTTTTTTCCTATGCCCTTAATGTCTTGATTTAGTATAACCTTCATAACCATTCCTCCTCTTTCAAGATAAGTACATTTATATATTAATTTATTCTTCCTCTTTACCTAAATATTCATTTATAATCTTAAGTAATTTTTCCTTAGCTTCTTCAATTGTTACACCTGCAAGTTGTGCTCCAGCAAATGTTAGGTGTCCTCCTCCACCTATTTTCTCAAGTATAGCTTGTACATTTATATCTCCTAAAGATCTACCTGAAATCATTATTACTCCATCTATATCACATAACACAAATGATGCAAGAACACCAGTTATAGATAGAAGTTCATCTGCTGATTGCGCTGCAATTATTGATAAATCTTCATTACCTGAATCTATTGTTACAGATATTGCAATTCTTCCATCTATAAACTCTGCATTTTTTACTGTTTCAGCCTTTGCCACATATGACTCAAAATCCGATTTAAATATATGCTTAACTTCAGATATATCAAGTCCCACTTTTCTTAAATATGCAGCTGCTTCAAATGTTCTAACACCAGTTTTGAAAGAGAAGTTTTTAGTGTCCACAAGTATACCTGCATATATCGCCTCTGCTTCTTTAGAAGTTAGCTCTATATCTTCAATATACATTAATAATTCTGTAACAAGTTCTGATGTAGAAGATGCATATACTTCATGATAAGTAAGTATAGAATCTTCTATAAATTCTGGTCCTCTTCTATGGTGGTCAATTATTACTTTTTTATCAAATTCACCAGCTATATCTGGAACTGCTAAATAGCTCTCTTTATGTGTATCTACTACTACTAAAAGACTATTTTCAAAATCCAATTTCTTCAAATCATCTTTTGTTAAAAATACATCTTCATAATCTCCACCATCTTGTAACTTATCAATAACCATTCTAGTACTATTGTTGTATTTTGCATCCACAATTATATTTGCCTTTTTACCTAAATGTTCACATATTTTATATACACCAATCGAAGCCCCTATACAGTCAATATCGGTATTTTTATGCCCTATTATATATACATCTTCAGATTTTTCTATTAAATCCATAAGCGCTTGTGAAATAATTCTTGCTCTTACTCTATTTGTCTTATCTAAGGCCTTTGCTCCCTCACCATAAATGTCATATTTTTTATTATTCTTTACTACAGCCTGATTTCCACCTCTTCCAAGTGCAACATCAAGTGCTGTTGTTGATGACTTATATCTACCGTATAAATTGTCTTCTTCAAAAGATAATCCTATACTTATAGTAGTTGGCACTTTTAACTTATCTGCTGATATATCATTAATTTTTTCTAATATATCAAAAGATGCTTCTTGCAATGTTTTTACATATTGTTTTTCAATTGCAAAAATGTATTTATCTTTTTCTACCTTGGTTATCATTCCATCATAAGATGTTATCCATTTAACTAACTCTCTATCTATTTGAGCAAGTGTATTTAATTTATCTATTTCCTCAACACCTTGGAACGATTCTTCGTAATTATCAATAGAAACAATACCTATTGTTGTTCTTGTATCTTCTAAAATTTGTTCTAATTCTTTTTCTCTTGTTCTATCAACAAATATTAACAATTTACCTTTTTTTCCACCTAAAAATATATCTGATGGAAAAACTATATAACTATCTTTTTCTATATTAATTGATATACCATCTTTTTTTGCATACTGTTTATTTATATTTGTCCATATCTCTGGTATATATTCTTTTGCATATATTTCCTCTGATACTTTATTTTCCCATATCATTTTTCCTTGTTCTGTTACGTATATAACAGGGAGACCTATGTTTTTAAAGGTATTTCCCATTGCTCTATTAAAGCCACTAGAAAGTTCATTTATTTTACTTTTCTTTGTAACTAGCTCATAGTATATAACATAAGCCGTATAGCAAACCATAAATACTATCATTATTACGTCTATAGCTATAGGGGTTGGTTTCATTATGTGATTTATAAATGTAAAGATAACTATAACCAGTAGATAGACTATTGGTATAGTAATAGCATTTGTTATTTTTTCCTTTATAGATTTTTTAGAATTTTTTTTCTCACTATTTGCCATAAATACGCTCCTTTTCAAGAATATAATTCTACAAATATATTCTACTACTTTTTGCACTTTTTGTCAACGAAACAGGGCCTGTTTTAACAAGTAAAAATAAAAACTTAGGAGAGTTTTCCTAAGTTATATTTTATATATGTCTTTCTTCTAAATTTGGGTTATTTTCTATAAGCTTATATTCATTTTTAGAATGCTTATCATAAGTTACATATTTATATTCTTGTTTATCTTTAATATCATTTTTTATCATGACAGCATTAGCATCTTGAGCTTTAAAACAGCCATATACATATTCAGGCAATAAATAGAATTCCCTATTTGCCCCCACAGCATCCTTATCGTTAGTTCCCCATATAGGCGTTTTTGAATCTTTATTAAAAGCATCACTTGGGACTTTCATTACAATATTATACATGCCTCCTGCATAAGTATAATCTATTGCATCTATAAAGGTAAGTCCTTCTCCTTGCCTATATGAAGTAGCAGATAAATCTGGTGGGTTTTCTTTTTCTAATTCTCCCATTGAGTTTGTAGCCTTTAATCCTTTAGTAAATATACTTTCTATTGTTTCTTTAGCTTTTGTGTCTTTCTCAGATTGTGATATTTCTGTTTCACCATAATTATTATGATTTCTCAAAATATTATGTATTACAAAAGTGTTATCTTGTTCAGTCCAAATTTGTTCCAATTCATTGCCCAACTCTTTAGAAATAGTAGAATCAATTTTTAGATATCTATCTATTTCATTACTTATCTCATTTCCAATTACAACATCGTTAAATTTGTCTTTAAAAACTTGTTTTTTATATTCATCTTCTTCGTAATTACCACTTACTTTTGTTCTTATAGCTTCATATAAAAACTTATGTGGAACCTTATATTTTCCTTCTTCAGCCTGCTTAGAATTTTCTATTTCAGCTATAATATTATCAATATTTTTTAAATATATTGCTATGTTTGATTCATCAAGACTTCTAGCTTCTTCTAAACTCTTTTTCAATTCATTTAAATAAAATATATATACCCTATCACTATTTGTATTATCTAAAGCAATTAATGCTTTATCTTCCTTTATTGCATTTTCCATGAATTCTTCATCAGAAGCAAATTCTTCATAAGACAATTGTAATGCTTCTCTACAAGAATCGTATTTTATATCAACACCATTTTCCTCTAATAGTTTTTTAGCCTCACTTACATTCAAATCCATTTGAGAAAAATTTTCTGCATCTTCTATTTCTTGTATTTTTTCATCAAAGCCTTCATTGAGCTTTTCTTTACTAATTTTTTCAAATAAAGGAATATTTTGTTTTTCTTTAATCTCTTGAGATAAAGTATCTATCTCCTTGCTTACTTGTATAATTTGTTTAGATATATCTTCATTTTCTTTACCAGCATTTATATATTCTTTATATTCTTTTCTTTTAGTTATATATTTTTGAAAAAAACTAAATTTTTTACTTACAATCAAACTAGTATTTTTTGCTTTTTTAGATATTAGTTCATCTATTTCTTGCTCTAACTTATCTAATTTAGAAATAAGCTGGTCACATTCTCTTCTTTTTTCCTCTATTTCTTTACGTTTTAATTCCTTTACCTCTTTTAACATATTATCATCCCTTTATATACTCTATAAAACTTATATCACATATATAAACATTTATCTAGTTTTTGATTAAAAAAATATATAAAAACACCCCAAACATTAGAGCTTTGCCTAACATTTGAGATGCTATATATCTTATTCAACCGTGAAAGGTAATAAAGCTATTGTTCTAGCTCTTTTTATAGCCTCAGTAACTTTTCTTTGGTGCTTAGCACAAGTTCCAGTTACTCTTCTTGGTAATATTTTACCTTTATCACTTACAAATCTTTTTAATTTTTCTACATCTTTGTAATCGATTTCATCTATATGTTCAACACAAAAAGTACAAACTTTTTTTCTTGGTCTTCTAAATGGTTTGTCTTTTGAGTTAGAACCTTTTTTTCTATTATCTGCCATAATTAATTCTACTCCTTTCTATAAACTAAAAAGGTAATTCTTCACTATCATCTACTGTTATAAAGTCAGATGCATCACTAACTGCTGGCATTTCAAATGAGCCATCTGCACCATCTCTTCTACTATCTGCAAAATATGCATTATCTATAATAAAATCAGTAGCATATCTTCTTTGACCGTTTTGATCTTCCCAAGTTCTGTTTTGTATTCTTCCCTCTACTAGCACTTGTTGTCCTTTTTTATAATATTTAGAACAAAATTCTGCTGTTTTTCCAAATGCAGTTAAGTTAAAGAAATCAGTTTGTCTTTCTCCGTTTTGAGAAGCAAATCTTCTATTAACAGCTATAGGAAATACAGTTACTTGTGAATTAGTATTTGCAGTGTATCTTACCTCTGGATCTTTTGTTAATCTCCCTAAAAATTGAAATTTATTCATATACATGGACCTCCTTTGGTCTTACTTACTTAATATATTATTTTTTTATAACCATGTGTTTTAACACATTATCATCGATTCTTAGGATTCTTTCAAACTCAGCAATGAATTCTGGATTACTATTAAAAGTATATAAATAGTAATGACCTTCTTGTTCTTTCTTTACTTCATATGCAAGTTTTTTCATTCCCCAATCATCTACGCTTACTACTTCTCCGTTTGAAGAAATTAAATCAGATATTTTGTTTTTTGTTTCTTCAGCTTGTTCTTCAGATATTTTTTTAGTTAATATTATTACTGCTTCGTATGCGTTCACTTTCTTCACCTCCTCATGGACTTAAGACCCTCACAATGTGAGAGTAAGGAAACTAACTTAAAGTATTATACCACATCAGTTTACATATTTCAACTTTTTCGCAGATAATTTTTTATAGTCTTATTACATCATTTTTACTTTTGTGATTTTTAAGTATATATATTAATAAATTACAAATACTATAACTAAAATAAGTACAACTTGACAGTGTAACCTTTTAATCATATAATACATATACTTAAACTAGAGTAATATATTCTCGAAAGGAGTAGATTTTCTTGAAAATTGAGAAGATTGATGAAAACAAGGTTAGAATAACATTAACTATAGATGAACTAACTCAAAGACAAATAACCCTTAAAGATATAGAACAAGATTCTAATAGAGCTCAAGATTTATTCATAGATTTACTAGAAGAATCTGAACTTAACGAAGATTTTTTAATGGATGATTCTCAACTTTTTGTAGAAGCATCATCAGATAACGAAAACTTATTTGTAGTAACTATAACCAAGATTGATTATATGCCTGAAATAACAAAATATACACCAAAGAAAAAAGCAAGAAAAAGAAAAAAAGCATCAACTAATGCCCAATCTGAATACACAGTAGCAAGCACTATATATAAATTCAAAAATATTGACACTGTTCTTGAGCTAGCCTCTAAATTAAAAACAGAAAAAGCATTTATGGGAACAAATTATTTATACAAATATGAAGACTCATATTTTGTAGTATTTTCTAATACATCAATTAAAAATGCAAAATTCATTAAAACTTTTGTTATCTTATCTGAGTATGCACAGCAATACTATGCAACAGACATGTACAAAACTTTAATACAAGAAAAATGTAAATTAATTATTGAGAAAAAAGCACTTCAAACACTTTCTAAAATATAATTTATACTTTAGATATAATTGTCTTAGTTACATTTATCGGTATACATTTAGTTATCATTTTCAAACTTCCTTTCCAAGAAGGAAGTTTTTGATTATAATTATATTTAATACTAAATTCTATTACATTACCATAATTTTTTTGTTTGATTGGAGCACTAATCTCTACCTTGTCTTTATCAAATCCTTTTTCTTCAAGATCTTCTAATAAAGCAGATTTTTCTTCATCATTTAAACATCCATACTTTTCTATAATATATGTATACTTATAACTAACATGCTCCAGTTTTTGATAGTATACAAATGGCAAAATCATATTTATTGTGAATATACCAAAAACAACTATTATAACAAAAGATATTACTATAACAAAAGGTAAAGTAAGAACAGTATTGCCCTCTTTATTTTTCATTTTCATATCTACATCTCCTAATTAAACTCTAATAATGTTAACTTTACATCATCATGCATATTTATTTTTACTTCCTTACCTAAAATTGATATTAAAGGAGTAAATGTAACCTCATATTTTACGCAAATAACAGGAACTTTATATATGTTTTTTGTATGCTTTGATACTTCAATATTATTTTTAATAACAGTAACTTGAGTACTCTCTACGTTTACTATACCAGTCTTTTTATTTAAATTTGCATAATTTTCTTTAAACAACTGATTTATATTATTTTTTAATTTATTCTCATCTAATGAATAATCTCTATATGCTATATTATCATAATCGGATTTACTAATACTTGATTTAACTATATAGAAGGTGTTTAATTTGATATCATAAAGGTATATGCAAATCTGAACATATACAAATATAAATGCTATGATTATTGCAATAAGTATCATAAATACAATCGGAAATAACATAGTAGTAATATTTCCCTTTCTATATTTATTCAATCCACTGCTCCAAACTTTGAACACTATTATATGTATCATTATCAACATTAAAGCTATAATTTATGTTTGTTATATAATCATCTATAGTGTCTAATTTATATAAAGACATATACTCTTTCCCTAAATAAGTAACTTTTACTTCTAAATTATGAGGTTCGTTTATTCTTTTCCCAATTTCTTCTTTATTTATATTAAAATAATTCCCATAAATCTCCCTTAAACTTTTCCAACCATATATAGTCGATGCTGTATAATCAGGTATTTTTAATTTTATAACCAAACTCTTATTTAATTTCGAGCTCATTATTTCAAACTGTTTTATTTGCTCATTATTTAATAATACTTTGATATTTTCTAAATCACTAACTTTTATTTTGTCATTTAGATTTAACTTTAATACTATATATCTTCCTGCCTCTGTTATTCCTAGACTTTCTTCTTTAATTATATTAGATTGGGCAAGTGGTCTTACAACCAAAGTCTCATTATCTTTTTCCAATATTTTTACTTCACTTGTTTTAACGGGGATTATTTCTTCTTTTTCTACAAATACATTGATTTGCATTTCTACAGAGTTTTGCATAAGACCATCTACTGCAAATTCTGTATGTGAGTAACTATTATTAACTACTTTTATTATATTGTTTTTTTCTTCAACGAGCTCTTCTCTGGTTAACGTTAATGTATATTTTTTGCCCACATTATTTGTTTTACTGCCACTTATTTCATCTACCTCCTTTTCATTTATACTTAATTTAGATACTATCTCTTTTATATGTGCTTCTTTAGCATATCCTGTCATATTAACTATGTTTGCTCCATATTCAATATCTATATTTATCTTATCTTCTGTTGATTTCATTACAATATTTTTATTAACATTAATTGTGCTTTTTATATCAGCATTAGCTGCCATAGGTTTTGTTAAAAATACTGCATATCTTATTTGCCCATTTACTTTTCTTCTTGTATGAATAATACCATTTGTTTTCCAAGTTGAACAAACATCTAGTCTTGCCTTATCAAAGCCAATCATTTTTGCGGTTATATTATATTCTTTAATTTTTTCAGGATTATCAGAATTGTCCTTACTTGATATATCATTAAACATCAATTTTGTATTTTTCATATATTCTAACTGCTCAATATACTTATATTTATTTTTGTCATTCCATGAAGATGATGCACCAGGGTTTGAGTAATATACCCAATTTTCCGGAGTTGTTTCAGGAAGAGTATCCACTGGAAAATAATAATTGTTTATTATATTTCCACTATAATCTTTCCCTAGTAAATTGTATTCACCTCTTATACCACTTCCAGTGTACGCTCCTGTACCCTTACTCCATAACCCATACTTTGAGTCTTTCCATCTTTGCCCTTCTTTGCTTGCTAACTCTTCTGGCCACCCATATGAAAACACGTTATATGCGTTATATATCTCCTCGTTTATTTCTTTTCCATAAACGTTATATCTTGGAATTCCAATTGTATCTATTACAAATTTAAATTTATCTGTTATTCCATATACTTTTTGTATATTTAATATACTTATATACAAAACTAATACTACAATAGTTCTTTTTTTGGCTATGTTATTCACACTTTCCACCCCTTATTTGTTTAAATATATTGTTATAACAAATTGTTTGTCCTTAATTTTAGAATCAAACTTATACTTACCTAAATATAACTCATTTGTTTTACTTACTTTACTATAGTCATCATTAAATTTAGCCATAATATAACCATTACAAATAAATTCACATATCTTTATTGTTTCATTTTTTATTTCTAAGAATTCTTCTATAGTTTTTGCAACTTCTAATATATATTCTTCTTGATAAAGTTTCTCATTAAATTCTTTCCACAATTTATTTAAACTTATTACTATGTTTTTATCTTTTAAAAATATTTCTATATCATAATAGCCATTTTCTATTTGTTTTTGATTTTCTCCTACTTTTATTTTTTCTTCTGAAATTATAATTTCTCTATTAGAAATATTCTTATTGATACATTTTTCTATTCTATATATGCTTATATCTAAAGTGTTTGTTTTGTTTGAGTCATTATTACTTTTTGAAATATGTGAATTTGAAATAAAAAAGCCAAGAGAAATTAATACTAAGAATATTAACAACATAAATAAATATTTATATATGACTTTATTTTTAAACATTTGACCTCTTTAAATTATACTTTATTCGTTTTACTATAGTCTCAACGTCATTTTTTGAATAAATTATATCTGTTACTCTGGTTAAAAGATATTCAATATATTCACCATTTAAATTGCTTGTTATTAACATCGGCTTACTTTTAACTACAGAATTGTTTATATCAAAATCTTCTATATCATCTGAAAAAATAATATACAAATCATATTTTTTTCTTGTGGCCTTTGATATATTTACTTCAAATACATTGTGACCATTAATGTTTTCCTTTTCTAAATTATTAATTATATTTTCTATTAATTTTTTATATTTCTTGTATTTCTCTGTATATATAAATGCTATCTTTGACATTTTTCCCTCCTTTATTTTATTAAAGTAACATTAAACTCTCCCTCATCTTTTATATTTGATAAAGTTATTGCTTCTTCTGAACTAACTCTAAGCAAAATTGCATTAAATACATCTCCGGTTGCAACCTCTCTACCTACACTATCATATAGTCCAATTATTTTTTTATTTTCCAAAACTTTTATAGTTTTTGTGTTTGAAACTACATTTTGTATATTTTGACCTGCTATTACATCTCTTGAAGTAAAATACACATTTATATTTTGTCCTTTTGCAAGCTGATAGGCAGCTCCATCACTTATATCTTTAATTTCTATTGAAACATACTCATACTTTTCATCACTAATTTCAAAATCTTTTTCATTTACTAAATCATTACTATTTAATATTTTTCCTTCTTCAAGATTTTCTTTTGCTACCTTTGACCTAACATCTACGTTACTTTGATTAGATAAATAATTCTGACCTACTACCTTTATCACTTTATAATCTTCTTTTGTTATTTTTTCACCTTTATATACATCTTTTGTTAGCATTAGTATTTCTGTCTCATTATTACTTGAAAACATATTCCATATAAACTTAAAAGCTAATACTACAAATAACGATATTACAAATGATATTATTAATTTTTTTGCATTACTCAACCTATCACCCCTTGTTTTAAATAGCAGCTATATCTTTCATAACGTCATTAAACCAAGTTGTAATATGAGTCATAGCAGTTTCAAATAATGTTTTTAATTGTGGAAAAAACAAAGCAGCTATTATTGTTATCATGATTGCTGTTATCAAAACCGTTTGCGCTAGTTCAGAGCCTCTTTTTCTGTTTAGAGATTTTACGTTCTGATTTTTTGTAAGTAAATTATTTCCGTTTCTTACCACTAATAATACTTTTTTCATTTATACCTCCTAACTAAAAATTGTTTGTAAATTTGTCCATACTTCTATGAACATAGGATACATTACAATAACTATTATGTTTATAAGGGAAATAACTGTGCCAAATGTGAGATAAAGCAGTCTTTTAGCATTTTCTTTAGCTAAATATTTAGAGTAACTTATATCTAAAATAATATTATATTTTTCTAGTCCTTCTGATACATTTCCTTCTCTTTCACTGTTTATAAGGGTTGATGCAAAAAGCTCCATTTCATAATATTTAAATTTTTCTTTTAATAGGTCTATTGACCTTTTTATATTATAGCCTGTCATCCTATAACTTTTAACAAACTCTTCATATGTATCTTTAAGCCTTTTATTAGTTATTACAGATATTGAGCTTTTTATAGCTTCCTCCAAAGAATGTGAAGCAGATAACGATATAATTATTGCGTTAGTTATATTTCTAAGCTCTTTTATAATCAATACTTTTTCACTTCTTTTAAATATAATAATTAATAGATTTGGAATAAAAAAAACTAAACATAAAATAATAATTGAAATAAATATATT
>JAZSQI010000018.1:0-32650 GCA_045537895.1 Clostridia bacterium
TGCTTTTTGTGGTATTATTTTGTTGACACATAATTACAACCTTCTTTCAATGTTTGATTAGACACCAACATTGTATCATAAGTTTTAATTATGTGTCTTTATTATTTTCTAAAACCGGTAATTTAATTTTACCATTTGTAAATAAATTACAGATTATGGTTAATTTAAATTGATCGAAATGTAAATAATATAGTTTATGAAAATTATTAATAAAATATATTGAATAAATTGAATTAAATTATATGTTAAACGTGATTATATTAAATTTAGATAATTTTGATTTGAATGAAATATATGTAAAATAAATATTTCTTTAGAATTAATATCCACTTTATATATGATAATAAATTTATCTACTCGTAACCTTCTACAATTCTTATTAAACTTTCCATAATATGATATGTCAGGATATCTTTCTGGGAATGAAGTAAGTTTTGAAATGCTGTTTATAATTTTATTATATAGATTACGAGCAGTATCAGGCTCTTTTAGATTATGTAGAATATATCCATATAACCTGTTTAAATCGGTTAATGATTTTGGAGACCAAACAATTTTATACTTACCCATTTATATGATATTTTTCCTCCATTTCTGCTACTACAAGTTCCATAGGTATTCCCTTTCCTTCTTCTATTTCTTTCAAAGCTATTTCAACATTTCTTCTAATGTCTTCCTTAAACTCTTCAAAGCTAGAATAATATTTATCAAATTTTTCTGAGAGCAATCTATCTACTCGTTCCTCTGCCGTTTCCTCCATACTTTCATAAGCCTCATTACTTAATATAACTAAATCGTTATATCCATTTTTTGTTATAAATACTGGCTCATTTGTTTCGTGGCAAATTTTAGAAATTTCATTATATTTATTTCTTAAATCTGCGCTTGGTCTTATTATTGCCATATAAATACCTCCTTTCTATATACAAATTATACTATAATTATGATATATAAATCAATAAATATTAACTAAATTCTATATATTTACTTTTTATGTAATGTATGATATAATTTGGAGCAACAAATAGTCAATATATCTAATCAATAATTTGAAAGGAGTTTTTAAATGAAAGAAAAATATTACAAAAAAGGTCAGAAAAAAGAGGGTTTAACTCAAGACATAAAAATTGTTTTAAATAACGAACAGTTTAAAAAAGATTTATTTATGTCCGAATCGGATTACTATGTTTTTGCCGGAAGCATAAAGAAACCAATTATTGACTTAAATACAGTACTTTTAAGAACTATAATCGATGATACTTCTAAAGAAAGTAAAGAAAAAAGTGTAGAACAAGCCTGCAATGAAGTCATTTCAATAATAAAAGACCATATTCGTAGTGATTTAAAGACACGTTTTTTTGAAGAAAAATTAAAACTATATGATGATTTATATATGCATTTTATAAAAAATCATTTGATAAGAGTCTATCCTGAATATAAAAGATGGCTACACTCTTTAGTTGTCAAATATTCGGAATTAAAAGCCTCTCTTAAAATTTTTAATTTTCCTGAATATGAATCATTATTACACTTATATAACGATTTGCAAAGTGGATTGGAAACAGACTTAATAAACAATTACTGTTTTGAAGATGATACCGTTAATTTTATAGCCCACAGTGCCGAACTTTTAATCGAAAAAGTTCAAGATATGTTTGCCGGCGAAGTCCTAAGACAAGGTAAAAAATGTATTAAAATGAATAGAATAAGAAAAATTATTTATTTATTAAAAACAAGACTTGACCTTGATTTGGATTAACTTAATCAATAATTTGAAAGGAGAATATATCATGTTATATCAAAAAGGAGAAAAATTAGAAGTTTTAAAAGAAACACTTAAGAATCTTCCAAAATTATCAGGACTTGACGAGTCAAAATTTGTAATGTCTGAAGAGGAACTAAAAGAATTCAAGGCACGTATAGAAGATGTTCTTAATAATTTAAATACTGCTCTATATAACACTCTTTTGCATGGAATAGAAACTGAGAATAAAAAAAATATCGAATTAGCCTGTGATAACGTTATTACAGTACTCAGAAGAAACTATACACAAGATTTAGTTAATGATTTCTATAAAGAAAAGCAGGTTTTCTATGATTTTATGTTCTTTGAATTAATTGATGATTTAATGGAACGTTATCGTGAATATAGAGATTCACTAATAACCATTCAACAGGCATACACAGATTTACGTAGAGAAGAAAAAATATTTGATTTCAATGAAATCGAATGTTTAATAGAAGATTACTATGCTATAAAGCGCGATTTTGATAGAGTATATTGTGACTCAACAAAAACATATTTAATTCACGCAATTGAATTAATTTTCAAGAAAATATCAGAACTTGTAAAAGAAGAATGTCAGCAAAAATATTTATGCACAGATGTTTTACCAAACAAATTAAGAAAACTTATTTATCTGCTTGAAAAAGAATTGGCACTTAATTTAGATTCTGAAACCTCTGAAGAATAAGTCAAATCCACACAGTTTCAAATTGAATCTGTGTGGATTTCTCTATATATTAATCTTCTTTTAAATTCACTTCAGTTATAATTGGAAGAATCATTGGATTACGTCTTGTTTTCTTGTATACAAAATCACATAAACTATCTCTTACCTTACCTTTTATTACTGACCATTCTTTTACTCCTTCTTGTTCTAATTTTAATATTTGGTCTTTAGAGAATTCTCTTATTTCTTCCATTAAATCTTCTGACTCCCTTACATATACGAATCCTCTTGTAATAATATCAGGTCCACCAATAAGTTTTGCTGTTTTTGAATCTAAAGAAAATACTACAAGAATCATTCCATTTTCAGAAAGCATTTGTCTATCTCTTATAACTATGTTTCCTACGTCTCCTACTCCAAGACCATCAACAAGAACAATACCTGCTTGAACTTGCTGACCTATTCTAGCAGAATTTGCATCTACTTCTAAAGTTTTACCATTTGCCATAATGAATATATTCTTATCACTCATACCAAGTAGTTTTGCTATTTCCCCATGTCTTTTTAAGAATCTGTATTCTCCATGAACCGGCATAAAGAATTTTGGTTTAGTAAGTGTAAGCATCATCTTTAATTCTTCTTCACAAGCATGCCCTGATACGTGCACATCTGCAAGTTGATTATATATAACTTCTGCGCCAAGCTTTTGTAGCTCATCAATAAGTTTACCTACTGATTTTTCATTACCAGGTATTGGTGAAGATGAGAATATTACTAAATCTTCCGGTGTAATTGTTACTTTTCTGTGTTCCCCTGTTGACATTCTAGCTAGAGCTGACATACTCTCTCCCTGAGAACCAGTAGTTATAATAACAAGCTGTTCAGGGTTATATAATCCTATCTTGTCAATGTCAATTATTGAACCTTCAGGAGCAGAAATATATCCTAATTCTTGTGCTACATCTATAACTCTTAAAACACTTCTACCTATTGCTGCTACTTTTCTTCCGAACTTAACAGCAGAATTTATAATTTGTTGCATTCTATGAATATTAGATGCAAATGTTGCAACTATTATTCTTTTATTAGAATTCATGAATATTTTATCAAATTCTAACCCTACACTTCTTTCAGACATAGTGTACCCTGGTCTTTCAACATTTGTAGAATCAGACATAAGAAGTAAAACGCCTTCTTTACCAAGCTCTGCAAATCTTGCAAAATCCATTACTTCTCCATCTATCGGAGTATAATCTATTTTAAAATCCCCAGTATGTACTACTGTTCCTACAGGAGTATGTATTGCAAACGCAACTGCATCAGCTATAGAGTGCGTTGTTTTAATAAATTCAACATTAAAGAACTTACCTAATTTAACTATATCTTTAGGTTTTGCTATATGAAGTTCTGAACTTCTTAATAAATTATGTTCTTCTAATTTTGCTTCAATAAGTCCCATTGTAAGTTTTGTAGCATAAATTGGTACATTAACTTTCTTTAAGAAATATGGTATAGAGCCTATGTGATCTTCGTGTCCGTGTGTTATAACCATACCTTTTATTTTCTTAGCGTTTTTCTCCACATATGTTATATCTGGTATTACTAAGTCTACTCCTAGCATATCTTCTTCTGGGAAAGCAACTCCACAGTCAACTATAATCATTTCATTTGCATATTCAAAAACTGTTAAGTTTTTGCCTATTTCTTGAAGTCCACCAAGTGGTATTATTTTTAATTTTTCCTTTTCAAAAATACTATTTGTTCTTGGAGCTCTTACACTAGCCGTTCTTTTATTTGTTACTTTGATTACTTTTTTCTCTTGATTATCTTTTTTTGTATTTACTACTTTTTTAATTTTACTTTCTTTACTTTTTGTATTTTTTTGAATTTTATTATTTATTTCTGTATTACTATTTTCTTGATTTAAATTATTTATTACCGTATTAGCTTTTTCTTCTATGCTAATACTATCTATATTTATATTTGATTTTTTATCTAATTTTCTCTTTACGTCTTTAAGTAACGCACCACTAGAAACACTATCATCATAAATAGTGTTAATATTATTTTTATTTTTTTCCATAAATTATTATTCCTCCCTTATATTTTCTTTAGTAAATCCGAACAAAAAATAATCAAAATACTTATAATTTAATTAAAACAATAAGCTTAATTTACCGTATCAAAGCGTAATATTATTTATACACTTAAAAACCTATATTATTATATATTATTTATATATTTAAGTCAAACCTATTTATTCATAGTTTTTAAATACTCTGCCATAAAATCATCAATATAGCCATCCATTACCTTTTGAACATTACCAATTTCAAAACCTGTTCTATGATCTTTTACTAATGTATATGGACAAAAAACATAAGATCTAATCTGATTTCCCCATGAATTTTCAGTATTTTCACCTTTTATTTCATTTATTTTATCTTTGTTTTTTTGAAGTTCTAATTGATATAACTTAGCTTTTAACATTTTCATTGCATTATCTTTATTTTGGAATTGTGATCTTTCAGTTTGACAGCTAACTACAACACCTGTAGGAATATGCTTAATCCTTACAGCCGAATCTGTTTTGTTTATATGTTGACCACCTGCACCACTAGCTCTATATGTTCCTATCTCTAAATCTTCTGCCTTTATTTCTAAAGAGATGTTGTCATCAATTTCTGGAAGAACATCTACTGCAGCAAAGGAAGTATGGCGTCTAGAATTACTATCAAAAGGTGATATCCTAACCAATCTATGTACACCTTTTTCTGATTTTAAATAGCCGTAAGGATATTCTCCTTTAACAGAAAAAGTAACACTCTTAAGTCCTGCTTCATCACCATCTTGCATATCATATATTTCCACATTATGACCTGTTCTTTCTGCCCATCTAGTATACATCCTATAAAGCATCAATGCCCAATCTTGGGATTCTGTTCCTCCTGCACCAGGATGTATAGTTACTATTGCAACATTTGAATCATATTCTCCTGATAAAAGAGTTTTTATTCTCATATCTTCTAATAATTTTTCTAAATAGTTTAATGTTTCTTTAAGCTCTGATACAAACTCGTTATCTATATCGTTTTCTAGCATATCTGTTATATCAACGCATTCTGTATATTTCATTAATATACTATTAAATTTTTCTATTATACTTTTTATTTCTTTAATTTTGCCTAATACCCTTGAACTTTCATTTTCGTTATTCCAAAAGTTTTCTTCCATTGTTTTTTGTTCTAATTTTTCTAATTCTTCTGTTTTTTGAGTTATTCTCAAAGTATCTTTTAATTCATTAATCACTTTATTATATTCATTTAACTTATTTTTATACTCTGTTAAATCAATTATTTCCATTGTTTTAATTCACTCCATATTCCTTTATCTTCTGGTAATATTTTAAAATTTAAAACCTCATCTTTTGTAGGATGAAAAAATGTTAAATCATATGCAAAAAGTGCTAGTTTCTGACCTTCTTTATTACTGTTTTTTCCATATTTTAAATCTCCATATAACGGATGATTAATATTTGAAAATTGTACTCTAATTTGATGATGTCTTCCTGTATTTAATTTTATTTCAACATAACAATATTTTTTATTATTATAACTAAAATTATTTAATACATTATATTCTAAACTAGCCAGTTTAGAATTTTTTGCATCTTTGTTACATACCTTGCTCATATTAGTTTTTTCATTTTTCACTAGATAATTTTCCAAAAGCACAGATTTTTGTGTCTTTTCCATATGGCCATTTAATACAGCAATATATCTTTTCTTAAAATCCCCTTCTCGTATATTTTTTGATAATCTTGATGCAGCTTTTGAAGTTCTAGCAAAAACCATTATTCCAGAAGTCATTCTGTCTAATCTATGAACAAGTCCTAAATATACCTCACCTGGTTTATTATATTTTTCTTTAATATATTCTTTAAGTAATGTTAGCATATCTTCATCACCAGTTTTATCTGCTTGAGATGGTATGCCTGCAGGCTTTACAACAACTAATAAATGATTATCTTCATATAATATTTTAATATTTTTATACATATTCATTATTTTCACCATAAAATACAAAAAAACCCCACTGATTAGTGAGGGAATTTTTATTTTTCTTCTTTTTCTTTAATTTCTACTACTTGTCTTTTATTATATTGTCCACAGCTTGGGCATGCCTTATGTGGCATAATAGCTTCTCCACAGTTAGAGCATGTAGCTAAAGATTTGTTTTCTAATTTCCAAGTAGAACGTCTTAATCCAGTTCTTGCTTTTGACCATCTTCTTTTTGGTTGTGCCATTTTATTCCCTCCTCTTAAGTAAATCAATATTCATATATATTTATGCTTTATAGCATACTTATTTACTCAAACTTGCTTATATATTATATATTACTTATATCTTAATGTCAAGTTCAAAACAAAAATAACATAAAATTTAAAGAAGTTTTTATAAATATATGTTTATTAGTATATGAAAATAAAAAATCACACTAATAAAGTGTGATAATAACCATATAATGGTGGGCAGGGATGGATTCGAACCATCGTAGGCGAATGCCAACAGATTTACAGTCTGCCCCCTTTAGCCACTCGGGCACCTACCCAAATAAAAATGGTGGGCCTTCAGGGATTCGAACCCCGGACCAACCGGTTATGAGCCGGTTGCTCTGACCAACTGAGCTAAAGGCCCACAAGTTAGCTACAGCATGTTAATATTATAAATGTAATTTTATAATAAGTCAATACTTTTTTATAATTTTTTTAAATATTTATAAAATAATTTTTAAAAACAAATTTTATTTACTTTATTTTGTAAACTTAGTGCAAAAACTAGGTCTATGTATTGGTGTTAATCCATGTTCCTTTATGGCTTCTATATGCTGTTTTGTACCATAACCTTTATGTTTTGCAAAACCATATTCAGGATACTCTTCATCATATTGTTTAAGCATTCTATCTCTTGTCACTTTAGCTATTATAGAAGCAGCAGCTATTGATTCGCTTAGTGCATCACCAGATATAACAGTTTTTCTATCTATTTCTATATTTATATCTTGATTTCCATCTATCAATACATAATCTGGCGTTACACTTAAATTAGTTATTGCCTCTTTCATAGCCTCTTTAGTAGCACCTAATATATTTATTTTTTCTATAACATCAACATCAGACATTCCTATTCCAACTGCCACTGCATTTTGCATTATATCATCAAACAGCTTTTCTCTCTTTTTCTCAGTTAACTTTTTAGAGTCATTCACTCCCTCTATATGTGCATCTTTATGAAGTATAACTGCAGCTGCAACAACAGG
This sequence comes from Clostridia bacterium, assembly GCA_045537895.1. GTDB lineage: Bacteria > Bacillota > Clostridia > TANB77 > CAG-465 > CALXJE01. The sequence goes on from JAZSQI010000018.1 coordinate 7,773, forward strand.
ACCACAAAGAGGTCCTCTTCCTGCTTCATCTACACCACATATATATTTGTACCCTTTATCGTATGCTTCATTTTCTAATTTTAGCATATTATCCAATCTTTCTAGTTCATTCTTATTCATCTTTTACACACTCCATATATACCTCATTTTTACTTAGTCCTCTTTCCTTTGCTACTTTTTTTATAGCATCATTTTTACTAAGTCCAAGTTTAATATAGTCTTTAACAAGCTCTAAATTAGATTTATCAGTATCGCCTTCATTTATTATTTCTTTGTTTCCATTTCCTTCAAGTATAAATACAATCTCACCTTTTATGCCATCTTTTTCAATAGAATAAATTAATTCTTCTAATGTAGTATATTTTTGTTCCTCATAAATCTTAGTAAGCTCTCTAAGTAAACATATTTTTCTATTTCCTAACATACCATATAAATCTTTTAATGTATTTAATAATTTATGTGGTGCTTCATAGAATATCATTGTTCTTGTCTCCATATTTATCATATTTAGACGTTCTTTTCTTCTTCTAGAATTCATAGGAAGAAATCCTTCAAACACAAATGTTTCAGTAGGTATATTCGAATATGCTATAGCAGTAGTTAGTGCAGTTGGTCCTGGAACTACTTCAATATTTATATTTTCTTCTACAAGCATCATAACAAGAGGTTGTCCAGGATCTGATAAAATTGGCATTCCAGCATCTGAAACCAATGCCATACTATTCCCATCTTCTAAGAGTTTCACAATTTCTTTTAATTTTTCCTTCTCATTAAACTTGTGATAGCTTATAAGTTTAGAAGAAATATTGTAGTGGTTTAACAATTTAAGTGTTTGTCTTGTATCTTCTGCTAAAATAATATCAACTTTTTCTAGTACCTCTAATGCTCTTATTGTTATATCTTTTAAATTCCCAATAGGAGTACCAACAATATATAATTTGCCTTTTTCAACTATATCTTTTCCTACATTATCTTTTTTTCTATTTCTACTCATATTTTTCATCCATTCTATAAATCTCTTTTATTTTATCTGTATAATTTCCGTTATCATCAAATTCTAGTATAACTGGCGATATATTTAATCCTTTTTTACCATCCTTTACATATTCTACAAATACTATACTAGGTTTCTTTTCCTTTGTCGGTTGAAGCATTGTTATTTCTTTTACTTCTAAATTATATTTCCTTGCCAAACATATTAAATCTGCAAGTCTATCTGGCTTATGAACCAAATATAACTTACCTTTTGTTTTAAGAAGTTTACTACTAGATATAAATATATCTTCTAATGTACATTTTTCTTCATGTCTTGCAATATATTTAACACTATTTTCATTAATTACTCCCGTTCCTACCTCTTTATATGGAGGATTACATACAATTACATCAACATTTCCTGAAGATGATACATTTTCTCTAATGTACCTTATTATCTCTTTATATTCTTTTATATCTTTATTTATAACAGAAACATCGTTTTCTAAGCTATTTAATTTAATATTTCTTACAGCCAAATCATACATTTCTTTTTGAAGCTCTACACCAATAATTTTTTTATATTTTACTCTTGGCGTAAGTAAAATAGGAATAACACCTGAACCTGTACAAAAATCAACTATTACGTTTGATGATGAAGTTGATTTAACGAGGCTAGACAAAATAACTGAATCTATTCCAAACATAAAATATTCTTTATTTTGTATAACTTTTAAATCATTTATATTTAATTCATCTATTCTTTCATTTTCGTTTAATATTTCCAAAATCCTTGCTCCTTTTAATAAATATATTATATCATTAAATTAATATTTATCATAGCTATTTTTCATTTATATTTCAAGCTTACAATATATTCCCCATTTTGTCTACATTCATTCTACCTGCAAATTTTACAACATCGTCTCCATATTTATCTTTTAACATATCAATTGTATTGTCTACTTTAATATATTTTTCATGTTTTTTATCTTTGTTTTCCAATATATCAAATATATTTGTTTGAATTATATTATCATTATCTACTAAACCATTTGCACTAATCCCTATTAATCTAAGCTCTCTTTCTTTATACATATCTTTTAATAATTTTTTAGCTACATCATATATTTCTTTTGTAACATTAGTGGGTTTATCTAATTTAGTTTGATGCGTAAAGTTTTCAAAATTCTTTGTTCTTATTTGAACAGTTACAATAGTAGCATATAATTTATATTTTCTTAATCTATATGTTGTTTTTTCAACTAAAGATAATAATACTTTATTTAAATCTTCTATATTAGCTGTATCTTTAGGAAGAGTTAAAGAATGACCTACACCTTTAGGTAAAATATTTTCATGTATTACTTCAGAATAATCTATTCCATTTGCATATTCCCACATTTGAAGTCCATGTTTCCCAAATCTTTTTAACATAAATTCTTTATCTCTTTTTGCTAAATCACCAATCTTGTATATACCTAAGTTATTCAATTTAGGTACTGTTTTTCTACCAAGCATAAAAAGTTCACCAACATTAAGTCTCCACATTTTTTCTTTTATTTCTTTTTTGTATAAAGTATGAATTTTATTTGGTTTTTCAAAATCAGATGCCATTTTAGCAAGTAATTTGTTTTCTGATATACCAATATTTACCGTAAACTTTAATTCGTTATATACTCTTTCCTTTATTTCTGTTGCAATTTCTAATATATTTCTTCCCATAAGATATTCTGTCATATCTAAAAAACATTCATCAACAGAAAATCTCTCAATTTTATCTGTATACTCTAAAAGAAGATTATATAATTTATTTGAAAATTCGTCATACCTATGGTTACTTCCTTTAAAAACATTAAGATTAGGACATTTTTTTCTTGCACTGTACAAAGTTTCACCAGTAACGATACCATGTTTTTTAGCTATATTACTCTTTGCTAAAACTACGCCTCTTCTATTTTGTTCATCTCCACCAATAACAGCTGGTATATTTCGTATATCTATTTTACTACCATGTTCTAACATATCTACAGCTGTCCATGATAAAAAAGCATTATTTACATCTATATGTAGTATCTTTCTTTCCATTAAATCACCTTTAAGCACATTATACAAACTTTTGTTCGATAAGTCAATGGTAATTTTTTCTTTTATACAAAAAGCAAGCTTTTAGTATGTACTAAAAGCTTATAATAATTTATATTTCTTTTTCAACCTTTGTTAATACAAATTTAACTTCAGAATGGTTCACATTTTCTTTTTGAGTATTTGCTAATATTCTTCTAAAGGTAAAAATATATACATCCTCTACATCTTCTTTATTATATGTTTCTTCATGAATTTTAGATTTATCAATACAATCTGCATATACTAAATACTCTTTTCCCTCTTTTTCTAAATGGATTAACTTTTTTAAATTAAATGTCTTTTGTGGTTTGCATTCTTCACAAATATCAAAAGAAGTATACCCTATATTGTCATATTGTAAATCTCTTATACCGAAATATTTTTCTATAGCCTCTTCTATATCTTCTTTTGGTATAATTTTAGATGATAAATATTTTTCACTTAAGACAGCTCTAGAAAAGTCAATCATTTCTTTTTCAGTAATTCCATCTAAAAAATTAATATCTTTAGACGTTATACCTAGCGAATAATCTGTAAAAAATTCTGTAAAAAATATTCTTTCTTGTTCTGTTATTTCTATTTCTAATGGATATTCTGTCTCGTTTTTTGTCTCTTCTGTTTTATCACTGGCAGATGCGCTCTCGTTTACTAACCATATTTTAGGAATAAATCTTGTAAGTAATAATAATGTAGCTATAAATAGTATTATTGCTAAAATGCTATAAAATCTTTTCTTCTTAACTGTTTTTTTAATCTTTCTATTCATGCTTCCTCAACTTATATTTTAGTTCCACAATTTGTGCAGAAAGCTTCGTCATCTAATGCTATCTTACCACATTTAGAACATACTCTATCTATTGGTGATTCTTCTATTTCTTCCTCATGCTTTTCTTCTTTTATTTTTACAGCCTTTTGCTTATCTCCACATTTAGGGCAATATTTATTTTCTATCTCTATAGTTTCTAAACAATTAGCACATTTTCTAAGCCCTCTTAAATATAGCATGTGTGTTTCCATTTCAGCAATTTCTTTTTGTAATTTTTCTATTTTTTTACAAGTTTTCTTGAAGTTATCTCCAACATTTTCACCATTTTTGTACATATCATAAACGTTTTTTCCCATTTCATAATACATCATTTCGATGTCGCCCTCTTTATCGTTTGCTTTTACTCTCATCTGTGTTTCTTTTATAATTTTTCCTGATTTATCTGCAACTGCTTTATATGCTTTTTCAGTTCCTTCATATGCTTTTTTTGATAGCTCTGTTACTTTATCCATAAAATCCATAACTATACCTCCTACATTAATATTGACCATATTTTATCATATGATATATATCAAGTCAAACTAAATCATTAATATTTATCACATCTATACCATTTTATATAACAAAAAGTAGAATGAAATTAATCATTCTACTTTTTTATAAGCTCTTGATTTTACCATAATTTGAAATACTCAACTAAAAGATTTTCAAGATGATTCATATCATCAAGACAAATAGTTTCAACTGCCGAATGCATGCCAAGCATTGGAATACCAATATCCAACGTTTGGATTGAGTGATGACTCATGCTTATATTACCTAAAGTCGACCCACACCTCATATCAGACCTTGAATAAAAATCTTGCACTTTTATATTATTCATTCTACAAATAGCCTTTATTTTTGATTCCATTTCAAGAGTATTTGCATAATTTGCATTGTGCTTTATTACAACTCCTTCACCGAATTTAACAGGGTTAGTAGGATCAGACTTTTCAGGTGCATTTGGATGAATTGCGTGGGCTGCATCAATACTTAAGAAAAGTGAGTTTGCAAAAACAGAATATTTTTCTTCTTCATACATGTAACAAATTCTTTCAAGCACTGACGTTAAAAAATCACCATCTGCGCCATCAAATGTTGCGCTTCCTATTTCCTCACTATTAAATGCTACAAAGACTTTAGCATAATTATTATTTTCTCTTTTTCCCCATTCCACAGCTTCACTTTCAAATACTCTTAAAGCTGAAAAAACAGATGCTAAATTATCAAGTCTTGGTCCCATAGCAATTTCATATTTTCCCATCTTTATAGTCTTAACGGGATCGGGATTATATAGTGATAAATCATATGCTCTAATAGGTCTATTTACACTAGCTGTATTTTCTATCATACCTAAAAAATCGTTTTCCTTCCCTAGTGCAAAAACCGGAAGCATGTCTTTTTGTGGATTTAAGCTAAGTGATGAATTGACTTCTCTGTTAATATGTATAGCTTGGCTTGGAATAAACACCTGATATTTTTCCTTTGTATCTACCCAATGCATATTTCCATAGTGATCATCTACAACTTCGCCACAAATCGATAACGGCTTATCAAGCCATGAATAATAAATGCTTCCTCCATAAGGTTCTACATTTAACTTAACATAGCCATTAGAGTGTATTTCAGGATTAGTTTTGATTTTAAAACAAGGTGAATCTGTATGAGTAAGAACACCACTAAAACCATTTAATCTTTTTGGTAGTCTTACTGCTATAACACTCCCCCCACGAACTACATATATTCCTTGAACATCTTCTTTTGGTTTTTTCCAATGACTATATTCTTGATACTCTATAAAACCTCTTTCTTTTAAAACTTCTGCTACATTTTTTGCACACCGTCTTGCATTTGGCGTGTCTAAAATAAAATCATTTAAGATACTGTACTTCATTTTATATTCCTCCTAAAATTTTATTTAGATTATATAAATTTGCTGAGAGTATTATATCATAAATTTACATAATATGCAACACGATTTACTATCTAATAAAACATATATATTTTTGTCGTTATATGTAATATATATATATTATTTATTTGACAACGCATATGTTATGTGCTACAATTATATTACAACAAAGTTGTAATAATTAAGTTAGTCATATGTAGATGCTCCGAGATAGTTGTCGATATCTCGGAATTTTTTTGTATATTTTTATACTATATCACATAAAATACAAGTAAACAGAGTTGTCTCTCTATTCACTATGCTTTATATTATTTCTTTTTCTTTCTGTTTTGCTCTCTTAAAATTAGTAACATGAGAAATAATACTAATATTAAGTTATACATATGTAAACGCACCTTCTTTCTTAGAAAAGTCGGTGCATTCATTTTAACAAAATTATTATATATTGTACACATATTAGCAAAACCTTACAAAATGTCACATAATTTTGTAAAGTCTAGTTATAATTATTTTTTCATATCAATGCCTTTAACCCTAACGTTGATACTAAATATATTTATTCCTGTTGCATATACCACTTCCTTAGTTACAACATCTTGTAAGTTCTTAGATACTTTAGGTATACTAAATCCATACTGAACATTTATGTCTAAATATAGATTAACTCCATCTATAAATTTTTCAATATTAACTCTAGATAATCTGGTTATTCCATCAACATCTTTAGTTGCATACATTATTACATCTTTTATAACTTTATCAGATATATAGAAATTTCCTAAATAACTAAATGTTGGCCTAATAATACTTTTTTCATGATATTTTTTATCTTTCTTTTCAAATATCTTTAAAGGATCCATAAAATATCCTGAAAATTGTTCTTTTATCTCTAAAGTTGGAACCGGAACAACATGTTTACCCTCTTCAATTCTCATTCTTTTTGCCTCAAGCATCTCTTCCTCTGTTGCGACTTCATGTATATATATAGTTTTAGATATTTTTGGAAGTTTTAAATTTTCTGCTATTTTTTCTACCATTCCATCAGAAGTTCCAAGAATAAGTATCTTATCAGGTTTTGCACTTCTTATAGCTCTTATCATCATTTCACATTTTGCAGTATCAGTAAATATAGCAGACTTAACAGAACCAATTTTAGTTGGTTCTGTTTTCGCAGATTTTCCTGCTATAACTTTATTTTTATGTATTAAAATTGCATCATCTATTATATAGTCTATACCGTTTTCGAGAGCAACTCTTTGAGCACGGTGACTCTTTCCTGTACCACTAGGGCCTACAAATGCAAATACTTTCATATATTATTTACCACCTTTAATTTAAGGCATCTTTTGCTGATAAACTAAACTTGCCTTGTTCTTTGTCAATATCTATTACTTTAACTAATATATTTTGACCAAGTTCTAAAACATCTTCAACTTTTTCTATTCTTTCAGAAGATATTTTCGAAATATGTAACATTCCTTCTTTTCCAGGTAATACTTCAACTAGAGCTCCAAATGGGAATAATTTTGTAACTGTTCCCATATACACTTCACCTTTTTCAACATCTTTTGTTAGACCTTGAATAATGTCATATGCTCTATCTATCATTGCTTTATCTGTTCCATATATAAATACTGTACCATCATCTTCAATGTCAATCTTAACACCAGTTTCTTCAATTATTTTATTAATAACTTTTCCACCTGCACCTATTACGTCTCTTATTTTTTCTGGATCTATCTTCATATTAACAATTTTAGGTGCATATTTAGATACTTCTTTTCTTGGCTCAGCTATACATTTTAACATTACTTCATCTAAAATATATTGTCTTGCAACATTTGTTTTAGCAAAAGCTTCCTCTATTATTTCATATGTAAGACCATCGATTTTTATATCTACTTGTATAGCAGTTATTCCTTTTTTTGTTCCTGCTACTTTAAAATCCATATCTCCAAAGAAATCTTCGATACCTTGAATATCAGTAACCATTACATAATCGGATGTATCTCCGTTTTCAGTAAATAGTCCTGTTGAAATACCTGCAACTGGTGCTTTAATTGGCACACCTGCTGCCATAAGTGCTAAGGTAGAACCACAAACACTTCCTTGTGATGTAGAACCATTAGAACTTAATACTTCTGATACCACTCTTATTGCATAAGGGAATTCTTCGACACTAGGTAATACTGGAACTAAAGCTCTTTCAGCAAGCGCTCCATGTCCTATTTCTCTTCTTCCTGGTCCTCTTGTTGGTCTTGCTTCACCTACGCTATATGGTGGGAAGTTATAGTGATGTATGTATCTTTTAGATGTTTCTTCATCAAGTCCATCTAAACTTTGTTCATCTGATTTTGGTCCAAGTGTTACTATAGAAAGTACTTGAGTTTGACCTCTATTAAATAATCCAGAACCATGTACTCTTGGAAGTAAATCAACTTCACACGATAACGGTCTTATTTCAGTCATTCCTCTGCCATCTACTCTCTTATGCTCTTCTTTAACCATTTTACGAACATTTTTCTTTTCTAATCTATATATGATTTCAGCTATATCTTTTTTAACTGCTTCATATTCTTCTTCAGAATTTTTAGCTATATACCACTCTTTTATTTCTTCTGATATTTTAGCTATATTTTCATCTCTTACTGTTTTATCAGTTGTTTGCATCCCGTCATATACTTTTTGATTAAACTGATTATATATTTCGTTATATAATTCTTCTGGAACTTCAAACGATTTATATAATGCTTTTTCTTTACCTATTTCTTTTTGAATACCTTTCATAAATTCTGTAAGCTTTATAATTTCTGCATGAGCTGTTTTTATAGCTTCTAGCATTACATCATCAGGTACTTCATTTGCACCTGCTTCTATCATACAAACTTTATCAGGTGTTCCTGCTACTGTTAAATCCAAATCAGATTTTTCTCTCTCTGCCAAATCTGGATTTAGAACTATTTTACCATCAACTAAACCTACTTTAATTGAACCTACTACAGCTGTAAATGGAATATCTGATATTAATAACGCTGTAGCTGCACCAATCATAGCTGGTACTTCTGGAAGTACATCTGGATCTACGGCCATAGCTATTGCATTTATTGCTGTATCGTTTCTGTAATCTTTTGGAAATAATGGACGCATTGGTCTATCAATTACTCTTGATACTAATATTGCTTTATCACTAGGTTTTCCTTCTCTTTTTAGGAATCCTCCTGGTATTTTTCCTGCTGCATATAATCTTTCTTCATAATCTACTGAAAGTGGCAAGAAATCGATACCATCTCTTGGTTCTTTTGACATTGTAACATTTACAAGTACAGCTGTATCTCCATACTTAACCATACAAGAACCATTTGCAAGCCCAGCCATTTTACCTGTTTCTATAACAAGTTTTCTGCCAGCATACTCTGTTTCAAATACTTTAAACATAAAAATTCCTCCTAAACATTTAATTTAGTAGTGGACGACAAGGTGTAATAATAACATCTAAGTCATAATATGTACAAAAAAATATAATACTAAATTATGGCTCACAGGTTATTACTACAATATTCCTTTTTACCACTACATTTAGTATTATACTATATATTTAAAAATATTACAAATATAATTTAAAATAAGTTTCATATAATATTAAACTATACTATTATTTTATATACATTGCATCTCCAAAGCTAAAAAATCTATATTTTTCTTTTACAGCTTCATTATATGCTTTCATTATATTATCTTTTCCTGCAAGAGCAGAAACAAGCATGATTAAAGTTGATTCAGGAAGATGAAAGTTAGTTATTAAATTATCTACTACTTTAAATTTATAACCAGGATATATAAATATATCTGTCTCTCTTTTTTCTGCTTTAACCATTCCATTTTCGTCAACAGCTGACTCTACTGTTCTACATGATGTAGTCCCAACACAAATTACTTTATTTCCCCTTTTTTTAGTTTCATTTATAACTTTGGCTGCTTCTTCTGATACCTCATAATATTCACTATGCATTTTATGTTCTAAAACATTATCAACCTTAACAGGTCTAAATGTACCTATTCCAACATGAAGCGTTACATACACTATATTAATTCCTTTTTCTTCTACTTTTTTAAGTAATTCTTTAGTAAAATGCAAGCCTGCTGTTGGAGCAGCTGCAGAACCTCTAATTTTAGAATATACTGTTTGATATCTATCTCTATCTTCTAATTTTTCAGTTATATACGGTGGAAGTGGCATAAGTCCTATTTCATCTAAAAGCTCATTAAATATTCCATCATATTTAAATTTAATTACTCTTTCTCCCTCCTCTAAAATGTCTATTACATCTGCTTTAAGTTTATCTGAAAATTCAATAGCCGTTCCTATTTTTAATTTTTTTCCGGGCTTTGCTAACACTTCCCATGTATCATCACCATATTCTTTTACAAGAAGAACTTCAATACTTTCTTCTTTGTTTTCTCTATGGCCAAATATTCTAGCTGGAATTACCTTAGTATCATTTAACACTAATGTATCTCCTTTATTTAAACAGTCTATAATATCATGAAATATTTTGTGCTGTATTTTTCCTGTATTTCTATCAAGTACTAAAAGACGTGACATGTCTCTTTCTTTTATTGGCAGTTGCGCTATTAATTCTTTTGGTAAATTGTAATTAAAATCACTTGTCTTCATTGTCTTCTCCTAATTAATATATTTTATATACTATTTTTTAATATGTCATTTATAAACAAATTAAAATCATCTAGTTTTTCTGTAGCTATTATATATAATATTTCATTTGATACCCTATCATAATCATGTACTATTCTATTTCTTGTTCCTATCATTTTTTTGTATGTATCTAAATTTTCATTACTTAGGTAGCCATTTTCCACTAGTTTCTCAAAAGTTTGATAATATGTTGTACACATTCCGTAATTTATTTTTAGATGCTAAATCACAAGCCAAATCAATCATTATTTGAATCGCTTTCCTTAAATTATTTTCTAGTGAGTCCATAATTAACCTATTCATTAAAACTTCTTTTTTACTTCCATTTGTGATTTTTTCTATATATGCAAGAATTTCTTTTAAATTAATAATTTTTTCATCTATCCTATTTTGTTCCATACTTTTCTCCTTCTTCATTTAATACATATTTCATATATTTTTTTCTTTCATAGTCCATCTCTATATATAGTTCTTGTACCTTGCGTGTAAAATCAATAAGTTTATCTTCGTTTTCACAATAAATAAGTTTACCTTTTTGTAGTATTTCAAATTGTAAAAAAACGTTTACTTTTTTCAAATCTAAATAGTCTATATCAATATAACCAAATATTTTACTAACATCTAAACTCTTTCCGGCATGATTATATTCATCTACATCTTCTTTATATATTACCGCTATATCAATATCACTATTTTCATTATATGTTCCATCTGCATATGAACCAAATAAATATACAGTCTCTACATTTCCTTCACTATATATATATTCCAAAAAATCATTTTTATATTTTTCAAATATATTTTCCATTATTATCACCATATCTATTTTAGCACAGATAAATACTTGTTTCAACAATTACATATATAAAAGCCACGATAATAAATCCATCGCGACTATACTTTATCAAATATTTTCTATTTGCCAATCCACTGGCCCTATCCCATGCGATTTTAAAAATTCATTTGCTTTCGAAAAATGAGAGCATCCATCAAATCCATTGCGTACTGAAAATGGACTAGGATGTGATGTTTTAAGTACCAAATGTTTTGGATTAGTTATATATGCTGCTTTTTCTTTAGCATAACTTCCCCAAAGTAAAAATACAACAGGTTCTTCTTTTTCATTTATACTCTTTATAATTGTATCAGTAAATATCTCCCATCCTTTTCCTCTGTGACTTCCTGGTGTATCTTTTACCACAGTAAGTACGCTGTTTAAAAGAAGTACACCCTCCTTTGCCCATTTTACTAAGTAGCCGTTATTAGGTATATAACAACCTAAATCTCTCTTTAATTCTTTGTATATATTAACCAATGATGGTGGCACTTTTATACCAGGTTGAACAGAAAAACAAAGTCCATGTGCTTCTCCTATGCCATGATATGGATCTTGTCCAACAATTACCACCTTAACTTTTTCATAAGGAGTATAGCTCATAGAATTCATGATATTTTTTCTTTCAGGAAATATTGTCTTTGTATTATATTCATTATCTATGAATTGCTTTAAATTAATCATATATTCTTTTTGTGATTCTTCTTCTAGTATTTCTTTAAATCTTCCCATTTTTCCACCCTTTATCTATAAATCAAATGCCAATATTAGTGATATATTTCTTTTTGCATCTTTAAGTTTAACTATATCCCCATGTCCTGGACATATAGTTATATCATTACCAAACCTATCAAATATCTTGTCTATACTTTCTTTCATATCAACTATACTGCCACTTTTTAAATCTGTTCTTCCATAGCAATCTGAAAATATAGTATCACCAGTAAATAAAATACCATATTCTTTTTCATAAAGAATTGAGCATCCATTTGTATGTCCTGGTGTATGAATTATTTCAAGAGTTGTATTTCCAATATTTAAACTAGCCCCGTCTTTAACAATTGATATATCATTAGAACTTAAACTTTTAAAATTAGGTTCTGTTAATATATACTTGCAATTTTTCTCATCGTCAAATATTCCATTTTTATCGTTTTCATGTATATATATTTTTATATTTTCTTTTAAACTACTTGTATATATTTCTTCTAATGCTGCAGTATGATCCCCATGGCAATGAGTTAGGTATATAAATTTTAAGTTGCCATTTATTTTCTCTAAGCAATCCATTATATACCTACCGTTGTATGCGGGGTCTATTATACATGTATGATTAGTAGCTTTATCTTTTAAAATGTATGTATTTGTAAAGTGTCCTGAATCTTTAAAAGATATGTTTAACTTATACACTTCATATTTATCATTTTCAATTATTTTTTCCATATCACTATTTCCTTAAATTATTTAGCTCTTCTTACATCAAATACACTATCTACTTTTCTCATATCTTTCATAAGTTTTTGAAGTTCTTCAATAGAATTAATGCTAACTGTTATTTCTATAATGCACTCATTGTCAGTTGTTTGTCTTGCATTAAAGGTCATTACTGGCACTTTGTTATTTTGTGCCTGAGCTAAAACATCCATAGCAACACCCGTTCTATCATTAGCCTTAATTCTAAGTGCAGTTTGATAACTAACCTTTGCTTTTTCCTTCCATTTTACATTAATCTTTCTCTCTCTAATGTTTAGAGACTCTAAATTTTTACAATCTTTTCTGTGTACTGATACGCCTTTTCCAATTGATATATACCCAATTATTTCATCGCCTGGAAGTGGTGAACAACATTTAGCTAGCTTAACTAGGCAATTATCTATTCCTTCCACAACTATACCATCAGAATCATTTTTAGATTTTAAATTTACAACCTTAGCTTCTTTTTCTATAGCTATTTTCTCTATTTCTGCCTTATGTTCTTTTGAATATTCTTCAACTAATTTATTGATTATTCTTTTTGCTGTTAACACACCAAATCCTAAATTTTCATATGCAGCTTCCAATGAATTAAAATTATATCTTTCTAACATTACTTTTATGTATTTATCTTTCATTAAAGCATCTTTATCAATCTTTTGTTTAGCAAGTTCTTTTTCAAATAATGCTTCTCCTCTTTGAATGTTTGTTTCTTTATCTTGCTTTTTCATATATGATATAATCTTGTTTTTAGCCCCTGCTGTTTTTACATGTTTTAACCAATCTAAATTAGGTCCTTTTGCAGTTTTTGATGTTACAACTTCTACTATATCAGTATTTTTTAATTTAGTAGTAATAGGCACCATTTTCCCATTTATTTTTGTTCCAACCATACTATTTCCAATATGTTGATGTATTAAATATGCAAAATCTATAGGAGTTGAACCTTTAGGCAATGATTTTATTTCACCCTTTGGGGTAAATACAAATACTTCATCACCAAAAAGCTCTGTTTTTAATTGGTTATAATCTTCACCAGACTCTTCATATTCTTTTTCAAGTTCAATTGTTTTTCTAAGCCAAGTTAACTTTTCATCACTACTTGATACTTTTGTTTTCCCTTCTTTGTATAAAAAGTGAGCTGCTACACCATAGTCTGCTACATTATGCATATCCCATGTCCTAATTTGAACTTCAAAAGGAAGCGAATTATCTATTCCAAATACAGTAGTATGAAGTGATTGATACATATTTGTTTTTGGAACAGCAATGTAATCTTTAAATCTACCTGGCATCGGTTTATACTTTTCATGTATTATACCAAGTGCAGTATAACAATCTTTTATACTATTTACAATTATTCTTACTGCATATAAATCATATAGTCCATCTATATCACAGTTATATTTAAGCATCTTTCTATAAATACTATGATAAGCTTTTGGCCTTCCATATATTTTAGCAACTATATTTTCTCTATCTAATTCTTTTTTTATTTCTTCAATTCTAATATTAATATGTTCTTGTCTTTCTTTTTTAATCTTCTCTATTCCATTTTTAATATTTTCAAACTCAACTGGATGAAGTATTGAAAAAGATATATCTTCTAGTTCTGACTTTATACTAGCCATACCAAGCCTATGAGCTATTGGAGCATAAACTTGCATTGTTTCTTTAGCTTTCAATACTTGTATTTCTCTTTCCTCTTCAAAGATATTTCTCATATTATATAATCTATCTGCAAGTCTCATAATTACAACTCTAATATCTTTAGCTATTGCCATAAACATTTTTCTCAAATTTTCTGCTTCAATTTTTTCTTGTCCATTATAATTAAGTAGATACAACTTACTTGAATCTTTAACCATTTCAGCTACATCGTTTCCAAATAACATTTGAACTTCGTCTTCATTATACTTATCAAACTTTGTAACCTCATGCATGATAGCAGCATAAACAGGATTTATACCAATTTTTAATCCTGCAACTATCTTTGCTACATTTATAGAATGAACAAGTGTTGATTCGCCTTTATGTCTTTTAGAATCACCATATATTTTATCTGCATATTCTACACATTCTTTTATTGTATTTATATCGTATTTTAGTTTTTCTTTATCTAAAGTTTCAGTCAGAGCCTTAATTAACTCTTCAATCATTTTTTATTCACCCCTTAATAGAAAGTTATTTACCATCTACTACTTTTTTAAAATCTTTTAATATTATTTGAATTGTTTTTTCTCTACCATATTCATTTATATTTATTGTTCCAACTACGTCTATTTTGTCTCCTAATTTTAATTCATCCCTTCTATTTCCCATAGAAAAGCCTATCGCATCTATATAAAAATTATTATCTTTAAGACCTAATTTTAAATGTTTATCATCTTTTAATGTACATAGAGCATTTACTTTAATATTTCTATATAAATATACCGGTTCTGAATTCTTTTGTCCAAATGGTAGTAACATATCATTTATTTTTATTATTCCACCTAATATATCTTTTTGAGTTATTTCTAAATCTATATCAATTATATCTTGAAGTTCTTTTTCTTGCATCTTACATACAGCATCTTCAAATCTATTACTAAACTCTTCTATTCTATCTTTTTCTAAAGTTATACCGGCTGCTAGTTCATGACCACCAAATTGAACCAGTACATCTTTACATTTTTCTAATGCATCATATAATGATATGCCATGTGGTGTTCTTCCAGAACCTTTAGCTACATTATCATCATGAGTTATTAGTATAACTGGTTTAACATATTTTTCAGCTATCTTAGATGCAACAATACCAATTACTCCTTGATGCCATCCCTTACCTGAAACTACTAAGCTTTTTCTTTCATATAATTTTTCTTTCTCTATTTTATTTATAACTTCTTCTAATATTTTCTTTTCAACTGACTGTCTTTCTTTGTTTTGAGTATCTAAAAGTTCTGCTAAACTATTTGCTTTTATTGGAGAAGTCTCTAGAAGAAGTTTAACTGCTACAGAAGCATCTGCCATTCTTCCACTTGCATTAATTCTTGGAGCTATACCAAAAGATATGCTAGTTGAATCAAGTTTCTTTATTCCGGCAACTCTGATTAAAGCTTTTAGCCCTTCATTTTTAGTAGTCTTTACTTTTTCTATTCCAATTTTTGTAATAATTCTATTTTCATCAAGAAGTGGAACTATATCAGCTATTGTTCCTATAGTTACTATATCTAAATATTTTAAATATGCTTCTTTATCTAATCCAAGTTTTATAGATATAGCTGTAATAACTTTAAAAGCAACTCCCACTCCAGCAAGCATTTCAAATGGATAAGTACAATCTTGCCTTTTAGGATTTACAACAGCATATGCATTAGGTAACACATCTCCACATTCATGATGGTCTGTTACACATATTTCAAGTCCTATACTATTTGCATATTCTAATTCTTCTATTGCAGATATACCACAATCAACTGTTAAAACAAGTGTATATCCCTCTTCTTTTATATTAGTAAGCGCCTCTTTATTTAGTCCATATCCTTCTTCCATTCTATCAGGTAAATAATAATAAACATCTAAGCCTAATTCTTTTAAATAACTATATAATATGGTTATGCTTGTTACACCATCAACATCATAGTCACCATATATCATTACTTTTTCATTATTTTGTTTTGCTAAAAGTACTCTATCTACCAGCTTTTCCATATCTTTCATTAAGAAAGGATCATATAAATCATCAAGCTTAGCATTAATATATTTATCAACATCATCAATTTTTACATCTCTTGCTATAATTAATTTTGCTAGTGTTTCTGATATGTTATATCTACTGCAATATTCTTTAACAATAGCTTCATCATATTTTTTTATATTCCAAACTTTAGTCATAATCTTCACTCCTTTATATAGTATATTTTTTTACAAATCTATTTTACTACATTTGTCACAAAAGTGAAAGTATATATTATATAAAAAAGAAAAAAGATCAAAGTTAATGATTAAATCAAAAACTTTGACCTTTAAAATAGCATATATTTATTTTTTTGCAACATATTTTTTATTTTATTATCTGCTAAAGCTTCCATCACCAATGAATTCTCTAAGTAATGAATTTACTGGTATATCTTTTGTTTCTATTGGTAAGAAGTTGTTTAAAAATTCATATAGTCTTCTAGCCTCAGAGAAATATTTACTTGTCTTTTTTACTTGAAGAAGAAGTGGCTCGGCAAATGTTTTTATAACACCCATTTCATATACTAAACTACTATTGAATATATAGTCTGAAGTATCTACAAATGGGTATATATTATTTTCTTCACCTTTTCTTATCTTACCCCACATTTCTAATGTTTCTTCAACTCCTACTTTTCTTGTATTATAGTCTCTAACTATTCTTCTTAACATTCTTGTATCTGTTGAAGAAACTTTTACATATGAATCAACATTTAACGTTGTTATTGGTGCCATATATATTTTAAATTTATATTTTTTATCAACTTGTTTTGTCATTTCATCATTTAGAGCGTGTATTCCTTCGACAATAAGTATATCTTTTTCTTTTAACTTTAATTTATTATTCTCATATACTTTTTGTCCTTTTCCAAAGTCATATCTTGGAAGGTCTACTTCTTTTCCTTCTGCTAAATCACTCATTTGCTTATTAAATAAATCCATATCTAACGATGTAACTGATTCAAAATCATATTCACCAGTTTCTTTATTATAGTTTTTTTCTCTTTCTTTATAATAATTGTCCATAGATATTATTATTGGATTATAGCCAATAAGTCTTAAATTATCTCCTAATTTTTGAGCAAATGTTGTTTTTCCTGATGATGAAGGTCCAGCTATAAGGAGCATTTTTACTTCTTTTCTTTCATCAATCATATTAACAAGTTCTAATATTTGTTTCTCATGTAACGTCTCACTTGCTCTTATTACAGCACCCATATTTTTATTTATTACTTTTTCATTTAACTCACTAACCTTAGCAACTTCTATTACATCATTATATTCGTTATACTTTTCATATTTATCATATAACTTGTTATCATCAATAGTTTCTGGTATTACGTTTATATCATTTTTACATGGAAGTCTAAGCACAAAACCTTTTCTAAATGGAACTATATCAAAGTTTTTAATAAATCTAGTTGTTGGAGTTAAAACACCTCCCATAGTATTACAAATATCTTCGCAGAAAAATAGTGTTACATTGTTTCTAAGCTCAACCTTAATTAGATCAAGTCTCTCTTCGTTTCCCATAGCTTCATATAATACTTTTGCTTCTTCTACTGGAACTACTTTTCTAACTATATCACTATTATTTGATATTATTTTATTCATTTCTTCTTTTACTTTTTTTGCCATATCTTCAGTAAATTCTTCATCTTTACAAATAAAATATACATCTGTATCAATATTACTCATATATTCTATACTTAAACCAGGATACGTTCTGCAAAGTGCCATATATAGTATAAATTTAGCTGTTTTCATATATACTCTATAGCTATCACTACTTCCATATTCTATATATTCTAACATTGAATCTTCTACTATTTCATGATCTATTGTTCTAACTTCATTATTTATTCTAACTGCCATTATATTATCTAATTTATCACTAGTTTCTAACATTTTTATTACATCTTCAGCTCTTGTTTTATATGCAACTGCAATTTCTCTTCCATCTTCTAATTTCACCTTTATTTTTTTAGAATATAACTTATCTAACATATCAACTCTCCTTAAATACATGTACTTATATTATATATACTAAATCATATATTATTACCTTAAAAAAGTCAATTACACTTTACTTTTTTTACCTTTTTCTATATAATATTTAAGAAACTTAAGGAGTGATTTTAAATGAAACTTGGAATTGTCGGACTACCTAATGTTGGTAAAAGTACATTATTTAATGCTATAACTAAAGCTGGAGCAGAAAGCGCTAATTACCCTTTCTGCACAATAGAACCTAATATAGGGACAGTACTTGTTCCAGATGAAAGAATTGATGTACTAAGTAAAATGTATGAAACATTAAAAACAACTTACGCTACAATTGAATTCGTAGATATAGCTGGGCTTGTTAAAGGAGCTTCTCGTGGTGAAGGTTTAGGAAATAAATTTTTATCTCATATACGTGAAGTTGATGCTATTGTTCATGTGGTTAGATGTTTTGAAGATGAAAATATTGTTCATGTAAATGGAACTATTGATCCTCTTGGAGATATAGAAACAATAAACCTTGAACTTATATTTGCTGATATTGAAACTATAACTAAGCGTATAGATAGAGTTCAAAAACAAACTAAGTCTGGAGATAAAAAAGCTATATATGAACTTGAATTATTAAAAAACATAAAAGAAAAACTTGAAAATGGTACACCTGCTAGAATGATTGAATTATCAGAAGATGATAAAGAAATTATAAAAGATGCTTTTTTACTAACATCTAAAAAAATGTTATATGTTTCTAATGTAAATGAAGACCAACTTCTAGATATAGATAATGATAAAAATGTTAATCTTGTTAGAGATTTAGTAAAAAAAGAAAATTCAGTTTGTATTCCTTTATGTGCAAAGTTAGAAGAAGAACTTTCTGAACTTGATGATGAAGATCGAATTTCTCTAATGCAGGATTATGGGCTAAAAAATTCTGGCTTAGATGAGCTTGCTAAACAAAGTTATGATATATTAAACTTAATATCTTATCTTACAGCTGGAAAACAGGAAGTTAGAGCTTGGACTATAGTAAATGGAACTAAGGCTCCTGGCGCAGCTGGTAAAATTCATACTGATTTTGAACGTGGCTTTATTAAAGCTGAAGTAATTAGTTATGATGAACTTATGAAATTTGGAAGTATGCTAACTGCTAAAGAAAACGGTGCTATTCGTATGGAAGGAAAAGAATATGTCGTAAAAGATGGCGATATCATTCTATTTAAATTTAATGTATAAAATATTAATACCAGTCAAATTAATGACTGGTATTGTTTTTTATTCCTTAGAATATTCTTTTACTGAAACTTCATAAGCTGTCTTTATCTCACTTGTTTCATCTTCGTATTTTTTTACATAACATCTTGACTGAACTCTGCCTTTAATTAAAATTCTGTCACCTACTTTAAGCTCACTTGCATCATCATCTGTAATATTCCAAATGATACATGGTATATATGATGGTTTTACCTTGATAGAGCCATTTACTGCAAGTATAATATCCAATATAGTTCTCTTACTTACAGCTGTAGTTCTTACTTCACCCATCTTGCAAATATACCCTTCTAGTGTTATTTCATTAAAGTTGATTTCTTCGTTAATTAAATCAATGTTTTTTATATTAACATAGAAAATAACTTTTCTTGAATTAATAGGATTGTGTGAGCGATATACACCTTTTATACTTATATAATCCCCTTTACTAAAAATCCTTCCGTCTAATATTTGCGTTGATACCATTACAGGAATTATATCGCAAACCCCTGAATACCGTTTAACTGAAATATCAAATTTATAATATTCCATGTTATGATAAGTATGACTATACTCAGGCTCTGTTTCTATCCTCCCTGCTAACTGTACCTCGTTTGTGCAAAATCGTTTCGTCATGTTTTTTCTCCTTTCGTTTCTCCTTCATAAAATTATCTATGAAATTTTTAATATTTACTAAAGTATTATATCATATTTATGTTAACTTTTCAAGTGTACCTACGTTACTATATGATATTTTCTATATCTTTAGGAATTTTTGCTTTAATAACAACTAAATTATTATTTATATCTTTAAAAGTTATTTCACTTGCATGAAGTGCTTGTCTATCAATGTATTTAAATATATCATGAGCATCTATCTTGCTTTCTTTTGCGTATAATTCATCTCCTAAAAGTGGATGTCCTATACTTGCAAAATGTACCCTTATTTGATGTGTTCTACCTGTATATAACGTTACTTCTACAACTGTATAATTGTTTTCTTCATTATACTTTAATACTTTATATCCAGTTTTTGCGTAGTCAGCATTTTCATCTTCAGTTACCTCCCTTAATATAATGCTTCCTTCTTTTCTTCTAATCCTCTTTTCTATAACCCCCTCTTTATTTTCTAACTTACCATAAACTACTGCAATATACTTTTTGGTTAGTTCATTATTTTGCATCTTTCTAGATAAATATTCTTGCACGTATTTATGTTTTGCAATTATTACAACCCCAGTTGTATCTTTATCAAGTCTATTTACAAAATGTATTGGTGTTTTTTTACCACTTTTAATATAGTAATTTATAACTGCATTATACACTGTTTTTTCTTGATGCATAGCACTTGGATGACACGGAATACCCTTCTCTTTATTAATACATAGTATATATTCATCTTCATGTACTATATCAAGCTCATGCTCCCAAATATTAAATTTGGTATATAAATTATCATTATCATATACGTTATCTAAACTTACTAATATTCCATCTCCTATTTTAACCCTGTTTAATGTATGGCATTTATGATTATTTAATAAAATATCATTTACTATCTTTTTATATAGTCTTGTAGAAACATTTAATCTTCTTTTTACAATATCTTTTACCATCATATTATCATCTTTTTCTTTTACTACATATTCTAATTTCATGCTTGTCTCCTCTATTTTATTTAACATTATTATACACTATTTAAACCATTTATTCTATTTTTTAAGCTCTTACTTGTAATATTTTTGGAAATATTAGATATACATGTAATAAAGAAAAGTTACGGGAGGTAATTTATGAGTAATTTAGATATTTACAAAGATATATCTAGTAGAACATGTGGTGATATATATATAGGTGTAGTGGGACCTGTAAGAACACGGAAAATCTACGTTTATTAAAAATTTCATGGAAATGTTTGTAATTCCAAATATCGATAGTCCATATAAACAAGATAGAGCCAAAGATGAACTTCCACAAAGTGCTGCAGGTAAAACTATAATGACTACTGAACCAAAATTTGTTCCTAATGAATCTGTAGAAATAACTATAGATAATAATGTAAAAATGAAAACAAGATTAGTTGACTGTGTTGGGTATTTAGTAGATGATGCTATTGGTCACATGGAAGATGATATGCCAAGAATGGTAAAAACTCCTTGGAATGATGAAGAAATACCATTTATAGAGGCAGCTGAAATTGGAACTAGAAAAGTAATAAAAGATCATTCTACAATTGGTTTAGTAATTACAACAGATGGAAGTATAACTGATATTGATAGAGAAAATTATGTTTCTGCTGAGGAAAGAGTTATAAAAGAGTTAAAATCTATAAACAAACCTTTTGTAATATTACTAAATTCAAAAAATCCAAATAGTGAAGAAGCTATATCTCTAAGAACTTCATTAGAACAAAAATATGATGCACCGGTTGTCGTATCTGATATATTAAATTTAAAAGAAAATGATATTACAAATATATTTAGTAGAGTTTTAGAAGAATTTCCTGTATCAGAACTTGGTTTTAAACTTCCTGCATGGTTTGATATGCTAGAATTAGAATATCCTCTTAAAAAGGATGTTGTAAATATAATAAAAGATAATTTTTATAAAGATACATCTTTAAGGGAAATAAATGATATAGTTGCAGGTTTAAAAGAAAAATACCCTATATTCGATTCGATAACTGTAGATAGTGCTAACATGGAAAATGGAAACATTAAAATAATTATGAATATTAATAATTCTCATTTCTTTAGAGTATTAAGTGAAAAATCAAATATTGATATACAATCTGAAAAAGATATATTTAAAGTTATTGATGATTATTCAACTATTAAGTCAAAATACGACAAAATAGCAATAGCTTTAGAAGAAGTAAATGTAAAAGGTTATGGTATTGTTACCCCTCAAATTGAAGAACTAAAATTAGAAGAACCTGAGATTGTTAAACAGGGTTCAAAATATGGTGTTAAACTTAAGGCATCTGCTCCATCTATTCATATGATAAAAGCAGATATTGAAACAGAAGTATCACCTATTGTTGGTTCAGAAAAACAATCAGAAGATTTAGTAAAATATCTTCTTTCAGAGTTTGAAAACGATCCTAAACAAATATGGCAATCAAACATATTTGGAAAATCATTACATGAACTTGTAAATGAAGGGCTTCATAACAAATTATACAGAATGCCAGACGAAGCTCAAATGAAAATTCAAGAAACTTTAGAAAGAATAATAAATGAAGGTTCGGGTGGATTAATCTGTATTATATTATAATAAAAACACATTCCAACATAGTTTTGGAATGTGTTTTTATATTATTTTTCTACTACTTTAATATTAAATATTCCTAGCTTATACCCCACGCTTCTTAGGTGCTCTTGCAGGTTTATACTTGCTATCGTTTTTATGCCTTCGCTATTTAGAATTTGATTTTTTATTTTATCTGTTGCAAAGAGTATAAATGATGATGTTTCTATTTCTGAATATTTTTTACCTAAGATTCCTTTGTTTGTATCAATTAGTATCTCATCAATATTAATTGCCGTTATTTTAATATTTTGTAGATCGTAAATGATATTTATCGTATCTAAATATTCATCATATATTACATCTATATATTCTGTATCAACTGCTAAAATAGCCGTATAATATATCTTTATATTTATATTAGAATCAACAGCCCATTCAATATATTTATTGTTTTCAGGGGTCTTATCATGAAAAATTTCTAAAGTCCCAGTTTCTTTTAAAACAATTATTTCTATTTCATTTGATATATTCTCTGCTATTTTTTTTACTTTTATACTTTCATCTTTAAATATTGTATCTGATAATTCAATTTTTTCACCATTTAAATCATCTTCTTTACTAAAATCACCCATTTCATATTTTTTTAATAAATATGTGCTAGTAACGAAAGCCATTAATATTAGAATTGATACTAATATTATTCCCCTTTTTCTAGCTAGTTTTTTCATAAAACTTCCTCCTAATTAGTTTATTCATATCTAGTTAGATATGTACTCTAGCTTTCATTACCCACACATTATATCATACTCTACTTTATTTTTCAAACTTATTATGTATATTTGAACGTCAATATGTATTGTGTTTGTTATATTTCTGTGGTATACTAATCATCACAAATAAAATACACCCAAAAATAATTATTTAAAGGAGCGTTTAGAATGTTAAGTTTAAAGAAAATTTTAAAAAAGGGGCATCCTGATGGTTCAGGTATTGTAAATTATATTGCTAAATTTAAGTATTCTTCTATAACTATTTTTCAAATTAATAAGTTGCTTGAAGAAATACAAAGAGACTTTCCTAAGATAACAGAAAATCATGTAACAATTAAAATTCAAAAAAGCACAGTCATATTGGAATTTTTTACATATGACTTACCAAAAAAAGATTCTGGTCTATTTGATGAAGAAAACTATATTAAAGTTTCTAACAAACATATTGCGTATAATGATGATAGCATATTTAGGTTTCACTTTTTGGGCTTTAATACAATAGGAAAAAATTATGGCCTTGATATAAAAGAGTTGGTAGATTGGCCTTATGCTCCATTTATGCTTCCACAAAAAATGAGCTCTCAAAATGCATTTTTAATTTTATCTTACTTAATAAAAAAAATTGAAGATGATTTAAATTTAGAAGAATGTTCACAAAAAGCCATAACCATATTAAATGATAATCTTGAAAAATTTCATTTCAAGCCAGTATATAATTTTTCAGGTAATGTAATAGATTTATTTACCATCAGTGGTAATATGAATCGTTTTAAAAAAAGTGAGTATTATACAAAGTACTTTGAGTGGTTCACAGAAAACATAGATTATGAAACGGTAAAAAATATTTATGCAAATTATGGCTATAATTTTAAGGAACCTAAATTTTCTTAAATATCAAATCATAACCACCGGCTAAGCCGGTGGTTTGTTCTGCCCCCTTAGGGCATATTGCCGGCTGAGCCTATAGGCTCGCCGAAGATATGACAGCCACAATTATTTTACAAACTAAACCCTAAAGGGTTTTTATTTTTTGTTTC
>JAZSQI010000025.1:0-18027 GCA_045537895.1 Clostridia bacterium
TTTTCACGTTTTATACTTTAATTTTACACTCTAAACTAGAAAAAAGCAATATTTTGACTCCAAAACATTGCTTTTCTCTTGCGTTTTTTCTTACAACTTGCGTTTACTTTACAAACTTGCGTTTAACTTTTCACTTGACGATAAAGTTAATATAAAATACTAACTTTATAGATTATATAAATATATATTTAATTTTTTACATTAAATAAAAATTTATTATTATAATATGTGGATTTTTTATTTAATTCATCAGTTACATATTCATAACCATATTTTTCAAATAATGTTTTGCTATCAGAAAATAAATTTGTTCCAAGTGCAAGCATATCACCATCGAATTTTACTCCTAAACTAGCAAGTGTAGTAGGGAATAAGTCCATAGTTGAAAACTGTCTGTTTTTTATATTATTAGTAGTTACAGCCGAATTTATATATGCGTTATATGTGGTTCTTTCATAGTTTGTGGTATCATAATCGTCAAAGTAGTCAACGTCCATAGTAAGATGATCACCAGCTATAACTATGGTTGTATTTTCATAGAAATCTTGCTCTTTAATCCAATTAATAAATTCATAAATCATACTATCTGCACATGAAATAGAATTAGAATAGTTATCTGTATATTTTAAATCTGTGCATTCCTCAGATACATATCCATCTTCAAAATGTGTATCAACTGTAAGTAGGGTAAAGTTAAATGGTTCATCTTTACTAGCTAATTTTGTTAATTCATCTTTAGCAAATTTATATAAAGTATTGTCAGAGTAGCCCCACCATACAAAGTCGTCAGAGTCATAATAACCATTTTCTACAGCGTATGTATAGTCAAAAATATCATAATCACCATGCTGAGACATATAGCTATATCTACCACCAAATTTAATATCAGACCCTAGAATAAACATTTGATTGTAGCCTTCTTTTTTTAGAATATCACCAAGATTTGTAATTCCAGGTAAGAAACTAGAGTAATTACCATAGGTATTGCTATCAAAGCTAACTTTTAATGGTATTCCTGAAAAGTGTGATACCATAGCTGCGATTGTCCAAGTAGTGCCTGGTGTAGTAAAAGCTCCACCT
This sequence comes from Clostridia bacterium, assembly GCA_045537895.1. Taxonomy (GTDB): domain Bacteria; phylum Bacillota; class Clostridia; order TANB77; family CAG-465; genus CALXJE01. Next base: position 1,081 of record JAZSQI010000025.1, read on the forward strand.
AATTTTTCTGTGTTAGAGAAAGATATATTTTCATTAGCAAGACTTGTTAAATTAGGAATTAAGTTGTGCTCTAAAACACCACCTTCATTAATAGATGTATATGAAGATTCCATCGATTCAAGCATAATATATATTAGATTTCTTTTGTTTTCAGGAAACTTAATATTAACATCATTTGGATCTATATAATTTTCTTCTATAAAAGTAGAACTAGTGAGAGATGCTTTTGCATATTCAAACAGGTTAAGTTTATTTATACAATAAACTAAACATATAATAAATAGTATTATACATAAAATAACTTTTAAATATTTAGGTGTTTTTATAATAAACTCTTTTTTTATTATTTTAAATTCTAATTGTAATGTATATTTATATTTGTATGTTAAAATTATCATAAAGATACTTGCTAAAACAAGTGATGGTAATAAGATTCTGATTAGTCCACTTATTACATATGAAGAAGTATCAGAACCGTTTAAAGGAACCATCATATGGAAGATTATTTCATCAAATGTAACATCACCAAAAACATTTCTTATCCATATAGGAGCAAATATTAACATACAGCATATTAAAAGTAATAAATAAAGTAAAATATTTTTAATCTTCTTTTTCATTTTTAACTTCCTTAAATACAATTTTTAAATTTACATTTTTCTTAATAAACTCTACTGCTATAGGTAATAAAAGAGCTATTATACTAGATAATGTAAAATATTTAAATATAAATCCTGATATTTCAAGTTGCACATTAAATATAAAGTCCTCTGATTTATATAAGAATAATACTATCATCATAATTAAATTGTTTAAGCAACAATATGCACCAAATGTTTTGAAAATGCCATATATTGTTTTTTCGTTTTTGTTAAAATAATCATGCATTATTATTGAAATAAACGTAGGTAAAATGAATATTATTAATTCTATCATTTATCTATCAACTCCTTAAATGCAGTAAATATAAAACTAAGAGTAGTATAACAAAAAAAGCCTTAAAAATCAATAAAAAAGAGATTTCATAAGAAACCTCTTGAATATATTGGCAGGGGTAGAGAGATTCGAACTCCCATGAACGGTTTTGGAGACCGGCATGCTACCATTGCATCATACCCCTTTGCAAATTACTTATATAGTATAACATATATGCTATAAAAATATCAATATGCAAATGTCAAAAAAATAATATTTTTTAACTGTGTTTACATAATTATAAAAATGTGATATAATATTAGTATATTAATAATATAATTCCAAAAATAATTTATAGGAGGGACTTCATAATGATGCTTTGTAATTTGCTCTATGAAATCAGGGAGCAGTTTTCAAGAACTGAAGAGATGCTTTGCCAGTTTGATTATATTCCTGAAGTTGGCTGTTTTTTGAAACGGCGGGGGGAAGATCTTAAAGGTTTTGAAAACATTGTAAGTGGCTATTATCAAACAGCAGATGTATTATCAATTATACCTGATATACGTGAGAGGGGCTATTCATCAAAATATTATGGTGGGATTTGTTTAAAAGGTGCAGATTATTTCAAACCTTCTAAAAAAGTTATAAAACTTGTAAATGAAGAAATTGAAAAACTAAGAGCTGTGGAAGAAACAGATACGCCTGAATATGATGAAGATTATGCAATTCTTGATGAAGACTAAGAATAAAAAATTATCGGTAATGTACCGGTAATTTTTTTATGCGCGATAATATTTAGGTTTGTATGATTATTGAAATATGAGCTGAAAAATGCTAAAATAACTTTGGTGATTATATGTATTATGAAGTAATAAATAATAATAAAGATAAATGGATTGTATTATTACATTGTATATGTGCTAATATGCATATATTTGATGATTATATAGATAATTTGAGTAAAAAATATAATATACTTCTTATAGATTTACCAGGGCATGGAAATAGCAAGGACTATAAAGGAAAAATAGAGTTTAAAGAGGTTGCACATAAAATAGTGGAAATAGTTGATAATCTTAATATACAAACATTTACTATTTGGGGAATATCGCTAGGAAGTATTGTTTCTAAATATTTATTAGATATTATTCCACATAGAATAGAAAAAATTATTTTCGAAGGACCAGCATTTGGAATAGAAAATAAACTAAATTATTTTTTGTTTATATTGTTTAATAAAATAAAATACATAATACCTAAAAGTGTGTATTTAAGAGCATTTATTTTTGCAGTTATACCAGGTAAAAAAAGGAAAAATATTAGAGATAAAATGTATAAACAACTTAAAACAGCAGATTACAAAAAACTGAGTATTTGGTTAAGCAAACTATGTGAGGATTTTAAGGTAAAGGATTATACACTGCTTAATAATTCAAAAGTGGATAAGTGTTATTTATTAGGTGAAGAAGACTATATTTTTAAAAAAGCTACTATTAACAATATTATAGATAGTAAGTATAATGTGGTTACTATTAATAAAAATTGTGGACATTTATGTCATCTAGAAATTGAAATAAAGCTGTAACTTGACAATGATAGGGCAGTATAATATAATATTTCGTATATGATTTGTATAAATATTTCTAATTAGAAAGGTTGAGAGAATATGATATATAACGAAATAGATAATAAAAAGAGCAGATGGCTAGTACTATTACATTGTGTTTGTGGGAATGAGAAAGTTTTTAAAAATCAAATGGATCTCTTAAATAAACATTATAATATTTTAGTTATACGGTTAGCAGGACATGGTATAAAATCAGAAATTAATGAAGCAACATTTGATTTTGTGATAAATGAAATACATGATTTTACATTAAGAAAAAATTGTAAAGTTGATATACTAGGGATTTCAATTGGGGCAATGATAGCAACAAAGTATATTTCTATATATCCCCAAACAGTAGAAAAGCTTTATCTTATTGGTAATATATATGGTTTTTCTATTCCATTTTTTAAAACGGGTTATATAATTGTTACAAAATTAAATAAACTATTATCCAAATCCTTATATATGTACTTTATAACTAAAGTAATATTACCAGGTAAAACACAAAATAAACAGAGAAAACGGCTATATATAAATTCTAAGAAAATGGAAAGTGAATTTTTATATTCATGGATGTCTGAAATGCTAAAGTTTATACTGGATGGGAAAAAGTATTTAAATACAACTATAGATAATCAATTAAAAATCCAGTTAATATATGGTGAAAAAGACAAAATATTTTTAGATTGGGTTAAATTTAAATTAAGAAAGAATCAGAATGTAAAAATTCATTTAATAAAAGAAGCAGGGCATTTGTGCAATATCGATAACCCTGAATATATAAATAAAATTATTGAGGAGGGAATTTATGAAAACATTAGCCATATTTGATATTGATGGTACTATCACCGATTTTTATAAAATAGACCGTGATATCATTTTAAAAATGTACGGAAAAAATAAAATTATATCTGTATTAGATAATATCTTATGGAAAATTAATTCCTTAGATATTGTAACTAACAGGTTTTTAGTATTTAAAATCCGGATGTTATTCTATAGTCTAGTTAATGGAACTAGTTATAAGGAAGATATGGAAATATATAAATCAGAATATGTATATAAAGCAAAAAAGTATTTTGATGACTTTATGAAAAAGGAATATATTTCACTAAAAGAAAATTCATTATCAGTAAGATTACTTACTTGTGATCCATTTGATGGATTTTTTGATGAAGGCGTAACCATTGTTCAAAGTAAGCGAAGGTATGTTTTAGACAATGTTTATGGAAAGTATGATAAGGTATATATTATCGGCAACAACTATATGGATGACATCAAAGTAGGTCTAAATTTAAGGTCTAAAATGAATGATGAAACCAAAGTAAGTATTTTCTATATTGGTAATAGCAAGTTACTAAAAAAGTTAATAAAAAATAAAAAAGTAAATATTTGCTCGAGTTTAAGTGAAGTAATTGAAAAAATCTGCAGGTAAAAGAAACATCTAAAATGAGGTGTTTCTTTTTTTGCAAAAAAAGGTTTACAAATTTGTATAAATAGTTTACAATAATAGTTATGTGAATAAAGGAGAATAAAAATGATATCAGCAAATAACGTAACATTAAGATTTGGAAAAAGAGTATTATTTGAGGATGTAAATATAAAATTTACACCAGGAAATTGTTATGGTTTAATAGGTGCAAATGGAGCAGGAAAATCAACATTTCTTAAAATATTATCAGGAGAGATAGAACCAAGTAATGGTGAGGTTGTTATAGGGCAAAATGAAAGATTATCTGTGCTTAAACAGAATCATTATGAATATGATGAAGTAAATGTACTTACTACGGTAATTATGGGAAATCAGAAATTGTATAACGTAATGAAAGAAAGAGAAGCTATATACATGAAGGAAGATTTTTCTGATGAGGATGGTATTAGAGCAGGTGTTCTTGAAGCAGAATTTGCAGAAATGAATGGATGGGATGCTGAGTCTGATGCAGCAATACTATTAAATGGCTTGGGTATTGAAAAACAGTTACACGAAAAATATATGAAAGAACTTACAGGTGCAGAAAAGGTAAAAGTGCTTTTAGCACAAGCATTGTTTGGTAATCCTGATGTTTTACTATTAGATGAACCAACAAACCATTTGGATATAGAAGCTATAAGATGGTTAGAGGAATTTTTAATTAACTTTGAAAACACTATAATAGTTGTATCACATGATAGATACTTTTTAAATAAAGTGTGTACGCATATAGCAGATATAGATTATGGAAAAATTCAGCTTTATGTTGGAAACTACGATTTTTGGTATGAATCTAGCCAATTAGTTCAAAGACAAATGAGAGAGTCTAATAAGAAAAAAGAAGATAAAATTAAAGAGCTTCAAGAATTCATCGCAAGATTTAGTGCGAATGCTTCAAAATCTAAACAAGCTACTTCAAGAAAGAAAATGCTTGAAAAAATAGAACTTGATGAAATTAAACCATCAAGTAGAAAATACCCATATATTGATTTTAAATTAGATAGAGATATTGGAAACGATGTATTGGTTGTAAAAAATATATCTAAAACTATAGATGGAAAAAAAGTTTTAGATAAAGTAAGTTTTACATTAACAAAAGAAGACAAAGTTGCTTTTGTTGGTGATAATGCAATTGGAATATCTGCTTTGTGTGCAATACTTGCTGGTGAGATGAAACCTGATTCGGGAGAGATAAAGTACGGTCAAACTATTACAACATCATATTTCCCAAAAGATAATAGTGAATATTTTAAGTCAGATGTTACACTACTTGATTGGCTTAGAGAGTATTCAAAAGAAAAAGATGATACATTTGTAAGAAGCTTTTTAGGAAGAATGTTATTTTCTGGTGAAGAAGGTTTAAAGAAAGCAAATGTAATATCAGGAGGAGAAAAGGTAAGATGTATGCTTGCTAAGATGATGTTATCTGGAGCAAATCTTCTTATACTAGATCAACCAACAAACCATTTAGATATGGAATCAATTACAGCACTAAATAATGGCTTAATTTCATATAAGGGAGTACTACTATTTACTTCATATGACCACCAATTTGTACAAACTACTGCAAATAGAATTATTGAAGTTAATGAAGATGGTATAATAGATAGAAAATCAACATACGATGAATATTTAGATTATAGTGAAAGTGCTAGAAAATCTGTAAATCAAATGTAATAAATGAAACTGCGTAATTTTAAAAATAAATTATGCAGTTTTATTATTGTACATGTAACTTTTTATACAAAAAAATCATAGCATATATCATATGGAGGTAATAGCTATGGAGATAATTGTACAAAAATTCGGTGGTTCATCAGTTGCAAATAAAGAAAAATTAGAATGTGTTTGTGAAAAAATTATATCTACATATAATAAAGGAAATGGAGTAGCAGTAGTTGTTTCTGCTCAAGGTGATACTACAGATAAACTTGTAGCAAAAGCAAAAGAGTATGCAGATAATAATTATGAAAGAGAAATGGATCTTCTTCTTTCTACAGGAGAAATACAAACAGTAGCACTGCTTACAATGATGTTAAAAGATAAAGGGTATAATGCAATATCACTTACAGGTGAACAGGCAGGAATTATAACAAATGGCGATTATTCAAATGCAAAAATTGTTAAAGTTATTAAAGAAAATATAGAAAAATATATATATGATGGAAATATAGTTGTAATAGCTGGTTTCCAAGGAGTGGATAAATTTGGAAATATAAATACTTTAGGTAGAGGTGGTAGTGATTTATCTGCAGTAGCTGTAGCAGTTGCTTTAAATGCGAAAGAATGTGAAATTTATACAGATGTATAAGAAAATTAATACGAAATTTTTTAGATTTAAATTTTTAAATTAATTTGTTTTGATTAAATTTATTTTAATGATTTAAAATAGTTATCATAAGCTTGTCTACCATCGAGGACATAAAAAACATATATTATATTTTTATCAATTGTGTAAACAATATTATATCTATTGTTTACAATCTTTTTCCTATAAGTATGGTAGCTTGTCCTTTTGTAAATTGAATTTGAGTGTGGAAATATAACTAAATCATCAATTTCTTTGATTATTCTTTCTCTTAACTTTAGAGAGTAACTAACATCAAAGTTTCGAAGAAAAAGAATATTTTCATCTAATGTTGTAAGTGCTAATTCACTTATCTTAACAATATAGTTATTCATCTAGTCATACCTCCTCAGTCTTTTCTTTGCATCTTCCCAAGATACCCATGCATCAGGATTATCCATTTGTGTTTCATAATAATCAATAATTTTATCTAATGCTTCAGTATCAATGTTTTCCATAAACTTTGCTTCTTCTTCAGGTGTCATTTGTTTGTCTTCATCGGGTTGTTCAGTATAAAAAGCAGGGTCAACATACAATGCGGGATTTTTTACAACTTGTAAACGTTCAATATTTGTGTTACTCATTTTAAACACGCTCCTTTCTAAAATAAGTATAACATCATTTTACTTGATGTCAAGATTATAATTTGTTGTAAATATGTGAATATATTTGATATTTAATATGTCATTTTTAATTTCATCCATGACTTCTTCAAAAGGAATTCAAGCATCAGGATTATCAATTTCTTTTTCTAGATTATTAATTATTTTATCTACATCTTTAATATCAATTGTTGCAAATATATCATCATTAACTTGTTTTAATCGATATCTAATACAGTTTTTTGAAGAAAGTAATTTAATATTTTTAATATTTAATCTAGGTTCGATTTCAAAACCATATTTTTCAGCAAGCATTTTTTGTGATTCTTCCCATGTCATCCATTTATCAGGATTGTTCAAATCTCTTAAACTCTGCTTAATACTTTCTATTATTTCTTCGTTTTCTTCTTTAGATAAAAACTCAATTGGATTAACAATAGTTAAACTTTGAATTTGTTCTTCTGTAAAAGTTGGCAACTCAATATCATTAATACTCATAACACAACTCCTTATAATGGTGTGAGTACAAACTCACTATGTGTATTATATTATAAGAACAAAAGTTTGTCAATTGTTTTGGTAAAAATAATTATAAAATCGTTCGACAAATAGTTATAAGTTTATTTAATTAGATTTAACTCGCCAAACTTAAAATAAATATTTATTTGCTTATCTTCAGTAATTTCAATTCTTTCTATTAAGTCATATAGTAATGAATTTTTACAAGATTTAAGATACTCATTTATTATTTTATCCACTTGAGATTTTGAAATACTACTTTTAGGAATATTTATCTTTTTTTCTAAATCTGCAATTTCATTTTTTAAAGTATCTTTTTGACTAGAGAATATTTTATATACATTGTTAAAATCTTCTTCTTTTATGATTCCAGAAAGTTTATCTATGTACATACTATTTATTTTTGACTCTAAAGTTGTAAGTTCGTTTTTCTTTTTTTCAAGTAGTATTAAATTTTCATTTTCTTTTTTCTTTGCAGAAAGTAGAGTAGAAGTTAAGTTCTCTAAATAAGATTTATCTAAATACTTATTAAATATATCTTTTATAGCTTGTTCTAAATATGGTAAGAGTTTATCTTCTCTAAAATAGTGTGATTTGCATTTGTGTAAGTCTTTATATCTATTACCACTTGAACAACGATAATATTTGTATTTGATTTCACCTTTGTTTTTACCTTTAGTGTATTTGGTATAACTTATTTGCATACTAGAACCACATTCAGCGCAGTAGAGAAGTCCCTTTAATGGATTATCTATCTTTTTTATTATTTTATGAGTGTTTTTAGAAAGTCTTTCTTGAACTTTATTAAAGTCTTCTTTTGATATTATAGCTTTGTGAGTATTTTCTACTGTTATTTGTTCTTCTTTAGGTATTTTTATTCTAACCTGAGATTTAAAATTAATTTTTTGAGTTTTATGAGAAGTAACACAGCCAGTATAAACATCGTTTTGTAGAATTCTTCTTACTACTGATTCTTTCCAAAAATATGTTGTAGCAGTTTCTTTTATATTTAGTTTTAATAGTTTAGCTGGAGTAGGGATGCCTTGAGCTGTTAAATCATTTGCTATGTCAATGATCTTATCACCATTTAAATATCTATTAAATATTTCTTTTACAATGAGCGAATATTCTGGATGAATTTCAAGCATGTTTTTTATAGTTTCAGATTTAACATATCCAAATGGAGCTCGAGAACCTAAATATTCACCAGCAGTCATTTTAGTTTTAAATACACCTTTTATTTTTTTTGAAGTATCTTTAGAAGAATATTCATTAATTACTGCTCTTATTGGCATAAAGTCATTAGAAGAATTATTTGTAGCAGTATCCATATTATCTAAAATTGATACATATCTAATGCTATGTTCAGGAAAAAACTTTTCAGTATATTCACCAATAGTAATGTAATCACGACTTAAACGAGATAAATCTTTTGTTACAACCATATTTACTTTCCCTAAATTTATATCTTGCATCATTCTCTTAAATTCAGGTCTATTAGTATTAAGTCCGGTATATCCATCATCAATATATATATCTATTACATTTAGACATTCAGCCTTTGCATATTCTAAAAGAATTTTCTTTTGATTTACAACAGATTCACTTGGACCTTCATCGCCATCTTCTTTAGAAAGTCTAATGTATAATGCTGCATTTTTATTGTTACTTAAATCCACATAATCACCTTTATACTTATTTAAAGTTTTCGATATATCTTTTAAAATTTTGCTCTATATAATTCATAAATGATAAACCATTTTCTTTGAAAATGTAGTTTACATTAAACTCATCTTTTGACTTATTTTTGTTAGAGTAATTATTTGAACTTTCCATTTTCATCAATCTCCTTATATAATATTTTACTAACATTAGTAGTTTACTATGACTTAAAAAAGTGGATAAAAAACAAAGCTATTACACTTGTTAAAATACTTGAATACTTTTTCATAATGTGTTACTATGTCAGTATAGTAGAATGAGAGGTTAATATATATGGATAATAAAGAGAAGTTTAGAGAGCTATATAATAAGTTATATAGTGAAAATTTTAATGAGCTAGAGATTTTTAGAAAGCAAGAAGAAAAACCAGTAAAAAAGATATTATGGATAGTAGCAATTATATTCATAAGTGTTATCATATTTGGTATATTAGAATTTTTTATGTTTGCAAATGTTTTTTCTTCTGATGGTGAATTAGGGGCAATGATAGGTGCTGTAGTAACTATGCTTATAGGTGGACCTTTACTTATAGCCATAATATTTGCATTAGTTGCAGTTATAGTTAAGCAATCTAAAAAAACTAGTGTAGTTCAAAAAAGAGGATTTGAAGAAGAAAGTCCTGAGGATAAGACATATAAAAATCTTTTTAAACAAAATATAATAAAACCAATAATCCAGTTAGCATTACCAGGAAGTGAGTATTTCTTTAATAAAGGATTAAGTAAAGAAGAATATGACTTTGCTAATTGGGAAAGATACGATACATATGATTCGGAAGATAGAGTAGTTACTAATATTAATATAAATTCAAAAAGATTACCTTTAATAATGTCAGAAGTGCATACTGAAGATATAAGAAAAGATTCAGAAGGTAGAACGAGCCACGTTACATTATTTCGTGGACTAGCAGGTTATATGGAATTACCAAAAGATATGGGGTGTTATATAAAAGTAATAAATAATAAGCTTAACTTGTTTGGTAAAGCAAAAGATAACTTGCAGATGGATATGTCAGAGTTTGAAAAAGTATTTGATGTTGAAACTAATGATAAAGTAAAAGCAATGCAAATACTTACAGCAGATATTATGACAGAGTTTTTAGAGATTATAGAGAAGAATAATTTTAAATTTGAGTTCTATATAAATAATAATGTTATGCATATAAGATTTCATACTGGAGAGCTATTTGAGCCAGCAGTATTTAAAGAGTCATTACAATTTGAATATTTAGAAAAATATTTTGATGTAATAAACTCAATAAAAAATATTACAGAACATATTTGTAATGTTTTAATGAGTGTTGAGATATAGATAATAAGGGGAAAATAATATGGATAAAAATAACAAAAGAAGTATGCCTAAAATATTACTAGGCATATCAATAGTTATAGTTATTATAAGTGCAATATGTGGATTAGGTTTAAGTTTTTTATTAAAATATGGATTAGATAATATGCCTGAAATGATGATTGATGGAGCAGATTTTGCACAAGTTATAAAATTTATGGGATATATAGCATTTCCTATAACAGTTCTATATATAATAGGTGCAAGTATTGCTTTATCTTTAATTCCTATTGCTTTTATGTGGGGAATATATGGACTAATATTATTAACAAGAAAGATAATAGAAAAGAAATTATGGTGGATATTTGGTGTAGTTGTAATTTGTATATTAATAATAATATCAATATCATTAATAATAAATTCAAAACCTAAATTAGAAGAAGATACAATAGGTTCAATAGCATATGATTATAGTGATAATACAGATTATACAGTATATATTAAAGAAGATTCAGAATATACTCCATATTTAGTATTAACATATGATTATAATAAAACAGGAGATGCACTTTGTTTAAGAAAGAATATAATAGGTGGAAAAAATGGCTATGAAATAGACTATAATGGAACAATTGCAGAAGATAAAATATATGATGGATGGCTTAATATGTATAGCTATCACGATTATGAGCAAACTGATATAGATAAATATTTAAATGGTGAATTTTTAAATAAAATAGATCAAGATTTGCTTAATAAAATTAGTAACACGAATTTAAGTTTTTCTGACTATGAAAACGGTGTATATAATAATTATGATATAAATAGAAAATTCTTTATATTATCATTAATTGAATTAGGAGAGTCTACTGGCTTTGATAATAAATCAAAGAATAAAATGGTATTAGATTATTTTAATAGTAATGAAAGCAGAAGGACAAATAATGAGATAGGTGTTGAATGTCCTTGGTGGACAAGAACAAGACATGGTGGATGGTGTGCAGTAGGTTATACAGGTGGAATTATTACGAATGTTACAACTGATGCTAAATATGGAGTTAGACCTGCATTTACTATTTCAAATACTAGTAAAATAAAACAAATTTATAGTGAAGAATTAAATAAAGAAATATATGTTTTTGAATAATAAAAATAAAGGAGTATAGGTATATTATGGGAATATTAGGTAATATAAAAAAGAAAAATAGAAGTTTTTTTGTGAGTTTATTAATTATGATGATTATTGCAATTATTCCATTAACATTTATTTTTATACATATGAGCAAATATAATATAGATAGTATACTAGTGTTAGATACTTTATATGATAAGGGACATCGTATTTTTGACTTTGATGTTAAAGACGCTAAAGTATACGAATTAAAAGTTATAGAAAATCAAAATATAGTTATTTTAGGAATCGAAAAGGATGGATATTTATTTTGCGTTGATATGAAAATTGATATGGATGAATATAGAAATCTTGATTTAAATGATATAAGAACAATTAGTTTGAGTACATTAAAGCTTTCAGAAACAGCTAATTATAAAGAAGAATATAAAATAATTGATGATATTATTAAAAATAGTAATAATATATCAGTTGGTATTAATAAAACATATGCATATAAATACTATAATAAAGGAACTATGATTTCAAAATCAAAATTTTTAAGTGATATATGGATAGGTTTTCTTTTAGTAGGAGTAGGTTTAGTATTGGTAACCAAAAAATATTTTAAAAATACTTATTCTCCTATTGAGAGTGAAGAAGTATCAAATCTAGTAGATATACATGGAGCAGGAGAAGCAGAACGATTTTTAAAATTAGCAGATGAAGAAATGAATAAGCAAGATGTTTTATATAGTAATAATAAGATTGTAATTACATCAAATTTTCTTGTTTCTAATGATGATATTGTAATATTATTAGATGATATAATAGAAGTAAATAAATTAGTACTTACTATTAAAAATTTATTTGGTTTAAAATATTATTATTTATGCGTAAGATTAAAAAATAAAAACTGTGAATTGTTTGATTTAGGAGAGCCTTTAATAGCTGAAACTATGCAAAAACTTTCATCAATAAGAAAAAATATAATAATAAAAGATGTAGTAGAAACTTCTACAACAACATCAAGATATGGAAGAACATTTCAAGATCATTTAGATGATATAAGGAAAAATAGAATATAAAAAATTAAGACATCTCATTGCCTCACACACACACTAAAAGAGGCATGAGATGTCTTAAAGATTATAGTATACCTTTCACACTGAAACCAGAGGGAGTGAGCTAAAGTAAAGTAGGTGTAATAATCCCATTTGCTAAAAAAGAATTATTACACCTATATATAGATTGAAACCGTCGGTCGTTCGCTTTGTTCATAGGTAGTCTAGTAAGTAGCCTTGCTACTATAGTTGCTGATATTAAATATCTTTGTTCATATTTGCCCAAACTTTTTACAACTATAAATCCACAATCAAACTTTGCCACCGAATACTCTTTTATTATTGTGAGTCTATGTTCTAAAATCTCACTTACGCATATTATATAAATAGACGGTTTATATAACTACGAATGAACTTTTTGCAGCGGCTCATTACACCTAGTACTTTTAAAGAGGTACTGCCTAACTCTTTTGCATAAAAAGCACTTGTAATTTATTAACTACAAGTGCTTATGCTAAATATTAAATTGTAAAGCTTTAAACTATATTTTAATAAACTTTTAATATATAGTTAATATTGTTTTAGGTTTAAAATATGTTAGTTAAAAATTAACCTATATCATTATTGTGAGATATATTGAAAAATAATTTAGTAGCATCCTTAAAACCTGCTTTGTAATATCTCTCACTTAAGTAACTAGAATAGCTTGAATATTTGTCTAATAAGTCTAATATTCCATCTTGAAGTTCGGTTTCATTATTTTTATGAAACATTATTTTATCTGCTATTGTTTGTATTTGAGTGTTAAAGTTTTTATCTTCATCTGTAATTTCTGCTAGACTCTCATATCTAAAATCTAACCACATATCTAACATATTATTTTCTATTTGCATATTTAAATCCTCCTTAAATTCTTACTTAGCTAACTATTACTTTCTTTCGCATTTATTTGTCTCAACAGATGTTGATGGAATATATACAGCAGATCCGAGAGTTGTAAAAAATGCAAAGTTATTAAAATCAGTATCATATGAGGAAATATTAGAAGCTGCTACAGCAGGTGCAAAAGTTCTTCACAATAGATCTGTTGGGGTAGGAAGAATTTATGATATGCCTATAAGTGTAAAAAATACTTGTAGTAATGCAGAAGGAACAAAGGTGGTAAATGTTAAATATGATGATAGAGAGAAGTTATTAGAGCATTATGGTGCAAAAATTATAACTAAGAATGATAATGTTTCTAAGATAACAATAGTGGGAGATAGTTTAACCTCATATCCAGAACATTTTAATAAAATATTTGAGCTTGCAACGGAAAATAAAATAAATATAATAATGATATCATTTAGTGAGATAGCTATTAATATTTTGGTAAAAAAAGAAGTAGCAGAAGAATTTACTAATATATTACACGATAACTTAATTGACAACAAATAGTATAAATGATAAAATACCTTTCAGGTGAAGATATATGAGTAAAGATAGAAAAAGATTGATTATGTTGTTATCTTGTATAATTTTAGTCTTGTCATTTGCACTTATCTATTTAAATACAGATTTGTTTAAAAAAACTGAAGTAGGAAATGCAATTGATAGTAGCGTTTCAGATAATATTAGATTTTATAGAGATTATCCATCAGTAGATATGGAAAATAATATATATTATTATGCAACATATGATGAAATAGTAGAAGTATTAACAAAAGGAACAGGGATTGTGTTTTTTGGTTTTCCTGCATGTCCTTATTGTCAAGCGTATGTACCTGTGCTTGATGAAGTTGCAAGAGAAAGAGACGTAGAAAAAATATATTATTTAAATATAAAAGAAATGAGAAAACAAGAGACAGATGAGTATAAAAAATTAGTTGAAATATTATCAGATTATTTAGAAGTTGATGAAAATGGCGTAAAGAGAATATATGTACCAGATGCATATTTTATAAAAGATGGAAAGATAGTGGGTCATAACAATAGTATGAGTACTTTATCTGGTGTAGACGTAAAAGAATATTTTAATGAAACAAGAAGAAAAGAACTTAAAACTCAACTTATAGAGCTAACAGAAAAGGTATATGAGCCAGTTTGTGATGATAAAACAGTAAATGTATATGGATGTTAAATAACTTTAAATAGTACAAATTTTGAATAGTTTGTACTATTTTTTTGCATAAAAATTTTAGACAAGAATATATATTAATATAATGAGTAACAAGGAGGAGAAATATATGGACGATAAAAAAACTATGCAAAATAATAAGATGAGCAATCATAATATAATAATGGAAAACAGAGAGAAGGTAGTAATAACTGGAATAATTGATATTCATAGTTTCGATGATGAATTAGTATTAACAGAAACTGAAATGGGAATTTTAACAATAAAAGGAAAAGATTTAAAAATGAATAAATTAAATTTAGATAATACTGAACTTGTCGTAGAAGGGCAAATAGGGATGCTACAATACAATGATTTAGATAGCGTAAAAAAAGGTGGAATGTTTAATAAAATATTTAAATAAAGAGGAAGTTATAATATGGAATTAAAACAAGAAACAGTAACTTTTTTTGTTTTTATATTAGTAGGTATAATAATAGGTATAATATTTGATTTCTTTAGAGCCCTTAGGAAAATTAAAAAATACAAAGATAAGTATATTTATATTCAAGATATAATATTTTTCATTATAATAGGTATAGTTTTAGCAGGCGTTTTAATATATAACATACAAGATGAGTTAAGACTATATTTATTTTTAGCTGTATTTTTAGGAATAAGTATATATGTATCTACAATAAGTACATATGTAATTAAAATATTTAGCAGAATTATACAGATATCAAATAATATATTTTATTTCATTTTTTTACCATTATTTTTGTATAAAGACATTTTTGTGACAATATATGATTTTTTATCAAAAAAATCAAAAAAATATTGCAATAAATTTTATAATATGATATCTTATCTTTATAAATTAAATAAATCAAAGATACATAGGATAAAATAAGGGGTTAAAATGAGTAATTATAGCAATAAAAAAAGTAGAAAAAAGATTAATTTTGCTAGAGTACTAGGAATAGGAATTTTTGTATATTTCGTTTCTGTATTTTGTATTCAACAATTTAGAATAAATGAATATAAAGTACAAGAGGAATATTATGAAAATGCTATCAATGAAATAAATGAAGAAAAAACTGAAAACGAAGAATTAATGGCTCAAACAAATACAGCAGAATATATTGAGCAAGTTGCAAGAGAAAAACTTGGATTAGTAAAACCATATGAAAAAATATTTATTGATATAAACAAATAAATTATACTTAATATGTATATAAAGGAGAGAGTATATATAACTTTCTCCTTTATTCTACTTTATATAGAGTTACTGTCACATCATGGCCATCAGTGGTAGCTTTGATTTTTAGTTTGCTGTCACTAGTGTTTTTAAACTTAAAATCTGCTCCTCCATAAGCCACAGAAGCATCTTTATCTTGAGGAACATAGTAAACACGTCTGCTATGAGCATGTCTTTCTGTCACTTCTAGGTTAGCAATTAATACGGCATTATATAAAGTGCTACTTATTTGGCACATACCACCACCGTATATTTTTATTTTTTTACCATTACCATCAAATCCTGTTGCTTTTTGATAACCTTGATTTGCTCCCATTGGTCCAATCGTATTATTAAAAGAAAATTCTTCACCTGCTTCTACTGTAGCATTGTCTAACTTACCAACAGCTAAAGTTATGTTATGAATTCTAGATTCTTCAGTATCATATATAGTTGTTGTATATGTGGCTATTTCTGTTTCAGTAAGGCTAGATATACTACTTGTATCACTATCTGGCATTGATTGGTCAGCAGTTATATCAATATTTGATAATATATTTTCATTATTAGAAGCAACATTGTTGTCGTTATTGTCATTATTATTTTTTTGAGTTATATCTTTATATGAATTTGTTTCTGTTACTTCATTACTTCTTAACTCTTTTATAGGAGAATATGTTAAAGAAATTATAGCCCATATAGTTCCTCCTAATATTAGTGATATAAATATATATAAAAGAATTTTTTTTGTTTTTTCTTCGTTCATAAACTCCTCCCAAATATATAAATATTTTGTGAAATTTATTAATCTTCATTTTTACGACAGCGTTAACCCTTCCTCTTGCGTTGTAATTAAAATAAGTTTTTCCGGGTTTTGTCGTAAGGTTTAAATCTATATCGACTTTTTTTGTTTTAAAAAGCGTTGGGTGAAGTAGATAATAAATTGCACACGAATCATTCATTGC